>CAKOKU010000006.1 GCA_934095865.1 uncultured Bacilli bacterium
TTATATTGAAAATTTTTATTATTTTTACAAAATAAAAGACAAATAAGTAAAAATTCTACCTATTTGTCAACAGTCTGGGGATTAGCCATATAACGCTAATCCTTTAATAGTTTAGAAACATAACTCACTTAAATAAGTTCTTAAAATTTCAAACAATTTAAAAATAATATTAAGAAATATTAAAAAAAGAAGGAAATCTACAACAAAAACGTAATATATATAAATAGGTACCTAAAAATGACAAAATATTAATTTTAATTGTTATACCATAAAAGTGGTGATTTCATGAAAAAAATGTTAATAAGTATAATATTGGCGATTACGTGCGGATTTATTTTTGGTATGTTTTTTTTGAAAAAATTTGATCAGCAATCACAAATAGCTGTAAGCAATATAAATACACAAGCTTATGCTTTTCAAATTGGTGTTTTTAAAAATAAAGAGAACGCTCTAAATTTTGCCGCGTCTAATTCTGGCATGGTCGTTAATGATGAAGATTTATACCGTGTATATACAGTAATTTTGAATAATGAAGGTATAATAAATCGGGTTAAAAATTATTATCAGACAAACAATATTAATTTTTACTTAAAAGCCATCAATATTTCAAATGACGCAACAAATACTATTAACAATTATGAAATGTTATTAGAAAAAACGGAAGATAGCAATTTTGAATTAATTTTGAAAAAATTAACGGAGGAACTAAGTAGTGGAAAAATATAAAATCAAAGAATTAGATGAAGAATTAAGGCCTAGAACCCGCGCAAAAAAATATGGCTTTCAATCATTGAGTGATGATGAATTACTTGCTATTATTTTAAGATGCGGTACCAAAAATCATAACGTTAAAGAAATTGCTGCAAATATTTTAAGTGATGCTGGCGGATTAACCGAACTTGCAAATAAAAGTGTTGAAGAATTAAAAACCACACCAGGCGTTGGAGAGGTTGGTGCTCTTAGCATAATGGCAGCTATTGAATTAGGTAAACGTTGCTTATCTACAAAGAAGGAAAAAACTAAATTAACAAATGCAAAAATAGTATACGATTCATTTAAATATGATTTTAAGGGGTTAACCCAAGAAAAAGTAGTTGGTGTATTTTTAGATAATGCCAGTCAGTTAATAAGCTACAAAACTATCTTTTGTGGTACGGTTAATAAATCATTAGTTCATCCAAGAGAAATATTTAAAGAAGCCATAAGATCATCGGCCAGTTCTATTATTTTGCTTCATAATCATCCATCGGGAAATCTAAATCCAAGTCCTCAAGATAGAGAATTAACTAAAAACTTGATAGCAATTGGTAAAACTATGTCCATTCCAATTTTAGATCATATAATTATTAGTGATAATGGTTATTATAGTTTCAATGAAAAAATGATAATAGAAGAGTAATAAAGAACTATTAAACATTATATTTTTTGACCATACTAGTCTTATTTTTAATGTTTACCCATACAATTTATTAGGTGATAAAGTTGGAAAATGCTCTAATAAAAGAATATTGTGAGTCAAAGAAAAATTGTCCTAAATTCAATAAAAATTTAAGTATTTATTTATCAAAATTTTTATTAAGTATTATTTTTTTAATGCTGAGTATTATATTAATTAGAAGCAACCAAGAATGTCGAAATTTCTTTACAAATGAAGTATTAACCAGGCAATTTAGTTTTGCTAAAATAAATGACATATATAATAAATATTTTGGCGATGTTTTACCTAAAATAAATCTTGATACAACACCGGTTTTTAATGAAACTTTAGCATACCAAACTGAAGAATCTTATCTAAATGGCAAAAAGATGCAAGTAGGTGCAAATTATATTGTACCCGTTATTACTAGTGGAGTTATAGTTTTCTTAGGAGAAAAAGATGATTTAGGTCCAACATGCATAGTCCAAGGAGTAGATGGTGTTGACATTTGGTACTCCAATATTGATATAAGTACTTTAAATTTATATGATTATGTCGAAGAACATAAAAGCCTTGCCCCAACGCTTAGTGAGTTTTTATATTTAACAATTGATAAAGATGGTACATATCTAGACTATGAAACTTATAAAGCTTGATACCACAACATATATTTTAATTTTCTTACTATGTTTAGCTGGCGCCTACAAACAGGTTATTATTACTGCTATCATCATAATTTTTCATGAATTAGGTCATTTGTTTTGGCTATTAAAATTCAATGTCAGCATTACTAGCATTAAAATATTTCCTTTTGGTGGCATAATAAAGACGAACAAGCTTTTAAATTTTGATCCTAAAAAAGAAATACTTATTAGCAGTGCCGGTATAATTAATCAATTGTTATTATTCATCATCTTTTTTGCTTTATTTAAAAAAAATATAATCAATAATTACAGTTATGAAATGTTTAAAAATTTAAATTTAAGTATTATTATTTTTAATATTATGCCTATTTATCCTCTAGATGGTTATAATTTTTTTAAAAATATATTATATGTTTTTTTCCCATATTTAAAGGTAAATCAAATTTTCTTATACATTTCCATATTAAGTCTTATTTTATTTACTATGTATAGTTTTACCAGCAAAATAAACAGCTTGTTTGTTATCACTTTTTTATTTGTAAAATTAATTAATTTAATAAAATCAAAGAAATATTTAGAAAATAAATTTTTATTAGAAAGAAATATATATGATTTGCCATACAATAAGATTAAGTATGATGATGATTTTCAAAAAAACAAATTACAGCTAAACGTTTTGCATTACTTTAATTATATTTCAGAAAAAGAGTACTTAAATAAGTTATATCAAGGTTATTAAAATTGGCATTTTTAGAAAAATAAATTTGCTCGCGTTTATTTATAGTAAACGACAATTTTGGAAAATTATGTTATAGGCCTTGCTTTTTTCTTATTTTTATAAGATAATTAATGAGTATAGATAAAGATAGTAAGGAGTGCTTGTATGGTAAATGCGGTAGAATTTGGCACACAATTAGAGGATAGTTTTCAAACTTTGATGGAATACTCTATTGAAGAAATAAATAATATGCTAAAAGATGCTCCTTTAGCTAGCATTCTAGCCATAATTGAGCGTGTATCTTCACAAGATATAATGGATGATACTTCAATTGTTAGAATAGATGAAATTAATAAAAAAATCAAAAAATTAAATGAATGGTTAAAAGTATGCCAAAATAAAATTGATTTTGCAAAAATGACAAATGCTCCAAGAAGTGAACTTGATCAATTATGGCAAGATTATGCTAATATTGATATGGAAATTGATAACTTATCTGGTCAAGCTGAAAGCATTTATCAAGCTTTTGATGATAAAAAACAAGCCATTAAATCAGCTTGCTGTAATGCCATCTCGTCATCTCCGTTAAGTTCGTTTGAAGATTACCGTGCTTCTTTAATAAAGTGGTTAGAAGATCAAATAGTTAGAATTGAAGCTAAAAAAAGAGATCAAGAAACTACTAAAAACACTTTAGAATCAGACCGTGATTATACTGCTGAAGATGAAGAAGTAAAGAAAATTGAAAGAGAAATAAATAAAATACGTGCTTCTGTTTTAGAAGGAAAAGTAGTTTTAAACGGACCTGTTATTGAAAAAATTAAAGGCTTGAGAGCTAAAAAAAGCTCTCTAGAACATGAAACTTTTACGTTTGTCTGCACAGAAAAAATCAAAAAAACATTAAAGAGAATAAGTAATGATATTACTAAACTTCAAATGGAGTTATATAACTTAATGCGTATGGATATCTCCGAATTAAAAAATATGATATTAGGAGAGTATACAGATACAAAAGTTTCTATAACATATGCCAATTTAGTTAGAATTTACCGCAGTTATGTTGCTAATGTAGTTAATGTTCCATTAGATTTAAAAGAAGAATACCGAAAAAATTGTGATAGATATAGTAAAATCCTAGATTCAATTGAAGAACCAACTGTTGATAATGAACCACTTGAGCCAATCGAAAACGAATTAAAGGAATTATATAATTATAGAAAATCACTTCTAAATTATAAGCAAAAACCACTAGATTATGAAAAAGAAAATAAATTTCTATATACAAGCATCAGAAATGCCGGTTTAATGGAATTGCCATTTGATGAAACAGCATGGCATACGTATTTTGGTGAATATTACGACACATTAGCCAATTCTATTTCTAGATTAAAAGATATAAATGGTAAATATAGTGCTTTAATCAGTAATAGTTTACGCAGTAAGAAAGATGATAAAAAGATAGAAGGTTATAGAGAAGAATTAGAGTATTTATTAGATGAACTATACAATAAAGTATTGTCATTATATCTAAAAACTAATTGTTATATCAACGTTAATATCTACGATTACCGTGATAATGAAACTTTGAGTAAATATATTGAATATTTAGGAGCAAGTATTGACGAAGAAGTAGCCAATGTTGATACAAAAATAGAAACTCTAAATCAAAAGAAACAAAATATTATTACTTTTGTTAATGAAAAGTATAGTGAAATTGAACACATTAAGCATGAATTAAATAGTATTTTAAAAGGAGAACATCACCAAGAACTATCAACACCAAAACAAGTAGCACAAGAAAAAGAGAGTGTACCAACAATGCCAACTTATTCTACATTCGCCTTTGATACACCAAACACCCAAGCTGCTGAACCAGAGAGAAATTCATCTTTCTTTGATAATGCAATTGGTCTTGATTTTGAAAATGTTTCTAAAGAAGCTGCCATTCCAAGTAGAGCAAATAATCATCCATCTAAAGATACAACAATAGATTTTGATCCAACAAATATTTTCGGCATTGAAAATAATGATGATGAGTCTGTTGAACCAGATATCAATACCAAACAATCATCATCATCAAAACTTGACTCTATAACTCAAAGTAAAGAAACATCAACCAATGAAATAAATTTTGATGATATTTTTGCATCAAGCCAAGATAATATTATAGATTTTGAAACGAAAGAAGAACAACAATCTCATCAAGAGACAATTCCTAATGCTATTGAGGAAGCTGAATTTAAAGATTTGCTAGAACCTAAAGCTATTCAAGAACCAAACAATATTGTTTCTACTAAACCAAAAAGAGGTTTACTTGTTAAAAAGATAGAACCGGTAATAGAAACAGCTGGCGTATCTCAAAAAGAGCCAGTAATCAGTGATGCTGAAGCCATAAAAGAACGTATAATTAATGGCCAAGCTGAGAAAAAAGAAAAAATCACAAAGCCAGTATTAGCAAGTGAAGTAGGAGAGGAATATAACGAATCAACAGCTCCTATAAATTTAAGTGACTTCTTAAACGGAACCCTTAGAACAGAAGCTCCAGCAAGTCCGAACGAAATAAAAGAACCAGAAGAAAAATTATCTCAAAAGGATAATGATGACTTGGCAGCTTTCTTAATGCAAATTACTGCTAATGACAAGAACCAAGATAAACAAATAAAACCAATGGATTATGTTGGATAACAAGTAGCAATACTTGTTTTTTCTTGACTTTATTTTAATTAATATGATAATTTGAAAGCAGGTGATACCATGAAAATAGTAAAGTATCAAAAATGTGGAAAAAATACTTATAAAATATATTTAGAAGATGGGCGTGTACTGCTACTTTATGACAATATAATTTTAAAATATAATCTTTTGTTAACCAAAAAAATAACCAAGACAGTGGAAGAAAGTATTTTAATGGATAATCAAAAAGAAGAGGCCTATTATAAAGCGCTACTATTTTTAAGTAAAAAATATCATAGTATTCAAGAAACCCAAAGATATTTAGCAACCTATTCTTTAAATATTCAAACGGAAATAATTGAACGTTTAAAAAAAGAAGGGTATTTGGATGATTATAAATACGCCAGCGCTTTTATAAATGATAAAATTAATCTAAGCTTAGATGGATTTAATAAGATTAAAAATGCTTTAATAGAAAAAGGCGTTGCTGAAAATATTGTTTTGTCATCATTAGAAGCCATACCAGAAAAAACGTGGTATGAACGTAGCCAGAAAGCAATTAATAAAAAAGCTAGCAACTATGAAAAATACAGCAGTAAAGTTAAAAAATCTAAGTTTTATAGTTATTTAATAAATTTGGGATATACGAGTAATCAGATAAACTCTTGTATAAACCGATTTGATTTCAGTGATGATACACAAGCCTTAGAAAAAGATTATCTTAAAGTCAAAAAAGCCTTAGTTGCCAAATATAGTGGTCCTAAATTTAACTATATGTTAAAAAGCAAACTTTATGCTAAAGGATATAATATGGAATCTATTAATAAATTAATCGAACAAGATAATTGAGATAAAAGTTTTAACGGTAATAATAAATTAATATGTTTAAAGCTAGAAGATATTAAAACTAAGTTTTAACTATATAAAATAGATTTGGTAGAAATTTTTCACATATAGTAGATTCCATTTATAATAGAATTTTTTACACACTCATTAATACAATGCAAATAAAAAATGTTACATCATCGGTAACATTTTTTAATTACTAATTGCTTGAAGAATTATTTTTACTTTCTTGAATTTGTAGTAATGAATTTTGAATATAATTTGTATATTTTTTAGCTAAATCATCATCAATAATATCCATACCATATTCTTTTCTAACTTCTTGCATTGATTTAATATAAGCTTCTTGGTTTTCACTTAAGTAATCACTAACTAAAGCATCAACAATTGTATCCTTAACTGAATCTAATGAAGCTTTTTCTTTAGTTTCAGCGCGGTAAATTAAATGATAACCTAATTCAGTTTCAACAATTGTTGCTGAGTAAGCACCATCTTTCAATTTATATGCTTCATCAACTAAGTTTTTATAAGTTGAATCCAACGTATCAGTGTTAATCCAACCTAAATCGCCGCCGTTGTCTTTTGTAGCATCATCATTTGAATATTCTTTAGCAAGTTCACTAAATTTAGTAGCAATATCATCATTGCCAGCAGCCTTTAATTTATCAAGAGCTTCTTGAGCTTTGGCTTTAGCTTCATTTTTAGCAGTAGTTTTTTCATCAGTAGTAGCATTAGAATCATATTCTACACTAAACAAAATATGAGAAACTTTAATATCAGGTTTAATTTCATCATCATAGTATTTTTTAATTTGCTTATCAGTAATTTTACCTTTAGCATAATCTTCAGCTGCATTATTTTGAAGTTTACTTAAATATACATAGTCAGTATAATCTTCAATTGAATCAAAATTAGCTTGACTTAAGATACTATCTAAATTATCACCATAATAATCTTTTACTTGTTTTGCTAAATTTTCAGCATAGCTTTTTGCCTCTTCTAGATTATCAGCATATTTTTTCTCTAAAATGGTTTTATCTATTAAATTTAAAACTACACTAATACCATACTTATCTTTCATTGAATTGTAAAAATCATTTACGCTTATTTTTACATCATCATTAAATGTTACTATGGCTTGTTCACCATTTTCTAAAGTTGGTATTGTTTTTGCGCCACATCCACTAAGCAAAGTTACACTTACTAAACCAAGAGCAATACTTTTTTGCAATTTTCTATTCATCTTTTATCTCTCCTCCCAATTATTATAGCATATTATCATATTGTGGTACTACAACTTTACGTTTTATTAACGAATTTTTTGCCTATAAAGTAGGGTATTTAGCTGATTATTTAATACTTTTCTTAATTATAATAATAGATATTAAAAATTTAAGAGCCGAACTTATAGAATTTTTTTAGTAAGATCATAAGTCATATGATTTACAAATAAATAAAGAATCAAATTTAATTGTATAAACCAATTGAGTTTACTATAAAAAAGCAATTACTTAATCTTAACTTTCCCATTTTACTATTAATTAAGAAGCCTTCTCTAAAATTTTTAACTATGCTTTAATAAAATCATCAAACTAATAAAAAAACAAGAACTAAAACTAATTCTTGCTATTCTTAAATTTATTTTATATAAAAGTAATATGAGTTACCATTGGAGTTATCATCATAAACTTCACCATAATAAATGGCATAAGGTTTAACAATATTACTTTTTAATTCATACTTAATAGTAATGTCCTTTGTTTCATTAATATTAAAAGTATATAATGTATTTTTTTCTTCTTCTTCAATTGGATAAGTATAAGATGAAGTTTCTTTATCTAAATTCCACATAAGTGGGAAATCACGATTACTTAATGCTTGCTTTTTATTAGTTGTATTTTCAATTTTTAAAGTAATAATTAATTGATTATCTTCGGTTTTAACTTCTTCTAATGTGATGTTAAATTCGCTCGTTTTAGCTGTATCCCCAACGTATAATCCCATATATCCTTTTGAACCATCTGTACTTTCTATTAAGCCATTGGTTTTCCAAGCTGGATAATCACTACTTTGAAATGGTAAACTGCATCCTGATAGCAAAATTAATCCAATTAATAAAGTAAAAACTTTTAATTTCTTCATTTTAATCTCCTATTTTTTTAATTTCATAAGTATTAGCATTTTGTCTTTGTAAACTATAAGATGTGAATATACCGATTACTGATAAAATATAACCACTAATTAAGCCACTAGTAAATAATTTTGGGAAGTCTTTAATAGTCTTCAAATAATAAGGAATAGCTTTATAAGCATCAAATAAGCTAATTATGTATTCGTCTTTATATAGATTATAAATGTATATGGCACTGTTAAGTTCATGAGCAACAAAAACCATAAATAAACCAATAACAGTTGAAATAATAATACCTGGCAATTTTATGTTATGAGCAAATTTCTTATAGAATACTGCACTACCCATTGTAATAGCAATGCCAGCAATTCCTGACTCTATTCCAATAAAGCCAAACAATATCCAAAGTAGAACACCTGGAATACAACCTATTACAGAACCAATAATACCTAAGAATATATTTTCCTTTAGCTTATTATATTTCTCCTTTTTGTAATTAATTGATTTTTTAATTTCATTGTAACAATCATCACAGAAAAAGCTTATTTCACAATCATTATTTACTAGAAAAGTTTCTTTAACTTCTTTACAATGACGACAAACTTCCTTAGCCTCAACGTTATCAAGATACTTCTTTGTAACTTCTAGTAGAGGATTTATTATTTCTGGTAAGAATTTTTTATTAGTAACTGAGCCAACAATTTGCAAATTTTTATTATTGTAACTTATGATCGCATCTTTATTTATTTTTTTAATATTATCAGCCAATTTCTTAATATCCTTTTTGACATCTATACTAAAGCTCAAAGTATAAACGCTAGATTGATAATCATATTTAATTAAAAAATGATACTTATCAAGATTTCCTGCAAAGATGTTACTTCCACAATAAACAGTATTACTTCCGATTTTATTTGCTATTTTTTTCATTTTTATCTTCCTTTTCTATTTTTTTCTTTGTATGCTTTTCATAAACACTTTTTAAATATTTAGAATTAATTGTTTCTTTTTCACCATTTGCCCCTAAGTATTCTAATACTTCAGTAATAAACCCTTGAATTTTGCGATTCACCATGGCTGCATCTCTTGTTTTATTCCAATAATAATATGCTGACATATTTGTATATTTTTTCCCTTGATAAGTTTTTGACGCTGCAATCATATCACAAATCATCTCAACTGCATATTTATAAGGAATAACGGGAGCCTTTAGGGGAGCTGCATAATCGAACCAATATTCATGATGGTGCTTATTTCTTCCTTTATGATGCAACCACGCCATCGAATAACCTTTATCTTTTTTTGCATTGATTATTGGTGAATACTTTCCCTTAGCATAATACTTAACTCCTTCAAAAAATTCAACAGGACTATATTTGGATAAATCATGTACAAACCCTTGCCACGGAATACCAGCCTTACAACATAAAATAAAAACTTTAAAGCGATGAAGATTAACTGTGTGTAAATGTCCAAAGAAATTTAAAAAGTATTTCATGCGCTAATTCCTTTCAATATCTTTATTATAGCATTTCTGTTTTAAAGTGTAAATTAATGATGAAATATAACTTAGGAAAGTTTTTTAGACGATTTACATATAAATGTATAAATTCACATAAATTTCATATAATAAAAAGGAAAATATAGTATAATTAAATTATATTAATAGAAAAGAGGATATTAATTATGAAGAAAAAAACTGTTGCCACTTTAGTTGGCGGTATGGCTGCCGGTGCTGCCCTTGGTGTATTACTTGCTCCTAAATCAGGAAAAGAAACTAGAGCTGATTTAATGGCAGCCTTTGATGATTTTATGAAGAAAGTAAAAGATATTGATTCTGATGATGTAAAGAAATATGTTGATAAAAATATCAAAAAAATCAAAAAAGAACTTGACGATTTAAGTATGGAAAAAGTCGGTAAAATTGCCAAAAAGAAAGCTAATGAAATTGAACGTTCTATGGCGGACTTGGTAGACTATGTTAAAGAAAAGGGGACTCCAGTTTTAGAAGAAGCTGTTGAATCTTTAAGACAAAAGGCTATTGAAGTAACAAATATGGCTATTAATAAATTAGAACAAAAAGAAGACTAAAATAATTACTTTAAAAATATTAATTAAAAAATCCCAGTTGGATAATTTAAGATGCAATCGTTATTAGTAGGCATCGAACTTCCAATTGGGTTTTATTTTTGGCAAAAATCACTTAAAGATCTAGAAAGCTATGTCCATGATTACTTTTCTTAATAAAAAATTGTCAGAGAGAATCAAAAATAATAGCTTAGAAACATTAAAATATAAAAATATAATACTTTAAAAGTGAAGATTAAAAAGAAAAAAACTTCGCCAAGGAAGTTTTAAAATCTTAATAATTTTCTTTTTTAATTTCAAAGAAACTTTGTGGATGATTACATACTGGGCATACTTCTGGAGCATATTTACCAATTACAATATGTCCACAGTTACGACATTGCCAAATTCTATCACCATCACTAGAGAATACAACGCCGCCTTCAATATTAGCAATAAGTTTACGGTATCTTTCTTCATGATGACGTTCGATTTCCCCAACGGCTTCAAATTTTTTAGCTAATTCTAAAAAACCTTCTTCGCGAGCTGTTTGGGCAAATTCTTGGTACATATCAGTCCATTCATAATTTTCTCCATTAGCAGCATCTTCTAAATTTTCTAAAGTTGTTGGAATCTTACCATCGTGTAGTTCTTTAAACCACATTTTAGCATGTTCTTTTTCATTATTAGCAGTTTCTTCAAAGATTTCAGCGTATTGTTCATATCCTTCTTTTTTAGCTTTTGAAGCATAGAAAGTATATTTATTTCTTGCTTGTGATTCGCCAGCAAATGCTTTAAGTAAATTTTGTTCAGTTTTACTTCCTTTTAGTTCCATGTTAACTCCTCTTTTCAAGTAATCGTTTTTGATTACAAAATTAGTATATCAAAATAAAAAAAATATTCAAGAATTTTAGCCATTCTATAAATTTCTTATAAAAAAAGAGCCAAAAGCTCTTAAATTCACTAAGGCGCAAGGAAATGGTTCAAAAGATAAATAGTTAGGTGTTCTTTTGAATCAAGATTTCGGAATTTTCCTTGCTCTTATAATCTATCATATTAATATATAAATTACAATAGCTTATGTATAAATTCTTTGTAAATATTTACTAAACTTTTAATTTTTATAAAAAATAATTTTAAATTTTCATTTTTTTAAGCTTTCCGTGGCTTTTTCCTTTTTTTATTAAATATTTACAAAAAAGATAATTAGCTTTTCATTTTTAAGAAAATACCTTATAATGAAGACGGTGATATTAATGAAAGACTTACGCGTTATATTTATGGGAACTCCTGATTTTGCAGTTCCCGTTTTAGAAAGTTTAATTAAAAATACTAATGTTATAATGGTTGTTTCTCAACCTAATAAACAAGTAGGGCGTCATAAAATTTTAACAGATACTCCCGTTGCGGCGACCGCCAAAAAGTACAATATTCCTATTTTTCAACCTGTTAAAATAAGAAATGATTATGAAGAAATAATTAAAGCTAATCCAGATATTATTATTACTTGTGCCTATGGGCAAATTATCCCTAAAATTCTTTTAGACACACCACGTCTTGGCTGTATCAATGTTCATGCCTCTCTTTTACCATATCTTCGTGGTGGAGCACCTCTTCATCATGCTATTATAGATGGTTATCAAAAAACTGGTGTAACTATTATGTATATGGATGAAAAAATGGATACTGGTGATATCATTAGCGCGGTAGAGTACCAAATTAAACCTAGTGATACTGTTGGTGATATTCATGATAATCTAATGACATTAGCCCCCAAACTTCTAATTGAAACTTTACCAAGTATTATAGAAGGAACAAATAATCGTCAAAAACAAGATAATACCATTGCAACTTATGCCTATAACGTCACAAGAGAAGATGAGCATCTTGATTTTACTAAATCTGGTGTCGAACTAGAGCGTCAAGTTCGAGGCTTAAATCCATGGCCTCTTGCTAACTTTAAATTAAATGGCGAAGAAATAAAAGTTTTAGCCGGTTACTTTGTAAAGGGAAACTCAAAAATAAAACAAATTGAAGTGACTAAAAATACATTAGCAATCGGTTGTCAAGATGGTTGGTACTATATAATTGAATTAAAACCAAGTGGTAAAAAAGCTATGCCAGTCAAGGCTTATTTAAATGGGGTATCAAAAGATCAAATAATAAAGATGCAAGTAGAGTAGGAGGGCCTTTAAAATGACAGGAATGATAATAATTAATTATAATGATTTTATAACCACTAAACGCCTTTTAGATAACGTCAAAAACTATAAATGTTTAACAGAAATTGTTGTCGTTGATAATAAAAGTACTGACGATTCTTTACATCAGTTACAAAAATTAGCTAGTAAGAAGATAACAATCATTGATAGTGGCGCTAATAAAGGGTATAGTTACGCTCTAAACGTTGGGTGTAAATATTTAATCGAAAAATACCAAGAACTTAATATCATTATTTCCAATAGTGACATCATAATTGATAGTGAAGAAGATATTAAAGAACTTGTAAGCCATCTAAACAGTAAGTGTGTTGTTGTTGGGCCAACTATCATTCAAAATAATGAAGTTAGCCGTGGTTTTAAAGTACCAACTGTCTGGCAAGATATTAAACAAAATATTGTTTATTTTGGCAAAAAGGTTTTGGCAAGAGAATTAAGCTATCCTAATGAATATTATCATAAAGACATAAGTAAAGTAGATACTGTTTCTGGATGCTTCTTTCTAATTAGCAGTAAACACGTTGTTGATATGGGATATTTTGATGAAAATGTCTTTTTGTACTATGAAGAAAATATCATGGGAGTTAAAACTAAAAGATTGAATAAAAATATTATTGTTTGCAATAACGTCGACGTCGTTCATGACCATTCAGTATCAATAGATAAAAGTCTTAAACGTATTAAAAAATATGATGCCCTAAAAAGAAGCCAAGCCTACTTTGAAAAAACTTATAATAAAGCTGGCAAATTTAGCATGTTCCTGTTATACCTAACTAGATATCTTACTAGAATACTTTTATTGATAAAATACAGTATTGACTAAAAATAATATAAATACATTACAAAAGAAAAAAATAATAAATTTAGAAAGGACTCTCTAATATGAAAGAAGAAATATTAAAAAATATCAAAGAAACAATGTACTTTGACTCTAACTTAGGACCAAACGCTTGTAAAAATAAAGAGGCTATAAGATTAAAAGAAGAAAAAGAATATTACCGTCCTCCTTTTTTTCACGATGCTGACCGTATCATTTATTCACTTGCCTATACAAGATACATGAATAAAACGCAAGTATTTACCTCATCAGGTAATGATAATGTTGCAACGCGAGCTGTTCATGTTCAATTAACTAGCAAAATCGGGCGAACAATTGGTCGAGCTTTGGGTTTAAACGAAGATTTAATCGAAGCCGCCAGCCTCGGTCATGATATTGGTCATACGCCTTTCGGTCATGTTGGGGAATCAATCTTAAATGATATCTCTTTAAAAGTAGGAGAAGGTTATTTTAATCATAATATTCAAAGCGTTCGGAAATTAGAATTTATTGAAAATCATGGTGTTGGCCTTAACCTAACCATGCAAGTTGTTGACGCTATAATGTGCCACAACGGCGAATTAGAGCTAGAGTGCTACCGACCTAAGAAAAAAACTTATGAAGAAGTTTTAGAAGAATATAAAAGTACATATCAAGATAAAAATGCTAATACCAGCCTTATTCCCTGTACTTTAGAAGGGTGTGTAGTAAGAATTAGTGACATAATTTCCTACCTTGGCCGTGATATTGAAGATGCCTTAAGACTACATATTCTATCTAAAGAAGAATTAGATATTGATGTTTTTAGAAAAGTAGGCAAAACCAATCGTGAGATAGTAAATTACTTTATTGAAGATATCATCTTAAACAGTTATGGCAAAGACTATATTAAAATGAGTAAAGAAGCTTTTAATAACCTTAGTCAAATTAAAAAATTTAATTATGAACATATTTATGCTAAAGCTAGTACTAAAGAAGAAAGACAAATCTGGAAACACATGATAGAAACAGTTTTTGCTAAATGTTTAGAAGACTTAAAACAAAATGGAGAAGAAAGCCATGTCTACATTTATTTTTATAAGTACATGAATGAAGAATATAAGAAAAACACTTCTAAAGAACGAGTTGTAATCGATTATATTTCAGGGATGACAGATAATTTTCTAATAAAAGAATACGAATTTTTTAATAAATAATTAATCATTATATAATAAAGGAAATTTACAAGAAATTTATTATTAATTTGACTTTTATTATATTTAATAAGATAATATAAACAGAGGTGTAAAACGTGAAAAAGAAAGAAAAAAATTTAACGATAACCCAAGAAGAAATAGAAAGTAATCACTTAATAAAATCAACTAAATCATATTTAATTGTATTTAGTATCTTATTTTTATCAATATTTTTGCTTTTAATTGGTAGTTTATTTAGAACTAATGTTAATCCTGACTATCCAATTGTATTTAGAGATGCCAACAACCATCTTTTAGTAATAACTAAGAATCGCGATTTAAATAACATTGATAAAATTGATGATGCTGATATAGTGTATGCTAACGAAGATATTAGATATATTCTGTATACTGATAATAAGAATCTTTATTTACTAGATACAACTAGTACTGATAATAAGAAAATATTAACTAATAATGCTAAGACTTATGGCTTTAGTAGTGATGATAAATATGTTTATTATATAGAAAATAATAATGATTTATACGTTTATAATCGTAAAAGTTCCTCATCATATTTAATTGATAGTAACGTTACTAAATTACTAGATGTATCTTTAAGTTATGTTATCTATGAAAAAGACAATGCGCTTTTAGTAAAAGACATTGATTCAGGCAGTGTTGATACCGTAAGTAAATCATATGAAGACATCATTTTGAGTAAAGATGGTAAAAAAATGCTTTATTCTACTTTAAATAATGATGAAACCTTAAATTATTATGTTTATAATTTTAATACTTTTGCCAATGATAGAATATTATTAAATATTGTTGAACTATTAACTTATAATGCTAACTTTACAAAGTTCATGTATACCACTAAAACCGAAGATACCATAAATATTTATAATAATATTAAAGATAGCTTAGCTACCAGTGATAAAAAATTTAGTCCCTTATCAGAAGATACTCCTGGTGTAACCGCTGAAGAATTAAAAGCTAATCAAGAAGAAGCCAAATTAGTAGAAATCCGTAACGCTATGCGTGATTATGCTAAAAACTATACTGTATCTGCTTATGATATTTACTATCAAAATAATCAAACCAAAACCTTGTTAGCAAGTAGTTTAAATCAAGTATACTTAAATGACATAACTGATCATAAATTAATTTATACAAAGATGAATTGGGATAACACCTTTGACTTAGCAAGCTATACTTCTTTAGACCAATTCAAAGAAGACATAGAAAAAAATAAAGAAAATGGCCTATATTTCCAAGTAGATACCAACACTCCTTCATTAATTAAAGATAGTGTAAAAGATGATATTGAAGTAACATTCTTAAGTGGAGATGGCATTTACTTTAAAGAAGATACTAATCTTTACTTTGCGAAAGTAAGTTCTAAAACGGCCGCTGAAGCTAAATTGGTTAAAGAAAACGTTAATAGTAGTATTAAAAAGTCTAGTGCAGAAGTTGGTCTTGTTTATCTAGTAAAAGAAAATGATAGTAACACTCTAGAATATGTTAAAAATGGTAAAAGTTCAGTTATAAGTAATAATGTCAATGAAGACTCTTTAGTAATTAGTGAAAATAAAGATAGCATTTATTACATAAAAGACTATGAAAATTATCAAGGCAAATTAATGATATACAATGGTATTATCAACATGACTATATCAGAAGGTGTTAACTCATTCCTTTATATAAATGATAGCTTAATGTATGCCACTAAAAATTATGATGAAAATAGTAAAACTTGTGATTTATACCGTTTAAATAATAATAAATTAGTTCTAGTCTATAAAGGACTACTTAAATGGTATAATCCCGTTGAAACAGAAAAACTTCAGGAAAGAAATAAAAACTCCTAGTTTTAAAGTTTAATAATTAAAAAAACAACCATAATACTTATTAGGAGGCTAATCTATGGAATACAAAAATTTTAAACATCAATCATATAATTTATATACAATAAAAACTGACAAGTTTCGTACTTGCCACATGGAAGTTATTTTTCGTCATAAATTAGAAAAAGAAGAAGTAACCATTGCCAACGTTTTACGTCGTTACTTGGGCTATACTTCCAAAAAATACAATAAACGTAAATTAGTAGTAGAAGCATTAGAAGACTTATATGATGCTTCCTTTTATACCGCCTCATCAAGAGTAGGCAACAGCATTTTTATTAGCTTTATTTTAGACATATTAGACCCTGTATTCTGTGATAAAGGATACTTAGATCAAGCTTTAAAATTACCATTTGAATTTATTTTTAACCCTAATTTTACTAACGAAGCTGCCGATGAAAAATTATTTAGTGTTATCACTAATCTAACAAAAAGAGATATAAAAAGTTTAAAAGAACGTCCAGCTAGTTATGCTTTTAAAAGAGCTTTTCAAACAATGGATGAAAATAGTCCTTGTAGTATAAACATAAATGGTGATTTAAAAGACTTAGCGCTTATAACCAAAGAAGATATTTACAAATACTACAATAGATTATTAAAAGATTACGTTTGTGATATCTATGTTATTGGTAATCTTGATATGGATAATGTAGATAAGATTATAGCAAAAGAATATATTAATGATTCAAAAGCTAAAGATAACTGCTCATTCGAAGTAAAGAATAAGAATGTTCGTAAGGCAACAGATATAGAGGAAGACGGTGAATATGAACAATCATCATTAATAATGTTATTTAATGCAGATACCTTTACAGATAAAGAAAAGAATTATACAATTCATTACTTCAATTCTATTTTCGGTAATGGGTCTTTATCTAATAAATTAAATCAATATTTACGCGAAGAAAACGGTATGTGCTATTCGACATATAGTATGTATCAAAAATTAGATAATACTTTAGCAGTTTATGCGGGTATTGACCGTGAAAATAAAGATAAATGTGTAGAATTAGTCAAAAAAGCCTTAAAGGAAATGCAAAAAGGTGAATTTAAAGAAGAAGAAATTGATTATGCTAGAGAAACATTAACTAATCAGTTAAAATCAAGTTTAGATATTCAAACTAGTGTTTTAGATAATTATGTATTCCATAATCTAATTGATGCACCAACCCTACAAACTCGCCTACAAAACATCGGCGATGTTACCAAAGAAGAAATAGTAGCTTTAGCTAAAAAAATTAATCTAAGTACTGTTTACTTATTAGGAGGCATTAATGCTAAAGAAAATTGAACTATTAAAATATAATGAGGCTATTTATTTTGATAAGCTTGACAATGGTTTAGAAGTATATTTATGGCCCAATAATAAAGTTAGTAACTACTATGCAACTTTTTCTGCTAAATATGGTAGTGTTGATACAAAATTTAAGGTTGGTTCTAAAACTATTGAAGTACCAAAAGGCTTAGCTCACTTTCTTGAACACATTAAATTTAACGAAGGCCCTAATAAAACAGCCCATGATTTTTATAATAAACTAGGGACATCAATCAATGCCTTTACTACTTTTGATTTTACTTCTTATGAAGTATTTGGTTCAGATAAAATCGAAGAAAACATTACCCATCTTTTAGATTATGTTCAAAATCCTTATTTTACTAAAGAATTAATTGAAAAAGAAAAGAAAATAATCTTAAACGAAGTAAAAATGGGGAAGAATAATCCTTACAAAGTCCTTTATTACGCCTTAAATAATGCTTTGTATACCCATGATCAAAGAAAGTATTTTGTTACTGGTGATGAAGAAGATGTTAAAAGTATTACAATCGATGACGTTCATGCAGCATATGATAACTTTTATCATCCTAGCAATATGTTTTTAGTAGTAACAGGAAATTTTAATCCTGAATACTTAGCTACTGTGATTAGAGAAAATCAAAATAATAAGACATTTGCTAAATATACTAATCCTATTAAAATAAAAACAAATGAAGGCTTAAAGGTTGCTGAGTCAGAAAAAGAAATATATGGTAATGTTTCAGCACCAAAAGTAAAAATTGCGTATAAAATTAAGAAAAGTGAACTTGTTTTCTTAAATGATGTTGAAAAGTTAATTTATCCAAGAATAATCTTAAATGCCAACTTTGGTTCAACCAGTGAAGTTAGAGAATACTTACTAGAAAATAATTTAGTTACTAAATTAGGTTGCAATGCTAGCCTTTGTGAGGATTATTTAATAATCGTATTAAGTGCCGAAACAAAATGCCCAAAAGAAATAGTGAAAATTTTAGATGAAACATTTAAGAAAATGACTTTAAATAAAGAGCGTTTAGAACGCCGTATTCGTTGTAACATTGCCTCGGTAATTTATGGCTTTGATGACATCGAATATATGAACGCACATATTCAAGATAACATTATGACATATAATAAGATAATTGATAATGAATATGATATTTATAAATCTTTAAATGTTACTACTGCTAAAAAAGTAATTGATAAAATGGTTACTGATAATAAAACCGTAGTTACGATGCTTCCAAAAGAAGAAAAATAGAGACTGCTTTCTAAAACAGCCTCTTTTTTTAATCAAAAAAGAGAAAACCATATTTGATTTTCTCTTTACTACTATCTATTATAGTATTCAACGATTAATGCTTCATTAATTTCTGGATTTAATTCGCTTCTATCTGGATAACGAACATAAGTACCAGATAATTTATTAGCGTCAAATTCAACATAAGCAGGTCTATTTAAAGTAGCCTCAACAGCAGCTTTAATAGCTGGATGATCTAAAGATTGTTCTTTAACAGCAATTACATCGCCAGGTTTAACAGTGTAAGATGGAATGTTAACTTTAATACCATTAACAGTAATATGTCCATGATTTACAACTTGTCTAGCAGCACGACGAGTAGTTGCAAGACCCATACGGTAAACTACGTTATCTAATCTAGTTTCTAATAAACGAAGTAGATTTTCACCAGTAATACCATTCATCTTAGTAGCACGTTTAAATGTTTTAGCAAATTGTTTTTCATTTAAACCATACATGAATCTAACCTTTTGTTTTTCTTGTAACTGAACACCATATTCACTTAATTTTCTTTTACGATCTTGTCCGTGAATACCAGGACCATAAGGTCTTTTTGCTAATTCCTTACCATTTTCTAAAGTAGAAAAACCAAGATGACGTGATTTTTTGTATTGAGCACCAGTATATCTTGCCATAATTATTCTCCTTTCCTTATATTAATGCTATTAGTTAGTATGTTCCATATTTTAATAGGGGAGTCTATCTAGATATGTTCTCTTTTGGCAGTCATAAGATACTTATAACCGACATTCGTGATAGACACGTCTACAAAAATGAAACTCTGCCAATTAATTGCACATATAATTTACCATAAGATAGAACTAGTGTCAAATTTATTTTACTAAAATCGCTAATAACCGCTAAATTGTGTTCAGATTTTTTATCTTTTCTTAAAATAAATAGAATAATTTTTCTTAATATATAATTTTATAAAATTTATAAATATTAAATTGTTTTTTCTTGTAAAAAATGGTATTCTTATGTTAGTAATGATAAAGAGGTATGATATGAAAAGTAAAACTAAAATTGACTTTAAGAATAAGAAAACTATTATAATAACTGCCATAATAGCTATCATAGTAGTTGGTCTTATTATATTTTTATGTACAAAACTATTTTCTAAAAAACCAGAACTAACACCAGACAATCCAACTACCAGTGAATTTGAAAATTACCTAAAAGATAGTATCAAAGGGTTTGATGCAGATTCTATAAATGATTTTATTGAAAGTACAGATAACCTTGCTACTATTAATGAGGTATATTGGGGAGCAATGTATTCAGGAGATGTTCACAAAAACATAAAAATTCTATATGCTTTAAGTAGACTTTTCTATAATGATTCTACATTAATAGATTATATGACTGGTGCCAGTATGTTTGATCTTGATACCGACTTAGGCGATGTAAAGTTATCTATTAAATTTATTAATAAAGTATTAGATGCTAAATTCAAAGATACAACAATAGATAAAAATACCGTGATAACTGATGGCTTCTTCTATGGTATTAACGCAATAATTTGTGATGATACATATTGTATTATTCCAATTTCTAGAACAACAGATAGCGGTAATGAATCCGATGGTTTATATGCTAGTAGAAAAGGTGATTTAACTAAAGTATCTGGTGGCTATGAAATGACTGTCGAAGATTATTATTATGAGTTATCATTTGAAGGTATTATGAAAATGGGAATTTATAGCAACGCAGCTAAGGATGTTACTTTTTGCGAAACGAGCTTAACAGAAATGTATTTAGGCGATTTCAAAAATACTGATATCTGCAAAGGCGAAGCTACATATGATAAAGTCAAATATAAATTTGATAAAAACTATAAATTTGTAAGTGCAGAAACAGTATAAGGAAGTGGTTTATATGAAAAAAAATTATCTTTTATTTGCAATATTTGCGGGCCTGTTATCTAGTACGGTAGTTCATGCGGAAACGTGCCCATTAGAAAAACAAGTTGAAGTAAATAATGCTGCCGGTGCCGTAAGTGCTAGTGCTTCTCCCTTAGATTATGAATACGTATATGAAAACGAAGAAACTGGCGAAGAGGCCATTGAAACCGCTTATATTGGTGATATTGGCGTATACAACTTAACTGAAGATATTTATGTAGTCGTAAGTGATGGTAAAAACAAAACAACTTTAACTTATAATGATTCAAATGATGGTGAAGCTCATGTATCAACTGGAGATATGTATTCAGTAAAAAATTATAAAGTTTCTGTTTATCCAGTAAATGAAAGATGTGGCAAATCAGCCATTAAAGAATTAAATGTTACAGTTCCAAGACAAAATAGATTTTATACTAAACAGGGCTGTCAGGAAAACCCAGATTACTTCTATTGTTCACAATTTATAACGTTAGATGATATATCAAATGAAGAATTTACATTAGGATTAAATGCATATATATCTCAAAATACTAAAAAAGATGAAGATAATAGAAAGCAGGGAATAATAGCTGAGACTGCTAATTTTATAAAAAAACATTGGCTTGTAATAACAGTCATCATTTTAATAATAGGTGGCGGTGTAGGAAGTTATATATATATTAAAAATAAAAAGAGAAAGGAGAGTATAGTTTAATATGAAGAATAAAAGTTATAAATATTTTCTTTTACTTTTTACAATCGTTTACATTTTGATTCCTAATCAAGTAAAGGCTGTAACTGAACGAAGTTGTACAGTATCAGTTGATGTAAGTAATTATGCCACTGACGAGAAAAATAGCAAATATTTTTACGGAAATATTTTAAAAAATTGTCCAGGTAGTAAAGATAGCAGTTCATATAGCAATCCAAAAGCTACGGTAACAAGTAATACTAGTGGTGTAAACATGAATTTTAGCTATGCTAGAACCAATGGCGTTTTTAAATTTAATAATTTAACATCTTTAAAAAACAATACTTCTATGACTGTTAAGCTAACATACAAAGACGCAAATGGTACTGACCAAGTTACAAATTTACGCTTTATGTTTGTTGTGAAAGCTAACACTACAACAACGAATGTGTGTTGTTATAATAAAGCAAGAGGTACATATTATACGTCTACATCTTGTTATGGAAAAGACCTAGAACCTCAAGCAGACCGAAGCAAATGTAATGCACAACAAGATGGCTCCTCTTCCGAAGAACAAGTATCAGCATGCTACCGTGTATCAAAGGATAATAAAACATGGCTATATAAATACGATAAAGAAAATAATTTGTTAAAAAATTATGTTTATGTAAACAAAATGGAAAAAGATAAGGACGGTAATCCATATACTCAAAAAACTTGCGCATCAGAAAATAATACTTTAAAAGATACAACGGATCAAAATAGTTCATCTAGCTCAAATACTTCAGGGGCAGGAACTTCATCTAGCACAGGAGGCAATACATCAATAAGTGATACTTCATCAGCTAGTACTGGTGAAAACGTTTGCAAAAATTACAGAATAGAAAGAGTTCGTTCATATAACTGTACAGGAGATAAGGCATGTAAGAAATTAAAAGCCGCAAATTTAAATTACAAAAATGAAGGATATTTTTACAGTGCAGTTAGCAATATGGACAACTATTACTATGTTTATAAAACATATTACGATTGTGAAGGTATTGACAAGACAGAAGCCATGACTTCATTTTGTATAGATCCAGGTCTAGAGGGACCAAGAATCAGCGCTGAAAATGGTAACAAATATGAGGGAACGTCAATTGGTGTTACCACAGATTTTGGTAAAGGTTTATACAGATTGTATACATACTGGTATCTTGAAAAAGGTAATGAAATTAGAAGTATGTATCAAGGTGCTAGTCCAACGGGTAGCGAGGATTTCTTAGATTACGTAATGGATAATGTTGCTAGAAAATTAAGATTGGTATATGACAGAGAAACTTCTGATTACATTGCTAGTTTGCAAAAAGAATGGAAAGCATACGCAGACCATGATTTAGGTACAGGAACTAGTTTAGCTAGTAATAAATTAAAAGAAATTTGGCAAGACGTTAGTAATTTTGTTAAAAATGGTAGCGTTACCACAACATCTGATGTTGATAAATGGATAATGCCAGTAAAAAAATACGAGAAATTAGTTGGCGACTTTAAAGACGGCACAACTGGTTATTATTGCAATGTTCAAGCAGGAGACGGCACTTACAGTGAGTCAGCATGGAATGAGAACAAAAATAATAATAAAAATACTCATAGCGGCATTGATTTTACAATTAATTCAGAAGATATTGGTAAAGTACCAGTTTATGCTGCTCAAAGTGGCGTTATTAAATTTAGATGGGATAATAATAAAACTGCTGGCAATGCTATTGGTATTGTTGTAACGCTTTCTGATGGTACTGAATTATTAACTAGGTATTTGCATTTGGCATCATTCGCTTCTGGCATAAAAACCGGTGCAACAGTCCAAAAAGGGCAAATAATTGGTTATGTAGGAAATACTGGTAAATCTAGTGGTCCACACTTACATTTTGACATTTCTATTAATAATAGTAACAACGGTTCAAAAGCTCCTCATATTAGTCCAAGAAAATATTTGCCAATGGACAATATCGGTATTTGTTCTCAAGAACAATTTGAACAAAGTGAACCAACTGTATCAGAATCCACCGAAAATTCAACATTAACAAGCGTAAAATTTGATATTGATGAAACGGTAAGCAGTCAGAAAAAGAATGGCAATAAAGGCTTTGAGACAGAATTTAAGGTAACAATTAGTTCTGAAAATATTAATGTAATAAATGAAATTATAAATTCTAAAAAATATAAAATTTTAGTAAAAACAAGTGAAGGTGAAGAAATAAATAGTGAAAATTTACAAGTAACAACAGTAAATGACTGGAGCATTGATCCAGTTAACGTTGTTGCAACAGCAACGTATAAGGTTAGTTGTGATAATATTTACAATTATGTGTCTGGCGATTCCTTGGAATATATTAGAGTTGGTATGCAAATAAGTTATACAGAGCCAAAATCCGCAGACAATGTTGTTATATTAAGTTCAACAGAAACAAATAATGATAGGAAAACAACTAAAGGAAGTCCAAAAAATTTACAGGATTTTGTAGTTTTTCTAAATGGTACTTTAAATAAATATGCTGGTATAACCATAACGTTTGATAAAGATAAAGAAAACGTATGTAAGCCAACGTTTGCACTTCCATGTACTGGACCAGAGACGGTAGTTTACTTAATAGAAGGAACTCAATCAGGTGCTTTATTTAATACGGTTATGAATGGTATTAAATCGGTTGATGATCTAAGAAATGTTATTTCCAGTGCTAATGAAATGGTTCAAAATCTTATCAATGGTAATTTTACTAATCTTCTAGATAAAGATAATTTACAAGTAATTAGTGGGTTACTATATAACTTTGTCGACAAAGCTTCTATTGTAAGAAATATAAAAAATGAGCTTAGCTTCTTAAATACTTTAGGAAATAATGGCAATAAAACAGCAGCAGCCTTATATAAGGAAATAAATGCCTCATCATTTAGTACTAACTCCGCTGAAAATTTTAAAACCTTATCAAGAATAATCTCTAGAACATTAGTCAATGTTGCTCTAAATGGTTATGATAAAGTATCTAGTGAGTGGCAAGAAATAGTAGAGGCGGCTCAAGCCAATGCAGAAAGTAAATTAACGTCTAATTCGCTAGTGGAACTTTTAGAGAATATTGGAAATGCGATCACCAGTTCAAAAGAAAATTTGAAAAATGTCTTTAGTGCCGTTGAAAATCTAACTGATTATTTAAGCAAATTTACAAACATTACGGACATAGAAAGTGCAGTTACTTCATTCAGTGCAACAATTAAAAGCGTTATTACTGATGGCCTAAGCAAGTTATCAGGAATAAAAGATGGATTAACAAGTATGTTGAATCAATTGGGCAGTGGTGTAACTAGCTTATCACAAGTTAGCAATATATTTGATTCTATAACTAATGCCCTAATCGTAGATTGGGATAAATGTATAATAGGAGAAAATGGTGTGGAAGCTACTGACCCAGGTGGAAATTCATATACAATTCAGGAAAGTAATGATGATGGAAGTAATATATTCTGTACAATAGTTTGTAAAGAAGATTATGCTGTAAAGTCTCCAGGTAGTTTAGGCACAGTATATGCGGGTAGATATATTTCTACTAATCTAGATAATGTTTATCATGCAACTTTAGGTATGGCTGGTCAAAGAACTTGTGCTACGACTGAAATAAAAAATGATAAATATGTGGAAACCGCTACGGCAAAAAAAGATGAAATGTTAGCAACTTATAATGAATTCTATGAATCATATGCCAAATATAAAGCCTTAAAAACATATGAGAAAACAGCTAATCAAAAAGAAAGTGGAACATCACATCCTGCTTATACAACTTTTGATAAATTAAATACAGATAAAATATTTGATAAATTACAGTTGGAACTAGAGAGCGTCATAAAAAATTCATTTAATACATTTTTTGTAAGTATTTTTGGTAATGAAGCCGCTGAAGAAGTGATGACAAATTTTGCCCAAGATGCCCTAGAAATGGCAGCTAAAATGGGTGCTTTAGCTCTTAGTGGCGATTTAAATGCTGATAATGTAAAATCTTTAGCAACAAGCTATGTAAAACAAAAGGTAGATCAAACGATTCAAAATTTAGAAGGCGCTGTCCAAAATTTACTATCAAGTTTGACAAATAATTGTATCAGTGCTGCTGAAGACGTGTTGAAAACAGCTGGTGTAAACCTATTATCTGGTGGTGGACAATTAATTATAGAAGCAGCGTGTAATTATGGACCCGGTTTATTAGATACTTTATTTGGTATAGGTGAAGTATTACGAGCAGCCTGTGCGGCATATTCAGGTTTCTCTATGGCATTAAGTACAGGAATTACAAGTGTTAATGCTTCAACTGGTTATAAGATCTTCCAAATTGAAGATGGAATACCATATACTTATAGTTATTATCCATATGTCTATGAAAATAGTGAAACACTTCAAAAGAAGCTAGCAGCAAATTTTGTTGAAGCAGAAAATGTTGCGAAAAATTTAATTACAAAAAATGCTTCATCAAGTGGAAATAGAGCGCAACTTTGGGTTATGAAATACGAAGGTACATTTAAAATGGGATCGCTAAATTATGGTAGTATCATTTTTAGGACTGCTAAACAAATATATTATTTAACTCAAGATATTCAAAGATTCGGTAACTTAGACATATTAGATTCAGGTGCCTTAGAAAATCAGCTTAACAGTTTTATAAATAGCATTCAAGGATTAAGTGGTGGTTTTAAATTAAGCTGGTTGAAGAAAAATTACGATTCTTTATCAACTGATGGCTTTGACGGACTATCTGGCATGATAAGTAACGTAATGAGTATATTTTCTGATATTAGCGGTGCAACAGACAATGTTTTAACTGGTATAACAGACTTAGTAGATTCAGCACTTTTAGTTTATTACGATTTTTTAGGTATATTTAACCCATTCTATTCTTCATTAGCTGAAATAAGAAGAGAGATGGAAGGATATAAAGAAGAATACAATGCTCTTCAAGAAGATTTGACTGATTTAGCTGATCGTATGAATGCTTGTACAGAATGGACAAATACTTATCAATTTAATCCACAAATTGAGTTTACATATGGATATTCAAATAATAATTTGTTAGACTATATTACTAACAAAAAGAGCATAACAACAGATAAAATTACCCTTAAAGCAATCAATAAAAATGAAGAACCAGAACAAATTACATATTACTGCCAACAAGGCGTTGATATTAAAGATGTTCAAAACTGGGATGTAATAACATCCGGTAAATGTACTACTGATGATGGAATTTTTGGTTCAGTATTATCTTCATTACTTGGTGATGATAATGCAATGAGTTCTATATTAAATGTCTTCAGAGAAAATTCAGCTGGTTTAAAGAAAATCCTTAACAGTTCAAAAGTAAAAGAATATATTTCAAGTACTGGTTATGCTGATAAGATAAGTAATTTCTTATGTAGTGGTTTAGGCGAAGCTTTCTGTGGCATCTTTGGCGATGAAAATGAAGATGGCAGTTTAGTAACTTTAGTACCAGGTTCTATTGTTTATAAATTAAAAACATCGACTAATTCATCATCAAGCAATGGTATTCAAAGTTGGACTGGACTATTAAGCGCTATTGGTGGCGGTGGTTCATTAGATTCAATTCTATCCGGAATCACTAGAAACTTGACTTACAGCACAGGTATTCCAAATGATGTAAAATATCATGATGTTGGTCGCGTCGTTAGTATTTCTAGATACGGTAATCCAGGTGTCTCAGTATCCGGTTTAAGTTGGACTAGTATTCTATCTAACATAGCTTCTTATGTTACTGATAAAACTGGTATTAATGCTCTTGACAAAATAAATGATACATTAATGTCTGTTACTGGCCAAGGAGCTCAACAATTCATTTATTATAAATCAAGTAAACCATATTGGACTTATTCAAATAAAGGTATTTATATAATCAATCCAGATGTAGTTGATCCAGTTGATGCTCCAGTTTTAGTAGATAATGGTGATCCTGCTTTAACAGATGATTCAATTAAATCAGGTACCGATGCTGAAAAGCAACCAGAAGGTTTAGTTTATCCAATTGCTTTATCAACTGCTGAAGGTAAATATCATTATCAAATTAAAATCAATAATGTTGGTCAATATTATGATAATGTTAATAATTTAGGTCGTATTATAGATGATACTGGTTATGTAAGCGGATTATACGCTAACAAATATGTTTGTGATTATGAAGTTAAAAAAGAACCTGAACATGAAGAAACCTGTGAAACAATTATTGCTTCTAGCGATTGTACTTCTCAAGAAGAACCAAAAACTCTATACTTTAAACAGTACAAAGCAAATTACAATGATAAAACTTTAGAAAATCAAGTAAATACGTGTGTAACCAAGTTGCTTTCTGAAGGAGACACTTGTTGTAGTTATGTAGAAAACTATGAAGATAGTTTACCAGACAGTAGTAAAGAATTGTATAGAAAAATGTGTAAGTGTAATGGAACTAAAGTAATTGGCACTATTAATGACACGACTGATGGTTCAAGTTCATCTAGTTCATCTGCTTTAATAACTAAGACCGGCACATTACAGTTCTACACAAAAGTTGTATCAAATTATGACTTATTCCCTAATGCAAATAGTTCAAAAGGTTATAACTGGAGTGGTCAGACATCTGGTTATGAGAATGCCACTGATACAAACAAAACACCATCAAAAGAAAACTTATCAGATATAATTGATGAAATAGAAAAAATTGGTGATGGTATTTATGATGAAGATAATGCAGATAAATATTTAGAGTATTCTATAACTTTAAATGGTGCATGTATGTCAAAAATCAAAGAATACAATGATCAAAAAGAAGTTTTAGGTTTAGGCTTTGGCGATTATACAGCTGGTTCAATAAGTCAAGAAACAAGAGATTATACATCAAAATTCTTACAAGAAATAGAAGAAAATAATGAGTACTCATCTTGTAAAATATCAAATTACTTAAATAGAAACAAATAGGTAGGTGAAGAATAGTGAAAGAATCTTATTGGGGTTACTGGTTAGTAATGCTTGGTATTTTGGTAATAGGCGTTATGCTTCTTATCAACAGTACTACTAACGGTACAACCCATGATTATTATGAATTAAAAGAAACAACATCGGCTGCCGTTATAGATGCAGTAGACTACTCTTACTACCGTCTATATGGTGATTTGAAAATATCAAAAGAAAAATTTATAGAGAACTTCATCCGTAGATTTTCTGAGTCAGCAACTATGACTAAAGAATATAACGTATCATTTTATGATATTCATGAAGTTCCTCCTAAAGTAAGTGTTAAAATATCTACTGTTAGTAACGCTGTAAACGTTGCTAACAGTAGTAACTCTTTCGATTTAGTTAATAAAATAGATATTATATTAGTTGGAGGCTCAAAAGATAATAATAAAACACCAGGTAAAACTGAGCCAACAACTCCAGAAACATGCTATATCTTAAATACGACACAAACATTTATGAAGATTATTAAGGAAATCTTAGTTGATGGTACTAGTACTTATGGTGTAGATACCGCATTAGTTCAAAGAATAAGACATGCTGGCTTTACTAATTTAAATTCATGGTCAAAAACTGATTGTAATATATCAAGTGATGATTGTGTAAGTAAATTTAATTCAGCATTAAACTTAGATTTCAGTGGTGCTTTACAACTTGCTGATACTAGAGAGCTTTTAATAACCAACGACCCAACTTATGTCAAGGATTCAAATGATGAAACTAGTGGCATCTTAGGTTATGCGTTAAATAAAGGCTATATAACCCTAACTAAATAAGAGTAGAAAGAGGATAAAAATGGATAAAATTAAAGAAGAACTAAAAAAAGTTCTCGCTAATAAAAATACACTTACTATTATTATTGTAATTATTGGTATTATTGGTTTATATGCAATTTATAACTGGCGTGTAAATCAAGCCGTAACAACAATAAGGGTACCATACGCAAAAAAAGAATTAACTAGTCGTACTCAAATAACTAGTGATGCCATTGGTACCACAGAGCTACCAAAAAGAATAGCTCGCAATTTAGGAATTTTAACATCTACAAGTAACATAACTAATAATTATGTAAAATATGGTGAAACAATTCCTGCTAATAGCTTCTTTTATAAAGATTATATTGTTTCCTTTGAAGAAGCTACTACTAATGAATTTAGTGATATCCCAGATGGTTATACAGCATACAACCTAGCAGTTGATATAAACTCAACATACGGTAACTCAATATACACTGGCAATTACGTAGACCTTTATGTAAAAGCAACCAGTGCTAGTAGTAAAGTAATCTTTGGTCGCTTAATAAAAAGTATCAAAGTATTAGCCGTATTAGACTCATCAGGCAATGATGTCTTTGAATCATCAACTGAAGCTAGAACCCCAACTCAAATGTGGTTCGCTGTACCAGATGAACTATATACATTATTAAAGAAAACCGAATATATTGGTGGCATCAGCGTTATGCCAATTCCAAGAAATGCAAGTTATACAGCAACACCTAGTGATACAACTATTGACTCACAATATATTCAAAACTTTATCTTATCTAAATCAATAACAGTTAGTCAAAATTTCAATAGTAATACCAATACGGGTACTGAAACAGAAAATCAAGAATAGAAAGTGAGTTATAAAAGATGAAAAACGCTCTTGCACCTTTAAAAAGGTTCATTCAAAATAAAAATACTGTTACTATCCTTTGTATAGTAGCTGGTATCTTAACTTTAGTAATAGGGTATAACTACCGAGTTAATAAATCAATTGACTTGGTTTCTATTCCCTATGCTCTAAAGGAAATTCCAAGAAAAACCCAAATAACAAAAGATATGATAGGACACGTTAAAGTACCACGTTCCTTAATTAAAAATGCTAAAAATATCATAACGACAGACAAAGAATTAATAAATTATTATTCTAGTTATTCTACTGATATCCCAGCTAAAAGTTTATTTTATACTGACACAATCCTAAAAGAAGAACAAATGCCAGATTATGCTTTTACAAATATGCAAGATGGTTATACCGTATATTCTCTTAAAGTAAATAACAAATCAACGTATTCAAATCGTTTCCGTCCAGGTGATTATATTGACCTTTATATTGAAGCAAAAGATCAAAATCGTGTCATGATGGCAATCTTAGTTAAATCTATTAAAATTAAAGCCATTAAAGATTCAGCCGGAAATTCTATTCTAGAAAATACACTATCTGGTGGTACTCCAGCTGCACTTCTATTTGAAGTAGAAGATAAACTATTTGATTTACTTAAAAAAAGTGAATATGTTACTAATGTTGAAATAATTCCTGTACCAAGAAACTCTAACTATACTAAAGAAGAGGGTGCAACTACGGTCTCAACAGAAGAAATAACTAACTATATTTATAATAAAACTGAAGTTATAACTAATTAGAAAGGATTAATATGAACGAGGCAATATTTGAGCAAATGGACTTTGGTCCGCTATCTGAATTTCTAGCTGATGATGATATTACCGATATATCTTATTCTAATAATGGTCAAGTTTGGTTAAAAACCTTATCTAAAGGTGTTTATCAAGTAGAAAGACCTGATATAAATAATACATTTATGGAAAAGTTAGCATTCCAATGTTCAAACGTCATGGGTAAAACATTTAATATGGCTCATCCCTTATTAGATGCTGAATCAGCCGAATTACGTATGAACTTCATTCATGAATCAATTGCTACTAATGGTATTGCCTGCTTAATCCGTAAAACCCCGGCTAAAATTCGTCTTAATAAACAAAAATTATTAAATGAAGAATATATAACAGAAACCCTACACGATTTTTTAATGAATTGTGTAGCAGGTCACTGCAATATTATTGTTGCCGGTGAAACTGGTTCTGGTAAAACCGAGCTATTAAAATATTTAGCAAGTCATATCAAAGAAAATGAAAAAATTATTACTATTGAAGATACTTTAGAACTTCACTTAGATAGAATTTTCCCTCATCGTGATATTGTTGCTATGAAAACTAATAATATTTGTAGTTATACTGATGTTCTAGTAGCCTGTATGCGTCAAAACCCAATTTGGATTTTACTTTCCGAAGTTCGTTCTGGTGAGGCCGTTATGTCTGTACGTAATGCCATATCATCAGGCCACAATATCTTATCAACAATCCACGCTGATAAAGCAAGATCAATCCCATTGCGTATGTATTCCTTAATGGAATCAAGTCAAGATGTTCAACAATTTCTAACAACAATTCATAGATATGTTCAAATAGGTATTTATGTTAAAGGTTATTTTAGTAAAAAATTTAATCGTTTTCAAAGAGAAATTATTGAAGTTTGTGAATTTTACGTTGATGAAAACAATCAACCATGTACTAATGAAATATATAAAAAATCATTAGATGGCCAATATGTATTAAAAAATCCAACTCAGCAGTTACTAGATTATTTAAGTATTCAAAATGTTATGTTAGAAAAAGATACCTTCCATTTGGGAGATAAAGAAGAATATGATGGTAATGTTGAAGATGATTTAAAGAAAAGTCAGAGTAATGGCGAAGTAAGTAGTAATGTAAATACGGCACCGGTTGAAAGTGTTAATACACCTAGTCAAAGCAATCAACCATCAGAAACATTAAATATTCCAAATCAAAATCTTACTGCTTCTACTAACCAAAGTAATATTCCTAATAATTTAAACAATCCTAACAATAATCAAAGTCCAAATAATACGCCAATCAATAATAATCCGTTACCAAATGGCGTACCAGTAAATAGTTTCTTTAGTAATAATACTACACTAAATAACAATATAACTACTTCTAATAGTGAAGAAGTATTATAGGAGGATAAAATGGAGTTAATAATTTTAATTGCACTTGCACTATTTGCCTTTTCCTACCGTAATAGTGCTAATGCCTCAATCGATGGAGCTTTCAAATTCATTCAAAATGGTGTAACCAACCTTTATGATAGATATGCTCCATATAGTTTTAAACAAGTAAGAGAAAAAACCAAAGAATTAGGTGAGGAATATACTGTAAGACAATATTTAAGTCAAGTTGCCTTGTTTGGCATCGTTGCTGGTGGCATCGCATATCTTTACTTTTATAATTTATTTATAACTATAATTTATGCAGCCATCGCCATTGCTTTTATTCCATATCTATCATATCTAAGAACTCAACGAATTTATTCTGAATATATATTCGAGCAAATTCAAACTTATACTACTAACGTTATCATGGAATTTAATACGACTCAGAGTTTTGTTAAATCTCTAGAAGGTGTAGTTGAATCTGGTATCTTAGAAAAACCCGTTGTTGATGATGTTAAAACGATGATTAATATGGCTTATGCTAATGGTACTATTGACCAATCAATTGCTTACTTTAATGAAAAATATCCATATTATATGGTCAAGAATATGCACCAATTATTTTATCAAATTACTAAGGAAGGTTCTAAAGACTCTGGTGAATCCCTAGAAAATATGTCATTAGACATCGATGCTTTAGTAGAAGGTGTTTATCGTGATAGAATGGATAGAGCTAACTTCCACAAAAAGTTCTTAACTTTCGGTATGGCCTTATTCTTATTAGCAGCCGTTATGCAATTCTTATTAGGTCGTGATTCATATATTAAACTACTAGAAATGTGGTATGTTAAACTAATCTTACATTTAATAATCATAATAAACTGCTATTTCTTATTAACTGGTGAGAAATATTATAATGAAGATGTGGGGGTAGAGTAATATGTATTTTGAAATTCTTGGCTTATCAGCCCTATACTTATTTGTCTTAAATAAAACTAAAGTTATTGATGTCAAAAAATGTATAAATGATAACGTTGGCTATTTCCTACGTTTTAAAGAATCTGATTATGATTTTCTAGTGCGTACTCGTTATGGTGAAGGCGTTGACCCCGATTATTTATTCGGTAAAAGAATTACTCAGGGACTAGTAGTAGGGCTATTAGTAATCTGCTTCTTCATTAATAAATTCAGTTATATTTATGTTATTTTGGCTATTGTTGCTGGTATTTTCATGTTTAAATCAAGTTATAACAGCTTGAAAAATTATTATAAAAACAATTTGCACACCATTGATGCCATGTTGCCACATTACTTAAAAGGCTTAGAAATCTTAATTCAACACTATACCGTACCAGTTGCCATTGCTAAAAGTGTCGACACGGCCCCAGAAATCTTTAAAAAAGGCTTATTAGAAATGATTGCCAAGATAAATTCTGGTGATAGTTCAATTGAACCTTATATGGACTTTGCTCGTACTTATCCAGTTCGTGATTCTATGCGTATGATGCGTTTACTATACCGTCTAGGTTTAGGGCGTCAAGATAGAAAACAAGAACAATTATTAAATTTCTCTCGTTCAATTTCAAGCTTACAACAAAAAGCGCGTGATACTAAATATAAAGAACGTCTAGATAAAATGGAAAATAAGACTATGAGTATGCTTATTTCTACTGGCTTAGGTGTTATGATATTACTAATTTTAGCAGTAATGCAAATGATGAATGGTTAGACAATTAATTATTTTACAAATCCATTTCTTGAATAGGGGAATGGTTTTTTTATTTTTCAAATTTATCAATGATAATACAACAATATTACCAAAACTTAAAATTAATATGCTATACTAATAGTATCATAGATAATAATAAAAACGAGATTTAAGAGGTTTAATATGAAAAGAAAAAAGGGATTTACAATACCAGAACTTCTAGCTGTAATTGTTATAATAGGAGTTCTAACTGTCATGTCAGTAGGTACCTACACATCGATTAGTAAAAGTGTAAAAGAAGCTGAATTAAAAGAAAAGATAGAATATTTAAAGTCAAAAGTAATGGAATATGCTAGTGACAATAATATAGAAAGAGATACTATTACAGTTAGTACTTTAATTGATTTAGGTTACATCGAAATGGATCACCCTGAAAACGCCAAACAAGAAAAGATTGATAATCCTGTAACTGGTGGTTATTTAGATTGTACTAACTTTACTATTGTTAGAGATTTAGATGATTATAATATAACATATGACTTAGAAGGCAGCTGCTTAACTGCTGATGTAGAATCAAAATCAGGTGAAATAAAAACAAGTCTTTATGTTTTAACTAATAATGGCTTAAAATCTTTAGATGAATTTAAATTATCAGACAAAGATATCATTATAGATAATAATAAGGAAAATAATGACAATAAAAATAATAACAGTGGCAGTAGTATAATTGGCGGCTTATTTGGTGGCCTACTAGAAGGGATTTTAGGCAATAATGCAAATTCAATTCTAGGTGGTATCTTTGGCGGTTTAAAAAATATTTTTAGTTGGTTATTTCCTAATGCTTTTGCAACTCCCGTAAATTCTATATATGATATTCATCCTTGGGCGGGTAGTGATGTATACTTATTTGTTGATTTTAGTGATGTCAGTTTTAATATTAAAGATAATAGTGTAACTTATGACATCGGTGGTTTAAGTACAAGTACGAAAGAAGGAAACATTTGTTCAAAATCTAATGTTAATGTAGATTGTGCCAATGTTATAAGAGTTGAATCCGTACTGTTGTTTAACAGCTTAGTTAGTGCTACCGTCAATACTGATTACGGTTATGTTACGAAAAAAGCTTTGGTTAGAATTGATAAAGAAAATCCTACCATAAAAATAGATTATGATCAAAGTTATACTAGTAATAGTGTTCCTGTTTATTTGACTGGTGAAGATGGAGCGGGAAGTGGAATCGCTGGTTATTACTTTGGTAAAAAAGCTAGTCCAACTATTGATGATTTTACTACAACAAGTACCTATCATGTTAACGAAAATGGTAAATATTATGCGGCGACAATTGATAACGTAGGGAATATGTCAGAAATAAAAACAATCAATATTAGTTCGATTGATAAAGATGCGCCAATTGGTTTTATAAATCCTAGTGGCCGTGATGATTGGTCAACCTCAGATTTTACTTTCAACTTTGGTTGCAGTAGTGATACAAAAGCCGGCTGTGCAAATAAGATTGTTTATTCAATTTACAATAATGATACTAGTTCTTATATTGTTCAAAATGTAACTGTTGATGAAGCCTCTACTTCTTACACTGTAACGACACCAAATAATACTAGTCTTTCATCTATTACCTTAACTTATACAATATATGATAATGTTGGAAACTCAAGTACCAAGGTAGAAACTATTCATACCAGAATTGATAAAGTAGACCATTCATCTAATAATAATTCTGGTGGCGGTAATCCAGGTCCAAATGATGAAAATCATGCCTGTAAAGGCTGGGAAGGCTTGGCTTGTGTCTTAGCTGGAGCCGCTGCTGGTGGTTTAGGTGGTGCTCAATTAGGTGGCGGCATCGGTGCTGCGATTGGGGCTGCGGCCGGAGCTCTTGGCGGCTTACTATGTGTAATTTTCTGTTAAAAAGGATGGATTAAAAATGAATAATGAAGAAATAAAGAAAAAACTAAGTAAAAAGCAAATGTTATTTATCATAATTGCCGCTATAATTGTAATTGTCGGTATTATCTTTCTAATTATTAAGATTACGGATAAGACTGTGTATTATAAAAATGTCATAAATACTTCTTTTAATAAAATAACTACTAGTATTAATGAATTAGATAAAATAACGGGAAATAACACTTCTTTTTCTGATTCTATTATCGTAAATGGTGATATACAAGATAATACTAGTAAAGTAGGGATAGAATTAAAGACTAATCTTAAAGATAAAATTCTTCGAGGAAAAATTAATTACAATACATATGATTTAAACTATATCTATCAAGACAATAAATCATATATAAGTTCTGATAGTATATTTAATAATACCTACCAGATTGATGGTAAACTAGGCAGTATAGATTTAGATGGTATCTTAAGCAACATAACCATTGAAAGCAGCGCTGATACTGCTGAATTAATAAATACTATAAATAGTCTAAAAGCTATAATCACATCTTCTTTAGAAAACAAATATATCTCCAAGAAAACAACTAAGACAATAATAGATAAAACCGAAGAAAGTGTTACTAGATATTCTTATACTTTAAACAAAGAATCATTAAAAAAGTTCTTAGATAAATTAAATAAAAATAATAATTTGAAGAAAAGAATTATTAACTTAGTCAACACCATTGCTAAAGATGAAGTATTAACAGAAAGTAATTTTAGAAGTGAGCTTGAAAATAAAATAATCAATGGTACTTTTAATATCTATACCCAGGGTAGCAAAGTTAGAAAAGTAAGTATTTATTTAGTTGATTTTCTTAATGTTGATTTTACCTCTAATAACGGTTATGATAGGGTAGAATTTACTAATGAAAAGAAATCTAACAATATAATTATTAATTACAATACTAATACTAAAGAATATACCATATCTTTATTTCAAAAATCTAGCAAGCGTTTTGATATTATTTTTATGATGGATAATGATATAAATGCTAGTTACAGTGTATATACAAATAATGATAAAATAACGGGAACTATTACCGTAACTGATGTTATGAATATTAAAAATCGTAAAATAAAAGCTACAATTAATTATAATAATAAAACTTTTACAATTAGCTGTACTATAAATAAGAATGATTCAGTATCTAAAATGGATGTTAGTAATGCTATAACCAATGGTACTCCTAGCGAAGAAGAACAGTTGAAATTTAAAAATGCAATTAGTGAATTTACTAATAGTTCATTATTTAAGGATTTATCTTCTTTAGTTTTAAATTTAATAGGCAATAATAATTAAAAGAACTCTTTTCCTCATAGTAGGAGAAGAGTTCTTTAAATATTAATTAGTTTCAACTATAAATGGATCATTAGAAGTACCAATGCCACTAGTTATCTTAACATCAGACTTCAAATTGATAACTGGGCGGGCACCATAGCTGTTGTTAACCCACGTGTAGTTAAGCCAGCCGTAGCTATACTGAAACCACTCATGAGCGTGGCCGTACCAAGCGCTGAAATTAGAAGGCGACATTGTCCAGTAATGATTCGTAGAGTATGCCCAACTTAATTTATTTAAGTGTTTAACATCCATTCCGGCAAATACCAACTCATCATACGTTATTAGACCAACTGGATAAGTTAAAGCTTGATTGCCATCTACTTTTCTTGTTTCTCCATCACTCTTAGCAACTGTATACATATCTCTATCTGTGTTGGCACAGTTGAATGTTGCTGTATCACTTGCATATCTTCCATATGGAGCAAATCTTGTATCTTTATCTGTTTGAATTCCGTTGCCACCACTATTACTATATAGACTACGGTCTCCACAGAAGCCTACGGCAGTTGAAATATAACTTGAATATCCTTTATCTGCTATATTTGTCTTGTACCATGAATCTACGGCTGTTTTGATTGTTGAATTATTTGTATTAGCGTGTACTTCATCAAATGTTTCTGTATCGGCATCACCATACATATAACCAACATATGTTGGGTCATTATATTTACTATTGAATTGATAATTTTTAGTATTTATTGATTGAGCTGTGCCAGTAGCATTGGCTTTGGAACCATTATAGATAAGTCTTATAGAGCCATCGCCATTAATACGAACTATCTGCCAATAATAACCGGCAAATAAAACATTATTATTCTTTACATTACCTCTGTAATAATAGGTTGTACCATAATCATCTGTTCCAGCGTATAAACCTTTATCAGATTTATCACTCTCTAATTCAGTTTCTGTTAAGGTATTAGCAGTTAAAGTATAAGTATTACTTGCATACTCAACACCATTCCACTTTGTTTTTGTACTTGTTGTTATGGCACCAGTTATTTCATAAACAGTTATATCCCCACTGTTAGTTGACGTATACAATTTTTTAGTAGCAGTATTATACCCAATACTTTCTGTTGAATAATAGTAATGTGTATCTCCTCCGAAAGTTAACGTAGAAGGATCAACATATTGCATATTACTTAATACATATCTACCAGTTTCACTATTGAATGTTTTTGTTGTATAAACACGCATCTTCGTATCATTTACTGTCAAATTACTAGTGGCGTCATCAGTTTTTATTGCAGATTCCGCTATTTTTACAACAGTTCTTGTTTGACCAGTCGTACCAGTTTTTTCTAACCATTTAATTACTGGAGCTGTATTAGTTACTTTAATACCACTATCAGTTGTTGTTATATTAGCACTTTGTTTTGCCTTGATTTTTTCAATTGCAATCTCTGGTGTTGTTTGATATTCATTAGCCAAAATAGCATCATGTAAGGTGTTATATCCAGAATCAACAGGTGAATAACTGCTAGGTTCTGAAGTTACAACAATCTTTGTTTTAAAGATTTTATTCATGGCAGCCGTATCATTAATAGTAACACTTTCATCTATCCAAAAAGACACATTATAATCAATCGAATCCCCAGCACCTAAATATCCAGTAACTAAAGTCCTAGCTTCTGTACTAGTAGATAAATTTTTGTTAGAATCTTCCTCAAATTCACTTAATAATTTAATATCTTCATTATTAACTCTAACAGCAATATATTTACTATTCATAGTAGTACCTTCAAGCATTTCTAAATTAACATAATATTTAGCAAAAATACTACAAGTATTAGTAATAGTAAAATTATATGGCTTTAATTTCTTACCATCTTCATCACTAATTGGATAGGCATTTTCTAAGGTAAAAGTATTGGCTTCATTAGAAATTGAAACATCAAAGCAACCGGATAATGCTTTATTATTATTATCACTTATTTTAACAAAGCGCCAATAAGCATAAGAAGAACCAATGATAGCCACCAGTATTAATAAAACGCCACTACCAATTAACCACATTTTTTTGTTTTTCATAATAATCCCTTTCATATTTATTATTCCATAAATTAAGAAATCTATGCTTAATATTTGTTTTCTTAAAGTGTACTTTTCGTAGAGTTGCATACTCTATGAAATTATCTGATTTTGCTTAATAAAATCCTTATTTGACTAAAATCTTGACTATAAATTTTAATTTGAAAAAATATTACAAACTCCAGAAAACTAAGGTGAATACTGACTATATTTAGTTTTTATTTGACCATGAATTTGACTATAAATTTTTAAAATAAAGTTATTAAAATACTAACAATAATGCTTATTTTATGGTAAAATTATATTAGAAATTAAGAATAGATGCACGTAATTACGTATTCATAGAGTATGCAACTCTATGAAAAAAATTAAAGTAATAGTTTACCCTTATTAAAAAGATTTATACATAATAATTAGAAATTTACCATTAAAAAGTAAAAATTCTTAGAAATAAAACTAGAATCAAAAAAATTTATAAAATTAGCACTCATATATTGACAAGTGCTAACATATAAATTATAATGTATTTAGCATTTTGAGATTGGAAGTGCTAAATATAAATAAAAGAGGTGATACTATTTTGAGTGACAGACAACAATTACTATTAAAAGAAATAGTTGAAAACTACATATCACACGCAAAACCTGTCGGTAGTAAATCGCTGTGTAAGAAATTTAAATGTTCATCAGCAACGATTAGAAACGAGATGGCGTATTTAGAAGAATTAGGATATATTGAAAAAAACCACATCTCCAGTGGTCGTGTACCATCAGAGAAGGGTTATAAATATTATGTAGAAAACCTAATGCGCCCAAAAGAATTAACTGGTGAAGATATGCTAAAATTACAAACAATCTTTCAAAATCAGAATTTAGTTGTATCTGATGCCGTTAACAAGTGTGTTGATATTATTAGTGAAATAACCAATTATACCTCAGTAATATTAGGTAGCAGCTCTAAAGATAATGCCTTGCAACAAATAAACATTATTCCCTTAGCGGATAATAAAATAGTTGCACTGGTATGTACAGATAAAGGCATAGTTGAAAATAAACAATTTGTCCTATCAGCTGATACCGACATAACAGAAGTAGTAAAAACCTGTGAAATAATAAATAAAATGTTAGTAGGTACCCCAATTGATGAAGTATCTACTAGATTAGAATTTGAAATCAAACCAATTCTTGCTAAAAAGTTAGCGCAATATGAACAAGTATACAACATATTCTATGATGCATTTAGTAACTTTGCCAATAATACCGCAAATATTCACTTTAGTGGCAAATCAAACTTATTTAATCAGCCAGAATATGACAATACCGAAAGTCTAAAAAGAATAGCTAATAAATTAGAAGATAAAGATTTGGTTAAAAATATATACTCTAATGAATCAGGCATTAAAGTATATATAGGTGATGAAAATGAATTTGATAAAGATGTAACAATTATTAAAACTAAATATCACCGAAATGGCGAAGAAGGCACTATTGCCGTAGTCGGACCTAAAAGAATGGAATATGACAAAGTAGTAGGCTTACTTCAATATATAAGTGAAAATATAAATGATAATGAGGAAAATGATGACTGAAGAAGAAAAGAAAAAAGACCAAGAAAAACAAGTAACACCAAAAGAAGAAACAAAAGAAACTAAACCTGAAGAGAAAAAAGAAGAAAAGAAAAAGTCGTTTTTCAAGGAAAATAAACAAACTAAAGAAATAGAAGAATTAAAGGGAAAATTAAAAGATTCTAGTGATAAGGTGATACGTCTTTCCGCAGAATTACAAAATATGCGTCGAAGATATGAAGATGAGCTTTCCAAGCGAGCTATGTATGAAGGTAGCGATTTAATTAAATCGTTACTACCAATCATAGACAACTTTGAACGTGCTATTGCTATGGATACTAGCGAAAATGATAAATATTTAGAAGGATATAAAATGATTTATACCAATATGCTTAGTGTTTTAAAAAATATTGGTGTAACCGAAATAGATTGTTTACATAAACCTTTTGATCCTAAGTTTATGGATGCTGTTCTTACGGAAAGTATAATAGAAGAAGAACAAGGCGTAGTTTTGGATGTTTTACAAAAAGGTTATATGTATAAAGATAAATTATTAAGACCAGCGATGGTTAAAGTTAATGAATAGGAGAGATTAATATGAGTAAAATTATAGGTATAGATTTAGGTACAACAAATTCATGTGTTGCTGTATTAGAGGGTGGAGTTCCTCATGTTATTACCAATCCAGAAGGTAATAGAACAACTCCAAGTGTTTTCGCTATTAAAGGCGATGAAGAATTAGTTGGTGAAACTGCCAAACGTCAAGCTGTAACAAATGTTAAAAATACAGTTTCAAGTATTAAGAGAAAAATGGGTACTAATGAAAAAGTTGAGATTAATGGCCGTAAATATTCACCAGAAGAGATATCAGCTAAAATCTTAATGAAACTTAAGAGTGATGCTGAATCTTACTTAGGTGAAAAAGTTACTAAAGCTGTTATTACAGTTCCTGCATACTTTAATGATGCCCAAAGACAAGCTACTAAAAATGCTGGTAAAATTGCTGGCTTAGACGTAGAAAGAATTATCAACGAACCAACTGCTGCTGCTCTTGCTTATGGTATTGATAAACAAGAAAAAACACATACAGTTCTTGTATATGATTTAGGTGGTGGTACATTCGATGTATCAATCTTAGATTTAGGCGATGGTGTCTTTGAAGTTAAGTCAACTGCTGGTAATAACCATTTAGGTGGCGATGATTTTGACCAAAGAATTATGGATTACTTAGTATCTGAATTTAAGAAAGAAAATGGTATTGACTTATCAAATGATAAGATGGCAATGCAACGTATTAAGGATGCTGCTGAAAAAGCTAAGAAAGATTTGTCTGGTATGATGAGCGCTGAAATTTCAATTCCATTTATTGCTCAAAGTGCTGAAGGACCATTACATTTAAATGTAACATTAAACCGTGCTAAATTTGAAGATCTAAATAAAGACTTATTCGATTCTACATTAGATGCTGTTAGAAAAGCTCTTAAAGATGCTAAACTTACTGCTAATGACATTGATAAAGTGTTACTAGTTGGTGGTTCAACAAGAATTCCATATATCCAAGAATTAGTTAAGAGAGAATTAGGCAAAGAACCTTCTAAAGAAGTTAACCCAGATGAAGTTGTTGCTATGGGTGCTGCTATTCAAGGTGGTGTCTTAACTGGTGAAGTTGATGACTTAGTATTGTTAGACGTAACTCCATTATCATTAGGTATTGAAACAATGGGCGATGTTATGACTGTCTTAATACCAAGAAATACAACTATCCCAACAAGTAAATCACAAGTATTCTCAACTGCTGTTGATAACCAACCAGCCGTAGATATTCACGTACTACAAGGTGAAAGACCAATGGCTTCAGATAACAAGACATTAGGAAACTTCCGTCTAGATAGTATTCCAGCTGCTCCTCGTGGCGTTCCACAAATCGAAGTTAAATTTGATATTGATGCCAATGGTATTGTTAATGTAACTGCTAAAGATTTAGGAACTAATAAGGAACAATCAATTACAATTACATCATCAACTAACTTAAGTGATGAAGAAATCGAGAAAATGAGAAAAGAAGCCGAAGCTAATAAAGAAGCTGATGATAAAAAGAAAGCATTAGCCGAAGCTAAGAACGAAGCTGATTCAGCAATCTTCCAAACTGAAAAATCATTAAAAGATTTAGAAGGAAAAGTATCTGATAGCGAAAAGAAAGAAGCCGAAGATAAAATCGCCGATTTACGAAACGTAATGAATTCAGATAATGTTGATGAGATCAAAGCAAAAACTAAAGAATTAACTGATGTTGCCATGAAATATGCTCAAAGAGTATATGAAGAAGCTGCTAAACAAAATCAAGCAGGAAGTGCAACAAGTAATGAATCAACAGAAAACACTTCATCAAAAGATGATGTAAAAGAAGCAAAATACGAAGAAAAATAAAATTAAAATAAAAGTTCTAGGCGACTAGAACTTTTACTACTAATATAGAAGAAATGAGGATATATGGAAAGAAGTCAAATAGACGAAAAAGATACTTGGGATTTAACAAAATTATTTAAGAATCAAGAAGAGTATGAAACTTCTTATAAAGAAGTAGAAAACTTACTACAACAACTAATCGCTTGTAAAGGTCATATTTTAGATTCGGCCCAAACATTGTATGATTATTTAAGTATAAGTACTAGTTTAAGTTTGCTTCTTGATAGACTTGCTGCTTATTCCTATTTTAATTTTTATCAAGACACAACATCAAAACTAGGCCAAGAATTAAAAGAACGCATTGAGTCTCTCGGCAGTAAAATTACGGAAGCAACTAGTTTTACCAGAACCGAGTTATTAAGCAAACCATACGACGTAGTAAAAAAATATATTAAAGAAGATCAAAGATTAAAAGACTATGCTTTTTACTTAGAAGAAGAGTTTAGACAAAAAGAACACACTCTATCGAAAACGGAAGAAGATATCATTGCTAAGTCCCTTAGTGCTCTTGGTAATTGTAGTGATGCTTTTCAAAGCTTAGATGATGCTGATGTTGATTTTAAATCAGTAAAAAAAGAAGGTCAAAAAGTAGCATTAAATCACAGTAATTATTCTACTTTGATTGCGGATAAAGATAGAAGCATTCGTGCTGAAACCTTCAAAAATTACTATGCATTTTACGAAAAACATAAAAATACCTTAGCAAGTCTATATAAAGGCCAAGTTAAAGAAGATAACTATTTAGCTAAAGTTCATAAATTTTCATCAGCTGTGGAAGCTAGCTTGTTTGATGATGATATTTCCATAGACGTCTATGATTCTTTAATTAAAACGGTTCATGAAAACTTAGAACCTCTATATTCTTATTTAGATTTTCGTCGTCAATTTTTAGGCCTAGATGAATTACATATGTATGATATTCATGCCGAACTGTGTGAGACCAAACTTCCAGAATATACTTTTGAAGAAGCTAAAGATACAATTTTAAAGGCTCTTGCTCCTTTAGGCGAAAAATATCTTAAAGATATATCAAAAAGTTTTACTGATCGTTGGATAGATAAATATCCATCCCGTGGTAAACGAAGTGGGGCTTTTGAATGGGGATGCTATGGCATTAGTCCTTATGTTTGCGTAAATTTTGAAGGCGATTATACTTCTGTATCTACCGTAATTCATGAATTAGGTCATGCTATGCACTCGTTCTATTCTGATGCAAATCAAAGTTATGTTAATAGCCATTACCCAATTGTTTTAGCTGAGATTGCCTCAACTGTCAATGAAGTTTTATTAAATGAATACATGATAAAAAATGCTAAGACGAACACAGAGAAGCTATTCTATATCACTAAATTTCTTGATGAATTTAGAGCTACTGTTTACCGTCAAACCCAATTTGCTGAATTTGAATATTTAACTCATAAGATGGATAATGACTGTGAAGCTCTAACCAGTGATTCCTTATATAATGTCTATTACAGTTTAAACAAATTATATTATGGACCTAATGTTATAAGTGATAAAGAAATCGGCTATGAATGGTCAAGAATCCCTCATTTTTATACACCATTCTATGTTTACAAATATGCCACTGGTTTTAGTTGCGCTATTAAAATAGCTAATGATATTTTAAATGGTAAAGAGAAGGCTTTAGGAAATTATTTACAATTTTTAAGTAGTGGTGGCTCTGATTATCCATTAAACATTCTAAAGAAATGTGGTATTGACTTAACTACTGGTGAAGTAGTAAAAGATGCAATTAATATGTTTGCATCAAGATTAGACTTAGCTATAAATATTAGAAAGGAAATGATTGAAGATGGCAAAGAATAAAGATTATTATGAAACTCTTGGTGTTAGTAAAGATGCTACTCAAGATGAAATAAAATCAGCTTTCCGTAAACTTGCCAAAAAATACCACCCTGATATTAATAAAGAACCAGGGGCCGAAGAAAAGTTTAAAGAAATAGGAGAGGCATATTCTATTTTAGGCGATGCTGAAAAACGTAAAACTTATGATCAATTTGGTTCTGCCGCATTTGAAAATGGTGGGGCTGGTGCCGGTGGAGCCGGTGGCTTTGGCGGCGGTTTTGGTGGCTTCTCATTTGATACTGATGATATCTTCCGTGATTTATTTGGCAGTGCTTTTGGCGGCGGCTTCGGTAGTTCTCGAAGTAATCGCGCTAATCGCCCAACCAAAGGTGAAGATTCTTTAGTAAAAATAAACTTAACTTTTGAAGAAGCAGTTTTTGGCGCCAATAAGACTATCAATATAAGTCTTAATGAAAAGTGTAGTGAATGCAACGGCGAAGGTGGTTTTGAATCACGTACTTGTAGTACCTGTAATGGCCGCGGTCGCATAGTTCAATCCCAAAGAACCATGTTTGGCACATTCCAAACGGAAACAACTTGTCCCGACTGTGATGGCTCTGGTAAAACATTTGCTAGAGTATGTCCAAAATGTCACGGCGAAGGTAAGACTTTAAGCAAAAAAGATATATCTATTGAAGTTCCTGCTGGCGTTGATAATGGCACACAACTTCGTATTACCGGTAAAGGTTCAAGCGGTACGAATGGCGGTCCAAATGGCGACATTTACATCGAATTTAGTGTAAAAGAACATCCATTATTTAAGCGTGAAGGTAATGATATTTATTTAGATTTACCTATAACTATTCCAGAAGCGGTTTTAGGATGTAAAAAAGAAATTCCAACTATTTATGGTAACTTAGTTTTACAAATAGATGCTGGTACGCAAAGTGATACCAAAATGCGCATCAAAGGTAAGGGTGTTGCCAATCCTAATACTGGCCGCAAAGGAGATATGTACGTCATTGTAAATGTTATGATTCCAACTAAACTAGATCGTAATCAAAAACAATTATTTAAAGATTTAGCCGAAACTGATTTAATGACTAATCCGGAATTTAAAAATATTAATAAATATTTAGATTAAAATTAAAGTAACCAAATAATATAGTTTAACAATATGCTATTTTAATGGTTACTTTTTTCTCTTGATACATAATTTGTCACCTTTTAGTATAAAATATCTACAAGATGGAATATTGTTTAATATCCGTAAAATTCAATTGATTTATTATAAGTAAATTGTTATACTGATAATATAGAAACGGTTGGGGTAAGTATGAAGGGAAAATTCGGAAAAATTTGTTTAGTAGCTATTTTAACAATAATAGTTATTACGAGTTTTTTCGCCTCCTATGCTTATCAAAATCAAACTAAAGAACCAGAAAATAAAAATGCTTCTCTTGTTTTAGCCGATGAAAACTTTAGTATTAACTATAAAGATGGAAACTACTTTGAAGTTAATCAGTTAGCACATGACGAAACAATTATTAAACACTTAACAATAACCAATGTGCTAGATGCGCCTAACTATATAAGTATTGCTCTTATGGATATCAACAAAAAAAGTGATAATATAAGTGTTAAACTACTAGATGTAGCTGGTAATGTTATTTATGAAGATACGCTCGGAAACATGGATACAGAACTTTTAAAAAATAAAGAGATAGCCCCAAGACAAACCCTTACCTTTGATATAGTTATAACTAATCAAGACGAAGATTTATTAACCGGCTTTAGTGCTAATATTATGGCGTATAAAAGTATAAACCTAAAAGAAGATAAAACTCTTAAAGATGTTATCCTAAGAGATAATGAGATTCAAAATATGGATAGTCATGAACTAGCAATTGATTATAGTACTAATGGACTTTTTACGGTTCTAGATGACAATGGGACTAACTATATTTTTAGAGGTAACGTCAGTAACAATTACATAGAATTAAATGGTATTTTATTTCGAATCTTAAGAATAAATAGTGATAATTCAGTAAGATTAATCACTGATAGTAGCATTCTAGAAAGCGCTTATATTAGTAAAATTAGTTATCAAAACTACGAACAAAATGTTCTTCTTAGTGCCAGTATTTTACCCGAAAAATTGCAAAGTTGGTATAATTCTAATTTACTAAGTCTTGATAATTTTATTGTTAACAGCACCTTTTGTAGCGAAAACGCCTTCTATTTAGAAAATAATGATGGTCGTTTCTTTAATGCTTATCAAAGAATTGTTAACTCTATTACTCCAACTCTTAATTGCACGGGAACAGCTGAAAACGCCAAAATCGGAATTATAACTGCTGATGAAGCTCTTTTAGCAGGTGCAAACTTAAATGGTGATAACCTAGATTATTTTCTTTATAATCCAGAGGAAACTAAAGGCTTCTTCACATCTACTGGTAGTAAAGTAATCTATAACTATAATGTTGTAGACAATTTTGCCGTAACTAATACAGGAAAATTGGATAGTGAAGCTAAAGTAACCACTTCTCTAGGAATAAGACCCGTAATTTCTTTAGATAAAAATGTTACTATAACAGGTTTAGGTACAAATGCTAATCCTTATAAAATTAATAAACAATAGCTTATAGATTAGATTTTATGCATCTATCATTTTAAAAATTGACTTAAAAAAATTAAAAATTAGAAAATAATAATAATAAAACGTATCTTTTTACTAAAAGTTAGGATAAATATGCCAAAATATCTATCATCTTATGATATAATACCAAATAGGTGATAAGAAAATGTTTGAATATATGGGCGACCGACTTACTAAAGCAATAAAAAACATTAGAGGCATGGGTCGTATTACAGAAGAAAATATTAACGAGGCAACAAGAGAAATTCGTATGGCCTTATTAGAAGCTGACGTTAACTATGTTGTTGTTAAAGAATTTATAAATGATGTTAAAGAAAAAGCCTTAGGTCAAGAAGTAGATAAATCTTTAAAACCGGATGAACTTTTTATTAAAATTGTTAAAGATGAATTAGTTGCCCTTTTAGGTGGCGAGGTAGCACCTCTTTTTGTTGACGGCAATCCAGCTATATTAATGTTAGTAGGCCTTCAAGGTAGTGGTAAAACAACCAGTGCCGGCAAATTAGCCAATTATTTAAGAAAAAGAAATGCTAAAAAACCATTATTAGTAGCTTGTGATATTTATAGACCAGCTGCTGTTGAGCAGTTAAAAACTTTAGGCAAAGAATTAAATATACCTGTTTTCAGTAAAGATAATGCTAAAGTTACAGATATAGTTAAAGAAGCCATAGATTTTGCTAAAGAAAATAATAATGATTATATAATCATAGATACAGCTGGTCGTCTTCATATTGACGAAGCTTTAATGGCTGAATTAAAAGAAGTCGAAAAATTATGCAATCCTGAAGAAGAAATTTTAGTCATTGACGCGATGATGGGCCAAGATGCCATTAATGTTATCAAAGGGTTTAATGAAAAGCTAAATTTAACCGGTTGTATACTAACTAAATTAGATGGTAATACTAAAGGCGGTGTTGCCCTATCTGTTAGACACTTAACTAATATTCCTATTAAGTTTGTTGGTGACAGTGAAAAACTAGATGGCTTAACTGTATTTGACCCTGAACGTATGGCGGAACGAATCCTTGACATGGGTGATATTATGGCTATTGCTCAAAAAGTTGAAGACGTTATTAGCGAAGATGAAGTATTAGCTCAAGCTGAAAAAATGAAAAAAGGCAAATATGATTTAGAAGATTTTCTTTTAAATTTAAAACAAATAAAAAAGTTAGGACCTTTAGATAAATTTTTAAAACTATTACCCCAAGCAAGAGAAATCGGCTTAAATAATATTAATATTGATCCAAAAGATATGGCTCATATTGAGGCTATTGTCTTATCAATGACAAAAGAAGAAAGACAACACCCTGAAATATTAAAGGCTAGCCGTAAAATAAGAATAGCTAAAGGTAGCGGCCGTAGTGTTGAAGAAGTTAATAAACTTTTAAAACAATTTGAAACTATGCAAAAAATGATGAAACAATTTTCTAATGGTAACTTTAAAATGCCATTTTAACAAACAATTTTATATTTTTTCCAAGAACTGCAATGAAATTAATTAATTAATCTCCAACAGTTCTTTTTTTATTATTTGAACAAGTTCTTCCTTTCTTCTTTTATCTCCAAGTCTTATACGGACAATTGACCTATTTAGAATATAAAATAAGCATAAACTAAATTAGAAAGGATTGTTATTATGATAAGAAACCGTTGTTTTGATATGGGGGCAATGAATTTTGATGCTACCCAAGCTAATATGAACAATACGCCAAATGACAAGATGAACATGGATAATAACTTTACTGGTTGCAACATGGCCCCTATAATGGAATGCCCTCAAGAAAGATGCTGCCATCGTGAAATTCACCATGAAGTAAAACACGTAATTCCAGTAAACACAAGAATCTTAAATCATCATATTATTCACCATACTTACGTTCCTATGTATACATGCTGTGAAGAAAATGATTGTTGTGATGTTTATGATAATAAATGTTGTATGTAATTTAAAAGAAAAGTTTTTTTCTACTATAAAGTGCATTAATTAATTTCGTAAAAAGGGATTAAGACTGCACTTTTTAATTGCTATAAAATAATCTTGGCATAGTGAGACTTTAATTTCTACAAAATAGGGTAGTAATTACTGTTAAAAAAATTAATTTATGATAAAATAGAAAAGAATGTTCCCAATGAAACTAATTTATCAGTTTTTGAAGGAAATCAATAATTAATCTGTAATATATATAAATAGATATAATTATAAAGGAGTAAATATGTATAGTTATATAAAAGGAATTATAACCGAAATTGCCACTAATTATGTTGTCATCGAAAATAATGAAATTGGCTATCAAATATTTATAGGAAACCCTTATGTTTACCGTGAAAATAAGGAATACACTATTTATTTATACAATTATATTCGCGAAGATGAACATAGTCTATATGGCTTTAAAAATATTCAGGAGCGTAACTTGTTTTTACGTTTAATTAATGTTAAAGGTCTTGGTCCTAAAATGGCTTTGCCAATGGTTTCAACTGGAAATACTAATGATGTCATAGAAGCTATTGAAAGAGAAAACTTGGTTTATTTAACTAAATTTCCTAAAGTTGGCGACAAAGTAGCCCGTCAAATAATTCTTGATTTAAAAGGAAAACTTGCCGACCACCAAGATTTATTTGCTGTCAAAGATTTAGATGAATTAGTCGGAGTTTTAGAATCTCTTGGCTATAAGAAAAATGATATTAAGGCTATCTTACCTAAAGTTGATGCAACAAAAGATTTAGAATTACAAATTAAAGATGCCCTTAAATTATTAATGAGTAGGTAGTTATGAAAAAAATAGGGATTGATATAGATGATACTGTAATGAATACAATAGATATCATTGACAAAGAAGCACTGTATTTTGATAAAAATTTTGTCCAAAATCGCGGCTATAAAGATAAAAATAAATATGAATTTAATGAAAGATTTTATTGGGACTCGGAAACCAAAAGAGCTTTCTTTAAATATTTTCGTCAAAACAAAAAATACTTAGAAGCTACCCCAAAAGAAGATGCTGTTTATTATCTGAATAAACTATATGACGAAGGATATGAAATATATTTTATAACAAGACGAAGCGCTGATGCTGATTTTGATGTTCTTGAGTTAACTAAAAAAGACTTGACTACTAAGGGTTTTAAATATACTGATGTTTATATTGGCGTTTCTAAAAAAGGCCAAAAGTGTCAAGAATTGGGTATAGACATTTTTATAGATGATTCACTTGAACAGATTTTGGATGTCGAAAGTTATGGCATTAAAACCATATTAATTGATAATTGGTATAATAAAGATTATCAAAAAGAAAAATATTCTAATTTCAAAGATATATATAATAAAATTAAAGAATTAATCTAAAAAATAGTAAGGAGGATTTAACTATGCAAGATGATATTTATAACTTAAATTTAAAAGAAGATGAGTTTGATAAAAATATAAGACCAGAAACTTTAGATGAATATGTTGGTCAGACTGAAATTAAAGAAAACCTAAAGATTTTTATTAAAGCCTGTATGCTTCGAAATGAGGTTTTAGATCATGTTTTGTTGTATGGACCTCCTGGCCTTGGTAAAACAACTCTTGCTCATATCATTGCTAATGAATTAGGCGTTAATATCAAAACTGCATCAGGACCTTCTATTGAAAAGTCTGGTGACTTAGCGGCCATTTTATCAAGTCTTGAAGAAGGCGATGTCTTATTTATTGATGAAATTCATCGTATGCCAAGATTTATTGAAGAAATATTATATCCTGCTATGGAAGATTTTGAATTAGATATTGTGGTTGGCCAAGAAGGCAATACTCGTAACATTAAAATAGATTTACCACCATTTACTTTAGTTGGAGCAACCACTAGAGCCGGTGATATTTCCAGTCCACTACGTGATCGATTTGGCATTGTATCTAAATTGAATTACTATACCGATGAGGAATTAACTGATATTATTTTAAGAACATCAAAGGTCTTAAAAATGCCAATTGAAAAAGAAGCCGCCGTTGAATTAGCGAAAAGAAGTCGAAAAACACCACGTATTGCTAACCGTTTGTTTAAACGCGTAAGAGATTTTGCTCTTGTTGCTGGTGATAAAATAATTACTAAGGAACTAACCAAAAGCGCCTTAGCTCGTTTAAAAGTAGATAATTCTGGTCTTGATGCTATTGATATAGAATATTTAGAAGCTTTAATTTTAAAATTCAATGGTGGTCCCGTTGGTGCCGGTACAATAGCAACGTCAATTGGTGAAGAAGTTACAACAGTTGAAGATGTTGTTGAGCCTTTTCTTTTGCAAGAAGGTTTTGTAAAAAGAACCCAAAGAGGTCGTATAGCAACGGATAAAGCATATTTGCACCTTGGCCTTGAAAAACAAAATAAAAAATAATTTTTTCGCAAGGAAGATAAATTTTTAGCATCTAATTTTTGTTAGATGCTTTTAAAATCTTATCCTAATCAGCAATCCAAATTTTTTAAAAGACTGTTTAAATATACTATCTATTGAACTAAGTGTAGGTGATTTAAATTAAAAAATCTATAACAAAAATAATTTACATTAAGTAGTGATTTTGCTATAATTATTTTAAGAATAAGGAGAGCTAGTGCGATGAAAGACAGTCAAACTATATTAAAAAGATTAGAAAATTTATTACAACCTAAATCAGTAATTCTTACCTCTTTATATGAAAAAAGAGATAAAAATAATAATACTATTGCTAAGAAAAATAAAGCAATAGCCGAAAAACAAGAAAAGATAGCTAAACTTAATAAAGATATAGCTACTTTAAACGAAGAAAATGAAACGTTGGTATCAACTTTAACGCCAATAAAAGACAATGATTTTAAGTTAATTATAAGCACTTTAAAATTAAATATTAACATTAAAGAAACCTTAAATAAATTAACAAATCATTTGCCACTTCAAATTACCATTCGTCAAAATGATATCAAAGATATTACTTCATCAATTGAAGAAGATAATGAAAAGGTAGCAGAATGCACTGAAGAAAATAATACTTTGGAAAAAGATATTACAGTGGCTTTGTTAAACCAAGAAAAATTAACATCTTTAGTTAAAGAAGCTCTTAGTGGTGATGTCAAGAGAAATAGAGATGAAGTAACTTCCATCTTAACTTCGGTTGAATTTACACCTGCCGAGGCTATAAGTGCTGCTAAATTGATAATGTTTCCAGAAGATGAATTAATACCATTCTTCAAAGACTTTACGTTCCCTGAAATCGAATCTAAAGAAGAAAGCAAAACTGATAGTAATGAACATAATTCTCTTTCTGATTTTAATATTTTTAATATAACTTTTGATAATGAAAAAGGGTCAGCTGACGAAGAAACGGGCAGCTCTTCTGTTGAAGTGCCAAATGAACAAGAAGGTGAACCAACTAAAACCGATGATGAACCAATAAGTCTTAACGAAGATAATGAAACCTTTGCTAATATTTTAGAAGATGAAACCCCAATCTCATTTGAGAAATTAAAACAAGCATTTATGAGTAGTGATGATGAGGCTGAAGAACCTGATAAAGAAATCGCTGATACTTTAGAAGATATTGCCCTAAATCTTGAAAACTTAACTTCTGCTACTGAAGAAAAAAACGAACCAATAGAAGAATCTAATGTTAATGATGATGCAGAAATTTCAGCGAATCCAGAAGAATCTGAAGCAGAACTAAATTCAGAACCCGAAAATACAGAACAAGAAACAAAAGATGAAACCCCAGCTTCTAAATTAGATTTAAGTTTTCTAGATAAATCTTTAGAAGACCTTGCTTTAGTTAATATCACTAGCGCTGATGTCGATGAAAATAAATTAAAAGAAACTATTAACTCAAACGCTATTGACACTTCTAGTATATCATTAACTATTTATAAATATGGTTTAGATAATTATTTAGAAAATATCAATATCCTAAAAAATAATGGCTATAATCCAACGGCGATGGAATTAGATAAATTTGGCATTAGCCTTGCTTTAGTAACACCGACTGAACTTCAAGCAAAACTAAAAGTCTTAAATGATTACAAAATTGATTTAAAGATGCCAAACGGAAAACTTGCTTTAAAAGTATTATGCGTACCAACTGAAAAATTAGTAGATAAATTAGATGCCATCATTGAGTGTCAAGAAAATAATTTATTAATTTACGATGTAAACGTATTAAGTAAAAATGTTACTAACATTATTGAATGTATTATGTTCTGTAAAAAATATGGAATACCTTATACCGAAGAGAAGAATAACATCTTAGTATACCGTCCTTATGTATATAGTGAATCTTCTCTAGAAAAATTAGTAGAAAAGAAAGTAGACTTAAATTTATTACCTACCAAAGAGGAAAGCAATAAAAAACTAGTAGATTACTTAAATCAAGAAGTTCTATCATGTTTAACAGATGCCAACCAATCACTTTTAACTGTTAAATTAAATAATGCGACTGCTTTTGACAAATTTACAGCTCTAGAACAAAAATTAGAGAGTACTTTCATGGTAAAAGGAAATGCTTATATAATCAATGGTAGTGCTTTCTCAGTTCAAAATACAAAACGTAATTTAATTGTCTTAGCAAATAGTAATCTAACTGCCAGCACCTGTGAACTTCTTACTTCGGCTTTATTCTTTAACAGTGGCAAAGATGTTACAAATATAGCTAAAGTAAAAGAAAGCATAGGGGAGGAATAAAATGAATTATTTAGAAAAACTTGGTTTCACTCAAGAAGAAATCATCGAATTTGCCCAAAATATTCCGGAAAATTTAAAAAAGGTCTTAACCAAAGAAGAAGCGTTAGTAAGTGCAAATATTAATTTTTTACATGAACTTGGAATCAATAACTATAAAGAAATATTTATAACTTATTATGATATGTTTTTGATGGACAGTTCTAAATTTCAAGAAGTTTTTAATAAATACGATCAAGAAGATTTAATTGATAAATTAAATAAGAATATGACAATTATAGAATATCTATAATTAGACTAAATAATAAGGAGGTATCTTTATAAGAAAGGATACTTCCTTTTTTAGTAACTTTAAATAATAAAAATATCTTAAATTAATAAAAATAATGAATTTCCTAGGTAATTTAAAGTATTAAAAACATCATTAATTATCCAAATTTAAAAATAATTTCTAAATTATTAAGAAAGAATTAAGGCACAACATACGAATGACATCACATTTAGTTTCATATTAAACATTAAAATCTCACCTTTAATTTACTTATAATATCAACCATGCTATAATACTGTTATGAAAGAGGTTTATATGGACTATTTAAATGATTTAAATGAACAGCAAAGATTGGCCGTAACCCATATAAATGGTCCTTGTTTAGTCTTAGCTGGCGCCGGCTCTGGCAAAACTAGAGTTTTAACAACAAGAATTGCTTATTTAATTGCAAATGGCATTCCTTCCTATAATATTTTAGCCATAACTTTTACCAATAAAGCGGCTAAAGAAATGAAAGAACGACTAGAGGCATTAGTTCCCAATAATTTTGCTTTTGTTGGAACCTTTCACTCTTTAGGTGTTCGCTTATTAAGAGAAAATGCTAATGTTTGTGGCTTGCAAAATAATTTTACAATTATTGACTCAGATGACGTTTTAAGTATAATTAAAAAAATTATGAAAGAAAAAGGTATTGATCCTAAAGAGTTAGCGCCATCTTACGTTCGTAATAGAATAAGTTTTATAAAGAATGAGAATCTAAGTGAAGAAGCTATCAATAGACTATTTAATACCGATGCCGAAAAGAAATGTTTAGAAATATATCGCGAATATCAAAGTATATTAAGAAAAAGTAACTCGGTTGACTTTGACGATTTACTAGTTCTACCTGTCAAAATGTTTAAAGAATACCCTGAAATATTAGAAAAATATCAAGAAAAGTGTCAGTATATTTTAGTCGATGAATATCAGGACACTAACGAAGTTCAATATCAATTTAATCGACTATTAGCGGCCAAATACCGTAATTTGTTTGTCGTTGGTGATGCCAATCAATCCATCTATGGCTTCCGTAATGCTAACTTTAGAAATATTTTGAATTTTGAAAAAGACTATAAGGATGCTTATGTTGTTACATTAGATAGTAATTACCGCAGTACCAATAACATATTAGAATGTGCTAACTGCGTTATTAGAAATAACAAAGAACGCAAAGAATTAAATTTAAAGGGTACTATTGGTGAAGGCGTTAAAACCAAATATATAACTTGTGAAAGTGGCCGCGATGAAGTAAATACGGTATTAGAAGAAATCAAAAAGCTATATAATGAAGGTTATGATTATAAAGAAATTGGTATATTATACCGCACTAATGGTCAATCCCGTCTATTAGAAGAAGGGTTCTTAAAAGCCAATATTCCATATAATGTAGTTGGTGCTTATTACTTCTATCAAAGAAAAGAAATTAAAGATTTATTAAGTTACTTAAAACTTATAAGTAATCAAAATGATGACATTGCCTTAAGAAGAGTAATTAATGAACCAAAACGTAAAATTGGTGAATCAACCATAAATAGATTAGAATCAGAAGCTAAAACTCAAGGAATAAGTATGTTTGATGCTATTACAGGAGGACGTGAATTAGGCTTTAAAGAAATCATTCTTGATATTAAAAAAGCCGCCGAAAACTTATCTTTAACCGAACTCGTTTCTTATGTTTTAGAAAAAAGTGGTATGCTTGCTGAATTACAAAGTGAAAAATCATTAGAAAATGAATTACGTCTAGAAAACCTTGAAGAATTTAAATCAGTAACAGCTTCTTTTGAAGAACGAACTGGCTCGGTAAATTTAAATGACTTTTTAGAAGAAATTTCTTTGGTAGCTGATATGTCTGAACATAAAGAAGAAAAAGATGCGGTAACTTTAATGACAATTCACAGCGCTAAAGGCCTAGAGTTTTCTTGCGTATTTCTAGTTGGGATGGAAGAAGGCATCTTTCCACATCAAAATTCATTATATAATGAAAAAGAAGTTGAAGAAGAGCGCCGATTATGTTATGTTGGTATCACCAGAGCAAAAAAACGACTATTTATCACCAACAGCCGCCGTCGAATCTTGTATGGCCATGAACAAATGAATCCGCCTTCAAGATTTATAAAAGAAATAAATCCAGAACTATTAGAAGTAATTGATAATCGTCTTAATATTAAAAATATGTTTCATCAATCTTCTAATTCATGGAGTAACAATGTTTCTAAATCTGGTGAGATTGCTACCTTCAAAGTAGGGGACCATCTAATGCATAGTTTATTTGGCCGTGGTACCGTAGTTAGTGTTGATGATACCTATTTAACAGTAGCTTTTAGTAGTCGCTTTGGAATTAAGAAAATAATGCGTAGTTTTAAAGGCATTAGAAAAATAGATTGAAATTATTAGAAAAGGAAGAAAAATTTTATGGAATTAGTAATAATGGCCGCTGGAATGGGCTCAAGATTTGGGGGTTTAAAACAAATTGAACCAATGGGACCAAATGGAGAATTTATCATAGATTATTCTATTTATGATGCCATAAAAGCCGGCTTTAATCGAGTTATTTTTATAATTAAAAAGGAAAATGCTGAAGTATTTAAAGAAACTATTGGTAAAAGGGTAGAAGGACATATAGCTGTTAGCTATGTTTACCAAGATATGGATGACATTCCAAGTAAGTATATAGGAACTAATCGTGAGAAACCATGGGGGACAGCGCACGCAATTTATTGTTGCCGTAATATTGTAAAAGAACCATTTGCTATTATAAATGCCGATGATTTCTACGGTGAAGATGCCTATAAGAAAGCCGCTGAGTTTCTAACTAAAGAAGCCAAAGGCACCAATTTTGGTATGGTTGGTTACCGTGTTGTTAATACTTTAACTGAAAATGGCTCTGTAAAAAGAGGAATTTGTAGCTCAGAAAATGGTTATTTAACCAGTTTAATTGAATCAAAAGTTGAAAGAAAAAACGGCGTAATCGAAGCTAGCCCATTGAGTGGAGCTGAAACTTTTACCGTTTCAGATAATGCTTTAGTTTCTATGAATATGTTTCTATTTACCCCAGATATTTTTGGCATTTTAGAAAATGATATAGTAACATACTTTCAAAAACATGAAAGCAATTTAAATGAAGGTGAATTCCTAGTCCCTGATGTAGTTTTTGATCATCTAGGAAAGAAAGATATAACTGTTAAAGTTTTAGATACTTCTAGTGTTTGGTATGGAGTAACATATAGAGAGGATGCTCTTTATGTTAAAAATTCAATACAAAAATTAGTTAGTGACGGTAAGTATCCATTAAATTTATGGCAATAAAAACTAGTCAATAATTTATTTTAATATAAGAATTAGTATATTTCTATTTGAGTATACTAATTTTTTTCTATTTAAATACCTTAAACTTTGTCTTAAGTTAGCAATTATCATCATATAATTTTTTTCTAAACTTTGAATTTAGCGTAAATTTATACTTCAAAATACTAATTTAGTCTAAAATATTTGTTTTCAATAGCAAAATAAATTAGTTTAAAAGAATTTGTTAATCTAAAAATGAAAAATGGTAATTTGCATTACCGAATAATTATAGTAAAATATAAAAAAGATTAAGGAGATATGTAATATGCAAAAATATAAAATAGATAAAGAAGTAGGCTATTTGGACAGAGATTTAACTTTAACACAATCAGATCTAAATTATTTACTAACTCATGAAATGGCCAAAAAGTTGAGCCTAACTAAACAAAAGAAGTATAATGCCACGTATTTAATACTAGAAACGGGATTTTTATTTTTAGAATTAAATGATTATAATACTAGATTTAATTTGCTCAAAAAATATTTACTTTTACGACAAAATATGAACTTTATGAATGAACAATATCTTAAAGATATAGATGCTATATATAAAATATCATCAGAAAAAATCTATCAAACAATTGTTTTCTATGATGGTCAAATATATGATTTCAATACTATTTTAAAGAAGATTTTAACAACTCAAGAGTATAAATTAAAAGCAGAAAATAAAAATTACGTTGTTTGGTTTCAAAATAAAATAGTTTGGAAATTGATATATAATGAGGGGGTATATCTTTTAAAAAGAGTTAAAAGTTAAAATTGCCCAAAGAAAAAGGATTGTGAACTTTAAATCATTTGCTCCAATCCCATCATAAAATTATTAATACCAAGATTCTCGTTAATTTTAGTTTGCTTCTAAATCTTTGGCTTGATATTCAATTGGTTCATAAACCGTACCAGTAAACCAAACCTCACCACTGTTTTTATCTCTAACAATAAACATATAAGGTTTGTCAAAAGTTAAATCAATTTTCTCGACCGGAACATCAAATAAATAATCAAAGCCACAGTTACCAGCACCAGCACCATAAACACTAGTTGCAGCGCCTGCTTTAATTCCATCATTAGAAAACTCTATATTAGCCTTATGTGTAGCATCACTTATGTAAGCTTTATCATTTGTTAGATTAGATAAATCGGCTTTGCTTTCATCAAAAACATCAGTAATCCCTAATTTATTTAAATCAGAAACTAAATTTAATTTATAATCAAATTTAAATAAAGGAATATAACCGTGAATTTCAGTAATAACGCCATCTTTAAAATTATTAAGGCTAACTGATTTTAAGCTTTTTATTAAACTATTAACCTTTTTAGCATTGATATTTTTAATATAATCACTAAGCTTTTCATTCTTAGGCATAATACCTACATATTCTAAAGTTGTTCCGTTATAAGTTTTTAAATCTTTGGCAAATACTTTAACATCATCATCAGAATAGAATGAAAAATCAGTTGAACTTTTAATAGTCATATAATTTTCATCAATTTCTTTAAGGTATTTATCAATATTTAATTTATCTGCTTCATCAGCATAACCATCAAAACCACAAGCATTTTCGCTTCCGTCTGCTACCCATTTATTATATTCATCAGTTACTGTTTTTTTAACGTTATCTTCTCCTAAAACATTTAAAATATCATATCTATTAACTACGGCCCCAATTTCAACAGCTTTAGCTTTTTTCGAATATCCTTCAAAATCTAATCCATAAAAATCACTGAAATTTAAACCATGAATATACTTAGAATAATTTTCATGAGCAAAATCAACTACGTATGAATCATCCTCACTTTGAATTTTATTAATCCAATCCATATCAATTGCTAAAGCATTAGTTAAAATAAAATCGTTACTTGATATATCATCATATAAATTATCTATTAAATTAAAAGTTTTATTTTTAACCCAATTATTAAGAACTGTTGGGGTTTGAAAACTATCATAAACAACATCTAAATTGTATTTTTTAAGACTATCTAAATAACTAGTTTGTATTGAACTTTTATAACTATTTTTAATAAACATTGCATTAGCAAAAGACATATTTCTACTATTAGTATATTTTTTGATATCATATTTTCCTAAAATGTTAGTTATTTGTTCTTTAGAAGTATTAGCACTTCCTTCGTTTAACATGGCTAAGGCATATTTTATTGAAAGGGGACTATATACTTCATTTTGTGAATTGTTTTCCAATTGTAAGAAATATAAATCAAAATCTGCTATGTCATTGTTTGTTAATGTATAAGCTGAATAGGGATTTTCTCTTTTTACTTCACCTTTGTTTGCATTATTGTCTTCATTAGAATTAGCTTTTTTATTTGCATTAAAGTATAAAACTACACCGACTAGTCCAACTAAAAGTACGATGGTGATGGCAATAATGACTCCTTTCTTTTTCTTTGACTCATTACTTTTTGGCTCTTTAGTTACGTTTTCATCCAAACTTTTTTCACTATCTTCCATATTATTCCTCCAATTATATTTTATCATAAATATTAATAAAACAATATCTTATTTATTCTACACTACATCAATTAATTTTGACCTAAAAATGCTTTAATTATAAATGAAAAATAAGTAAGTTGATTATCTTAAAATGCTAAAATCACTTTTTAATAAAGTTCGTATCAGATAAAGAAATGCTTTTTTCTAATCTATTAATTTAAAGCTTTTAATTTTCAAATAATATGGTATAATTGGCAATGTTGCTTTATCCTTTAAAGGGAGTCTTTTATGTTTGATGATAGAATTTATGAAATTATAGAAAAACATCCAAATTTAAACTTTTTTAATCAAATATTAGATCGTAGTATTTTTGTTATTTCTCCAAATGCTGAACAGTATTTAAATGATTCTAACATGTTAGCCTTTTCTTATAATAGTTTAATCAGTCACCAGCTTATAATTGATTTATTATCTAATGCTGATTCTTATAATTTATTGCAAAAATTATTTGATGGTACATTGTTTGGAATTAATATTTTCTTTTTGGGCGAAGATGGTAATTATATCAAACAATACTTACTTAGAAAACAAAATTTTGGCGAAGTTCTTAAACAGATAGATATAAATAAATACCCAGCTTTAGCTTCAAAATACAAAAATTTGCTATATAAGCTTTCACTGGCAAGTTATATTGAAGAACATAAAGATGATGTATACGAAATTAGCGTTGATAATATTAGCCATAAAATTAAAGTTGCTGATATTTTTGAATTTATTATTCAGGATGAAGAAACCCTTGCTGCCGTTTTAGATGCCAAACCAACCAAGTTGTTCAAAATTCCTGCCTCGCATTTTCTATATGCTGTAAATATATATTTTTTGAATAATGACTTATTACGAACATACCATACACCCACCAAAGTTCAAAATAGTTTGAAATTAATTTCTTCATCGAAAAAAGTAGATATTCAATCAATTAATAAGTACCTTGAAACTAAAGACTATATGCTCCCTAAAGTTCACGTGGATAAAAGCCTTGAAATGGCCATTATAGAGTATCTGCCATCAGAATTTAATTATTTAGAAAAAGCTATTTACATTTATATAATGATGTGTAAAGTTTTAACCTATGATGAAACTTTCTATGTCGTAAACCAAAAAGGTCCTTTAGCCCAAGCTCATAAACAAATTGAAAATATAATAACTATAACGTTAACCAATAATAGAGTAGTATGTTATGAATTTAATGCTATGTATGCCTATTTTTTAAATGGACTAGGAATTAACTATAAACATTTTGTTATGGTGACTAACAGTTTTGGCAAGCCATGCATTGAAGAATTTTTTGAAGGCTGCAATGTTTATGGAGAAGGGCATACTTTTTTAAGATTTCGTTTCGGTAAATTTTTAATAAATGCTGATAGTGTTAAGACAATATTACAAGGTGATATAATGCAAGCCAAGTTAAATCAACCGTTATCCGGTTTATTTTGCCTAAACACAAATGAACAAACCCAAAAAGAATTCCAAGAAACTTTGCAAAAAGTATATAACTATATTGCTAAAATTACTCCCAATGTTTTAAGTACCAGTCCCAATAGTCAAGACCACTTCGAAAAAGCTTTAGCTATGTTTAATGCCTCAACAGATAAATTAAGACAAATCCCACTACAAGAAAGAATATCTATTTTAATTCGGAAAGTAAATGAATCGATTTTAGGTGGCATTGATGCTTACTCATATTTATTGCAACTATCCAAAATTTTATTTACGGAACAAGAACGCAGAGAAAACGTAAATATAACTTTATTAAGAAATACTTCTTTAACTAATGATGGTCCAACAATATCTTTAATTGCTGTAATATCATTAAAAATAAATGATAACTATCCAATGATATTAAGATTTGTTTATAAGCCAGGACAAGAGTTGATATCAATAACTGAAGAAGAACTTAAGACTAAATTTAGTAGTGATGAATTCGCTTACGTTGATAATGACTCTCCTAAAATTCCCGCTTTAAAAAGGTAATAACTATGCAAGAAAAACTAAAAAAACTAAATATAGCTTTAATAAAAAAATATCCTGTTGATTCTGATGAATACAAAAAACAATTATTATTAAAAGAACTGTTAAATGATACCAAATGCTTCTTTAAAATTACTCCCGAAACGGCCTACGCCATTCTTCGAGAACTAGAGCTTGAAGAAGCTATTATTCCTAGAATATATTTAGAGTTAATCGATTCTAAAAACTTTAATTAACCTCAATTCCTAGATAAGCATATCTTATTAGATTAAATTTTATTATCAACCATCGTTTCTTACGGTGGTTTTTGCAACTATAAATATAATTTTCTTATTCAAAAGAAATTTGTTTTCTTATTATTTAGAGGGCTCTGCTATTTTATAAAAGCAAAAACAAATAAAATAAAAAAATTGTTTAGTTATATATTAAAATACTAAAAAAGATGATAAAATGAAATTACAATAGGAGGTGAGATTATGTGGGTTTATGTTATCATAGCAATAGTGGCTTTAATTATTATTTATGTTTTTGCCTTATATAACAGCTTTATAAAATTAAATAATAAGGTCAAAGAAGCTTTTTCTACTATGGATGTCTATCTTAAAAAAAGATGGGATTTAATTCCTAATCTTGTAGAAACAGTAAAAGCCTATGCAGAATATGAAAAAGATACATTAAAAGAAGTTGTAGAGTTAATAAACAGCACATATGATAAAATGTCTAATGATGAAAAAATCAAAACTAATGAACAATTATCTAGCGGTATCAATAAAATAATGGCTTTAGCAGAAAATTATCCCGATTTAAAAGCTAATGAGAATTTTAAAGATTTAAGTATTCAATTAACAAAAGTTGAAGACGAAATAGCTAATTCTAGAAAATACTACAATGGTGTTGTAAGAATTTATAACAATAAAGTTGAAATGTTTCCAAGTAATATTGTTGCTAACTTATTCGGCTATAAATCAAAGACAATGTTTGCCGCAAATGCAAACGAAAGAGAAAATATAAAAGTTGAATTATAATTATGGAGTAAAAATGAAAAAAATTATTAAAGAAGTATCTTTATTCATTGTCATAGTATTGTCTTTATTATTTATTAATTCAGCAAATGTCCAAGCTATATCCAAACAAACTTCATATGTAAATATTAATGATATGAGTTCCCTAGAAGTTGGAAATTTATATTTTACGAATCTTTCGTTTAATGATTATTCTTCTACTTCTACCAAAGCTTTTGGATTAACAGGTTCAATCGAAAACAATACAAATGCCGAAATAAAATATACTTCGATGGTTTATTATTATGACGCCAGTTATAATTTAGTGGCTCTTTGGCAAAATTATGGGTTTGCTATTGCAGGAACTAGTGATTTTAACCAAATGTCCAACTTAAATATTTTAGGTAGTCATAATACTAGTGAAATATCTTATTACCGTTTACTTGTAAATGTCCCTGATACCAATACATCAGGCTCTACTTATACTAATTTAACACCTAGTAAGAGTAGTCTTTATAAATCATACAATTATGTGATTGATAAATATGATATAAATATAGTTGTTAATGAGAACAATACTTTTGATATAACAGAAAATATTACAGCATATTTTAATGTTGCTAAACACGGCATCTTTAGAACAATTCCGTTAAAAAATACTATTACAAGATTAGACGGAACAACATCTACTAACCATACTCAAGTAACAAATGTTAGTGTTGATAATTATTATACGGTATCAAGAGCAAATGGTAATTATAAATTACAGATAGGCTCAGCCAATAAGACGACAACAGGTGAACAAAAATATGTAATTAAATATACATACAATTTAGGAAAAGATCCTATTAAAAGTTACGATGAATTATATTACAATATAATTGGCAATGAATGGGATACTGTAATTGGCCATATAACTTTTACAATTACAATGCCTAAAGAATTTGATTCTAGTAAATTAGGGTTCTCATCGGGAACTGCTGGGTCAACTAATAATAGCAAAGTAAAGTATAGTGTTAGTGGTAATAAAATAACAGGAAGTTATGATGGTATCCTTGGCGTTGGCGAGGCTTTAACCGTTAGATGCGAATTACCAGAAGGCTACTTTGTCGGCGCCGGTCTTAACATAAATATAATGGATTATATTATATATTTAATTCCTGTTATATTTTTAGCAATATCTATATTTTTATGGTATAAATTTGGTCGTGATGATCAAGTTATAGAAACAGTAGAATTCTATCCACCACAAGGATTTAATAGTTTAGAAGTTGGCTTTTTATATAAAGGCAAAGCTGAAAATCAAGACGTAACATCACTACTTATTTACCTTGCTAATCTAGGATATATTAAAATAACTGAAACTGAAGAAAAAGCTTTATTCTTTAAATCTAAAGGCTTTAAAATCACAAAATTAAAAGAATATGATGGCAATAATATTAATGAACAAATATTTTTAAATGGTCTATTTGCCAAAAGCAAGGCAGCTATTTTAATGTCCGGTGAAAATAATAATCAAGAAATTGCCAATAAGACGGTTGAAGTTACATCAGCTGATTTATATGACAGTTTCTATGTAACAATGAACAGAATATTAAGTAATATTAATACTAAAGAAAATAAAGAAAAAATATTTGAAAAAAGCGCATCTAGTAAGAAAAAGATTATTATCTCAATGATGATAGCAATATACTGTTTAATTACTATAATTCCTTTATTTGCATCCGGCCAAATTGCTAACTTATTATTTGCCTTGCTATTTCCAGGAATTGGTTTTACTGTATTATTTAAACTCGTTTTTGGCGAGACTCAGACTATTTATTCTAATGGCAAAGCAATCCATTCTGCCTTAGCAACAAAAGTATTTGGCCTTGTTTGGGGCTTAGGTTTTGGCGGCATCCCTTGGGCTTTAATGGTATTACCATCATTAAAACAAGATCCAGCCTACTTGATTGGTTATATAATCGGTTTAGCGTGCGTTCTAGGAATGGTTATATGTTTAAGATATCTTCCTAAAAGAACAGCTTATGGCAATGAAATATTAGGAAAACTAAAAGGCTTTAAAAACTTTTTAGAAACTGCTGAAAAAGATCAATTAGAAGCAATGGTCATGCAAGATCCAACTTATTTTTATAATATTTTACCATATACATATGTTTTAGGCGTATCAGATAAATGGATTAAAAAGTTTGAAACAATTTCAATGATGGCACCAACTTGGTATGATAGTCCAAATGCCTTTGATATGGTTACTTTTGGAACATTCATGAATTCTACAATGGTTTCAGCTCAAAGTGTCATGTCATCTAGTCCATCCAGTGATTCTGGTAGTTCCGGCGGTTTTTCTGGTGGTGGTTCATCAGGAGGCGGCTCTGGTGGTGGCGGTGGTGGCTCTTGGTAGCAATCTCTTGCCACAAACAAATAGAGGAGAGTAGATAATGAATACAGTTAAGTGCCCAAGCTGCGGCCATGAAAATAAAAATACAAATATTAAATGTGAAGCTTGCCAAACCAAACTGAATTATGTTGCTCAAGAAGATGTCAAAACGATTAACTTGGGAAGTAAAAAATTCAAATTTATCCTTAATGCTATTTTGATATTTATTACTGCTCCGTTTTTTCTTGGTGGCTTATTCTTCACATATGCTAGTTCATACTCTCTAATAACCGATTACAATAAGTCTAAAAATTATTTAGAAACTGAAGGTAAATTTGTTGGTTATGATAATTGCCGTGCTGATAATGAAGGCGATGAGATGTGTAAGGCTATATATGAATACAAAGTTGATGGTGTTGTTTATAATGCCTCACCGAATGCATCACGCAATCAATCGGGATATAGTAAGACGGCAACCGTTAAATATAACCCTAACAATCCTAGTGAATACGTTATGGACTCCGGCTGGATTAGTTTATTAATCACCGGTATAGCAATACTTGGCGTAGTATTAACAATAATCATTTCTATTAATGTGGCTTTAAAAAAACTTGTTGAAGAAGCAAAAAAATATCAAAAAGACAATCAGGTATCTACTACTTAGATTGTTTTTTCTTTAAAAATTTTTATAAATATCATAAAATCCCATAAGTATTGTAAGACAAAAACTTTTTAAAAATTCAAACAAACCAACTATTACTAGTTGACATCACTATTAACACATCAACAATGCTAATTTATATAACAAAAAAATCATTCTTTCGAATGATTCATATATATAAGTTCAGTCATTCCGAACAGATTTCTCAATGGAGCAGGTGAGCAACAGGTTACGAACTATGTTTCATTTCTAAAATTATTATATATAATTTATTATTTAAATACCACGGAAATATGGAGAATTTTGTTAATTTATAGTATAATAATT
>CAKOKU010000007.1 GCA_934095865.1 uncultured Bacilli bacterium
CTTTCTTTTGACATAAGCACTCCTCTTTTCTATTAGAAGGAATTAGTCCTTCTAATATATATATTAGGGAAAAGTTGGTGATTTCCTTTAAAAGTTGTTAATTTTTAATAAAAAAAATAAAGCTGTCATTTTTCGTGACAACTTTTGACATAGTTTCTTAATCATTAATTTAGGTACTAACAATATCTATATCTTTTGTTTAGGAATAGTATTCCAAGAAAAATCCTTGTTTCCAATCTACTTTATATAGATTACTTTATAAATAAAGTTACTTCTTATATTAAAAGCCTTAACCTTTAATTTTTAGTGACATTAAACTATCTTTAATCGTAGCAGGAATCTGGCGGGCACCATTGCTGTTAATAGTCCAGTTGTTGCCAAGATGGCCGGCGCTATTCTGATTCCACTCATTAGAGTGAGCACTAGCCGCGTTGAAATTAGAAGGCGACTTGAAGTCTATCCATTTCTTTTTAGGATTTCTCTAAATTAATTATAACATGCAAAATTACTTATTGCTATTTGTAAGTCTTTTTGTTAGATTAACAAAGCGAGTTGAGCATATTTTAAAATAAGCATAAATTCCTAGTAGAGCATAAAGAATATTTAAAATCAAATCCCAAATCTTTAGAGCTATTTTTAAGATATTACTATCCCCCATAATATTAAATATTTTTGGACCAAGGTCAATTATTAGTTCAAATGGCAACTTGCCAACAATTATTACAAGAGCAATTAATATAAGTTCAATAATAAACTTTACAATATTTGTTATGTCGGCCTTAGTTAAAAAAGTCCAAACTTCCTTTATTAATTCTTTTAATGTAAGTGATTTTTCTTCTTCTGGTGCTTTAATTTCAGCTTTTTCCTTCTTTTTTGGTAATTCTAATTCATTCATATTTTCCCTCTATTCTTTTCTTTTAAGCTTTTACTTTAATATGTTATTAATAGCATTAATTATAGCTAATTTACCATATTCGTAAGTTATTCCACCTTGTAAATAAGCAATGTACGGACTTCTTATTGGTCCATCGCAACTTATTTCTATTGAAGATCCTTGTGTAAAAGAACCGCTGGCCATTATAATTTCGTCGTCATAACCAGGAGTTTTAACCGGAATTGGTAAGACATTACTGTCAATAGCGCTTGATGCCTGGATTCCTTGAACAAATTTTATTAATAAATCTTGGTCATTAAAGATTATTCTTGTTACAATATCACTCCTTGATTCATTATATTTTGGGAAGACTGTATATCCTAATTTTTCAAGAAGATAACTTGCTAACATTCCAGTTTTAATAGCACTGCATACGGCCGTTGGAGCCATGTATAGTCCTTGAAGAAAAGAACGGTTGGTTCCCAGAGATGGCCCTATTTCTTTACCTTCACCAGGAGCAGTTAGTCTTTCGGCACATAATGTTATTAAGTCAGTACGACCGGCAATATAAGCACCTGTACTACTAATACCAGCGCCAAGATTTTTTATTAGTGAACCAACCATAATATCAGCTCCTACTTCAGTAGGTTCTTTCTTATTTACAAATTCACAATAACAATTGTCTACCATGATTATTGTTTTAGGACTGACTTTTTTAATAAGTGTACATACCTTTTCTAATTTGTCTAAATCAATTGTATTTCTATTTGCATAACCGACACTTCTTTGAATTTCAATTACTTTAACATTATTATTTTTTAGATAGTCGCTAATTTTATCATAATCAAAGTCGTTATTAACTAAATCAATTTGATCATATTTAACATTAAAAGTCGCTAAACTACTGGCATTATTTCTTATTCCTATGACTTCATCTAAAGTATCATATGGCTTTCCACAAATTGATAGTAAGATGTCACCTGGTCTTAGTAAGGCAAATAAACATACACTTAACGCATGAGTACCACTTATCAATTGAGTTCTTACCAAAGCGTCTTCGCTCCCTAATACTTGAGCAAATAAACTTTCTATTTTGTCGCGGCCTGTATCATTGTATCCATAACCATTTGTACCAGCAAAAGCAGTTTCACTAATATTATTATCTTTAAAAGCTTTTAAAACTTTTTGGCTATTATAAAAGCTAATCTCTTCCGCTTTCTCTAATAAATCACGATTATTGCTTTCAAACTCTGTAACTAAGTTTTCTATTTTAGTCATTTTTTACACCACCATCTACTCTAATTACCGTATTGTTTATGTAATTAGCAGCTTCACTTATCATAAATTTAATAACTTGAGCTATTTCCTTTGGCGCGGCAAAGCGATTTAAATATATCTTTTTTTCCTCTTGTTTTTTAAAGTCTTCAGATAATTCTTTATTCATAGGTGTTTCTACCCACCCCGGAGCAATTGTAACGGTTCTAACATTTGGAGATAATAATTTGGTAAAATTATGCATTAATGATATTATTCCTGCTTTACTGACGTCATAATCAATACCTTCTAAATATTCTGTGTCGATGCCATTAGTGCTGCTAACAAATAAAACACAGCCACCTTTGTTCATTTTATCAACTAATAGTTTGGTTAAATAATATGTCCCCCCCAAATTAGTGTTAACCACTTTGGTAAACTCGTCTAAAGTTTTTAAGTTAAAGTCGTTGTCAATGGCAATACCGGCATTATTTATTAAAACGTCTAAGCATTCAATTTTTTGAGCTAATGCTTCAATACTTTTTGGATCGCCTAAATCTAAATTATAACCTTTGGCGTTAAACTTTTTTTCTATTTCTTTAGCAAAATCTGTATTACTGTGATAAGTAAATAAAATTTCATATTCATGAGCTAATAATTCTAATGTACTATATCCAATGCCACTCGTAGCACCTGTTATTAAAACTTTTTTCATAGAAAGCCTTTCTTATTTAAATCATATATTATTTCAATTCAAGATAAGTTTACCAAAATAATCTAATCCGTGCAATAACATTCCCAACTTATGATATACTATTATAGTGATATTATGAAAAAAGTAAAAGAATTTTTAAATAAGTATTTAATTTGGATAGTTTTGATTATTGCTTTATTTTTATTTTTGTTTATTGTAAGAGCAATTTTTTCTGATTCTATTAAAGAATTTGATAATGCTATTTATAATTATGTTAAAGTTTTAATCAATCCTGAGCTAACTTTTGTTATGCGGATTATTACTGAGCTGGGTAATTACTTCGTAATGATTCCAATTATTATTATATTTTATATTTTTAATAAAGATAAAAGTTTTAATAAATATTTTACAACAAATTTGGTGGCCGTTTTTGTTAGTAATGTTATTGTTAAAAATATTATTGGCCGCACAAGACCAAGTGATATTAATTTAATTATTGAAACTGGTTTTAGCTTTCCTTCTGGCCATTCCATGGTTTCTTTTGCCTTTTATGGTTTCCTAGCTTATTATATTTACCATATGCCTTTAGCTAAATCAATTCGTTATTTACTTATTTGCTTATGTGCCCTAATTATTTTTCTTATTGGATTCAGTCGAATTTATTTAGGGGTTCACTATGCAAGTGATGTAATTGGCGGTTTCTTATTAGCTATCGTATACCTAATTTTATTTATTAATTTCATTTATAAAAGAGAAGAAAAAAAGAAAGAACTATTATGATTACATTTTATAATACGTAGTCATAATAGTTTTTCAATTTAAAATGATTTTAATTTGGTCTTTAATCTTTTCTATATCAGTTTCTTCTAATAGCGATGTTAAGATTTCCGTATTTTTAATAATATTTAAATTTTGTTCATAATGCTGTAATTTATTCTCACATTTTTTAATGATGTTATGAATAGCGGTTCTAGAAACATTTAAATTTTCAGCAATTTCACTTAAAGAATAGTCTTCATAATAGTAATATTTAAAAATTTCTCGCTCTCTATTAGTCAATAATTTTTCATAGGCATCAAAAAGTTTAGTTAGTTCTACTCTTTCCATTAGTTCATTCCTTCTATTTGGCCATTTTTATCAATTTTCATTTTTAAGTAACAGCTTTCTTTAGCTAAACCAGGCATTGTAATAATATTTCCCATATAAACAATTATCATTTCAGCTCCATTAGCTATTTTTATATCAGTTACATGAATTTGATAATTGGTTGGATTTCCTAAAAGCTTACTGTTATCACTTAAAGAATTTGGCGTTTTGGCAACACAAATATGATATTTATCTAAGCCTAAATTAGTTAACAACTCAATTTTTTGCTCAGCGGTGGCTGTATAACTTACGCTGCTAGCGTGATATATTTTAGTTGCTAAAATGGTTATTTTTTCTTTAATTGACATATCGTTAGAATATAATGGTTTTATTAGATTATTACTAGTAAATTCAATAACTTTTTTGGCAAATTCTAAGCCACCTTGACTGCCCGAGTTATAGCTATCACAAACTACAAATGGTAAATTTTTGCTTTTTACAAAATCTTCTACTAACTTAATCTCATTTGATGTATCAGTAATAAATTTATTTAATACAACTAAAATATTATGACTGTATAAAGACATATTAGAAATATGAGCTTCTAAATTGGGAAAGCCTAATTTTAACTTTGTTAAGTCTTCTTTTTCCATATCTTCTTTTAAAATACCACCGTTATGTTTTAAACTGCGGATAGTTACATTAATAACAATTAAGTTAGGAAATTTATGAATATTTGGGCAAACAATATCTAAAAATTTTTCACCGCCCAAATCAGAACCAAAGCCGGCCTCTACCACTGTGTAGGAAGATTCTGTTAGTGCGAGGTTAATTGCTCTAATACTTGGGGCACCATGAGCAATATTAGCAAATGGGCCACCATGAATCAAACATAAGTTTTCTTCTAAAGTTTGAACGGCATTAGGATTAATAGCATCTTTTAATAAAATAGTAAGAGCATCGGTTGCTTGTAAGTCTTTGACGTAAATTGGGTGATTTTTAGAATTAAAACCAATGATTATTTGACTAATTCTATTTTTTAAATCTTCAAGGTCGATTGCTAAACAAAGAATAGCCATTAATTCACTAGCCACACTTAAAGTAAAATGTTCATCTCTAGTATATTTAGAATTAATTGTTAAATTGCGAAGAGCTCGGTCATTAACGTCTAGTACCCTAGAAATGGTTACTTTTTGGATATCTAAGTTATTACCATTATAGATGTGATTATCAATTATGGCACAAAGGAGATTGTTAGCACTTGTTATAGCATGTATATCACCAGTAAAATGTAAATTTATATTTTCTTCCGGTATTACTTTGGCTAAACCGCCGCCAGTGGCACCACCTTTAAGACCAAAAACAGGTCCCAGTGATGGCTCTCTTAAAACACCAATTGCCTGTTTACCTAACCTATTTAGGGCATCAACTAAACCTATTAGCATGGTTGTTTTTCCCTCACCATAAGGAGTTGGATTAATACTTGTTACTAAAATCAACTTACTATCCTTTTTTGGTGCTGGGATTATTGGAATATCAAGTTTAGCTATATATTTGCCATAATTAATAATTTCATCTTCACTAAAATCATATTTCTGTAAAATTTCAGTTATTTTCTTCAAATTTTCTATTCCTTTCAATTTATTTACATCATATCTTTAAATAATCCATAAATATAAGATTCTATGTCAAATGGTTTTAAATCGTTAATACCTTCACCAAGGCCAATAAACTTAACTGGAATATTAACTTCTTCTTTGATGGCTAAAACGATGCCGCCTTTAGCAGTACCATCTAATTTAGTTAAAACTATACCTGTTATATTAGTAATTTCTTTGAAGGCTTTAGCTTGCATAATGCCATTTTGACCAGTTGTCGCATCAATTACTAGTAAGGTTTCATGAGGAGCATCTGGAATAAATTTGGCAATTACCTTATTCATCTTTTCTAATTCTTTCATTAAGTTTACTTTATTTTGAAGACGACCAGCTGTATCTATGATAACAATATCCGCTTTATTTTCAGTGGCAGTAACTAAGCCATCATATATAACGCCAGCAGGATCTGTTTGTTCTTTACCATAAAACATTGAATCCGTACGATCGGCCCAAATTTTTAATTGTTCGACGGCACCGGCTCTAAAGGTATCAGCAGCTATAAGCATTACTTTTTTACCTTCATTATGATATTTATTAGCTAATTTACCAATTGTGGTAGTTTTACCAACACCATTTACACCTACCATTAAAATAACAGTTGGGCCGGCTGGAGCTATATTAATTTTATCTGTTATGTTTTCACCATTAACATAGATTATAAATAATTCATCAACAATTACTTCATTTAAGTATTTTGTATCTGTTATATTTTCCTTCTTTACTCTGGCTTTTAAACGCTCAATAAAATTTTCTACTGTATTAATACCAATATCAGCCATAATAAGTATTTCTTCTAATTCATCAAAATAAGCATCATCTACTTTGGTATATTTTATGCCTAATATATTTAATTTAGAAACAAATTCTTCTCTTGTCTTTTCTAAGCCTTTATCATAAGCTTCGGCTTCTTTAATACTAGTATCTTCATTCTTCTTATTAGATACCATACTTTTTAATTTATCAAAAAATCCCATATCATCATCTTCTTTCTCTAGTAATTTATTATATCTTAATTTGATGGCAAAAAAAAGAACTAATCGTCGGTTTGAGATTAAATTCTTTATGAGAAATTTTATTTTTTTAAGTTTTCTTTTTGATAAAAAACACAAGTTTCATCATATAATCTAGGTGTATCAATATAGGCTTGTTCTTTATTTCTTAATAATTCCAAGGTATATTCAGCACCATATGTGATATAAACATATTTAAACATCAAATAATAATTAGAGTATTTTACATTATTACCGCCGTTAATCATATCATTTAATGTACCGATGAATGGGCTTGTTTCATCAAATTGATTAGCTATATACGTTGCCATTCCTTCAACTAACCACATAACATTTGGAGCATTCCTAATTTTTCTTTGACAAGCGTGAACGAATTCATGAAGAACTAAAGAAATTAAACTTTCTAAATTATCATTTTGACGAAATTCAGTTTTTTTATACTCTTCTAACGTTAATGTTTCAATTTTTATTTTTCCATTTTCAACGTGAGTTAAACCACTTACCCAAAGTGGCATTACTCCATTTTCAAAAAAATGCTTAAATCTAATTCTAAAGTCATTTAAGTCAGGATGAATTGTTAAATCAGCAGAGATGTCATTTTCCTGAAGATGAAAAAAAGCCACTATTTTTTCTAATTGACATTCCAATCTTTTACAAAAATAATCAATATAATCTAAATCTTTTTCTGTATATTCAATATTTAAATTTTTAATTCGTTTTAACATTTAAACAATCTCTTTCTATTTAGAATATAATGCCCCAACTATTGTTTTATAGTTAGAGATATCTTCTTCGTTTGGTACCATAACATACAACTTATTGGCCTTATATGAATAAGTGTATTCCATGGCTGATGTTCCATTTAATGATACACTGGTTATATCATAACTAGATGGTTTACTAATTTCTTTTTTAATATAATCTGTTATCTCTTTTTTTGTCATATTAGTAATCATGGCATCGTCAAGACTATCTAGTAATTTGGTATAATTAGTTAAAATTTTAGGACTTATAGCTTTATTAATTAAGGCTGTTAAAACAATCATTTGGTTCTCGCCTCTTGTTATATCTCCATTAGCAAAAGAGTGTCGTTCTCTTACGAATGCTAAAGCCATATCACCATCTAAGTGATTTAAGCCTTGTTTGAATTTATAAGTTTTGGTCATCTTATCATCGTAAATGCCCGTTTCAAAACTATATTTGCTATTAACATCAAGACCACCTAAAAGGTCAACTATCTTAACAAGTGATGTAAAGTTTAGACGAACATAATAATCTATTTTAGTGTCTAATAAGTTCTCAACAGCTTTCATGGCAGTATCAATGCCATACAAAGAAGCATGGGTTAATTTATCTTTACTATTTATACCTGCTAAAGTTACATAATAATCGCGCGGAATATGGGTCATCACTATTTTTTTCGTAACTGGATTAACAGTTAAAACAATATTTACGTCGCTTCTTGTTTTCGTTGCTATTTTATTGTAAGTATCTACTCCACTTATATAGATGCTAAAGGTTTCTTTAAGAATATTTTTAGAAGATGCATTAACATTAGTTTTTATTTTAACTTCGTATTCATAAATATATTTGGTGCTGGCATTATAGGCTTCATCATTTTCTCTTAAAACAACATCGGTTGAGGCATCTAGTAAAATTGCTGGTATCTTTTCAGCTAATAAAGCAGCCGTAAGAGCCGAAGTATCAGTAAATGCTGTGGTATTGGGAATGGTATCTGTTATGTTATCAACGGCTTTTTTATAACCATCATCTCCATTAGTTAGAACACCAATATTTCCTATATCTTCTAAATCTTTAGCGGCACTTGTTAAAGTAACCACTCGGTAAACTTCTATTTCTGTTTTATTGTTTATCTTGTCTAAAAAATTATTAGTCTTAAATAAATAAAAATTTACTATGCCTTCTAAAACGAAGATTATGATGCCAAGTAGCAAAGCAAAAATATTTTTATGATTAATGCCGCCTATAATGGCTAAGTTAACTAATATTAATATTATGCTAATTACAGTAAAGTAAGTTATATTTAAAATATTAGTATTGTATACCATAAATAAAGTAATAATAGTCAAAAGTACTAGAAGTAAATTAAAAATATGATAAAATCTTTTTTTGCCATGTTTTTTCATTTAATAAATCCTTTCAATTAAGTAATATCTTTGGTGTTTCTTTTTAACAATAAGAGTATATCATAAAGTTAATTATATTTTTAATTTTATTAGTATTCTTTACAAATTATTAGCACATTTATACTTATAAAATCTCATACCATAGTATTGTTAATTTAATTTAATTAAGATATAATTATTTTATGAAAATAAAAAGAGGTTTTATATGAAATCATTTATAAATAACTTGAAAAAGAGTAATAAAGTATATTTAGCAGTTCTTTTAATTTCTCTTTGTTCTTATTTAGTCGGGTATGTTATTTTTATTAAAAACATTGCTGTTTTAACAGGAATTGAAACTCTTATTAGATTAATTTTAATTATTTTATTTGGCTTATGGTTCTTAGTATGGCTGATTATGGGATTAGTTTATTTATTTAATAAAAAATATTCTAATTTTATTATAATGATTGTTTTTACTGTTATCTTTAATGTTATCTTTTTTGTGGCTGGATATTATATTGATGCTGTCTATAAAGAAATTGATGGAATGAGTAAAGATACTTTAAATTATACTTCGTATTTGATAAGTATGAAAGATACTAGTTTTAATAGCGATTCTAAAGTTGGTATTATTAGCGATTCTAATAACATTGAAGGTAATGTCTTAGCAAAAGAGTTAATTAATAAGGATAAATTAGCAAATAAGTTGTATCAATATGATGATTTTTACGCAATGTTAAGTGATTTATATAGTGGTAAAATTGATGCTTGTTTTGTTTCAAGTAATTATACTATCTTATTTTCTAGTGAAGAAGCTTATCAAAATATTAAAGATGACACAAAAGTTATAAGTTCTTTTAGTAAAGAAATGAAAAATCAAGATAATGTTGTTTATTCAAATAAAAAATTAACAGAGCCATTTACTATTTTAGTTATGGGGGTTGATTCAGAAGTTAATGGTCTTAATGCAAATGGAGCTTTTAACGGAGATACTTTAATGCTAGTTACTTTCAATCCTAAAACTTTGTCAGCTAGTATGTTTAGTATTCCAAGAGATGAATATGTACCGATTAGCTGTCGAAATGGAGCTTTAGCAAAAATTAATTCAGCGGCGGCTTATGGTACTAACTGCGTTTTGAATACAGTTAAAAATTTAACTGATGTTGACATTGATTATTATGTAAAAATGAATTTTAAAGGTGTTGTTGATTTAGTTGAAGCTCTAGGTGGTATTACTGTTGACGTTGAAAAACCTTGGAGTAATTGGAATGCAGGAGTTAATTACAATGGACGTGTTTGCGAACAAAATTCTAATCGTGAATTTGGTGATAAAGTAATATGTATGGATCCCGGTGTTCAAGTTCTAAATGGTGAACAAGCCTTAGCATATTCAAGAAATCGTCATCAATATATTGGCTCTGATTTAGATCGGATTAGACATCAACAAGATGTGGTTGAGGCTATTATTGAGAAAGCTAAAACTTTAAGAAGCTTTGATGACTTTAAAAATGTTTTAAATGCTGTACAAAAAAATATGGATACGAATCTTACTACGGAACAAATTCTATCTTTATATGAAGTAGGCAAAAGTTTTTTAGTTAATTCTCTAAATGGTAATGATGTTAAATTTTCTATTTATAAAACTACTTTAGAAACATATAGTTTACCTGTTTACTTAGGTTACTCTACTACTTCAGCTTTAGGCTATTATAAAGATTCTTTGGAAGATATTAAAAAAATGATGAAAACTAACTTGGGATTAATAGAAAAAAGTCCAAATAAAACATTTAGTGTTGATTATAATGAAGAATATACCACTAAATATTATGGTAAGAAATTGTATGGTGGGAAGTCCGTAGCAACAATGCCTAACTTAATTGGCAGTGGTATTGATTATGTTAGAAGTTGGGCAGATAATAATGGTGTAAAATTAACAGTTGTTGAAGTATATGATGGGGATGAACATTTTAATTATTTATACGGAGATAATATTGTTGCCGATCAATCTATTCATATTAATACTGTAATAAATAGCAGTACAAATCTTACTGTTTATGTTAATAAAAGAAGTTCTTTAATTAATAATGATGATAATACCCTGCCTGAAAGAAATCAAAATGATACTGTAATAGATAATGAAGAATAAATATTTAAGTTAAAGATAAAAGACCGTCTATTTTGAGATGGTCTTTTAAATATAGTTTTTAACTTTTAATCGTCGATTAAAAATATCTATATTATATGTTTAGGATATTATCCAAGAAAAACCCTTGTTTCCAATCTATTTTATAGATTACTTTGTAAATAAAGTTACTTCTTATATTAAAAGCCTTGACCTTTAATTTTTAGTGACATTAAACTATCTTTAATCGTAGTAGGAATCTGGCGGGCACCAAGGCTGTTTGTAACGTTCCAGTTGTTAATGCGGCCGACGCTATTCTGCATCCACTCATTAGCATTGCCGTTAGGAGCGTAGAAATTAGAAGGCGTTCTATGCCTTAGGCCAACTAATTAGGATTTTTCTAGAGAATTAAATTTCTCTTAGATTATTTTATCAAAAAAGACGGTTATTGTCATTTCATTTATGGTAACCGTCATTGATATAGTTTTAAAACTTCTAACATGATTGCTAGGCGTATCTATATCTTTTATTTTGAACTTATGGTTCAAGAAAGAGCCTTGTTTCCAATCTAGTGTTAGATTACTTTATAAATAAAGCTACTTCTTATATTAAAAGTCTTAACCTTTAATCATTAGTGACATTAAATTATTTCTAATCGTAGTAGGAATCTGGCGGGCACCATTGCTGTTCGTAACGTTTGGATTGTTGAGGAAGCCGCCGCTATTCAGTCTCCACTCATTAGCATTGCCCCAGTTAGCGCTGAAATTAGAAGGCGACTAAGAGACACTAGCAATAGTTTTTAGGTTCTTTCTGGAGAATTGCCTCCGGTTAAATTATATCATTTTTAAAAGTTAAATAAAAAGATAGATTATTCTTTATTAATATTAAATCTATCTTAATGATATAGTTTGCTAATTAGTATTCCATACTTGGCCTATTAATATCTATATCTCATGTTTAGGGATTACTACATCCCAAGAGAAATCCTTGTTTCCAATCTACTTATAGATTATCTTGTTTTAAATCAAGATTGTTTCTTAAATTAATAGTCTTAACCATTAATTGTTAGTGACATTAAATTATTTCTAATCGTAACAGGAATCTGGCGGGCACCATTGCTGTTAGTAACCCAGTTCCAATTGTTGAGGTAGCCGCCGCTATTCTGAATCCACTCACGGGCTGTGCCGTTGGTCGCGTTGAAATTAGAAGGCGATGGGTAAACCCTACTTTTGTTAGGATTTCTCTAGAGAATTTGTACATTCTCTTAACTATATTTTATCAAAAAATGATGGCATATGCTATTAATAGTATATCCACCACCGTTGATACAGTTTATAATTACTAGGCAAATAAAGCCATATAATATCTATATCTTATCTTCTGAACTACTGTTCAAGAAAGAATCTTGTTTCCAATCTACTTTATAGATTACTTTATAAAAAAGTTACTTCTTATATTAAAAGCCTTAACCTTTAATCATTAGTGACATTAAATTATTTTTAATCGTAGCAGGAATCTGGGCGGGCACCAAGGCTGTTGGTAACGTCCCACCAATTGTTAAGATAGCCACCGCTATTCTGATTCCACTCATTAGCATTGCCGTTGGTCGCGTTGAAATTAGAAGGCGACTTCATCTTAGCTATCAGTTAATAGATTCTCTCTAGAGAAAAATCTCCTAATAAATTATACCATGATGATAAGGAATGAAGCTATATATAATAATTTTATTTTAATTTTTCTATTTCTTCTTTGCTTAACCCTGTTATCTTAGCTATTGTTTCTATGTCTAGATCTAAAGCCAAAGCATTTTTTACATCTTCAATCTTGCCTTCTAATTTTCCTTCTAATCTTCCTTTCTTTTTTCCTATTTCTTCGCCTTTTGATTTGCCATCTTCGTACGCCGTATTTCTTAACATCTCTTCATTTGATAAGTCTGTATATAGATATACCATTTCATCATCTTTTGATAAATCTTCTACTCTTCTTGTCAAAGTATCAACATCACTTTTTTTCATAATCTTTCCCGCACTTTCTTTTAAGACTTCGACATCATCTGTTAGTAACATTCGACAGATAACGCCAATCTCTTCTTCTCTTTTACTAACATAATTATATCCTGAATCTAGGGCTTTTACCATAGCTATTTGATAAAATATTACAGAGTCATCAGCTACTTCTCCTAATTCATTTCTTAATTTGATTTCTTCTAAAATATTTCTTTGGGGATAATTAAAGTTGTTGAAGTTAATTTGATAGAATTTTCGTACTTCATTGTATGATTTATCTTTTAGTTTTAAGTTACCACTGGCAACGGTAAATCCATATACGTAATTTCTTTTTAACATATATTTTGTACTATTTAATTCAATGTTAATTTTATCATCATGATAATTTAACAATAAATCTACTTTATTTAATTTTTCTTTCTTATTATGTTTCATTAAGTTTTCATTTAAAATGGTTAGATTACAATGAATTTCTTCTAATGGTATTTGGGTAATAATGGCAACTATTCCTTCTAAGGCTGACATACATTCTTCATAGTTTAATACTTGAGTAAACATATAATCGAATGACATCGGTATAATCTTGCCTTTCTCTAATTTTAATAGTCTTTCTTTTGACATAAGCACTCCTCTTTTCTATTAGAAGGAATTAGTCCTTCTAATATATATATTAGGGAAAAGTTGATGATTTCCTTTAAAAGTTGTTAATTTTTAATAAACAAATAAAGCTGTCATTTTTCGTGACAACTTTTGACATAGTTTCTTAATCATTAATTTAGGCACTAACAATATCTATATCTTTTGTTTAGGAATAATATTCCAAGAAAAATCCTTGTTTCCAATCTACTCTATATAGATTACTTTATAAATAAAGTTACTTCTTATATTAAAAGCCTTAACCTTTAATTTTTAGTGACATTAAATTATCTTTAATCGTAGTAGGAATCTGGCGGGCACCAAAGCTACCGATGTACCAATGATTTTGCAAGCGGCCGTCGCTATCCAATCTCCACCCATTAACGTGAACGTCAACAGCGTTGAAATTAGAAGGCGACATCTAATGCCAATTTGACAGAATTTTTCTAGATAATTAAATTCTTTAGAAATTATTAAAAAAGACTTTAAAAAGGATAAAAAAATATTTATCCTCTATTGGCATAGTCGGCAACCATTTACTTATCAATTAAATAGTATCTATACCCTATCTTTGGGTTTTATCAAAAAAGACAAAATCCAGAAAAGCCCTTGTTTCCAATCTACTTTATAGATTACTTTACAAATAAAGTTACTTCTTATATTAAAAGCCTTGGCCTTTAATCATTAGTGACATTAAACTATCTTTAATCGTAGTAGGAATCTGGGCGGGCACCATTGCTGTTGTTAACCCACGTGTTGTTAAGCCAGCCGTTGCTATTCTGAATCCACTCATTAGCGTGGCCGTTCCAAGCGTTGAAATTAGAAGGCGACGATGAGCAGACTTCCCTAACTTGGTAGGACTCCTCTAGAGAATTTAATCTCCATAAAAATTATACTATAACTACTATCTTAAGTAAATTGCCTCTGTTTTAAAAATATAAACTGCATCCTTTTATACTATAATAATTTTTTAATTTTTATAAAAGTTATCCGTTTCTCCTCTTAACAAAGAGGAGAAACGGAACAAGGATCCACAGTTCATATTATCCTTTTATTTTCTATTTTACTACTCCACTCTCTTCTACTTCAATTTACAATTCATCTCAATCACAGTTTGAGCCAAGAAAAAAAGACGCCAAGTCGAATGAAGATTCATTCGACTTAATTCGTCTCATTAATTTGATGTTTTTATTACAAAAGGTGAAGAACTTGTTCCAATGCCTCCAGATATCAGAGCATCAGACTTCAGATTGATAACTGGGCGGGCACCAAAACTGGCTGCGACGTACCACCACGGGTCGAGATAGCCAGCGCTATACTGAAACCACCCATAAGCATAGCCCCAGTAAGCGCTGAAACTAGAAGGCGACATTGTCCAGTAATGATTCGTAGAATATGCCCAACTTAATTTATTTAAGTGGCGATTATCCATACCAGCAAATACTAGTTCATCATATGTTATTAAACCAACTGGATAAGTAAGCGCTTGGTTTCCATCTACCGTTCTTGTTTCGCCATCACTCTTAGAAACTGTATACATATCTCTACCTGTGTTTGGACAAGTAAATTGTGCTAAGTAATTATAATGTCTTCCCAAAGCACCAAAGTGACTGTCCTTATTTGTTTGAATACCATCACCACTAGCACTAGTTGCTAATGATCTATCTCCACAGAAACCAACAGAAGTTGATATATAACTTGAATATCCCTTATCTGCTATATTTGTTTTATACCATGAATCCACTGCTGTTTTGATTGTTGAATCATTTGTATTTGCATGGACTTCATCAAATGTTTCTGCATCCGCATCACCGTACATGTAACCAACATATGCTGGGTCATTATATTTACTATTAAATTGATAATTTCTTGTATTTATTGATTGAGCTGTTCCGGTTGCATTTGCTTTTGATCCATTATAGATAAGTCTTATTGAACCATCTCCATTAATTCTTACTATTTGCCAATAATATCCAGCAAATAAAACATTGTTATTTTTTACATTGCCTCTGTAATAATATGTTGTACCATAATCATCGGTTCCAGCGTATAAACCTTTATCTGATTTATCACTTTCTAATTCAGTTTCTACTAGTGGCGTAACAGTTAATTTAAATGTTGTTGAATCATATTTTATGTTATGCCATGTTGTTTGCGTATCACTCTTTGTTGCACCAGTTACTTCATATATTGTTATATCTCCACTACCAATTGAAGAATATAATTTACCAGTAGCCGTATTATATGCAATTGATTGTGTCTGGTAATAGTAATGTGTATCTCCACCATATGTAATTGTGGTTGGATCTACATATACATAATTTGATAGCGAATATCTACCTGTTTCACTATTAAAAGTCTTTGTTTTATATAGTCTCATCATTGTATCATTTGTTGTTAAATTTGAACTTTCGTCTGATGAAGTATCATTATCTACAACACTTGCAGCCGGAACTACAACCGTATTTGTTTGAGTAGCATTAGATTTTTCTAACCATTTAATTACTGGAGCTGTATTAGTTACTTTAATACCACTATCAGTTGTTGTTATATTAGCACTTTGTTTAGCCTTAATTTGTTCAATAGCTAAAGCTGGTGTTGTTTGATATTCATTAGCTAAAATAGCATCATGTAAAGTATTATATCCAGAATCAACTGGGGAATAACTACTAGGAACAGCTTTTACTACTATCTTACTCTTAAATGATTTAGCTTCTGAATTACCATTAGCATCTACTAAATCTTCAACAGTAGTATCTTCATGAATCCATAATGATACACTATACTCTACTGAGTCATTAGTACCTAAATATCCCGTAGCAATTGTTCTCGATTCTGTACTTGTACTAAGACTAAATTCTGATTTTGCTAAAGCTTCTGATACTTCACTTAATTTTTTTACTTCTTCATTATTAACTCTTACCGCTACATATTTACTACTTAAAGTAGTACCTTCAAGCATTTCTAAGTTAACATCATATTTAGCAAAAATACTACAATTATTGGTTATTGTGAATGTATAAGGTTTTAATTTTTTACCTTCTTCATTTGTTATTGGATAAGCATTTTCTAAAACGATTGGATTCTTTTCATCGCTTAAAGTAACATCAAAGCAACCAGAATTAACTACATTTGTATTTTCTGATGTTTTAGTATCAATCCAATATGCGTAAGAAATACCCACACCAATTAAACCAATTAAGCAAATAGAAGTAATAATAAATATAATTATATTACTTTTTTTCTTAAATGGCTTAACGCTTACTTTTTCTTCCATCTTTATTACTCCTTATTATTATTTCTACTAATAAAATACCACATATGACAAAAAAAGTAAATTGGTTTTCTTTCTGTTAACTAAAAAATGGCAGAATTTGGCAATTTACATTATTCGATGGTATTTAACATAGTTTCTAGTTGTTTATTGACATTTTCTAGTGGTAATCTACTTAATTTATATTTAATTAAATCAATTTTTTTGTCTATTTCCACTTGAATTAAGGCATCTTTTAAATGTTTTTCATATGTATTTTTCTTTTTATAATCTTTTATACTTTCTAATGTATTTTTATAATATATTTCATAAGATATATTTAGTTCTTCTAACTTTTCAATTATTTTATCTATAATTGTACTTGGAAAACCGCATTTATCTTTTGTGCCTTCACGTACTAATTTATAATTGAAAATACTATGTAAAATATAAGCATCGTCATTATATGCTAAGACAAACTTTCCATCATTTTTACATAATCTTAATATGTTTTTATTCATAAAATTCCTCTTTTATTATACTTTTCTTTCTTTAATACTATTTTCTATATTATTATATTTTTTCTTCTTGTTATTTTTTTCTAAGACATCAAACCATTTATGTTTTCTTTTAAAAGAGCCACTGCAACAGTTATTTAGATATCCATTATAACTAGCTAATACACTAAGGTAATTATCTGGTTTTTGTTTTTCTAATCTATTTAATTTATGGATTATTCTTCTTTTAGTTTGACCATTTATTAATACTAGTAATCTTTTCTTTTTTAAGATAAAGCGGTATCCTAAAAAATTTAGGCCATCCTTCATGGATATTATTTTAGTTTTAGCATTTAGTTTCAAATTTAATTTAGCTACTTCTTTTTCAATTTCTTGTAAACAATATTTTAAATATTCTTTATCTGGATGAAATAAAATAAAGTCGTCCATATATCTTATGTAATATTTAATATGTAATTTTTCTTTAATAAAATGATCTAGGCTATTTAGGTAGAAAATAGCAAAAATTTGACTAGTCATATTACCTATTGGCAAGCCTTTTCCTGGTGAGTAATATGGGATAGTATTAAGTTCTTCAAATCTTTTTTTGATATAAGGATTTTTAGAGCGACGTAGATAGTTACTTTCTTTATCTACTAGGTTTTTTATTTGATAATTAGTATTATTTTGATATGTGGAATTTAAGATACTTTTAATAACCTTAATAATGTCTTCATTAGGAATAATTTTTTCTAATTTGGATATTAGAATTTCATGATCAACATTATAAAAATATTTATGAATATCACACTTTAAAATATAGAAATTATCATATTTTCTTTTTAAATGATTGATATAATCTTTAGTATATTTTAAGCCTAATTTTAAGCCTTTATCTTTTCTGGTTGCAACGTTCATATCAACTAATTTAGGTTCAATTATTGGTAACAATACATACTCACTAATCAGGTGATTTATGACTTTATCAAAAATATTCTCGCTCATAATTATACGGTATTTTGGTTCTTTAACTAAGAATACGTTATAGTTGCTGTGAACATATTTTTTCTCTCTTAATGTGTTATAAATATTCATAATATTACTCATATAAAATTGTTCAAAATTAACTATTTTACTACGATGCTTAGTAGTTAATCTTACTTCATAATACATATTTTCAATAAACTGGATATTTACTATATAATCGTATAAATTATTGTTCTTCGGCAGTAATGTTTTTGATAATTCCATAAGTTATTTTCCTTGCTTCAATTATTATATTTGTTAGGCATTCTAGTTGATGTTTATTGATATATTTTTTATGATATGATTCCCTAACGTAATAATCATACATTGAGAGTTTGACAAGGTATTCAAATAAATATTTGCCTTTAATTCGATTGGTCCTTTGCACGTTATAAGCAAAGATGTTTTCCATCATGTCATATTGACAGTCTTCTATATGTTTTTTTAAGTTACTTGCTTTCTTTGGAAAATTTGGCAATAAACGATTAAAGTAAGCCAGTGATTTTTCTGTTTCAGAAAGTAATCTAAACTTGTTTTCCATTATTATAATCTCCTCTACTATTAAGTTTCGCCTTATTATACCATAGAAAAAAGCAAGATTTACTATTAATTGGTAATATTTGGTAATTAATTTGCAAAAAAAAAGACTAGAATTTTAATTTTCTAATCGTTTTATTGATTTCTTATATCATTTATTAAGTTTGGATTAAATTGTTTAGATCTTATCATTTCTATTTCATATTTGTATGGAGGATATATTTTGGCTTTTTCGTCATCTTCTTTACAAACGTATGGAGTTTCTAGAATGAATGGAATATTTTTTAAATGTTCATTATAAATGACTCCTAATAAATTTTCAAAGCCAATAGTACCTATACCAATGTTTTCGTGACGGTCTTTTTCGGCTCCAATTGGATTTTTACTATCATTTACGTGTACACAGCCGATTCGATTTAAACCTATTTCTTTATCAAAAGCTGCTAGATATTCATCAAATTTAGCTATATCAACACCAGAATCGTTTAAATGACAAGTATCTAGGCACACTCCTAGTTTAGATGTATCTTTAACATTGGTAAAAATATATTTTAACTCTCCTAAATTAATGCCACACTCATTACCTTTACCCGCCATAGTTTCAATTAAGACTTTTACGTTATAAGGGTTATCTAATAAGGCATCTAAAACTTTAACTATATTATCTAGACCTTCCTGTCTTGTTTGGCCGACAGCACTTCCTGGATGTAAGACCATTTTAGTTACTCCTAAAACACTACATCTATGGATTTCTTCTTTTAAAAAGGAAACGGCGAATTCACTTTTGATAGCATCATTAGTAGCTGGGTTTACAATATATGGAGCATGGCAAATAACATTATTAATATCAATATTATTAGCTTGCATCAAAGTATTAGCTTGCTCGATTAAGGAAGTATCTAATTCTTTACGAACTGTATTCTGAGGTGCACCGGTATAAAACATAAATGTATTAGCCTTATATTTTAAGGCTTCCTTTACAGAACCTAGTAGTTGATCTTTACTAAATGAAACATTCGCACCAATTATAAGCATGATTGTTACCTTCTTTCTTTTTTAATTTTAACAAATTTAGGTCAAAAGAAAAAGACTTAATTTAATAAGTCCCGATCTTTAACTAGTTATTAGTTATCAAATAATGTTGCATAGTTACTAAATGCTGTACTTGAGTTGTTACCATTAGGAATTGTACATGCAGATTTAGTTAATGCAGTACCATCATTATATTTACCTAAATTTTTACCAGTAGCACTTTCATATGTTTTTGTTGATAATCTACCAACTGATACAGCATCGATGGCATAGGCATCACCATTAGTCATTGAAACAATAATTTGATTTTTACCAGCATCTTGAGTTGGAATAAAGAGTTCGATTATTCCAGAATACTTGTCACCAACTTTTGATACAAGTTTATCTTTAACTAATTGGGCATATGATACGCAATAATAATCGTAATTTATTTGTCCAACCTTAACATTTTTAATCAATGACTTATCAGCACTCTTTGGCTCAGTACCACTCATTTGAGCTGTTGTATAAGAAGTTTCAGCATATTGTGTAAAGCTTATAACTTCTGTTGTAAATGAGTCCTTTCTAGCTTGTTTCATCATACTAGTAACGTTTGGCATAGCTACTAAGGCAAGAACTGCTAAAATAACAATAACTGCTAGTAACTCAACTAATGTAAAACCCTTATTATTTAATACTTTCTTCATATTACTCTCTCCTATATTAATAATTATACATTAGTGATTATTTTTTTTCAATAAAAATCTTTTTATTAGGCAAAGTTTTCATAAATTTTATATCTTATAGCATTGTGAAGATATTTTTATTTTATAGCACTTAATAAAGTACTAATTAAATCTATATTGTCTATGGTTTTACTAATTTTATCAGTTACACGTAAACTATATTTATCTTTAAAATAATTGGTTAATTCCAAGTACTCATTAGGATTGCGATTAAGTCTTTTTATCCACCACGAATTTTCTTTTAAATAGGCATAATAATTCTTCGTGTTTTTGATTGTATATTGAGTTTCTAATTGCATAAATCTACCACCACTAATCGCCAAAAAATTTATCTAATGGTCGTGGACTAGTTGGGCCTTTAGGAATACTGTTAACATTAGTGGCACCTTTGGTGGTTAGTTCTTCAATAAAGCCTAGAGCTTTTTGGGCGGTTTTTATATGTTCTTGTAAGTTATTAATATCTATATTTTTCATTAAGTCTTTTATACTTGTTGCTTGATTGGTATTTTGGCTTGTTTTCGTTTTGGCTTGATAATCTAAATATGGTTGCCACGCTGTACTATCTTCTCCGTATATGTCGTATATTTCATATAAATTTTGGATTGAGACGTCTTTATTGTCATGTAAATAACTAGTTATATTAGGATTATTGCGTAGAAAATTTTTAAACAATTCTTTTTTTTCCATTAGAAAATCACCTAATACATTTTATTATTGTTTAGGTGATTTATGTTAAAAATTAAAATTTATTACTATATTTTAAATTCATCAAAGAAATCGGCTAGTGAAGCTTGTTCTTCTTTATGATTGGTTTCTGGTGTTGGTGATGTTGATGGCGTGATATTATCTATTTCTTCTTGACTTTCTATGGAAGTATCAGAAGTTTTAACATCAGGAGTACTATTTTCTGTTATAGTTTCTTGAAAAACATCTTCAATTTTGTATTTGCTAATAGCACTTCCGGTTGATTTTAAATCTAAAATAGAAATATCACTGGCTTTTATTTTATCAATGCCACTGTCAAATTTTAAATATAGCTCATCTTTGCCATTTACTGGTAGGCACTTTATTATGCGGTAGTCAAATGATTTTACTTTTTTCATTAAACTACTACCCTTTTTAGCACGATTGTGAGTTTCTAATTCACTAATACGAATTCGTTTGGCAGTTTTATTATTAGTAAATATACATAAATATTCGCTATCATTTTGACAAATACCGGATACTAATTCATCATCTTTTAAACTAATACCCTTAACACCAGATGCTCTTGGACCAACTATTGGAATTTCGTTAGTGTCAATATTTAAATAGAAGCCGCCTGCACTTACTAAAATAGTTCTTGGGGTACTGTAATTTACGTTTATTATTTCGTCATCATCTTTTAGTTTGAAAGCCATCATGGCTTTAGAATATCTACTAACAATAAAGTCTTTAATGGTACTTTGTTTAACTAAGCCATGTTTAGTAAAGAAAGTAATGTTTGCATCTTTGTTTTTAATAACAAAAGCCCCTACTATTTTTTCTGATTCACTTAAGCCAGTAACAAGATTATTAATATGTTTACCTAGTTCTTTCCATTTTCCTTCAAAAATATTATGAACAGGAGTAAAAATATATTGACCTAAATTAGTAAATATTAAAATATTATCAAGAGTTGTTACTTCAAAACGGTATTTTAAGTAATCGCCTGGTTTTAATGTTGTTTCTTCGCCATTGCTAGAGCTGTAACTCTTTAATGATACTCGTTTTATGTAGCCTTCATTAGTAAGAGCAACTATAACATTTTCTTTAGCAATTAAATCAGTTGTATCTAATTTAATATCTGCAATTTCATCAACTATTTCTGTTCTTCTTGGGGTTGGATATTCTTTTTTAATTTTCTTTAACTCATATTTCATAACTTCTTTTAATTTCTCTTCGTTATTTAAAATTAGTTCTAAAGCTTCAATATATTTAAGTAAGTTAGTATGCTCTTCTTGAAGAGCTAAAACATCTGTGTTAGTAAGTCTGTATAACTGTAAGACAACAATAGCCTCAGCTTGTTCTTCATTAAAACCAAATTGTTTAATTAAGTTATCTTTGGCATCACTTTTATTTTTTGAAGCACGAATGACTTTTATTACTTCATCTAAAATATCCATCATCTTTAAGAAACCATCAACTATATTAAGTCTTTTTTTATAGGCTGCTAAGTCAAACTTACTACGTCTAGTGATAACTTCTTTTTGGTGAGCTATATAAGCATCTAAAAGAGGAATAATGCCAAGAGTCATTGGACGTTTGTTTACTATGGCTACCATATTATAATTATATGATACTTGTAAATCAGTATTTTTTAAAAGGTAATTAATAATTACTTGGCTATTAGCGTTAGCTTTTAAATCAATAGCAATGCGAATTCCTGTACGGTCTGTTTCATCTCTTACCTCTGCAATCCCATCGATTTTTTTATCAATACGAATAGAATCTATTTTAGCTACTAACATAGCTTTGTTAACTTCAAAAGGAATTTCAGTAATAATTATTTGTTCTTTGCCTTTATTTTTTACGACTTCATATTTACTTCTTACAACTACACGGCCACGGCCACTACTAAAGGCATCTATAATACCAGTTTTGCCCATACAAATACCGCCGGTTGGAAAATCTGGACCTTTTACAATTTCAAGGATAGTTTCTAAGCGACAATTGGGATAGTCAATCCTCTTTATGGTGGCATCAATTACTTCACCTAAATTATGTGGTGGAATATTGGTGGCATAACCGGCAGAAATACCATTAGTACCATTAACTAAAAGAGCTGGAAATTTGGCAGGTAAAACTGTTGGTTCTAGTAAGGTATCATCAAAATTTGGCGCCCACTCAACAGTTCCTTTATCTAAATCCTTTAAAAGTTCATTACTTACTTTAGCTAAGCGTGCTTCTGTGTAACGGTAAGCGGCAGGTCCATCACCATCAATTGAACCATTATTGCCATGGATATCTATTAATGGCACTGATTGTTTCCACCACTGTGACATACGAACCATGGCATCATAAACGGATGAATCACCATGAGGGTGAAATTTACCTAGAACATCCCCAACCGTTTTGGCACATTTCATATAGGCATGAGTAGAATCATTATGATTAATATACATATCATAAAGTATTCTTCTTTGAACGGGTTTTAAGCCATCACGAACATCAGGAATGGCACGATCTTGAATTATTTCTTTAGCATAAGCCCCAAAACGAAGGCCCATTATTTCTTCTAGAGCATATTCTTGAATTTTCTTTAAATTTTCATTCTGCATAATCTAACCTCTATAATTATCTTCAAGAGTAAATTCAACATTTTCATCAATCCACTCTTTTCTTGGTTCTACTTTATCTCCCATTAATACTTCTACACGTTTTTGAGCTAAAGCAGCATCATTAATATTTACTCTAATTAATGTACGAGTTTCAGGGTTCATGGTTGTTTCCCAAAGTTGTTCAGGGTTCATTTCACCTAAACCTTTGTATCTTTGAATTGTATACTTACCACTATTTTGTTCTTTGATTTCGTTTAATTCATCATCAGAATAAGCATAAATTTGTTTTTTCCCGTAATCTAATTTATATAGTGGTGGCAAGGCAATATATAGTTTGCCAGCTTCAATAAGGCCACGCATATAATGATAAAAAAACGTCAAAAGCAAAATTTGAATGTGAGCTCCATCGACATCAGCATCTGTCATAATAATGACTTTGTCATAGTTTGATTCACTAGCATCAAAATTAGTACCAACACCGGCGCCAATTGTATAGATTAGAGTATTTATTTCTTCGTTTTTATAAATATCTTCCATACTTGCTTTAGCAGTATTCAAAACTTTACCACGAAGAGGTAAAATAGCCTGGAATTTACGGTCACGTCCACCTTTAGCAGACCCACCGGCTGAATCTCCTTCGACTAAAAATAATTCATTTATTTTAGGATTTTTACTTTGCGCTGGGGCTAATTTCCCAGATAAGTTTTTCTCTTGTTTATTTTTAGTTTTACCATTTCGTGCTTCTTCACGGGCTTTTCTCGCAGCTTCACGAGCTATTTTACTTTTTTGAGCTTTCTCAATTATTGATAAAGCAATTTCTTTATTCTCTTCTAAAAAGAATTGTAAGTTTTCATAAACAACATCATTAGTAGCAACTCTTGCTTCAGGAGTACCCAATTTACCTTTTGTTTGCCCTTCAAATTGCAATAGTTCTTCCGGAACCTTTAAATTAATAACAGCCGTTAAGCCTTCACGAACATCACTACCATCAAATAAAGTATCTTTGCCCTTTAATAAGTTATTTTGTTTAGCATAATCATTAAAAACTTTTGTTATGGCGGTTTTGAAACCTACTTCATGAGTTCCACCATCACCAGTTTTAACATTATTTACAAAGGAAAGAATTTCTTCACTATAAGAATTAGTATATTGCATGGCTATTTCGACTTCAATTTTTTGCTTTGTACCTTTGAAATTTATTACTTTATGTAATGGGGTTTTATTTTCATTCATATAGTCAATAAAAGAAACTAAGCCATTGTCATAAGAATATTTTACTTGTTTGTTATCTATTTCATCAACAACTTCAATAGTAAGGCCACTTAATAAAAATGCTTGTTCTTGCATACGTTCAGCAATAGTTGTAAACGAAAATTGGGTTGACTTAAATATCTCATCATCTGGTAAAAAAGTAACGGTTGTTCCTGTCTTGTTAGTTGTACCGATGGTATGAAGAGGAACGTCAACATGGCCACCATCTTTAAAACGAATGTTAGATATTAAGCCATCACGGTAAATAGTAACATCCATTCTTTTTGATAAAGCATTAACAACGGAAGCACCTACACCATGTAAGCCACCAGATACTTTGTAACCAGCTTCGGCAAATTTACCACCAGCATGAAGAATAGTATAAATAACTTCGGGAGTACTTTTACCAGATTCATGCATACCAATTGGAACACCACGCCCATGATCACTTACTGTAACAGAGCCATCTTTATTTAAAGAAATTTTGATGTAATTGCCATAACCATTAATAACTTCATCAATGCCATTATCAACAATTTCCCATACTAAATGATGTAGTCCTCTCTTATCAGTAGAGCCAATATACATACCCGGTCTTTTTCTTACTGCCTCTAATCCTTCTAAGATTTTGATACTCGATTCATCATACTTTACCATTTTAATCACCAACTAATACATTAACATAAAAATTCGATTTTAGCTAGGTTCTATGGGAAATTTCTAGCAATTTTAACTGATAATTTCCCTCTTTTTTGCCTTAATTTGGCCAATTTGTAGTCTTAGGTGGAACGTCTTTTTTAAAATTATTCTTCAGTTTCGGTATCATTATTGGTAAGTGGTGGAACTCGTTTTGATGATAGAAAAGTGATTTTTTCAGCCACTACTTCAGTAATGCTTTTATTATTGCCTTCAGTATCAACATAATTACTTACTTGCAATCTTCCTTTTATAGCCACTAAATCGCCTGTTTTACAGTATTCATTAGTAGTTGCAGCTATATTATTCCACATTACTACTCTGATAAAATCGGTATCATAGATACCATCAATATTTTTAAATTTTCTTTGTACCGCTAGCGTTATAATTGCTCGTTTATGGTTATTTTCAGTTGTAGCTATTTCTGGGTCTTTAGCTAAACGGCCAACTAATATTAATTCATTTAACATACTAACCTCCTTTCGCTACATAACCTAACAAAAGTATGGGCTTTAAGTCAAAAAGCCATTTTTATTACAATAGATAGTATTAAATGTTTATTTTTAAACTTTAGCTTAGCCAAAATTATACTTTTAGAAATTATTAGTAAGAGAAAATAGAAATTTAGTTAATTTTTTATTTAAATAGTAATTTATGATAAATGAAGTTGGTAGATTAAGTTGATATTTTTTTGTTTTTGCTAACTTGATAACAATTAAAAGAGGGCAAAAAAAATCCTTAAGAAATTTCTTAAGAATTATTCTTTTATTAGACGATTAAGTTCAACGGCATATTCCATTGGTAATTCTTTTTTAAAATCGCTAATGAACCCCATAATTAGTAATTCCCTAGCCCTATCTTCAGTTAAACCTTTGCTAGTTAAATAAAATAATTTATCAGCGTCTAATTTAGATACAGTTGCTTCATGAGTTAGACTAGATGAGATGTTGCCTACTATGTTTTTAGGGAAAGTATCACTAGCTGAGTAAGCATCCAATAGAATCGTATCACATTTAATAGTTGCTTTAGAATTAATGGCTTTCTTCGTAATATGTGTCGTGCCACGGTAATTAGCTATACCGCCACCTTCGGCGATTGATTTACTAATAATACTGCTTTTAGTATTTTTTCCAAGATGAATCATCTTAGCACCAGCATCTAACACTTGTCCTTTTTTAGCATAAGCAATACTGATGGAATTTCCCATTGAATTGTCGCCTTTTAAGATACAAGATGGATACTTCATCGTTAAGCAACTACCAATATTGCCATCAACCCATTCCATAAGACCATTTTCATCTACAATCGCGCGTTTGGTTACTAAATTATAGACATCAGTTGACCAATTCTGAATGGTAGAATAACGACACTTGGCATTTTTACCAACATATATTTCTACTACTCCAGCATGCAAACTAGTTTTTGAATAAGCAGTAGCCGTACATCCTTCAATGTATGAAAGTTCGGCATCATCATCAACTATTATAATAGTATGTTCAAATTGACCTAAAGACTCACTTTCTATTCTAAAATAGCTTTGAAGGGGTTTATCAACTTTTACTCCCTTAGGTATATAAATAAAAGAGCCACCTGACCATACGGCATTATTTAAAGCTGTATATTTGTTTTCGGTATACTTAACTAAATTATTAAAATATTTCTTAAATAACTCTGGATATTTTTGAAGAGCATCATCAGTTGAAGTAAAAATTATTCCATCATCTATAACTTGATTATGATAAAACACTTCTGATTCATATTGGTTAGTAACACCACCTAAATATTTTTTTTCGGCATCTATTACCCCTAAATTATCAAAGGTATTTTTAATATTGCAAGATACTTTATCCCATTTATTTGTTAAATTATTTGTTTTATCTTTATAGTAACAAATTTCTTCAAAGTTTATTTTGATTTCAGGGCCAAAATTGGGTTCTGGTTGTCGTAAAAACTCTTGATATGCTTTTTTTCGATGTTCTAACATCCAACCCGGTTCTTGTTTTTTGTTTGACAATTTAGTTATAAATTCTTCGTTTAATTTTTCTTTCATAAGGACATCACGAACCATATTATACTATATTATTGAAAAAATAGAAATTGTTTGTTAAAATAAATCTAGAATAGAAGGATTATATATGATTGATAATACTTTGAATAACATTGTTTGTTTTAATAATTTAAAGGATTACTTTTTTGTTATTAATCGTGATTTCTCTATTGATGGTCAATTTTTAATATTTGGTGAAGAGAGGCTTAGTTTAAAGAATTTTGATCTTCGAGAAGTCATTTATAATAACAATAAGTCCATTATTGATGAGCTAGAAGCTGGTACTTTAAGTAGTTCTAAGTTATTTAGGATTTTAAAAATCTATGAATATAAAAGCTATTATTTAGAAATGGAAAGTCAGTTTTATAAAGAATTAGGAACTGAAAGTGATAATATTAAAAGATTTCATAGTTATTTGTTTCAGTTAAAATTATATGAGGCATATTTGACGCCAGAGTTAAAGAAATTACTTGATACATATGCAAAAAGATTGATGTTTTTAGCGGTTAATAATGAAGGAAGAGATAATCCCCGAATTACTAATGAAGAAGATTTTTGGAACAGTACCCTTGCTAAAGTAAGTGAAATTAATGATAAGGAAGTAAATGGTAAGCAGAAAGTCAAAGGCTTAAAGTTAGTTAATCACGATGCTGATGGTAGTGTTTATGAGGATGAAGATGATTATCCTGATTATAGTATTGAATATTACCGTTCTCAATCAAAAGCTGGTTATTTAAATGTTTTTCTTAATGTTTTATTCTTGTTAAGTATTGGTATTCTTCTTGGTTCACTTTTATTTATAAAAGCAATAGCTTAAAGATATTTAAAGTTTGACTGACAATTAGTCAAATTTTTTTTGTTAGTGCATATATTTTTTCTAGGAGGAATAAAAATGGAAATTTTAAAAGTATCATCAAAATCTAATCCTAGTAAGGTAGCAGGTGCAATAGCTAATATTTTCAGAGAAAATGGTAATGTGGAGTTACAAACAATTGGAGCTGGTTCTTTAAATCAAGCTATTAAGGCCATTGCTATTGCGAGAGGTTTTTTAGCACCTGCTGGTAAAAATATTGCGGTTATTCCAGCTTTTAATGATGTTTTAATTAATAATGAGGAAAAAACAGCAATTAGATTATTAATTGAAGATATTAAGTAACTGTTAAGCGGTTACTTTTTTTAATTTAAAAAAATCATAAATATTTCTATCTATGATTTATTATTTATGATACAACGTATGGGTCAGTTGATGTTCCGGTTCCTGATTTAATAGCATCAGACTTTAAATTAACCACTGGACGCACGTCGGAAGTGTCATCCATGCGGTAATCATCAAGAAAGCCAAAAGCATCGACAAATATGCTGCGAGCGGCCCAGACGCTGGCGCCGCCATAAGAAACGTATCCTCCTGCTGGAGTCATGGTCCAATAGGTTGTATTAATATTTAGATAACTTGTACTACCTTTTGTATAGTTCCATTTGCCATCAAAGACACCACCACTACTTCCAGTCATTAAAACTTCATCGGCTGTAATTGTTGCAATTGGATATTTTAAAGCTTTATTACCTGTACTAGCTGAAGATGTTGTATATAAATCGTTTGTCTGTAAACATTTCAAACTTGGACGACTTGCTACTACTCTTCCATACCCATTATAATAACTTGTTACAGTTCCTGTTCCTGCAGTTGTATTAGTTGCTAGTGGTTTTCTATCTCCGCAGAAGCCACTATCCGCTAAGTAACTGGCGTAACTTGCTTTTAAATTACTTTCGTACCAAGTATCAATAGCTTGTTTTAATTTTGAATCATTTGTATTGGCATGGGTCGCAGCTTGAGTTGTTTGACCCGTTGTGCCATACATATACCCAACGTAAGCATTATCGCCTGTTGAGGCATTAATTTGACTGTTTGTACCAGTAGTTCCATCTAAAATTATTCTTACACTACCATCACCATTAATCCTGATGATTCGCCAAGTTTTACCAGCAAAGCTTACATAATTATTTGTTACACTACCACGGTAATAATAACTTGTACCTGTATCATCTTCGGCCGCAAAAACACCGGCTTCTTTACTATTACAAGCTGTACAGGCTGATTTTGTAAAATTTGGCGTAAATGTATTTAATTTAAAAGTTACTCCAGAGATTGTTTTAGTTTCTTGGCTTTTAAAAGCAACCGTACATTTTACTCTATATCCATTACCCATATCAGTCATTTTTATAGACCATGTTGTATTATCCCAGGTAGCCGTTGCATCATTGTCACAAGTTACGCCTGTACCCTCGTAACCTGTATTCTGTTTGGGAAATGAGTCTGAGGCTGATTTACCATCAATTGTGTAGGCAAGCTCATCACCACGAATAAAATCACCTACAACCGTCCTACTAACAACTTTCGTTTCCGCGTTATCACTAAATTTAGTATAAGTAAAATAAAATATACTGGTAACTACGACAAGACAAGGGATGCCAATTGATAAATATTTAGCATACTTTTTGCTCTTTTTCTTCATTTCTATTTGGTTTAAAGCCTTTTCTTGATTAAATTTTCTCATTATTTCACCCTTATTCTCATAATACTATAAGTTAAGAGTAGATTTTGTCGAGTTTTGGAAGAAAAAGTTTTCTATTTGTGTATTTTTCTTAGAGCTACAAACTCTATGAAAAGATACGATTTTACTTAAGTTAAATGAAATTTGACTAAAAAAGTGACTAGAAATTGCTTTAGTTTCTTTTGTTATTTAATTACCAACAAACCTAGATAAAACCTAGAAAAAGATCTCATTTTCTTTGACTACAATTTTGACTAGAAATAATATTTAAAAAGTAACGAAAATTTACACAAAGTACGTATTTTATGATAAAATTTAGCTATAAGTTAAGAATAGATTGCCTATTTTTCGTATTCATAGAGTTTGTAGCTCTATGAAAATTTTTTTATTTGTTAGTATAACCACAAAAATAAAATATATACATAATTAATTAAAAAAAATAAAAAGATGCCGAAGCACCTAATTATTTCTATTTTTTCCTATTATGTTTAGAAGGTCAATAAATATATTAATAAAATCTAAATACAATTGTAATGCACCATATATTGCTAAGTTTTCTTCTGGAATTGCATCAAGATCATGAGAACGCAGAATTACTTGAATATCATATGCTACATAGCTAATAAATAACAAAATACCGATTACAGAAATGATAAAATCAAATGAAGTATTATTTAAGAAAATGTTAATTATTGTACAAATTATTAAGGCAATTAACCCCATGAATAGGTATGTACTAATTTTACTTAAATCAAGTTTAGTTTTCGCTCCAATTAAGGCAAATAAAGCAAAGACAACTGCTGCTATTAAGAACACATAAATTAGAGATGTTACTTCAAATTCTATAAAGTAAATTGAGAAAAATAAGCCTGAAATAAATGAGTAAAGTAAAAATAATATTCTGGCCGTGGGGGCGCTCATTTTAGTAATTCTACTAGATAGAAAAACTACTATCCCGATTTCTAAAATAAGCAAAACTATCATTCCAAAGTTTGAAAAAATGTTTATTAACATATTTTCGTTGGTAGAAACCATAAATCCAGTAAAAAATGTTATGATTAAGCCAACTACCATCCACCCAAAAACTTTAGGTAAAATTTTATTGTCCATAAATTTCCTTTCCAGATTCATTATAGCATATCATTCTTATTTTTACCACTTAGGTTGATTGGTTATTATTTTTTTAAAAGCTGCATTATTAGGTCATTATCACGGGAAACTATATAGACTAAGTAACCATTATAAACTCCAGTATAGCGATTTTTAATTAGCCTTAAATTTTCGGTATCATTTTCCCAAGTTTTTTCTTTCTGTTCGTAATATTCGTTCATTTTAGCTTCAATTTCTTTGGCAGCTTCATTGTTTTTAGGTTTTAAAATTAAATATTCGGTTACGGCAGATTTAACAATCATCGCTGTTTTAACTTTATAGTCGGTATATAAATTAGTTGGGATGCCATATTTTTCTTTGATTTCATCTTTGTTTAGTTCTTGTAAAATATTAAAGGCTTTAACTTGACTTTGTTTAATTTTGCTAATTACCTTTTTATCATCGGTACTGCTTACATAAAATATGTAGCCATCATATTCTTCTTCCGTAGCAGTGATTTTTTTAGATTTTAAGAACGTTGTGATACCACTTTTAATCTTATCTGCACAATCAGTATCTGGTTTAAAGACCATGAATAATTCTTTATTTTTTTCATTATAATATATTTTATATTCAGTAGCTATGCCTCTAGTTAAGTTAAAATTCTTAAAATCATATTCATAATATTCATTTAGTGATAACTTCTTAGTTTTAGCATCATAAGATTTATAAGCACCACTGTCTTTTATAATATCAAGCGTATTTGAAATATCATATTTTAAAGTCTTAACTTGATCTATTTCTTGAGAAATATTATCTAAGTTTATTTTAGTCTCCATTGGGCGTAAATTAATGATGGCGACAATAGCAAAAATACTTAGAACGATTAAAATAATAGATGTGATTAAACGCTTTTTGGAAATAACGCTATTTATGCCATATATTTTTATTTGACGTTGTAATTTTTTTAGTTTTTTAGTAAATTCGCTGGTTTTATTCTTAGCGATTTTTTGGGCATGACTTTTTTTTCTAGTTTTAGCTTTTTTTGGTTTTGGTTCTTTATGTTCATTAACTTCTTTGGTAGCCTCTAATACTCTCTTTTCTTGTTCTTGGGCTTTTTCCTTTTTCGTTTTCGGTAATTCTACTGGTAATAAAGTAGGAACATTAGTCTCTTTTGCTACTACTTTCTTTTTCTCGGCCGCTTTAGATGCTACTTTTACTGTTTTCTTGGGAGCTGATTTAGTAGTTTTAACACTTTTCTTAGGTGTTGTTTTAGGATTTAAGGCCGTCTTTATTTCTTGAACATTCTTTGCTTTGCTATTAGTTTTTTTAATACTTGTAGACTTTGTGCTTTTCTTTGCAGTGATAGTTTTTTTAGTTGTATTCTTAACTGAAGAAACCCCTTTTTTAGGGTTAGCTGTTTTCTTTTGATTTGTATTTGTTTTAGTTGCCATTTATATCACACCTTTTTTGCTGTACTACTTATTTTATTATATTTTCCATTTTTTAGCAATATTATAAAGTCTTTTAATTAAAAAAAGACAAGTTACGTTGTCCTTATAAGTTTTAATACTAACGAGTTTTATTTATCATTAATTGACCAGGTAAAAGATAAATTGTTGTATTCATTTTAGTTAATTCATCTATTTTACGATTAAAGCGGTCAGCCACTAAATTTAGTGTATCTCCTTCTTTAGTAATATAAAAACTATATCCACTCTTTGGTATCATTAATTTTTGATTAGGATATATGTAATCATCCATTGATAAACCATTTAATGCTGCTAAAAGTGTAGGATTAATATTATAACGACGACCAATAGCATACAAATTATCTCCGCTATTTACTGTATAATAAGTAAAATAGTCTTCATTACTGGGAACTACAATATCCATACCGGCTCTTATATAATCTTCATCATAAATATTATTAATATCCATAAGTTCTTTTTTAGTTGTATTAAAACGATTTGCAATATCTTCTAAAGATTCATTATAACTGATTGTATATTTATCATACATATAAAAAACACCATCCCTAGTAATAGGATATGTGTCTTTATTTAGTTTGTTAATCATTTTTAAGATTATATTTTTTCTTTTCTTCCATCATGAATGAAGTAACATTAGTTTCAATTTCTGGTAGAGCTTTTTTATCTATATTAGATAGATTTACTAATTCTTTTACCGTATCAATAGTAATCATACCCCAAATTAAACCCTCATATACCTCAAGATCATTAAACATATCTGGAGTTATTGAAGTTAAAACATAACCACATAAAACACGAGCTTGACCAATTAAAATTCGCTTATTAGTTAGGGCAAAAACGCAAGTACCAAAGATATCTTTGTGGGTTTCATTTTTTTGAGCGGCAAAAGCATACAATACTTCTTCACCGGGATTTAGATGTCTTTCTACTACGGCCGCATGCTTTTTGATACGCCAGACAATACCCCCAGAGTAACGTCTTCTAAATTCTAAGACTTTTTCATAAACTGGTCCTATATTTGTTGGTTTCTTTTCTACTGATAAAATCATACAAATCACCTAATTTTGTTTTACCATAACTTATCTAAAAAATCAATCAAGAAAGTTAATTATATAATAATACACGCCAAAACTTATCATTAAGATTAAAATTATGATTATAATGGCTAGAATAAAACCGTTAAGATGGCCTTTATTAGGATCTTTTTCTTCTTCAACACTTATTTTAACCATTTCTTTTTCTTTGGCTACTTTTTCCTCTACTTCTTTTTCTGGTTCAGGTGTTGTTTTAAAATATTCATCTATTTCTTCATATTTATTTCTTACTTCTTGATTACGGTTTACCGCATTTAAGTTGATACTAGTTTGAGTTAGGGCCATATCAATACGGCTCTCCCCTTTTACCAAGCGCATTTCTTCTTCAAGCGAAGTTATAACATTAATTCTTTTAAAAATATTGGCTTTGATGATTTTAGCATTATTACTGGCAGTGTTGTTATCTATAATTAATTCCATACTCTTTTGATAGGCCGAAACATTTTCACTTAAACCTCTAGTTATATCTTTAAAGAAAGGATAATACGCAGAAAATAAGGTATTTATTAAAGCTTCGCTATCTATGTGTTTATTATTCAAGCAAAAGACAGTTGGTAAATCAAGGCTGTTGTTATAATTATAAATTGGACATAAGAAAACGGCTTTAGGATTGGTATCAGAAATAATACTATAAGTATTAAGGCCCAAGCGACATTGATTTGTCATGAATTGAAATAGCAACATATTAATATAATCATTTTTAATTTTATATAATTCTTTGGCATCTAAATTAAAAGTATAGCTAATAACATTTAATGGAAAGTCAATTACCAATTTGATTAATTTACTGTCTACTAAAGGGCTGGTGATGGTGGTAGCTGGTAAATGAACATAATCTGTTAACCAACTTGGTATAGTATCTTCACGTTCTTTTATGATGCCAACCATTTGTTTGGCTAAAGTATCTACACTTAAAAGATTATCTTCTTTAGTCAGAGAACTAATAAGAATAGAGCCACGAAGTTTTTCTTTGGTTAACAAATGAAAAGCAGGCATAGCTTTAATCCCTAATAGTTTCGCAATTTCGTAATTAATAATATCCAAATCATCTTGATAAGTGTATTCAGAAGACTTTAAGTACGCAAGAGATTCTACACTTACGTATTCCTCTTCCTCTGTTTTAGGATTTATAACTCTTTTTTTACTAATGGCACAATAAGACTTGCGGCCAATAATTGGCGCGATTTCTTTACGTAAACCTTTAATATTGATGTTACTCGCCTTTAATTTACCATTGATAGTATCTACTAAAAAATAATTGTCTGCATTGTAGAAAGTTTTAACTATATCTTTATTGTCCATATTCTCTATTACTTCCTTATGATATGATTATAGCAAATAATTGAATACTTGAAAACATTTTATTTTTAGTAAATTACTGTCATTCTTATGGTTTGGATGATGTTTTAAAGCGGTAACTAATTTTAGTAATATTAGTTAAGTTTTGAGAATTAATGATATTATCATTTTGCCAGTAAATAATCTTGTCAAGTTGCAGATTTAAGTTATTAAAGTAAAATTTTAAGGTATCTATGGTAGTTTCGGTTTGAGAGATTTGTGGTGTAATGGTACCAATGATGTAACCATTCTTTTTTAAATGCTTAGCTAAAATTTTTAAGGTCTCATTATTTTTAGTTATTGAATAATCATCTGGCAACAAAATACAATCATACTTTTGACGAGGAGCAGCTGTTAATTGGCTTAAGTTTTGATATGTAGGGATTACTTTTTGACAGATATAATTTTGATATTCGTTTTCTTCAAGACCATGAACAGTCTTGATACCATAAGTAAATTTAATATATAAAGCGTTGGTGCCAATTTTACTATTCACATCAAGAAGTTTTTGGGGATTATTTAAAAGTGGTAATTGATAATATTTAATTTCATCAAAAATAACTGTTGAAAAGCCCCATTTACATTGAAAGTAATCACGATTCTTATAAAGGACAGGATAAAACTTAGTAAGATCTTTTCTGAAAGTAGTGCCTAAATAATGATGAATATAAACATCATGACATAAAAGTAACTTGTAGCCAAGGCAGATAATTCTTAGAGATAAATCATTATCTTCAATATAACCCGGTGTATACATTTCATCTAATTTTTGTAATTTGTTTATAATAGAACGTTTAATTAATAAACAAAAACCAATTAGAAAATTCTTTTCTTCCCAAGCTGCCGGATTACTAATATTATGCTTTTTGGCAGCATTCTCTAGTTCTTCAAGACCATTATATTCTAAAAAACAACCTTGATTATTTTCAAAGTTATTGCAAACAGGGCCAACAGCTCCAATTGTACGTTTACTATACAAACTTTTTTGTAAATTTTCTAACCAATTGGGAGTTACAATGACATCATTATTTAAAAGGCAGATATCATTCTTCTTATTAGCTAGTTCTATGCCTTGATTGCACCCTATTGGGAAGCCCTTATTTTCGGTATTATAAATAACCTTGATATTATTTTTAGTTTTAAGATATTCTTTAGTTCCATCAGTAGAAGCGTTATCTATGATAATTAATTCATACATGTTTTTATCCGTATATTTTTCTATACTCTCTAAACACAATTTAGTGTACTCTAAATTATTATAGGCTAAAATGATTATTGAAGTTTTATGCATAATTCCTCCATTAATATATATGTAATTTTATTAGAAGAAGAATTAAAAAAGAACCTAAGTAGTGATGTATTAAACATACTAGTTAGATTCCGTTGGTTTATTAGATATTTTTAACATTTTTTTAATTTTAGCTATTTCTATGTTGAATAAAGTTTTAGATATAGTAGTGCTGAGAAGTTTTAGACAGTTTAAAATGACGACTTTAGTTTCATTATCTAATTCTTTCGAAGCTTTTAGGACTTCAAAAAGACCTTTTAAATGATTATCAGTTAAGTCATGAACATTTTTAAGACCACATTTATAAAATAAATTAAATACTTGTTCAATGATTAGTTCACGTTCTTCAAGATTATAATGGTCTAACCAATTACTAATGGCTTTATCCAGGTTATCACTAACAGTGCTTTTTTTGGTGCGCAGTAGCTTGGTATCATCAACCTGCCATGAGTTAGCGGCGTGTTGCATTATACCTTTAGCATCAGAGGCAACGACTTCTAAATTTTCTTGGTTAAATAGAACGCCGATTAAACTTTCACTAGGAATAATATTGTGAAGGCGATTTTTAACCATTTTATAATTAAGAGAATTAAACTCTTTTTCACGTAGGCCGGGTCCATCAAATGAATAAATTGTTTTTATTCTAAATTTCTTTAGTAAGGTTGTACGCATGGCTCCGATTAAAGCTAGATTGCCGCCTTTAGAGTGGCCACAAATAATCACTGATGTTTTTTCTTTAGAAATAACTTTTTCAATATATTTACCAGCCAATTCTTGAGAAATTGTTGGATACTTGTAAGAAAGAATGGCATCTTCTTTCCAACCTGATAATTTACAATCAGTTCCTTCAAAAGCTATCACTGTTGGTGCGGATGGAATTAAAAAGCTTAAAGCTCCAAATTGAGAATTTTCATCATAAGAATATTCATAATCAGCTACTAAAATATTTGCATATCTTTTAATATTCTTAATCGTATCTAAAAGCTGCATGGCATGATACTGAGCAATAATACTTTCTTTTATTTTAGAACGGTCAAGGTTATCTGCTAATTCTTGTAGACTGTATTTATTATTTTTAGAGAAATTAAAATTAGTTAGGGATAAATAAGCTAATTGACTAAAAATTAATATGTCTACTTCAGTTAATGGTAACTCTTTTATACTTGTATTCTTATATTTTTCAATAAATGCATAATAGTTCATAAATACCTCATTATTCTTATTAATATAATATTATGAAATAAATTTAATTTTAACAAGCGACTGCTCGTCTAAACGTATTTTACCATATTTTATGAATATTGGTCATTTAATAAATGCTTTTTAGCTAAAGGAAACCTTATTCTTGCTTATAATTATTCATCTTTATACTTAATGCCATAAGTTCGCATGGCTTCGATGACATTTTTTAAATCCTTACCTTTTTTAGTTAATGAATATTCTACTTTAGGTGGGACAACTGGGTAAACAGTTCTTGAAATTATACCAGCCCGTTCTAAATCTTTCAGATTTTCTGTTAACACTTTGGCAGAGATTCCCACAACACTTCTAGTAAGTTCACTGTATCTTTTAGTACCAGTTAACAAATCTCTTAAAATAATTATTTTCCATTTATTGCCAATTAAAGTCGCTGTATATTCAACAGGACAATCGGTTAATGTTTTTAACATAGTAACACCTCTTTCGGATATTATATATCATAATTGGCTTTTTTAGAAAAAATATTAATTATTAAAAAGAGAATTAGCAGTCATTTCTAAATAATTTAGGCCAACATAAGTAGGATATTTAGCAGTTACTTTAGAAATCATTTCTTTGGCGTCTTTACTTGTTTTAGCTATATTTAAAATATCTTTTATATAGTCAATTTTTATTGAAGCGGCCTCTATACTTTCTGGAATATAGTGCGATGTTAAAATTAAATTATAGTTTTTTGATATATAAGACTCTAATGTTTTAATTAACATTTTAGCATGATTTTCATTAGCAATAATAGAATGGCTGTTACTACCTAACATATGAGTATAAATAACATTTATTTCTGGAATCTCGACATCAAAGGCATCATTGGTTGGAATAATATTTAAATTTATACCAGCTAGAGTAACACTTCCTTCATTGATATAATCAGTTATATTATGGATGTTCTTATCAAATGAAGAACCAAAAGCGACTGTGAAACCGTCAATTAAAGCTTTTCCACCACCTTGCATACCATAAGTAGATGCTTTGGATGTAGTATATTTTTTCTTGTCTTTTAAGAAAGAACCACCACTCATGTGATATGAAATTAACATTTCAATAACCTCAGCATTAAGCGATGTTATATATTCTTCTAACTCTTTGTTATTGTCATAAAAAGTTGGTGATTCGATGACAACAATTTTTTTATCTTTTTCTAAAATGATGACTTGGTCATTAAGATTATCATTAGTATTATAGTTATGAATTTTTATACTGCCAAAGTCATAAATTAAAACCTCCCCTTTTTTCAATAATATTTTTGTATTTTTCATTTTATCCTCCATTTTCTTTTTTCAAAAATTAGAACGTTCTTCTTTGATGATTTGATTATAAGACTAAGGAAGATAAAAAGTAAGTATGCACTTTTTAGTTATATACTTACTTTTAGGTATAAATTCAGTTATTGTTTGGCTTTATCATAGTTTATTTTTTTAATAAAAGATAACGCCAACTATGAGTCGGATAGATTATGAAGCTATCAAATTGCTAACTATAAAATAAAACTTTTATTATTTAGAGTTTGCTTGATAAAAGTTTAATATATAAATATATTACTGCTATTATAGAAATACCAATACGTAAATGCTCACAGTTTTTCGTATTATTTCCTAGCAATAAATGAAATATTTAAATTCAACTAACTCTATAATGGCCAACAATATCATTTCTTTGTTCTAAAATATCTTCTTCATAATTTTTTTGATATGGATTAGCATGATGAATTATAAATGGAATGCCTTTTTTATTGCGAATATCAGATATAATTCCTATATGCGTTTTAAACACAATGATATCACCACCTTGCCACTCGGAAATGTTATTAATATCTGTTGTCAAAGATATAGCATGGCGGTCAAGATAAATTTTTAAGTTTCTAACTCGTCGGAAATCTATTTTTTTATCAATAACATCAATATTATATAAATTTCTATTATTTTTTATATCTTCATTGACTAAAGTCATTAAATCATAGCCAGCACCTTTTAGACCAAAGGCTACAACGTCAGTACAAACGCCATAACCATCATCAGGATAACCATCTTTATAATATTTACTTGCGTACTTTGGTTTAGTAGCAACATATTTTTTGACATTTTGAAGAATATCTGTCTGATCATCAATACCATCATTGTCTTTATCAATATTACTGGTATATGTGGGTATTCCAAAATATTCATTTGAATATTTTTTATGAGGAATATAGTTAAGTAGATATAATATGTAGGCAATGCTGGTCAAAAGTAAAATAGTTGGTAGAATTATAATTAATTTTTTGCGCATATGGACCTCGATTAAATTTAATATCAAATTCAGTTTTATTATAGCATTTTTTGACCTAACGGTTTAATTAATATTATTATCTTTACAGTATATCGATGTTTATATTTTTTAACATATTATTGAAGTAGTACTTAAAAACAAGCGTATTTCAGCCTGAAAATCGTTTAAAGTTATAGTATTACAGTATTTTCGCAGTACTTTTTAAAAAAAGTCCCTATTTCTAGGGACTTACAAGGCTTATTTGGTGCCTGTGGTGGGACTCGGACCCACACAGTATTGCTACCACTGGATTTTGAGTCCAGCGCGTCTACCAATTCCGCCACACAGGCATATAAGTATTATAGCAAATAATTTATGATATTAGAACTAAAATTTTACTATAATACCAAAATTTTTGATTATATCTGAGGCTTGTGGGCTTGATATAATACATCCTTTTAAATCATCAACCTTAAAAGACAAACCGGTAATTAGAGAATCGCTTAAGTCTATGCCTTTAAACTTTGTGTCTAGTATTGTTCCATAGCAAAGGCTGCATCCAGTAAATACGCATTTGGATAAAGTGTCTTTTATAAAACGACACTCATCTAGATTAGCATTAATAAAATTACTATCTTTTAATTTTGTATAACCAATATTTAAGTACTTACAACGACACTCTTTAATTACACTCTTTATTAATGAACAATCATTAAAAGTAACTCCTGTTAAGTTCGAGTTTTTAAAAACAACATTATGAAAGCCACAATTTAAAAAAGTAATATTATTTAAATTACAGTTGTTAAACTCTACATTAGCAAACACAATATTTTCAATTATAGATATGCCAAAACTACTATTGTTATAAATGATATCACTACTACTTAAATCTTGATAATTATTTATTTCTTTATTATTGATTGTTGTCATTATTATCTTCTTTATATATTGAGTTAAATAAATCTTTTGAGGCTTCCTCTTTTTCTTTAGCAACCATTGGTAAGTCTTTAATCGTTGATAAACCAAAATAATCTAAAAAATCACTAGTAGTTCCATAAAGATTTGGACGTCCAGGCATAGTTGATTTACCAACTTCTTTAACTAGACCCTTTGCTACTAATTTTCGCAATATCCAAGTATTATTAACCCCACGCATTTCATCTATTTCTATTCTGGTTATTGGTTGGTTATAGGCAATGATGGCTAATGTTTCTAAAGCGGCTTCTGAGAGTGTGTTAGTTTGGGGATTACATATTAATTTTTGATAATATTCTTTATGCTCTGGCTTGGTTGTTAACTTAAAGGCATCGCCTAAATAGCTAATACGGATACCCCTATTTGCACTTTCATATGATTGTTTTAATTCTAAAAGAATTTCTTTACATTCATCAATGTCACAATCTAATATTTGAGCAATTTGTTTTAAAGTTAATCCTTCATCACCGACAACAAATAATAGACCTTCTAAAATACCAGTTTTATTCATTTCCTAAACCCTCCAATATAATTGGGCTAAAATTATCTTCTTGAGTAATTTTTAGCTCTTTATTTTTGCTCATTGTTAAAATACTTAAAAAAGTAACTACTAAATATTCTTTGGTTTCATATGAAAATAGTGAGAAAAAATCAACTTTCCCTCTTATTTTCAAAATATTTCTTATTTCTTCAGAGCGCTTTTCAACACTTATTTCTTTTTTAGTGATAGTAGTGTCTAGTGGCTTTAATAATTTATATTTTTTTTGAACGGCCAAGAAAGCATTATATAAAGTATCAACATCATATAAGCCTTCCTTTAAAGTTGTTTCTTCATAATATACTTTTAAATTTTCAGGTAATTTTGTGTAAATATTATTTCTTTTAGCCTCTAAGTTTTTAAACATTCCCGTAATATTTTTTATATTTTCATATTCTAATATTTTTTTTCGTAAATCTTCTTCACTTTTTAGTTCAAAAGCATCGTCAGCTTCGCTTTCCTCTTCTTCTTTTCGATTTATTAACATTCGGGATTTTAAATGAACTAACTCACTAGCCATACTTAAATATTCACTAGCAACATCAATATTTAAATCTTCCATTTTATGGATAAAATCTAAATACTGTTTTATTAAATCAAATAAATTTATTTCATAGATGTCCATCTTTGATTGTCTTACTAAGTGTAGAAGTAAGTCTAATGGACCTTCAAAATCATTTATACAAAATGTATACTCCATAAAGTCTCTTTTCTATTCACATTTGTACCCCATTGATTCTAATTCATATTTTACCGTACTAGGAGCGGTATCTTTTTTATAGTAAGTCTTATCATATGATGTTAAGTCTTCTTCGGTATTGGTATAGTCTATTTTTATATTTTTAGTGAAACCAAAGCCATTATTAATGTTAGCAAAGGCTGCTGATACACCATTTTTAGTATTTAAAGTGTTAACTGTATTTTGAGTATTAATTGAATAAGTAACATAATCATTATCTTGAACTTCAACGGTATAAGTGTAAGTATCATCTATATTAGTTAAGGCATTACTCTTAAAGGTATAGATTGTTGTATTAGTATTATTTTTACAAGTTAACTGATTATTTTTTAAACTTACAGATTGATAATCAGCGGCAGTTCTCTCTAAAACTTCTAGCATTGTAGCATTATTGTACTCAGTTTCATTTAAAATGCTTTGGGCGTTGATTTCATTATTAGCATTTATTTCACCGGCAGTTATTAACACACGACCTATATAAGTTTTGTCAGCATTATACAAATCAAAGTAAATACGGTGAGTATCAAAACTATAAGTATTAGTACTATTATTTACAATTTTATAAGTTAAGTAATAGTTGTTATTAACGGTTTCTTTTTTTAGTTCTTTGATTGTTAAGTTAGAAAAAGTTATGGCTGTTGTGTTATCAATGTTGTAATATGTAGTTTTATTTTCTTCATTGTTGGTGTTGTCTTTATGAGTATCAGAGTTTTGTTTATTATTATCATTTGTAGTATCATTACGATTACTATCAAGAATAGAGCTGTTGTCATCTATTTGAAAGATTTTTAATATATCACTAAAATAAGGTGTTATTTCCGGAATTATAAAGATACTAATAATCAAGACAGAAAATAATATTAACATGGAAACTGGACTTTTTTGGGTATCTTTTTTTATGGTGCCGACTACTTCTTCATTCGTTAATTTTGGCATTTCAATATTTTGACTTTGGGGTTGATTTCCATTTGTAGATGTTGATTGAGCTTGAGTTAAATTCGGATTTTGAGAAGCAGTATTATTAACAGAGTTTATTGGCTGACTAGAAGCTGAATTTTGAGGCACATTACTTGTTTGACTAGCCTGATTTTGAGGTATATTGCTTGATTGAGTAGCTGACATAGCTTGTTGATTTGAGATATTCCCATTATTATTAACTGGTGTACTTGTATTATTTTGAGTATTAAAAACGTCATTATCATTAAAAACATTACTTTTCATATCATTATTTGCATTATTATTCATATTCTACCTTCTTATTTCTTTTAACTTCTTAATTATATCAAGTTTTCGGTTAATTTGTAAATATAGTTAGTAGTGTTTACTAAAAGAAAAAAGAGCGATTGCTCTATTTAGATTGAATAGTATTTTTACGGTAATTTAGTGCCATGCCAATTACAAAAATATCAGCTAGGAAGTAAAACCACAATAATAGAATAATTAAATTTGCAAGGCCACCATATAAAACAGAATAATGAGCATAGTTATTAATATAAAATGAATAAACCCATGTTATAACCAACCAACCTATGGATGTAAAGGCGGCACCATAAGTTTGATTTTTTGATGGAATTCGAACATCTGGGGCCATGGCATAAATAATTTTAATAAAAATAAAGATTATGAATAAGGCAAAAGGTCCCTGTAAAAGAGAAAATATTTGTTGCATCTTCTTTGTTACCTCAGCATTCATATTTACGTAGGCAACTAATTCAATTATTTTGTTACCAAATAATGGGAACACTAAAATAAATAGAAATAGAAAAACAATAAAGATTGTCATAACAATTGCTTTTATTTTACGGTTAATGTAGCCTTTATCTTCAATACCATAAATCATGTTGGAAGTTATAATCACAGCGGAAGCACCATTACTAGCAGTAATAAAACCAATTATGATGGTAATGAAAAATGATAATGACATTCCTTCGACTGACACTATGGGAATAATCATATCACTTATAGAACTGCCAAAAGCTTTGGTAATAAATTCTTGGATAAAATCAATGGAAAGATTTAAACCGGCGGCGCCATAACTAATTAAAGTTAAAATAGGAACAATAGAAAGAATAAAAGAAAAAGCAAGATGACCTGGTAGAATTAGCATTTCTCTTCTATTTAGCACTTCCCAAAAATTTTTGATAAAGCGTTTTATTTTCATACTACTCCTTTAAGGCATTTTCTTGCTTTTTGTTTTTCATGTCTTCTACTGCTTCATTCAAAGCATCTTCTACTAATTTTTTATCACTGTCAATCATACTATGACCGATGGAAGCGCCAAAATCATATGGCATATTTTTAAATTCTTTATGTAATTTTTTAATATAACTTACAACTTGTCTTTCATCATAACCAACTAGATATACTAAAAATTCATTGCCATCAGTTCTAATTATATCTGAGTTATCTAATTGCGTTCTAATCAGAATATTAGCGGCAGCTTTTATTTGTCGATCTCCATTTTCATAACCTAAAGTATCATTTATTTCTTGAATACGATTTAAGTCAACTACAACCATCGCTTGAGGATAAATGGTATTTCGGTTCCATGAACTAGCATTTTCTTTCAAGTAATTACGATTCTTTAATGAAGTTAATTGGTCTATGTATCTTATTTTTTCGTCTCTCTTAATTTTTTTGGAGATTTTTACTTTTTTAGCACGATGATATAGGATAAAAATTAAGGCTACTAGTAGGACTAAAAAATATAAAATATATTTGGCAATTGTTCCTAATAAAGTTCCACTTTCTAGGGTTTTAGAATAACTATTTAAGCCTTTAACACGGATTTCATTATAATCAGTTAAACTGATGTACGCTTTAAATAATTTTGAGAATGGGCCTTCTTCTCTTATTTTGAAGTTATAAGTTTTGTTTAAGCTGCCAGAATAACGAAGGCTGTAACCTTTTAAGGTGGTGTTAGCTAAGTCTAAATAAGTGTCTTCATCAAGAATAACAATAGAATTTTTAACTAATTTTTTTAGTTCTGAAGTTCTTTTATAAGTTTTTAAAGTAATATTATTGATATTCTTCAGATTTTCATACAGAATGCTATCTTGTAAAACATAAACAGTCTGATTTTGTAAAGAATTTAAGGAATTTATAACTACATTGTTACTTTTATCAGCAATAATGCTATATTTAATATCCATTCCGGTAATAATATTTTGGTAGTTATTAGTTAAGTTATAATAATTAAAATATAAATCAATAGAATTGTTGTTAATAGCATTTGTTAGTAATCTATAATTACGGTATTTAACATATTTAAAGTCAATACCAGCCATTTCGCTAAATTCTTTTAGATAGATAGAAACAATGCCACCATAGTTTCCACCAAGAATAATTTCATATGGATTATTATTAACAAAGCCATAATTATAAACTCGTGATACTAGATCTTTTTCTTCAGCTTCGCTTAAACCTATACTTTCTACTAGCATTTTTTTTAGCTCAGCATTATATGATGTTTTGTATTTTTTATTTTGCCACTTACTATAATATTTTTTAATAATACTACTAAAGTTATCATCTAACATATAATAACCATAATACTTTTTAATATCACTAAAATTATAAACAATATTATAGTTATTTTTTATGATGTAACTAGCAAATTCAAAACGTGGGACAAGAATATAATCTAAGTCCTTTTGAAAAGCTGTTTTTAAGTTTTCGTAAGAGTCATAGGTTGTAAAAGTTATACTGGTATTATCCTTAAAGTAACTGGTAATATACTCTTCATCTTGTTTTAAAATACCAACCTTTATATCTTTTATAGAATTAAGGTTATTATAATAAATATATTCTTTCTTTACTAAAACATAGTTGTCGGCATAAAAATTAACAAATTTATCACTTAAAGTATTAGTTGTTATAAAGCCGTTTGTAATGTCACTATCTTTAGTAGTATAAGTTACTGGATTTATTTTTAAGTTGTATTCATCTTCCATATCTTTTAGAAAATCATAAAACAAACCACTACCACTACTACCAAAAACATCTAAATCATTGATGATGTTAACATTTAAAAGAGTTGGTAGGTTACTATTTAACCATTTATTTTCTTCCACTGTTAACTTGTTTTCATCATTTAATATATTTATAACTACTAAGGAAGTAATTGTAATAACAATGATTGAAAGAAATGATATCAGAATAAATTTAAACTTCTTTGTCATACTTTACCTTTCTAATTTTCAGTTTCACTAGTTGTAGCGTTGTTATTATTCCAGATTAAGTTAGTACCATTAATATTTTTTGAACCCATAATAGTAAATCCTTCATCTTTTTCGCTTTTTGCACAAACTAATGTATAATGAAGATCATAGAAAGCTTTTTCTTCATCACTAAATTTGTCGATTGTTTTAACAGCGGCAGCTTTGGCAGCATCAATGTTAGTACCAGCAGCAAAGACTATTCTAATATAGATAATTTTGCCAGTTACAGTAACGGTGGCATCTTCAACTCCTTTTGATTCTTTAATAAAATTAACTACTTCTTCTTTTTTATTATCTGTTATTTCAACGGTCTCAATACCATCAAGACGGTTACCATATTTTGAGCCACCACTACCAAAGTAAAAATATTTAAATAAAAGTGCTACAATCATAATAAAACAAGCAATTATAATTAATAGCATAAAACATATAGCTTTATTATTACGAATAAATTTTTTCATAATTACACCTCTTCTGTAAGATTCATTATACTACATATATTTTTGTTTGACTAGATTTTAGTCATTGAGCCTTAAGGCCGGAAAATTATTTTAGATTATTCTCTAAATCTTCTGGTGTCCAAATGGTTAAGTTTAAATTTTTAGCTTTTTCATATTTAGAACCAGGATTTTCGCCAACAATTACGACGTCTGTTTTTTTACTGACTGATTCAACCGTATAGCCACCACGTAGTTCAATTTCATGCTTAATTTCATCTCTACTACGACCGGCAATAGTACCGGTAATTACAAATTTCTTGTCTTGGAAAGCAGGATTATTAATGACTTTATCACCAATATATTGCATATTTACGCCAAATTCTTCTAATTTAGAAATCAATATTCTATTTTTAGGATTATCAAAATAATTAGTAATATTTTTAGCTAAAACACTGCCAATATCTTTAATGGTTTGTAATTCTTCATAATTAGCATTCATTAAATTACGGATGTCTCCATATTTACGGGCTAAAAGTTTAGCTGATTTAATACCAATACCACTAATGCCAAGACCGTTTAGTAGGCGCTCTAGGGAATTATTTTTACTTTGTTCAATTGAAATTAATAAGTTACTGACAGATTTATTACCAAACCCTTCTAATTCAATTAAGTCTTCTCTATCTTTATTTAAGGTATAAATATCAGGAATATCTTTAATTAACCCCATATTATAAAAGTCTTCAACTATTTGCTCACCTAGACCTTCAATATTCATGGCATCACGAGAAATAAAATGAATTAAACTATTAATTTGACGAGCTGGACATAGTTCATTTGGACAATATAAATCAATCTTAGATTCAGTTAGTTCGAGCTTAGTTTTGCAGATTGGGCACTCTTTAATCATCTGATAATCTTTAACGCTGTCGCGGCGTTCTAAAACTGGACCAACTACTTCTGGTATTACATCACCGGCTTTATGAAGATAAACATAGTCACCTATTTTTAAATCTTTACTTTGAATATATGGATAATTATGCAAAGTTGCTCTTCTGATTGTGGAACCTGCTACTTTGATTGGCTCTAAGACTGCATTAGGTGTTATCTGACCCGTACGGCCAACGGTACAAACAATGTCTGTAAGCTTAGTAATAACTTTTTCAGCTGGAAATTTATACGCAACTGCCCATTTAGGATATTTTACCGTATTTCCAAGAATTTTTTGACTTGCCAAATCATTTACTTTAATAACAATTCCATCGATTTCATAAGGTAGTTCTGGACGATGAACAGTCCAATAGTCGATGTATTTTAAAACTTCATCTATATTTTTACAAATACGATTATTAGGATTGGTTGGAAGGCCACAAGATGCTAGTAAATCAATGGTTTGACTATGCTTTTGTAAGTTAGTATTTGGTAAATGATATAAAACAATATCTAATTTTCTTTCTTTAGATATTTTACTATCTAGCTGTCTGATGGAGCCGGCGGCAGCATTACGTGGGTTTTGAAACAATGGTTCGTTAGCGGCTTGACGTTTGGCATTTAATTCATTAAACACCTTTTTGGTCATGTAAATTTCGCCACGTACTTCTAAGTCAATATTTTTATGTAAACTAAGGGGTAGTTTTTTTATAGTTCGAACATTGTGGGTAATGTCTTCACCAATTACACCATCTCCACGAGTAGCTGCTGATACAAATTGGCCATTTTTATAAATTAAAGAAACAGCTAAGCCATCCATTTTTAATTCACAGACATATTCAGGATTAGGAACTTCTTTTTGTACTCTACTATCAAAATCACGAAGCTCATCGTAATTAAAAACATCGGCTAAACTAAACATTGGCGTTGGATGAGTTACTTTTTTAAATTCAGCAATTACCTCGTTACCGACCTTACTTGTTGGCGAATTAGAAAGCTTAAATTCAGGATATTTGGCTTCTAATTTAATTAATTCATCCATTAGAGAATCGTATTCATTATCTGTTAGTGTTGGGTTATCATTAACATAATATAAAACATTAGCTTTATTAAGAGTATCTGTCAAATATTCTATTCTTTTTTTTATATCTTCATTATTTATCATAAGTTTAATTAGTTTTCCTAGATTTAAACTAGGTAATAACTAGCTCCTCTCTTAATTATATTTTAGCACAATTTTTTTATTATTCTAAAGAAAAAATGCAATAGCCTTAATAAAAACTATTTGCATTTTAATTTACTTTTCATAATCACAATCTTGGTTTGAACATGTAATTTTAGCACCCTTTTTTACTAAAATACTGTTGCAATTTGGACATTTTTCATTGATTGGTTCGTACCAGGTTGCAAAATCACATTTTGGATAATTTGAACAGCCATAGAAATCTTTACCTTTTCTGGTCTTCTTTTTTAAGATTTTACCATCACATTTTGGACAATCCATAATCTCAATTTGAACAGGCTTTTCCTTTTTTATATATTTACACGTTGGATAATTTGAGCAAGCGGTAAAATTACCAAAGCGACCATGACGAATAACAAGTGGACTGTTACATTCAGGACATACTTCTCCAGTTTCTTGGGCTGGCTTTTTTTCCATCTTATGGAAGGCATCTTCTACTAGTGGTTCAAACTTATTGTAAAAATTCTTCAAAACCTCTACATTATCTTGTTTAGCATCCGCAATTAAGTCTAAGTCTGACTCCATATTTGCCGTATATTTAACGTTAACAATACTACTAAAATATTCTTGTAATTTATCTGTTGTTTCAATCCCAATCTCGGTTGGAACAAATTTCTTGTCTTCTAGTTTTACATAATCTCTTGTTTTTAAGGTATCTAGAATGGTAGCATAAGTACTTGGACGACCGATTCCTAAGGTTTCTAATTCTTTTATAAGGCTACTTTCGGTGTATCTAGCCACTGGTTTAGTAAAATGTTGAGCGCTAATGATGTCTTGACTGGTTAATAATGAGTTTTCTTTTATTGTTGGTAGAATAACATCTTCTTGGTCTTCATATTTAGCATATACTTTTAAATAACCATCAAATGTAAGAATAGCACCAGTAGTCTTGAATTTATAATTGTTATTATCCAAAATAACTGTGGTACTTTGAACTTTTGCATCAGCCATTAAACTGGATAATGTTTTATAATAAATTAGACTATATAATTTATATTCATCTGGAGTTAGGTGGCTTTTTATAGATTCTGGAGAGCGATTTATAGAAGTAGGACGAATACCTTCATGGGCATCTTGAATATTATCTGATTTTTTGCCGAACTTAACGGAGCCAACATACTCTTTGCCATAAGTTTCTTCAATATAAAGAAGGGTATCATTAATAAATAATGGCGACATACGAACTGAATCAGTACGCATATAAGTTATAAGACCAATAGTTTCACTACCTATGTCTATACCTTCATATAATTTTTGAGCAATTCGCATGGTCTTGGAAGAAGAAAAACCTAGTTTATTAACAGCTGTTTGTTGCAAAGTTGAAGTTTTAAAAATAGGTTTAGATGGACGTTTTTTACTCTTTTTAGTAACGCTTTCAACATTAAAGGTTGTACTTAATTTAGCTAAAATATTATTGGCTTCTTCTTGATTGTTTATTTTTATATCTTTATCTTCGTACTTAGATAAATCAGCATCAAAGTCCTCAAATTTAGCGGTTATACTCCAATATTCCTCGGGTATAAAAGCTTGAATTTCTCGTTCACGATCAACGATTAATTTTAGAGCGACAGACTGAACGCGGCCTGCTGATTTACCACCTGTTTTTGATTGCATAAGTTTTGATAATCTAAAACCAATAATACGATCTAACATTCTTCTTGTTTCTTGGGATTTAACTAAATCATTATCAATTTTCCTGGGATGATTTAAAGCTTCGAGAACGGCGGGCTTAGTTATTTCGTGAAACTCAATGCGGTCATAGTCGTTATCTTTTAATTTTAAAGTATCATATAGATGCCAAGAGATGGCCTCACCTTCACGGTCTGGGTCGCTGGCTAGATAAACCCTATCTGCTTCCTTAACATCTTTTTTCAATTCTTTGATAGTGCTAGATTTGCCTTTAATAGCAACATAATCAGGCTTAAAATTTTGTTCGACATCAATGCCAAGTCCAAACTTGCCTTTAGTTGACAAATCTCTGATATGGCCTTTGCTGGACACTACTTTATATTCACTGCCTAGGTATTTTTCAATTGTTTTACTTTTAGCAGGTGATTCTACTATTACTAACTTTTTTTTATTTTGCATAAAATCATTCTTTCTATTTTATAATTTTTTATTTTTCCATTAACTGGTTATATTTTTTGTAACGAGGTAATAGTAACATAGTATTTTTTGAAAAGCAATATTTTTTAATATTTTATAGTTTTTAAGATGGACTCTGTATTAAAGTTATTTTTTAGGATAATAAATTTAGTTTTAGCATTTTTTGAAATTTAAAAAAGCAAACGGATACTTCTCGTTTACTTCTATTATTTCATTTTTGATAAATTAAATTGTGTTCTTGATCATTGCTATATTTTTCTTTCAGTGTCATTACTCCTATTTTTCTTTAAAATATTTTCTAAATAAGCAAAATAATTAGTCTTGATAGCCAAGTTATCCATTTTTATTTCATTACGTACTTTGGTATTGATAGCAAGTATTTCTTCATCAGTATATTTTTCATCACCAATATAATTAATTTTACTCTTTGTTGCATCATAATAAGCAATATTTGTACGCCATGAACCATCTGAGAATACTACTACGCCTTGATAAGAGTCACTTAGAAGGTCAGTTCCCGCATATAATCTTGGGTCGTAATCTAAATTAAAGAGATTAGCAAGAGTTGGTAAAATATTAACAAAACTAGTATATTCATCATATTTTTTAGCTTCTAAAGATGGATTATAAATAACAAATGGCGTACGGTCAATATCTGCATTACTTGAGATATCATATTTAGCAATAGCAGCGTAATCATCGTCACTTAGGCCATATGGATAATGGTCAGCAAATAACATAATTACTGTATCTTCTAATTTACCACTAGCTTCTAGTTCATCTAAAAGTTCACCTAAGGCATCGTCAAAAGTTTTTAATTTTGACATATATCTCTTAGTAGTAATTGGCCATGTTTCATCTTTAAATAGACTAAGGTTTGCATCGCCGGTTTTACTTGAGTAGTTATAAGTCATATGTGTTGTAACAGTAGTTAGCCAAGCCATAAATTTATCTTCATTAATAAAGTTAGGAGTAGCTTTTTCAATAAATTCTTTGTCACTTGGCCAAGGTTGGTACTCGCTTCCTAGTTTGATTCCTAATTTATTAACATCGTAGTAATTCATACTACCCATATTAGGATGATAGATGCTGCGAACATAGAAATGGTCAGTATAGTCATGATAACTACTTGTTTTATAATTAGCATTATTAAAAAGATTAAAAATAGTTTCAAAATAAGTATTATCTTTGTAAGTATTTACGGTGCAAGTATTATTTATTGGGTATAAAGAAGTAATTCCAGTCATCTCATTATTACCTGTTGAGCAGGCATTTCTTGGAGAGAAGGCATTTTCCCATGACCAGCCATTATTATATATCTTAGCAAAGTTTGGAAAATATTCTGGATAATTTTTAATAATATTGCCACCAGATTCTAACATTATGACAACTAAATTTTTGCCTTCGAATAAACCTGTATAATCATTTTTACTAGTTATTTCTTTACTCATAAAATAATTATTTAAAGTCTTATAATCTTTATTTTTTTCGGTTTCATTAGCGGCTTCCCAGGCAGTATCATCTATTATTCTAGTTAAATCTGTTGTTTCACCAGTCTGTTCTTGTTTAACAAAAGTTTCTACGGTGGCTTCCTCTTTAATGATTAATGATTTTATATCTAAAAATTCATAACCTAGAACGCCAAATTGGCTAACGGCAACATTCTGCATAGAGGGATTTTTAAATAATTCTTTATTACTAACGATTTGTAATTTATCCTGCATGAATGAAACACTTAAGCTGCCATAATAGAAAATGATATTAAGGATTAGTAAAATGAAAAGAGCAATTCTATTTTTTTTGAAATTGTAATGATATTTATCTGAAATTAGTTTTTTATCAAAGAAGATAAAATAAATTATGAAGATAACAGGAATAATTAGTAGAGAGTAAAGCCAGGGATTTAAACTGGAAAAGAAATCAGCGATGAAATATTCAACGGCATTAGCTTGACTAGCTGTATTTAAGGACATATAAGTTCCTAAATAACCATACATTCCTCCTTGGAATATCATTAGAATGCTTACAATAACAAAAAGAATGTTGGTTATAATATTACTATATTTTCTTTTTAAAAAGCTAATTGGTATGGTGATTAGACAACCTAAAATTAAACTGCCCAAGAAGATACGAATGCTTGCCTGCGTAAAGACGGGTAAACCCATTATTACTTTAAACAACATTTCAAAAAGAAAAAGACCTAAAGTTATAAATGTTGTGTAACGAATTACTTTATTATTATAAATTTTTTTTAACATCATACTACTCTCCTCTATTTTATAAAAAATTAAAGTTTTAAATTGGGGTGCGCTAAGTTTTATTTTTTGTATTTTTTTACTGGTCCATAACTGAAACGGTAGTTATCTAAGGGACCATATTTTTCTAACATTTCTAAATGAAATTTGGTTGGATATCCTTTATGTTTTTTAAAGCCGTACATTGGATAAAGAGAATCTAAATCATCCATCATATGATCTCTTGTTACTTTGGCTACAATGCTAGCAGCAGCGATGGATGCAGATGTAGCATCTCCATGGATGATACTTGTATTGGGAACATCTAAATTAAGAGGCATGGCATCAATTAAAACGTGTTCTGGCTTTATTTTTAGAGAATTAATTGCTTCATACATAGCTAATTTTGTAGCTTCATATATATTAATTTCGTCAATTGTTTTGGCATCTATCATACCCACTCCGTAACTGATAGCATCTTTTATGATTTTAGGATATAATTCTTCACGTTTTTTTTCGCTTAATTTTTTAGAATCATTTAACCCTTCTAAATGATAATTAATTGGTAAAATAACAGCTGCTGCTACTACTGGACCTACTAAAGGGCCACGACCTACTTCATCAACACCACAGATAAAACGAATGCCTTTTTTATATAATTCTTTTTCATATTTTAATAAGTCGATTTGGGCTTTAATTTTTTTAACTTTGGTTGTCTTTTTGGGACTACTTTTAATAATTGCTTTTTTAGTCTTTTCTTTGGGTTGGGAACTATCTAATGTTTTTTCTTTAGTTTGCGATTTCATTTTGGGCCTCTACTTCATATTCTTCTACTTTATCAAAAGTTATACCTTTTATTTTTTCTAATTTTATGTCATTAATTATTGTCGTACTTACTCTTTTATAATCGACTTCGCCGCCACGCATTAAAGCTCCAGTTTTTTTAGCAATAGTCTGATAAGCGATGTCATAATCATCTAGTATATCAAGATTATAACGCATTTTTAAAACTTCTGGATAATATTTTGCTAATTTTGTTAAAATATGACAGGCAACTTTACTTGTGGGAATAATTTCTTCCTTGATGGCACTCATACTGGCAAGATTTAGAGCGATTTCATCTTGTTCAAGTTTAGGCCATAAAATACCTGGGGTATCTAAAATGACAATGTTACTTTTAGTCTTTAACCAAGTAAGGCTTTTGGTTACTCCTGGTAAATTACCTACTTTGGCTGATTTATTATTAGCTAATCTATTTATTAGAGTTGATTTGCCTACATTAGGAATGCCTATGATAGCAACGTGAATTAAATCACTGTTATTACCTTTATTTTTCTTTTTAGCTAATTTTTCTTGCATACACTGATTAGTAATATTAACTAATTTTTTTATATCATCTTTAGTATTGGCTAAGCTAACTACATTATATCCTTTTGTTTCATAGTACTTTTGCCATTTAATAGTATCATTGGGATCAGCTAAGTCGGCTTTTGTCATAATAAGGATTCTTGGCTTATTTTTTAATATGGAACTCGCATTATCTATTTTGGATGAAACGGGAATTCTGGCGTCTACTAATTCATAGACAACGTCGATTAAATCAGCTTTTTCTTCTAGTATTTTTTTGGTTTTAACCATGTGGCCTGGGTACCAGTTAATCGAAGTCTTAGGAAAACTTTTTTCTTCACTCATTTTTATCGCTCCTTTTGCTTTATTTTATTAAACCACCGTTACATCTTAATTCATATATTTTTACATTGTTTTTGTAAATTGTTTCAATACCATTAAAACAATTTATATCTCCTTTTACTTCAAAGGTGTATTTGTACTCACCATTGATAAATTCTTTAGGCCCTCTTACAGGAATTACAGTTTTATCTTCACCAACATTCATTAATGCAGGACGTAAAGCATTATCCATTGCTTCCTCCCCTAACGTTTCATCCAATGTAACTCCATAATAATTCATAGCCCAATAATTTTGATTATCTATATAAACAACTTCTTCTCCAATAAATCTTGTACCACCAAAATATGTATCGTGATAAATCATATTATCTTTTTGGTATTCATAATCTTTAGAATTTAATCTTGTGTTTGCTATTCTTTCAGCAGAATCATTAGCATATGTCTGTTTCTTAGCTTCAATTAGAAACTTTTCTATATTAACCATTTTTCATTCCTTCTTTCTTTTTTTCTACTAACTCTTTATGATAAAAATAATTTACGTACTTTATTTTATTTTTCTCACAGTAATTATTTATTTCATCTGCCAATTTTGTCCAATAGTTATTATTTTTAGTTACATATATATCAAGATATTTAGAATATAATTCATTATAATTCTCTTTAATATAATCTAAAATTTCCTTTTTATAACTACCTCTTAAATTAAGATTTTCAAACCAATATTCATCTACATATTCTTTTGATATTTCTATTATTTCTTTCCACTCAGTTATATAAGGAAAAATTGGAGACATAAATAAAACTGTATAAATTCCATTTTCATGTAATTTTTTTAGTGTTTCTAATCTATCTTTTATAGAACTTGCATTATCCATATCGTTTTTGAATTTTTCATTCAATGTATTAATAGACATACTGACCGTTACATTTTTTATTTTCTTTAATAAATCAATATCTCTTAAAATCAATTTTGATTTTGTGGATATAGATAAATTACAATCTGAATAAACTAATTGTTCTAAAATATTTCTAGTAATAAGATATTTTTCTTCATATTGATTATAACAATCTGTAACAGAAGATAGAAATACATTCTTGCCTGATATTTTTTTAAAATTAATTTTTTTATCACATTTTTTTATATCAACAAATTTTCCCCAATCCTCTTTATGTCCGGTAAATCGTTTCATAAAAGAAGCGTAACAATACTTACACCCATGAGGGCAACCAACATATGGATTAATTACATAATCACTAGATGGCAAATTAGATTTTGTTAAGTAATCATTAACAGTTATCTCATTAATTTTCATAAGTATGCTCCTTTCCTTTTATATTATATCATTTTTAAAATCTATTTTTATATTATTTTTATCTGTAATATAAATCATATCTATTAATTCATTTAATACTTTTCTATCTAATTTTTCTATATTATTTTTCTTAATTATTTCATCTTTTACCATTTGTTCTAATTTCTTTTTATTTATAGAATATTTTAAACAACTCTTGTCTTTAATATAGGAACTGCAATAATAATAAATTTGATTTTTACTCTTTTTAATTATTAAACTACTTCCACAATGTGAACATTTTAAATAACCAGAAAACAAATCGATATCATCGGTTTTATTTACCTTTGTTTTTCTATTTAATATTTGTTGTACTTCTTCAAATTTATCTTTACTTATCATTGGTTCGTGATGATTTTCTGTTATTATCCATTCGTCTTTATTTACATCAATTAATTTATCAATTCTATAATTAGGTTTTGTTTTAATATTTTGAATTAATGTTCCTGTATATGTTTCGTTTCTTAATATTCTATTTACTATTTCTGCATTCCATTTCTTAGAACGTATTAATTCTTCATTGTTTGTATTTTCTTTACTTAATTTATACAAACTTGGAGTTAAAACATTTTTATTATTTAAATGTTCTGCAATTTCCTTTCTACTTTTACCTAAAAGTATCATATTAAATATTTTCTTTACGATATAAGACGCTTCTTTATCTTTAATAAATTTATGTTTATCTTTAGGATCTTTTAAATATCCATAAGGTGCTGTTACACCTATAAACTCTCCATTTAGTTGTTTTATTTTTAAAGTTGACCTAACTTTTTCTGAAATATCTCTAGCATATTGGTCATTCATTAAGTTTTTTAAAGGAACTAATATACTATTTACAGATTTAGGATTCTTTAAACTATCTATTTCATCAATTATTGAAATAAATCTAACATTATAACCTGGAAGGATATTTTCTATATAATCATCTGATTGTATATGATTTCTTCCAAATCTTGACAAATCTTTGACTATTATTGCATTTACTTTTCCATCTACTATATCTTTAAACATCCTTTTATATTCAGGTCTATCAAATGTTGTACCTGAATAACCATCATCTATATAAAAATCAATAAGTTCCAAATCTTTATTCTTTTCAATATATGAAGTAATTATTAATTTTTGATTAGTAACACTATTTGATTCGTCTTTTATTTTATCTTCTTTAGATAATCTAATATATCCTGCAACTTTAAATTTTTGCATTACTAATCACCTCTTTTTTATTTATTACATAATATTTTTATTAGATAATACAGAATAATTTTTATTTAAAAATTCTGAACGTATTTGATTATATAATTCACTATATTGTTTAGGTGGAGTTCTCATATATTTTATAAACAATTGTACTCGTACATCTAAATTATCTCTTTTTGTATTATTTATTACATCCTTCATTTCTTGCGCATCAAATATATTATAAGACATAGAAATGTTCCAATAAATTATTAATATTTCTCTTACATAATCTCTTAATTCATTTTCTTGTTTAATAGTTAATTCATAACCATCATTTCCATGAATATAGCGTGAGCGTATATCGTAGTATGTTGACATTTTCCATTTAGAACTATGTCTTTGCTTACTATTTAAAAATAAAATATTACTTGCATAATTAGAAACTTCTTCAGTAACACTGTTACCTACAATATTAAACAATGCTTCTAATGATGAAAATAATAAGGTAAATCTAATGCCTATATCTTGTGATTCAAAAGACTTTAAATAAAAATTCAATGCTCTTTTATATCTCACATTTTTATCTTCAAGATCCGATATTGTAGAATCTGAAATATAAAAATTTAATCTTTGACTTAATTTATTTTTCATTTCTTCGTTATAGTCACTAACTGATAATCTACATATTTCCCAATTAACTCCACCAACAAAAGTATAAAAATCATTGTTTTCATTATAAATTGTAGTTTTAAAAACAGGAAGTGTTATACCCAATCCAGTTAATAATCTGATTTTCTTTTGTAACATACTAACTTTATTAAATTGTTCTTTTAGTATCATTTTTTCAATTTCTTTTTTTGAAAGTTCTTCATCAACTTCGCATTTAACCAACTCTTCATTTTCAAAATATTCATAATAATTACCTTCTTTTTCTTTACAAGAATAAATTGAATTAAGTAGATGTCCAGATGAATAAAATATATAATCAGGATTATTAGCATCTATCATATTTTCGTTATATAAATCTGTTTTTTCTACAAATCCATCTATTTTAAAGTTAATCATCGGAAATATCCCACTTATTAATATTTTAGTTTTATAAAATAAAATCATTATTACTCCTAGCATTTCTTTTATATCTCATATTTTTATTGGATTGTTAACATCAACACTCCAAATTTTTTATCTCTTACTTTTCTTTGTTATTATATATTAAAGTTTTTCATATTCTTCCATTACCCCATATTTTTAATAAATTTCGTTAAAAACCATCTTAAATATGTAAAAAGAATTTAAGATTTTTTTCTTTATTTATAAGGCTTTGAAGTGAGTTTTTCTTATGTCTCCATTACCCAATTTATATTAGTTTTATTTATATTTTCATTATTCATTATTTTCACTTCCATTTTCTACTACTTTTGCTTCATTAAAAAAATTATAGCATCTAAATTATAAAATTCAACATTTCTTTTAACATTGCTAGTTCCTTCTTTTTGAACTAATTCCATTTTGGAATAAGTTGAATCTTTATATAATTCTTTTTCATTATATATGTTTATAAGGTGCTTTGTAATTGCAGGCTATCCAACATCAAATAATTCTGACATTCTCTTTTGAGATAACCATAAAGTTTCATCTTTATAAAAGGCGTCTACTATATCACTACTTTTATATACGATCAATTTATTATCATTCATGGCCTTCTCCTATCTTTTAATTTCTCATAATATTTACGTTTAACTTTTTTTATGTTAAATTGAGAATGGTTTGCAGGAGAAGTAAATCTTGTTTATTATATCATATTTTCAATTTTCCATGTAGCACATTAATTTATAATATTGAATTTTACATTTCTAATATAATTTTTACAAATAACTTTTGAAATCATAATTTGAATAAATTTTAAGTAAAAATCCACTAGCCTAGCTAGTGGTTTTTCTCTAACGCCTTATAAGGCTAACAGTTCTGGCTACGCTTAA
>CAKOKU010000008.1 GCA_934095865.1 uncultured Bacilli bacterium
GGCGATGTAGCTCAGCTGGCTAGAGCATCCGGTTCATACCCGGCAGGTCGAGAGTTCGAATCTCCCCGTCGCTACCATTTGAATTATACTAGGTTTTGACCTAGTTTTTTTGTGGCAAAATTGACAAATTATAACCTAATAATTAAAAATTCAATTTATTTTTAATTTGTTAAAAATGACAGCTTCTTCTCTTTTTAGTTGACTAATAAACATTTAAAAAGCCACTATTGGGAATAATAGTAGCTTATTTTTTTATATTGGGACTATATTTGACAATGATAGCCTCACTAACTTTTAAACCATCAATTGCAGCGCTTGTTATACCGCCCGCATAACCAGCACCTTCGCCGCAAGGATAAACACCTAAAATGTTACTTTCATAATATTCATTTCGAAGCATTCTTATAGGACTTGAAGTTCGTGATTCAATCCCGCAGACAATGGCATTTTCATCATTGAAACCCTTTATTTTAGTATCAAAATTAACAAACGCTTCTTTAAGGGCCACATTAATATTATCTGGTAAAATATTATTTAAATTAGCGAAATGGTATCCACCTTTGATAGCCGGTGTAATTTCTTTAAAGCCAGTAGATATTCTATTAGAATGATAATCTTTTAAGAGCTGAATAGGTATAAGGCCTTGGCCTTCCATGTAAGCTTTTTTTTCCAATTCTTCTTGGAACCTTACTCCATCAAAAAGATTACTTCCGTAGTCGGTCTCATTAATGGTTACAATGATAGCACTGTTAGCGATGCCACTATCTCTTTTATAATAACTCATACCATTAATACAAAGATGATTGGGAATGCTTGATGCGTTAACGACATAACCACCAGGGCACATACAAAAACTATAAACCCCCTTCTTATTTTTGGCTGTATAAGTTAATTTATAGGAAGCAACTGGTAAGTTATCATCATTTATACCATATTGATTTAAATCGATTAGACTTTGTTTATGCATGACTCTAAGGCCAACTGCAAATGGCTTATTTATCATATTAAGATGTCTATCATTAAGCATTCTAAATGTATCTCTAGCTGAATGGCCAAGGGCAAGGATTAAAGCTTGACAAGATATCTTTTCTTGATCATTTATAGTAATACTTTTTATTTTTTTATTTTCTATATCAATATCTGTTAATTTGGTATTAAAAAGAAAAGTTCCGCCTAATCTGATTATTTCATGGCGCATATTAATTATTACTTTTCTTAAAATATCTGTCCCAATATGAGGTTTATTGGAATAAATAATTTCTTCTGGGGCGCCAAAATTAACAAATGTTTGCATAACGAAATTATAACGGCCGGTATGGTCATTTATCATAGTATTTAATTTGCCATCTGAAAATGTGCCAGCACCACCTTCGCCAAATTGAATATTACATTCTGGATCTAAAATGTTATCTTGCCAAAATTTTTCAACTTTAGATATACGTTCCTCTACTTTGTTGCCGCGTTCAATCACTATAACTGAATACCCTTCTTTACAAAGATTATAGGCTGCAAAAAGGCCTGCTGGACCACTTCCTACTACGACGATTGGTTCTGATAATATTTCTTTGCCATAAAAAGGAACCTGATAAATAATCTTCTCATTTTTAACAACGTCTTTATCATGAAGTTTAGCTATAATTTCATCTTCATTTGGAAGGGATAACTCTACTTCATAAACATAGTAAATATTTGGTTTATATCTAGCATCTAGTGACTTTTTTATTATTTCATAATTTATTTTTGCTGATTTTTTTAAGTGAAGGCGCATTTTAATAGCGGCTTCTAAATTTTCTTTGGTATCTTCTTTATAATCGATTTTTATTTGTCTAATTTTTAGCATCTTATCACCTTATTTTTGATTTTTGATAATGGAATTGGCAACAACTAGCCCAGATAACCAAGCAAACCCTAAATTATAGCCACCGCACACACCATCAACATCTATTGCTTCTCCCATGAAATATAGACCACTGGTATTTTTGGCTTCTAGGTGTTCGTTAAGAGCTGATAATCTAATGCCGCCGGTAACAACTTGGGCCTTATGTAATTCTTTAGTGGCTACTATTGGTATTGTTAAATCACACAAATTTTTAATAAGTCTTTCTAGTTCTTCGGTAGTTAGGCTTTTAAAATGACATTCATTACTAATTTTTGATAAAGAAATAAGAATATATAGAAGTTTATATGGTACGATTGATTCTAAAAGTTCAATTATAGTGCGATTTTTTAATTTGGCATTGCGTTCTTCTAAAAATTTAGCAACCTCTTCTTTTTTTAGATTGGGTAAAAAATTGAAGTGCATAGTTAAATCGTTAACATTATAGTTAGCAACGAGAGAGCTTAAATTCATTACGCAGATTCCACTAGCGCCATAATCAGTAAGTTGAACTTCACCGGTATCCGATTTTAACAAATTGTTTTTATTATAAATAGATACGGTAGCATTGGCTCTTATTCCTGACCATTTACGGAAGAAATTACCCTCTAGTATTAAAGGTACCAAGGCTGGTTTAGGATTTATAATAGGAAGATTAAAATTTTGAATTATTGTAGCCAAATTATTTTCTTCTTTAGTCCCAGCATTAGAACCAATGGCAATAATTACTTTATCAAAGTTATAGTTTTTATTATTAGTTATAACTGTAAACGAGTCCTGTCTTTTCTTAATATCAGTTACAACTGTATCTAAAATAGTTGTAACATTATTATTTTTAATTTCAATTAATAAGCTGTTAAGGATGGCCGTAGCGGTATTAGAGGCTGGATAGTAATAGCCATTTTTAATATTAGGAACTATACCAATATTATCAAAAAAGCTTAAAACTTCATTGATATTTTCTTGATTTATTATATTTTCTAGCAAGTTTTTATCACGAGAATAATATTTATCCAAAGACATATTTTGATTAAAATAATTGCAACGACCATTACCAGTCATTAGAATTTTTTTGCCTAAAGTAGAATTTTTTTCAATAATTGTAACTTTATTATTTGCTTTGCTTAAAATGATGGCACAGATTAGGCCACTAGCTCCACCACCTATAATTCCTATATTCATAATTCACCTGTTAATTTAGCACCTTTCTTTTTTTGTTTTAATAGAGAAAAGTATATAGCTTTTTTCTCTCTTGGTAATTAGTATATCATTTATTAAAGTAATTTTAAATTAAATCAACGTCATTATTTTGGTTAATTTAACTAGCTATTGATGGCCATATAATTTTAACTTTAACTTTTTTACTTCGGCCGTTATTTCTTGATATAGAGGATTGTTATCACTATAAAATTTAGAAAATTCATCGTTATTTTCTTGAAAAGAAGGCCATACACGGGCTATTTGGGTGTATTGAGATAATAATGGGTTGGGTTCATAATTTTGAGCTAAACTTCTTTGAAGCTGGGAAGAATCAGCATTTATTTGAGTACTCATTAGCCTTCTAAATTTTAAAGTTCCTACCCCATCAGTTAATGTCATTTCATCTTTTAACGGCGTATATAATAAAATTTCATTTGGATCAAAGAAGTATATCTTTTGATTATTGGTAACATAAGTAATGGCATGATTGCCAAAACATTCTTCTAGAATCGATTGGAATAATGATTTGCTAATTTCTGCTGTTGGCCTTTCCAGCTGATAATTTGGTAAATTAAATTTGCTAATATCTAAGGCATCAGATATACTACCATTTTTGTTTGGGGCATAATAACCACAATAGATGCCAGATGCGTAGCCCATACTTTTAAAGACATCCACTAGTAATGAGGATATATGGCGGCAACATGCTTGGTTGCATAATACTTGAGAACCGTATAAACCATTTATATTGCCATGAATATTCTGAATAGTAAACCGGCGATTTACTGACAAATAACCCTGATGGAGCATATAGCTAAATAAAGCATAGATTTCTACGGGATCCGTAAGAGAAAACTGTTGTAACAACGCACAGTAATTTATTAGAAATTCTTGATATAAAGTTCGAAGGTTATTGAAATCTGTCGTATAACTTTCAAAATTGTTAAAAGAAAAATTTAATGTTAGGCATCCTAAAACTAGACTTAATAATGCAGGAGATACATTTAAATCTAGTGTTGATGCTGTGAGGGCGAGGCTGGCAGAGGCACTGATGGCCCAAGTATATTTAATAGAATCATATAAATGCTTATAAGTTTTATAATCCATTTTAGTTAAAACTTTCTGAAATTCTGTTTGTAGCATATTTTCCCCCGCTTGTTAGATTTATATAAAAGAAAAAAGCCTCATAAAGAAGCTTTTAAATTCATAACTGGTGGAGGATAAGGGATTCGAACCCTTGACCCCCTGCGTGCAGGGCAGGTGCTCTAGCCAGCTGAGCTAATCCCCCAGTCATTTCAACAACAAATTAATCTTATCACACGCTAATAGTTTTTGCAAGAAAAATTTTGCTTTTATTTAATAATTTTTTTAAAAAATATTATTTAGTTCCCTATTCCCTTAGTTTTTATATATTTTAAATTTTTAAAAGTAACTGATTTAATAATAGTTTTTTAATTTCAAGGCCAAAAAACACTGAAGTTAAAATACTTACAGCGTTTTTTAATAAATAACGATTTCTTTGTTTAGCAATCATAGATATCTATAAAATTAATAAATATAAAATAAGTAATTATTATTATAACTAAGGATAAAATTATGGAAGCTTGATAAAACAAATAAATTATTAGAATTGGTACTAAAAAAATGATAAATGCCGGTTTTTCTTTCGTCAGTAAATATAAATTAGTTAAAGATATTTTTAGGAAAAAGCAAGAGATTAATAATTTAGGATTAAAACTAATACTAGAAAAGCCCGTTATTAAAGACGTTAAAATTATAGTTAAAAAATCAAAAACTACAATATTAAATATATTACTGAAAAATATGGATTTAGAAAGTCTTCTTTTAGATACGCGAAAAAATAAGTAAGCTTTATTAATGTTAAATATATAAATGCTATTTAAAAAAGTATAGTATAACAAAAATAATGTATAAAAACTTTTTTGCGCTATAAGAAGAATATCTAGGTTAAATGGTAAATTTATGGCACCTAATCCAAATTCAATTAAATTAATATGGGGTTCGATTAAATGATAAGAAAACAAAATACTTAATGTAAAAAAGCAATAAATAATTAATAATTTGCTGTTATCTTTTAAAAGCTTTTTTTGATATTGATAAAATACTCCTAACATATTATCCCTCACTATTTTGAAGACAGAAAAGTTTTATAATGTAGTTAATAGTGTAATAAACACTTATAATGCCCAAAGAATACACTATATTTAAAAAGAAGGAATTAAAAAGATTATAATTATTTAAGTAATAAAATATATCTATTAGATAAAGATTATTTGATTGTATAGTTGGCGTTACATGAGTTAAAAATAAGGTTACCATGATAAAAATATAATAATATATAACTTTTTTGTTATTTAATAAGTATAAATAATTAATTATGTCATTTAAAATTAGTAAAAGCATTAAGCTTCTAATTAAGCATATAGTAAGGTTAAGTATAACGTTAAATGTTATGGGAGATTTAGCATTAACTCTAAGGCAAGCAACTATTATTATTGATGCCACGGCCATGATATAAATAATGCTATTCAATATCATAACTAAATGTCTATTTTTATTTAACCATTGTTCTTTATTTTGATATCTTAAAAGATATGGCGTATTAGCAAATAAACTTTTATTTAAGTAGATTGTATTGCAAATAAAAACAGCAAATAAAAAAGTAATTAAAAAATCATAACTTAGGGCACTGCTTATCCCATCAATGATAGTCTTGGTCTTATCAATGCTACCAAAGGCAATTAAGTCAATGATGGGAATACTTAAAAATATTAATTTAAAATATATGCTCTTTCTAAGAAAAGGTTTAAGCACATTTTTCATTTAATTTACCATCTTCTAAATACAATTTTTTATCACATAATTCGTTAATATCTTCATTAATATGTGTAGAGATAATAATTAAAGCTCCATTTTGTTTTCTTAGAAGTAAATTTTCTTGAATTTTTTTAACACTAGCTCGGTCAATACCATTAAATGGTTCATCTAAAAGAATTATTTGAGGATTTTCCATTAAAGCTTGAGCAATGCTTAGTTTTTGTCGCATTCCCAGTGAATAATCGGCATATTTTTTATCTTTATCTTTTTCAAGACCAACTATTTTTAAGGCAGAGATGACCTCTTCTTTAGTAATTACTTTTCTAATACTAGCTAGTAGTTCTAAATTTTCCTGGCCGGTCAAATCATTAATAAATCCTGGATATTCTATTGAAGCGCCAATAAAGTCTGGAAACTCTTTTTTTAAATGGTAATTCTTACCGTCAATTAAAACTTCTCCCCTATTTTCTTTATATAAACCAGCAATTATTTTTAAAAGAACACTTTTACCACTACCGTTTAAGCCAAAAATACCGTATATCATTTTATCCTTAAATGTATAACTAATATCATCTAACACAATTTCTTTTTTAAACGATTTAGTTACCTTTTTTATTTCTATTTTCATTGTACCACTTCCTTTTTTTCAAGATATTTAACAAAACTTTCTTTATCTTTATACATATTTAAACTAATTATAAATAATATGGCTGCTACTAATATTCTAACGTCAAAGTAAATAAACAAGTTGGGTATATTTCTTAAATTAAAAGCGTTAAAAAATAAGAAATAAGAATAAGTATCAAGAGAGAAATAACCATAAAATATAATTCCTCTTATATATATTTCCATAAATATGCTTAGACCAAAATAGATTAAATAATTTAATACAATGCCAAGATAATAATTATTTACTATTCTAACAGTTATGATACTTATTAGTAGATAGATTAAAGACATAATACCAGCATTAAGCAAATATATTATTATAGTTTTGCTGCCAAAGACTAAGATATTAGCATCAAAGCCTTCAGCTCCCGTTAAATCCCAATTACCTAAAAAACAACATATTATGTACAAAATAAGGTACATTAAGGGAAAATAGATAATATATTTTAATATAGATATGAATATTCTTTTTTTAAACGATGAATAGTCTTCTCTAGTAAGATAATATTTAGCAAAACGACTATTTAAAATTTTACTGATATTTTTAATACTAACGATTCCTAAAATAAAGGCTGCTAAAATATTTAGATAACCCAAAGGCGAATACTCAATTACGTTAAAAAAGATATCTAAAACAGGTTGATGATTTACAACTTTGCCATTTGTTAAATATTCTATACAGTAATCAGTATTTTGATACTTTTCACTTGCACACATATTAGTGTTTTTTAGCATTTCATTAAAACTGGTCATGTCAATATAATTTGGTTTAAAATTAAAGAACAAATAATAAATTCCTATGGCTATTAAGGCAACAAATATAATTATTTGTAATAGATTATTTTTAACTACTTTTTTCATTTTTACTCCCACTTTACTTTAATAGGTATTTCAATTCAATTTTTTATTTAATTAGTTTCTAAGTAAATAATGGCATTTTTTATTATTACTTAATATTTTTTAATATAACAATTAAAAAACGGTACTCCTAGTCTTACTTTCAAACTACTTTAATAAAAAGAATTAACCCTCTACCCTATGCAATACTACTATAACTTGATTGTAACACAATTTACTATTTGGCTGCAACTGATATACAGTCCTTAAGATATTTGACTGCTAAAAAATCAAGCCATTAAATTAAAAGTTAATGACAATAAAAAATACTTATATTCTTGATATAAGCCCCAACAAATAATATAACTTAAATAGTATAACTTAAAACAAAAAATACCCTACTTCTTAATGCAAAAAAACATTAAGTACCAAATCTTATTTAGACGGATTAGAATGAATCTAGAGTACTTTATCATATTTCAAATGTCTTTAATATTAACAATTTGACTCAATGATAATATTTTGCCATTATCTAAAAGAATAGTTTTATTAGAACTATTTATTTTTATTATTCTTGTTTTTATTTGATAAAATTTACCGGAACGGTAAAAAATTAGAGATACACTATCCCCACGAAAATAAGCATTGGATAATTTTATCTCTAATTTACTTTGTTGGTCTGGGGACAATTCTGGCATATGAAATATATTTTTATTATTACTAATTTCTTTTTTTACTTCACTTGTTTTATAGAGAGAATCAAAAGCATGCCATTTTATTTGTCCACGATTACGCACTATGACCACCAATTTTACCATTTCTTTCGATGGCGGTTGAATCACTTAATAGATTGGAGGCTTTGATTATGCTGTTTTTACCATATTTTTCTTTAATGGCATCAACTGTATCATTTAGTTTTTTGTTATCTTCCATAGTCTTAACATTACTGAATAAATTGAGCTGGATGGATGAGGCATCAACTAAAGCACCAGCAACAACGCTAACCTTGCGAATGGGATTATCGTCGTAATATTTGTCAAAAATATTTGAACAAACTTGAAAAAATTCGCCTTCATCTATGGTAGGATTAACCTTCATACTGTGATAAAAACCACCACCGACATCTATACTATACCCAATACCAAGACCAATTATACTTGCTTGTTTATTATTTTTACGTAATCTACGACAAATTACTTCAATTGTTTCCCGAATGATTATTTTGATATTATTTCCATTGTAATCTTTGAAAAGAACTTGACTGGCAGAATAACTACTATTTTTAGGTGGCATTTTAAAATCACTTATAGTTGAATTATCAATGCCATTGGCGTGTTCAAATAATTCTTCCCCCAGAATCCCAAAACGTTTTATTAATTCTTCTTTTTTAAAGTTAGCTATATCTCCAACTTTATAAAGTCCTAAAGCATTAAGTCTAACTTCTAATCTTTTACCAATGGACCACATTTTAGATAAAGGAGTGATGGGCCACAGTTTAGTTTTAACATCATCATAAGTCCATTTAGCAATACCATCTTTATATTTTTTGGCTTCGGTATCCATAGCTATTTTAGCCAGTAACATATTTGGGCCAATTCCACAGTTAGCTGTTAATCCTGTTTTCTTGGTGATTGTTTTCAAAATTTCTTTTGCTAAGGCAACGTCAGTTTTATTATACATTTTTAAATAATGGGTTACGTCTAGGAAGCATTCGTCAATGGAATAGACATGTAGATCTTCTTCACTAACGAAATCCAGATAAATACCGATGATTTCTTTACTTTTAGCGACATATAAACTCATTCTTGGTTTTACAATTTCGTACTTTATCCAAGGGGGAATTTCATAAAGTCTAGTTCGTGATTTAATGCCTTTATTTTTTAAATAAGGTGTTATGGCAAGAGTAATGGCACCTTTCCCTTGGTTAGGATTAGCCACTACTAATGGGGTTGTAAAAGGGTTAATATTTCTTTCAACACACTCACATGAGGCATAAAAGCTTTTTAAATCTATACACATTATATGTCTTTCCATGGCCTTACATAATCAATATAAGATTATTCTTAATTGATTTTCTCCTGTTATTCCTTATTATACACAATATTTTTCTTTATAATTAAAAAATATAGAATTTCGTTTATATTATTTATTCTTGATAAAATATTTTAATATCAAAAAACCTCATTTCTGTTTATTTTAAGAAACAAGGTTTATATTATTTATATCTACATTATGAAGCGATTATTATTATCAGTGTTTTCGGTATCAGTATTATTTATTTGTTGCTCTTCTTCTTTAAGTCTACTTTTAGCTAATTTCTTTTCCATTTTACGTTGAGCTCTAACATAACGATTTTTTTTGATTTTCTTGAAGGTATCACTAATCCACATAAGAGTTCTTACAATTGTACTAAGAATAATAAGTCCTAAAAGACCAATACCTACATATAGCATGTATAACATAGGTTTGTTGTAAGCCTCAAAAGTAAATGTTATATTACTAGGGTTAGTATAAATGTTATCAAATTGCCAAGTCAAAGTTTTTTTATCTGCACTGATGCTGGTGGCATTTGAAGTTATTACTTCACTTGGAAGCTCTAGAGAAAAACTATAAGAAAGTACGGGAGTCGTAACCATATTAGTTAAAATATTAGGATTTTCTTGTAAAGCTTCACTTAGATTAACCGAAAAATTGGCTTCATATTGATTTTTTAATACACCATCAGTTCTTTTGAAGATATATAATTCATCTTGAACATTACTATATAACAGGCTAAGTAAATTAATTTTTAAATCTTCACTACTACTTATGGTATCAATATCTTTAACATTGGTACTTATTTTGTAACCAAAATTATTATCATCTTCATAATCGGTAACGCTATAACCATTATTCTCTAAGTTATTAATATTTTTAGAACTAAACAAATCATTAAAGGTTTTATTACCTAAGTAATTTTTATCCAAACTTATAATATAAGATAAATTCATACTTTTATCTTTATTAATTTTCATCGTAGTATTTACATTACTACATCCACTAACTAGTAACACTAGGCTTAACGCAATAATAAACAATTTACATCTTTTCATTTTGACCTCTTTTTATTCTTATTTTATAAATTCAACTTTAGTTTTAGCTAAATAATCATGAATTCCCCTATTTTCTTTATTTAATAATGTACTTAAGACAACAGCAAACTCGATTACCCACTCTATTATCATTATGATATTACTAACTTCAAGAATTTTTTCTGGACCTACTATGAAAGGAGTGATTAAATTTAAGAAGTAAATACCAATATTATAAACAATAACACTTCTTATTAAATACTGAATGGCGTTTGGAGTCGTATTGTTGATTGTAGTTATTTCTAAGTTCATTAGTTTTTTACCTAAGGTTTGACCTTTGGTTATAATATTAAAGCCAACAAAATATAGTAAGTAAATGATGATATAAACAAGATAAGTATACCAAGCACTTCTTTGATAATTATAATAAACAGTTGGTTGTTTTTCTTTATATATTTCGTCAACTTTATTTAGGATATTTTCGTATTCTTCTTCGTCTATTTTAGAATCAGAATAAGCATCAACAAATAGATAAGAAAAATTTTGGTTGTCTTTAATTAGTTTTGTATATTCCTCTTCACTTATTTCTTTATCTTCATAATAGTTTTGGAAATAAACAGTTGATGTTGCATAATCCATAGTTAAAGCTAGATATTCTTTGGTGTCGGCACTTTGTTTATCATAAACTGGGTTTAAGTATTTAATATTGGTTATACAAAATATTAGTAAATACACAATACTGGCATCAATAAAAAAGGCCGCTAAGCGTTTAATTAGATATTTATAGTTCATATTTTTTATTCCTCTCTAAAAAATTATATCATGTTCTAAAAGAAGTATTCAATTTATTTTGGCATATTTTGCAAGAAAAAAACTACTGATAAAATATTTTAACAATAGTCTAATTATTTTTCTTTAAATATAATAAATTATGATTATCATTATAATTAAAATTAAATCTAGAAATTAACAATTACGAATATCTAATTTTAAATAAAATAGCAATTCTATTGTGATGCCGATTACTAAAAATATCCAATCTAACTTAAAGTTTAAATACAAAAAAATCATTAATAATAGCAATAAAATTAATTTTTTATTTTTAAAATTGCTTATAAAAATTGGCATATTACAAATTAAGCACTCTATAATTAGCACTTTTAGTAAATAAATAATATTTAAATTTGTAGAATTCACATGTAAAAGAAAGCAAAGTAAAAATTGCAATATATTAAAATATAGTACGTTTAAAAAAGTATTTGTGAATAATATTGTCCAAATATGATAATTACTTGCTCTACTAGTTAAATAACACAGGCTATATTTAGATAAAAAATTATAATTACTAAGAGTTAAATATATCAAAAAGAAAATGATAAACAATTTATTAGTTAAAGACAGTACGTCAATAAAATCAATCTTTGATGTTCCAAAAACAAAATTTGTTATGTTGCAATTTGGGCTTAATATCTGATAGGATTTAATTAAAAAAGTTTCGATTATAAGAAACAGTAAATATTTTTTAATAACAATTTTTAAAAGTTCCTTTCTTAAAGGGAAAAATAACTTACGCATTATAACCTCGAAACATATTTTTAAAAAATATTCCAATTATTTTTTCAAAGACATAATAAACAGAAATTATTCCAGCACTAACATAAACTTCAGACAAAAAATTAGGATAATTAGGATATGATAAATAATAAACAAAGTTAAAATTAACATTTCCTACTAAAAATCTGAAAGAATAATTAAAAGAAAAAGCTAATAGGTCTAAAAGGATAAAACCAATATATATAAATGATATTTTTTTAAATTTAGAATTATAGATATAAAATACAACAATAGAAACGAAATAAAAAATAATAAATAATCTTAATAAATAAAAAGAAAAATATAACATATCACTCATTCCATAACAATATGTATTTGTAAATATTAATGATTTAGTTCTAATCGCCACCAGTATAATTGATATCACAGTTAAAATTAAAAAACAATAAGCATTGATAATAAGGGTTATATATTTACACTCTGAGATATAAGTATCATAATCAGAAAGTCTTTTAATAAAATTATTATTATTGAACAGGAATTTACTCAAATAAAGAATATTACTGACAAACAGTAAAAAGAATAAAAGCAAAAAATAAGTATTTACAAAAGCATAATTTAATGACGTTGAAAATGGCAAATCTTTTTTTACGCCAGTTATTACTAAAAAACTGGCAATTAACATTATTATAGATAAAAACTTAAAATAAATAGTTTTATTAAAATAGCTAATAATTTTACTTGCTTTTTTCATAAAAAGATCCGTCTTCCAAATAAAGAACTTTATCTGCAAAATTTTCAATATCATCACTTATGTGCGTCGTTATAATTATCAATTTATCATTGTTTCGCATTTTTTTTAGATAATCTTTTATTTTTACTACGGACTGCCTATCAATTCCATTAAATGGTTCATCTAGAAGTATTATATTAGGATTTTCCATAAAAGCCTGCGCTAGACTTAATTTTTGTTTCATTCCTAAAGAATATTTTCCATATTTCTTATCTTTATCTTGTTCTAAATTAACGATTCTCATGGTGTTTAAAATTTCTTCATCATTAACTTTTTTCTGTAAGCTGGCAAGCAATTTTAAGTTATCAAAGCCTGTCAAATCGCTGATAAAGGCTGGAGATTCAATTACTATACCGACGTTTTCTGGAAATTTCTTTTCTTTATTATAATTTATATTGTTAAATAGAATCTCCCCACTATCTTCTAAATATAAACCTACTATCATTTTAAGAAGCACACTTTTTCCACTACCATTGCGGCCAACTATTCCATAAATCTTTCCTGATTCAAACTCTATATTTAAATTTGAAAAAACAACATCATTGTTAAATTTTTTACTCAAATCTTTGATTTTTATTTTCATTTTTGTTTTTCACTTCCCTTTTCAATGTACATCATAAATTTTTCTTTATTTTTAAAGCTCAACCAAAATACTAATAGTAAGATTCCTAATATAATTAATCTAATTGTGATATATAAACTAAAATTAGGAACATTGGCGAAATTCATAAAATTCATTATTTCAAAATAACTACTGATATCAAGTTTTAAAATATTAGAGCCTATAAATACTCCGAAAAACAAATAAGAAATAATTTCCAAAACCAAATAAACAAGATAGCTGATGATAATACTAATATAATAATTATTGACAATTCTTAATGAAATCAAGCTAAGCTCTGAAAAAATAAAAGTCATTGTAAAAATATTAATTAAATAAACAGCAAAAAAGGAAACGCCTATTTTTAAGTATTCTATTGGAAAATTGGCTAAAGATGGGTCAAATAAACTAATATCAAATTTGGTTGTCGCTAAAGCAAAGCACTCTAAAATAAGAAAAATAAATGGTACAATTATTAGAATTGAATATATAAAGGCTTGTTTTAATAAATTAAGTTTAAATTTTTTATAATCTTGTCTAACTAAAATATACTTAAGTTCACCATTATTTAAAGTTTTACATATATTTTTCAGCAAAATTATAGGCATAATTAAAGCTAAAGAAATATTTAAATATGAAATCACAGAATCATTAACTAGATAGTAAAATATTATGTAACCATCAAATGTACCTTGGACTTTACCATTACTTTTGTATTCTACGCAATAACTTTTATCTAAATATTCTTCTTCATCACATATTTTTGCATACATTTTATTGACATCAATCATGTCTATATATTTATATTTAAAATCAAATAGCAAATAGAAACTACCAACTAAAAATAAAATTATATCAAAGATAATCATTGGAAAATAACTCGATTTAATCTTCATATGTAATTCCTCCAAAAAAATGTAGATTAGTAGAGGAATTTTTATTACTTCATATAAGTTTCATCAAGATACCAAGTACCAGTATGAGTTGCAGTAGTTGGTCCCCATGAATTTCGCTTAAAAGCTATAATATAATCAGCTTTAAATGTCGAAACAGTAACATGACCATCATCCTTTATCTCAGATGTAGATTTATCAGGAACAGTAACCCACAAAGATTGTACACCATTACAAGGTTCACTCTTGCATACAACAGCAACATCTACTGATTCATATTTTGCACTTAAATCATTAATTGTAACTGCATTATAATAGTGTTGCGGTTCTTCTTTAACTTTTTTAACTTTGTCTTCAGTAACATATTGTCCACGAAAACTTGGCAATTTAATATGAGCAAATCCCATAAGTCCATCAATTGCCTGGCATGTAATAAAACCAAATGCAAATATAATTGCAAATGTACTTATTATTCTATTGATTATTTTCTTAACTTTCATATAAACTCTCCTAAACCATAAACTCTCTACTAAACTAATAAAATTATAACATTAACTATTTCAATTAACAACGGTGTTATTTATAATTTTTATTAAAATCTTGTTTGGCAATATTCTTCGATTTAAATTGATTAAAGTATTGAAATAATAAATTAATTAAATTCTAGTCTTTTTAAGATATTATAATTTGTAAATTAATGTTTTTTGCAAGAAAAAAGCCTACTTTTTAGTAAGCGTTCTTTTTTAGAATTTTTTAATTCAGTTTTTCTTTAAAGTAGTACATATTTTTGAGTATTCTATGTATTACTAATGTTTACTTCTACAATCTCACTATGTTTACTGGTTCTCACAGGGTTATGCCAAGCCCCAAGACCACTAGAAACGATTAAACGATTTTGCTTATAATAACCATATTTTACGAAATAATTAAGCGGCCAAAGCTGACCGGCATGGGTATGACCAGATAATTGAATGATAATACGAGGATCTAAATTTTTTTCAATATTAGGCTGATGATCTAAAAGAATGATTTGTTTATCAAGGCCATAAATTAAAGAATTTAATGGTGCTCTACTCTTATCTTTTAAATCTCTTCTTCCTACTAAGTAATAGTTATTATTTATTAAAACTTTATTATCTAAAAGGGTGATAATACCAGCATTTAAAAAGGTATCTTTATGTTTTTCTGTTAATAAATCATGGTTGCCTTCAATATAATATATCCCATATTTAGTCGTAATAGTACCTAATTTGTTTATTACTTCCAAGACGCGCTCTTCTTTTGAAAATTCATCAATTAAATCGCCACCAATTATAAAAACGTCATAATTTCTAGCACTCACAGTTTCAATTAATTTATTTAATTTTTTATTAGTTAGAGTTGATAAATGAATATCACTTATAAAGCCTAGAGTTGTACTGGAAGATAAATCTTTATTAGTAAGATTATAGGTTGTTGTCGTAATATTACTAACATTAATTATCCCCAAAATGACTATTATAATGGGAATGATAAAAGTTAAATAAAAGGTTTTATCTAAATATTTATTCTTAATAAATAAATGACAAATGAACCAAATAGTATTGCAAATTAAAACGTATATTATGTAGGAAGAAATAACCCATCTAAACAACAAGCACACTAAAACAATAGTGCAAACCATAATTCGTTCATTTCTTTTTTTCATAGGTTTTTGCATTTTATAATAGTTTTCTATATTTTTTATAGTTATAAGGGATGTTGTAACCCACAAAAAAAGAAGTATTAAAACGTGTATTATTGACATATAAACCGCCTTTTTTTCTTACTTCTTTAAATTAATATCTATCTCTGCTTCTTAAGAATGGAGGAATATCTATATCACCATCATCCTCATTTTCTTCTTTAGTATTGTAGGAATCCATATTGGTATAATCACCGTCAGTATCATAATCATTATTATCATCAAAACCGGTTGCAATAACGGTAACAATGACTTCATCATTTAAGTTTTCATTAATAACGGCACCAAAGATAGTGTTTATATCTGTATTGGCAGCATTTCTGACAACTTCCGCAGCATCTTCGGCTTCAAATAAAGTTAGGGAGTTACCACCAGTAATATTAATTATAGCATCTGTTGCCCCATCAATTGTAGTTTCTAAAAGTGGAGAAGAAACGGCTTGGCGAGCAGCTTCAACGGCTCTATTTTCACCAACACCAATACCAATTCCTATAATGGCATTGCCTCTTTTTGACATAATAGTTTTAACATCAGCAAAGTCTAAGTTTACTAAACCAGATACAGCAATTAAATCAGATATTGATTGAACGCCTCTTCTTAGGACATTATCTACTTCTTTAAAGGCTTCCATCATTGGAGTTGTTCTATCAATGATATCACGTAGACGATCATTAGGAATAACGATTATTGTATCAACATGATGTCTTAATTCTTCAATACCGATTTCGGCGTGATCCATTCTTTTTTTACCTTCAAAACGGAATGGTTTGGTAACAATACCAACGGTTAAAGCTCCTAAGTCTTGAGCAATTTCAGCAACAATGGGGGCAGCGCCAGTACCAGTGCCACCACCCATACCACAAGTAACAAAAACCATATCAGCGCCACTTAGAGCTTCTTCAATTTCTTTTTTGCTTTCAAGAGCGGCTTCACGGCCAACATCAGGATTAGCACCAGCTCCTAAACCACCAGTTATACTTTTACCTATTTGCAATTTAGTTTCAGCTTTACTAACATTTAGGACTTGTAAATCTGTATTGGCTACTATAAACTCAACGCCTTGAACGCCCGACTCAATCATTCGGTTAACAGCATTACAACCACCGCCACCGACTCCTATTACTTTAATTTTTGCTATTTGATCCATTTTCATCTCGTACATAATACACTCTCCTTAATTGTCAAAAAAGTAGTCAAACACTTTACCAATAATCCCATTACTATTCATACTAGTTTGATTTCCCTCTTTACTAAATTCTTCTTGTTCTTCTAAACTCAATATGGAATAATCTCTGCATTTTAATTTGGCATTATAATCATACCATTTTATTAAACCCAAACAGCTCGAATACCTATTATCACGAACGCCAATTGTATTTAAATAACCGATGCTGGCAAGAGGGCCAAAAACATCACTTACTGTTTGGTTGAAATCTTTCATATTCGCTATTCCACCTGTACATATTATATAACTTATTTGCCTTTTTGTTAAGGTATTAATTTGTTTTTTGGCAACATTCAATATCTCTTTTAAGCGTGATGCAACGACTTCACTTAGTTCGTATTGATTAATGACTGTACGAATAGCATCTTTATTTTTAACAACGATGGTTTCATTTGGGGCAGCGGTTTTACTATTTGCCAGAGCAAATTCACTATTTAAAACTTTAGATGTCTCATAATCAAGTTTATAAACATAGCTAATATCATTTATAACATTTAAGCCCCCTAGTTTAATAGTGGCTGTATTAGTTAAGATTCCTTTATTAAAAATAGAAACGGTCGTTTTTTTATGTCCTATATTAATCACGGCTCCACACGTTGTAGCAGTTTCTTCACTAGCAAAAGTACAATAATCGCCGATGGAATCATAAGAAATATCAACGACATCTAAGCCGATGCTTTCTAAGACACGCAAATAGAAATAAACATCTTCTTTTTTACTACTAGTTATAATTGATTTTACACTTAGTGTTTTACTAAAAGTATTAATAGGATTATTAGTTTTGGTACCATCATCTAAGGTATAATACATGGGTAAAACATTTACTAATTCCATATTTTCTTGAACTACATTTTTAGCTGAGGCTTTAATTACTTCATTTACATCAAGAGCAGTTATTAAATTGTCTTGACTTTTAATATCAATGCGACAAGTATTGGTTGTAAAGGCACAAGTAACAGAAGGAACAATAAGTAAGGTACTTTTAATTGGAATTCCTAATTTTTCTTCACTTTTTTTCCTAATCTCTTGAATACGTTTGGCTAATTTTGCCTCATCAAAGGTATCATTAACTACACAATCATTTGGAGTGATACTACTAGTTAAAATATATACTTTTGATTTTACAACTTCAGCAACAATAAATTTAATACTAGAATATCCAATATCTAGACTGGCCATCACTTTTCGCATAAGCACCTCTACCATAGTTCCAATTATACTAAAGATTTATGGCATTTTCAAGGGCTATGCTGGGAAGATAAGTGTTTAAAAGCAAAAAACAAATAGATTTGGGAACCTATTTGTTTTTAAAGCATATTAGTTATTTATTTTTTTACTATAAATACTTTTAAGAGTTAGACCTAAGATAGATAGAGCTACGGAAATAAAGGCGATTATAATGATAAAGATGATTTTACCATTAGCACTATCTTTAGTTTCTCCTTTGTATTTATTAATAAAGCTATTAGAAATAGTACTAGTTTGATTGATGGTATCATTGATACTTGTATTTATATTATTACTACTAGTACTCTTACTTGTTATGTAAGGAATATTATAAACTTCATATTCATTTTTTAATGGGTTATAAGATACAGCATAATTATCTAGAATGTTTGTCTTACTTACTTCTGTTGTATCATAACCAGTATAAGAGATTATTTTATCTGTATCTAAGTTAGTAATAAAAGTATTAGCATTTTCATATTTATCTTCATAGCTTTCTAGGGTCTTATCACTAGTTGAATTATTTATATATTCTGTTAAAAAGTCTTTTAAAGTAACTTTAGATTTGGCTTCTTCTTTGGTAATATCAATTTTTTTACCAGTTCTATAATCAAAGGCATAATAAGTATTATCTTGATATTTAACTAATAGTATACTAGTCTCATTATTAATATTATTACTCATAGCTATAATATTTTGATTAATAAAGTCACCTGGTAATTTAATATCATTCATTAAAGAAGTTATCTTACCATTACATAAAGTTAGAAGAATCTTTTTATCATTGAAATAATCAACAATAACAGCAGTCTTATTATTAGCAAAGTTCTTATTAATCATAGCCATATTAATATTTTTAATAAATATTTGGTTATCTGTTTTAGCTTTGTCAATCATGGAGTATGTTGCATAAGTTTTTATTTTACTGCCTCTATAATCATAATTTACAAGGGCAACTGTTTCATTTAATTTGACGAAATTTTTAATACTAACATACTTTTTATTACCAGTATTTAAATCAATTATATTACCGGTATTATCTAAGGCTTCATTATTGAACATATGAATATACTCGCCTTCGATGGTGTTATTGTTGCTATAAATAGTGCCGGTTTCAAGGTAGTAATAATTGTTATTTATAGTAAGGAGTTCATTAGCAAAATCTTTAGCACTAACAGTATAAGTTTTAGAATATACTGAATTACTAATGGTATAAGTGAAGTCTTCTTTAAAATCGTAGTAAATACTTAGGGTATAATCATCAATTTGATAAGTATAATCATTAATCGTAATATATCCACCTAAAGTATCAAAATCAAAATTTAAAGTGTTAATAGAACTAGCATAGATTGTTGCATTAGCTAGTGGGCTAAAGGTATTGGCTAAGAAAGAAACTTTTAAACGGTTAATAACACCGGTTGGTAAGTCAACTTGATATTGACTAGCATCTTGAGCACCATTGTATGGATAATAACCCTTTTCTACTTGTTGGTAATTATAATTTGATGATTGGCCAACGTAGCTTTTCATTAGCGTTTGATTTTTCATGTTAGCCGCTGAAACAAAAGTAATAGTTTCATTAAGACCACTAACAATATTTTGGGCTAAGAGATTATTTATCTTCGATTGATTATAAACATATGATGGTGATAAGCCTTTAATATATAGATCAGAAGTACCAACAATAATACCATTAGATTTATTAGTTCCTGTTGTCGTAATTGATACGGCTATTAGGTTATCATGGAATAAATTAAGGCTAGAATCAGTTGGTTTATACATCGCACCAATTAAACCACCAGTGGCATCTTTGGAAGTTATTGTTGAACTTGCTATGATATTGCCATCTAAGCGAACACGACGTACATTTTCTTCTTCTAAGTTATTTTGATAATAACCAAGAATGCCGCCAGCCCCGGTATCATTAGCTTTAATTGAGGCATTAATGAAGTTATCATAATAACGGCTGGCAGGAGTACCATTTTTATTACCAACTAAACCGCCAACATAACTTTTGCCTTCAATGCTAGTATTATAAACATAATTATTATAACGATTGCCATCCCAATCCAGACCTTCTATCCCACCAACACTGGTAGCATTTGGTGAAGATATAATGGTATTAATAACTGAACAATTATAAATAGACCAACCACCATAACCACTAATGCCACCAACTTGACTTGTACCACCACTGATAGTCGAATCTTTAATAGAACTATTATATAAAGAATCATGATAACCATAAATACCACCGATTTGGCTACCTTTACCCGAAACATTAACATTAGTTAAGCGGTTTTGAGAAACACTATCTGTATCTTGACGCCCACCGACGCCGCCAACTAAATTATTACCAGAAACACTGGAATCTTTAACGGTTACATTTAAGGCAGCGCCATAACCATAGACAATGCCACTATAATTACCACCAGTCGTAGTAACATTAACATTACTGGCTGTAATATAGAAGTGCTTTTGCGATGAGTTATCATGTTTGTAGCCAATAAGACCACCAACATAATCACCAGTACCAGAAACAATCGTATCAACAACATCTATGGTTGTTAAATAATAAGTATCCCCTTCACCATAAAGACTACCTAATCTATTTGTTCCTGATATAGTCACACCACTTAAGTTAATATCACGGTAATCATTAACATAACTTTTTGATATAAAGCCAACTCGGCTAACTTTTTTATTACCATTTAAAGTTAAATTATTAATATTGATATTACCAAATTCACCATAGGCAGTACCAACAACGCCAAGACCATTTACCGAATTAGAACCTGTATAATTTAAGGTAATATTATCAAAGTTTAAGTTCTTCATGTAGGTTCTCACTTCTTTAAAAATGAACGTATTAGCATCACTACTATTTAATTTATAATTAGAAATAGTGTAATTATTTCCTTCAACTTTATTAGCTAGAATATCATGATGAATAATTGAATTATCTATTTTAGAGAAATCTAAATTAGCATTAATACTATAATTTTCAGAATAATTAGTATTTATTTTTTGGAAATCATCGACGGAATTAATGTTTCTAAAGAAAGTAACATCGATTTTTGAATTAAGTTCTAATTCTTTAGCGACACCATCTTCGGTATAATAAAGTTTTGAAATACGGTAACTATCTAAATAGTATTTAGGATACATGGTTAATTTTATTAAAGAAGTATTATCAAGACCAGAATTTTCATTATTAATTTGAATATCTTCTGATTTTATTTCTTCAATATCTTCAATTTTTATCCCCGTTACTTTTACTTTATCCATATTATTATTGGTTATGGAAATAGTTACGTTAGCTTTATCTAGAACTTTATCAACTAAAATTTCGGCAATTTTTAAGACATTATCATCAGAAATATCTAAGTAATTATCACTTTGGTTTGGCAATAGCTCTGTTTGGTTAGCATAATAAAGTTTAGGTATAGTATTATTGCCTATTTGTGAATAATCGAACGCATCGCCCAAGGTCATTTTCGTTGTATATGTTTCGATGCTATTTAATTCTTCGGTTGTTAAAAGTTCTTCCCCACTACCATAGTTGCTAATAACACCGTTAATCTTTTGACTAGCCCAAGCATATAGAGAGTGATTGGCTAGGTTTTTATTACCAATAGTACGATGAGCTTCCGTTTCTAGAGATGAATATAACTCACCAGTAAATAAGGTATTAGAAACATTGTTATTAATATCATTACCAATGATACCACCAGCATAAATTTGACTAGAAATTATTTTCATGTTACTAATAACATTTTCGACACGACCATAATTGATACCAACAAGACCACCAGTATTAGGATAATTAGTATTAATGTTGCCCGTTGTATAAGCATTAGTGATGATTCCATAGGAATTATAACCAACAAGGCCACCAACAGCATAGAATTGACTTGAGTTAAGTAAGTTAAAATTAATAGCAGCCGCATAAGAATTGATAATGTTTGATTGTTCACTTTGACCAACTATCCCACCGAGACGCATTTCATTGATATCCACAGAATCAGTAACACTAAAGTTAGTTACACTACTATTTTTGATATTAGAACTATATCTAGAAAGACCAGCGATGGCCCCTGTATAATTACCTAGTTTCAAAGTTATATTTTTAATATGGACATTATCAACCGTGGCTGACGATTGTAAATAACCAATAACACCACTTGTTGTAGCATAATTAGTTTTCGTTAAATTTTCTAAATAAAGATTAGATAAAGTACCTTGAAATACTCTAAATAAAATACCATCATTTGTATTATTAGTAACATTTTTAATAGTATGGTTATTACCATTTATTTTACCTGTTACCGTTGTAGTAATAACGGGATTTATGTAATTAGAAAAATCTAAATCAGCATTTAAAACAAAGTTTTCACTTGGATATGTTTTAATATTAAACCAATCATTTTCATTATTAATATCACGGTACATATCTATATTTAAAATGACACTACCGGTTTCAAATTTGGTTGTATAAGTAATATTACTCTTACTTACAGAAGTCATTGAATTGATACCATAAGAAGAAATATATCTACTTGGTTTTGTTAGTTTAAGTTTTAGTAATGAACTACCATCAGGATTATTAGTTTGTGATAATACTTCCGTTGTAAAATATTGAATTTCTACTTCTTTGATTTGCTCTTCGGCAGGATTTCTAATAAGTAAATTAACAGTTGCTTCTTTACTATTTTGACTTTCAATACTAGTTGTTAAAATACTTAATAAATCAGCGTTAGTTACTTCTGGTAGTTTAATATATTCTTGCTTTGGCATGGCCTCGTTCATAATTAATTGTGGAAAATAACCATAGGAAACAAAGTCTTCAATATTAAAAGCTGACTCACTATTTAAGGTATTATTTTGAAATTCACTGCTGGCTAAGGCTACTTTAGATATTTTTTGTGTTTTGGCATTACTATATTTTAAAGGGCTGACATAATATAAGTTTTGAACATTTAATTGATCATAGGAACCAACGGAAGCATCAAGAGTATTATTGCGAAGACTATTTTCATTATAAGAATAACTATTATTAATAGTTCCTCGGGAAACAACGCCAACTAGGTTACCTACTTTTACCTGATTTGGTCTTTCGGTTGAAGAAAAACCAATGACATTAATAAGACTATATACATTTTCAATGATACCACTTTCAGACATATAACCGCCAATAGCGCCAATATATTTAGCATCATCTAAGCCAGAGTCATGATTACCATTAATGGTTTCACCGTATAAATAACCATTTTTTACTGTACCGTAAAGATAATTACTTATAAAGCCAAAATATCTAGTTACGTTAATACTTACTTTACTATTAACAACAAAATGATCAACAGTACCACGATTAACACGAACTAAGAAAGATATTTGTTCTGATGGCGTTTTAACAGCCTCTTCTAGGGTTATCATAATATTATTGAAAGTGGCGGCACTCCAATCGGTTAAAGTGTCATATCTACTACGCGCTTCGTCATACCAAATATGCATATCCATATTTTTTATTACGGCGCCTTTGCCTAAACTAGCAAAGACACGAGAAGCAGAATTTTTAACATTTAACAGTAATTTATGACCTTGAAAATCAATATTACCATTAAATTCACCAGAAATAGTACGATTTTGATAACGTAAATCTATATCATTAGCTATTAAGAAATTACCGGTTGAAGACATATTATAAAAGTCTTCTTTATCACGGATAGTTCTTATTTGATCGTCTGTTTTAAAATTCATGGAAGTAATTGTATAAAAACGATTATTCATGTAAACTTTTAAATTTAAAGTATAATTTGTGCCTTTTTCAAAGTTATAGGTTACTAACATATTTTCAACTTTGTGGTCGATTATTTCATTATCATCTAAGTTATAATGATACGTACCGACTACGCTGTTATCACTTTTTACAATTTCAATGTAAAAGTCTGAGTTAGGAATTTGTGGAGAGCCAGTTGTTTCATAGTTGTTATCCACTACGGTTACATAAAATTCGCCTTGATATTGGTATTTTTCTTCGTATTTACTGTAAGTATCATCTAAGCTTAAGTTGTCTTTATAGTTAATAGATACGCAACCAATATGACCAGATACGTAAGATGAACCACCAGAGGCACCACCGTTATTGTGTTTAGTGGCAACGCCACCATAGTAGCCTCCGCCTCCGCCACCAGTATCCGTAGCGCTACCGGCTTCACCAATACCTAATATAGAAGTATTAACAGTGTTATTACTAAAGTTTATAGTGTTTACTGGAAGTTGACCAGCTGAATAACGAGTATGAAGGATACCATCAATATAAGCACCTTCGCTGGTAATACCGCCACCGGCACCACCAGAACCATCATTTGAAAGTGAACAATTTTGAGTACAAGCGCCATAATCATCAGAGCCGCCACCACCACCGGCTACCATAATACGTGATTTTAGTGATTCAAATTCGGTTGTTCCTGATATTAAACGAACATCAGTCGCCCCACCGCCGGAACCGGAAGCATTCTGGCCACCAGAACCGCCACCATTAAAACCACCTGCAATGTAGTTAGTGCCATATTTACCACGGCCACCAACGACAATATATAGAGTTGTATCTTTATCTAGCGAGATAATACCACTACTATAACCGCCACGACCACCATGACTGTTGGCAGTTAGATATTGGCTGTTATAATTATCACCACCGGAAGCACCCCAAGTTTCAATTAAATAATTACCTTTTTCTAAAGTTTTAAACTCTTGAATGGTACCAGTATAAGCAAAATCGTATTTAGTGTTAGTATTTAAATTAGTAATTCTGGCATACCCATCACCAATATGGCCAGTTTCTTCTTTGCCATCAGGTTCAGTAATGGTATCATTACCAGACAATATTTTGGTATCAGTAAATGTATAATTACGATCATAAATCGACATTTCTTTAGTACGTGGCGTATTATAATTTAAATATGGGGCAATTTGGAAATCAGCAACTTCAATTGTTGTAGTATTGTTTTTACCATTGGTTTCATTGATACCAAAACCAAGATAACCATTATCTGGGATTAATTCTATTTTATAATCTTGATAATCGTTAGTTAAATTTAGAGGATACGTTGTAGCTGTACCAGCTCCGACAGTTAAATAAGCACTACCATTATTAGATGAGGCAGCATATCTAGCTTTAAAACTTACTACTACCGGCGTATTTTTATATTCAGGAATGTAATAAGAATAGTTAGCATAACCGTTCATAGCTGAGAATCTAATAATATTTTGATCAACGTCAGTAGCGATTTTATTAAGAGTAGATGCTCCATCAAAACGGAAATTATCTGTATAATTTATATTAAAAATATTCTTACTAGTTACGACACTTAAAAGATTTTCTAATCTAATTTGGGCAGATACGCCTAGTTTAGTTCTTAAAGTACGGGAGCCTTCTAAAACATAGTTAGTTTTATAAGTTCGATTAGTATAGCCTTCGTTATAACCTTCAGCAATAATATCAATATAATAATTAGTATCAGTAGATAGTTTATTTAAAGTAATTCTTTCTTCATTGCCGTTGATACTAAGTTCTTTTAATAAGACATAATTACCTTGTTCATCTTTAATTTGAATAATAGTACGATTTGATTGGATAGCGTTGTCTCTATCTACAATACGAATGTCAAAATCGATTATTGATTCATTGGTAAACTGATTAGTAATGATTGCATAAGCAGGTGTACGAAGGGTTTTGATACTGGTGATGTTACTTGTTGCATTGATTTGATATTCTTTATCAACTTGTTTTTCAACAGTTTCATAACTTAGGGTATATTCAGTATTAGATTCTAGACCTAATAATTCAAATTCATAAGTATCTAGGCTCTTTAATGTTTCAACGGCTTCGCCACTTAAAGTTATCTTTTTAAGCTCGGTATCATTTTTCTTAACAGTAATTATGATACGGTCTAATAAGGTTATTAACTTCTCATCGGTTGATTCTTTATTTATTTTAAGAGAATACTTACCACTATCTTTAGTAATGCTAAGCTCCTTTGCAATAAATTTAACAGAACCTAAAGCCGAAATTGGTTTCGTCGTTATTTGGGCTTGCGCTAAAATTTGGTTTTCTCTAGTTCCTTTACCATCTAGTAAATCATAATTGCCAATAACATAGATTTTATAAACATAGTTAGAGTCTAAATTGTTAACAGTTATTTTATTGGTTTCTTTATTTTCTAGTGCACCCTCTTTTACTAAATTATTATTTATATCATATACTTCATAGTGATAATTACTTAAGGCAACATTATCTTTATTATTTAAAGTAATAGATGCATCAAATAAGGTTAAATCATTACTGATATGATGAATAGTAGCACTAGGGGCTTGTTTACTCGTTTTAGCTTGGAATTCACTATTATTTACCCTTAGTTCATTACCAGCCACATCGTATATTTTAATAAAACCAGTATAATCAGTACTTGATTCTAAAACGTCGGGAGTTTGATAAGTGACTTTGGTCTTGATTTTCATTTTATTTATTAAATCACTACTAAAATTATATTCTTCTTTATCTATTAAAACTTTAGCACTCTTTAAACCTTTAAATATTTCATCATTAACATCATTGGTAATCAATATATCATTAATAACAATACGATTAGAAAATATTTCATTGATTTGATAGTTTAGAGTAATGGGATTTAACTTATCAATACTGTTAGTCGTTAATTTACCGGTATAAAAAGTTCTTCTAACGGTTTCGTTACGTTCATTTTTAAAGATAAAGTAACCTTCAACATCAAAGGTTTGATTAGGAAGAAGGCCTGATACTTCAATTGCGCCATTGCTACCAAAACTTTTACGCAAATAAGTCTTATTGTTGTATTTAAACGTGAATGTTGGCATCGTAACAATGCGGCCAGCTGGATCTTTTATACCAATTGTTGAAGTGGCGCTGTAAACACTAGCATTAAAACCATCAAAAGTTATTTCCGGCTTTACATAATTAGGATCATTATTATTGTAATTATCATCATTTTCTTTAATTTCAACATCATCAATAATTAAATCAAAATCAGAATTACCAGGTTTATTAGAGTTATTGTTATCATCATAATTAGGTTTGTCATCATCTTTTATGTATGGTGGTTTAGTATTATTATCAGTAGTTTTAGTAATAAGACCTAGTCTTGTTAATAGAGTTTCATAAGTCATTTCCTTATCAAGAATTTTAAGATTGGTTTCTAGGGTTATATATGGAATAGTTTTATATACTAAAGCATCATCATGGCGGTAATAATAATTTAAATACTCTTTATTAAAATAAATAATACTATATGTAGGAATAGTAATAGTTTCTTGAACTAATTCTAAAGTTATGTCTTGATTAGTTAAGTATAAGTCATCTTTTAACTTAACGAATACATAAGTATCAGTATCAATAGCCTCATCATTATTAGTATTATAAATATTTTTATCAGCAACAATAACATTGGTTAAAGCGCCAGTATCATAATAATTAGCATTTATATAATTATTGGTACTATAATTCCAGATGCGAGAATTGTCGGTATTAAATATTGGTAAATCAAGAGATACTTTCTCCTTTTTTTCATCACCAACAAAATAATTATTATTATTTTTATAAATAGTTGCACCAGCATTAATATATTTAAGGCTGATATTAACATTATTACTTGTTTTTAAATTATTAGCAATTTCTTTTATGTCGACTGTTGAGGCATAACCATTAACATAAGAGACATCATACTTTTTTATTTGAAAAAAAGCAAAGTAAACTATAACTAAAAATAAGCAACATAATAAGAAAATACTCTTTTTCATAAACCCTCTTTTAAAATAAGCTATTTAATATTTCTAAATTTTTGGCTAACAATTTATAATCATCGCCACTTTTGATACCATCTATTTTTAAGTTTATTGTATAATTATTCGTTTTTATTTGAACGTCATTTTTGACATTTACGATTTCTGAGGTAACATTATAATTATAGTAAGTGCAGTAATTAGTTAAGTTATTATAAATGACATATGATAAAGCTTGGAGTTCAATAGTCTTTTCATCAATGATTAGAGTTGTTGGTTCAATAAAGAAATATAAGTCATTACCATCATATAAGAAAGCGTGTTCTAAATCATATGATTCTTTTTTATATTTTAAAGTCTTATATAAACTAGATTCTCCATCAAGGATAGTATAATTAGGCACTCTTTTTTGACTATTATTATTTAGTGGGAAAATAACAGCCATATTACTTGGAAATAAAACTTTATCTTCACCAGTATAATATAGAGGTGTGGCATCAATTACTTGTTCTTGATCATCAATTTCTAATTTAGTTACCCCTTCACTATTAGAAATAGTCATTTTAGTATCATAAGTAATTTTATTAGTATCTAAATATTGATACATACTTTGATTTTCTATTGTATAATCAGTTATTTCTTTTTTCCCTTTTAATCCTAAACCAATTAAAATAAGAGCTAGAATTATTACCATAAGGCTAGCTAGAATTATTTTATATTTCTTCTTTATAAGTTTTATTAGTTTTTGCATAATTAACTTCCTTTCGTTTTTTTAAAACAATAAACTTTATATTTTTTACTACCAGAAGTATAGCATATAAACCTAAAAATAGGCTGGCACTATAACAAAGTAATTTTATATACCAAGAATTATTGATGAGATTGGCATATTCGAGAAAACCATTTTTAAGAAAATTGGTAAAGTATAGAATTAAGACTTCTAAAATGTCACTAAATATTTTAAAGATAGCGCCATTGATAATATCTAAAAGAAGGATTGGACTAATAAGATAGTAGAATGACCAATTGGTAGAAAGATTAGTAAAGTCTTTATTAAAGATAATAAACCATAAGCTGAATACAGAGAAAACATAAACAAGAGCATATGATAAATTTATTAAAAAAGTATTTGCACTCAAAAGGCCAATTAGACGATTTTTTAATTTAGTATTCTTTTTTCTACTAACTATAATCTTTAATATTAAAAGAAGACCAATAGTTACTAAAAGAAAGAATAAGATAAAATAAACGATTTTATTAGCAACATAGATTAATTCATTCACTTTGTTATTCCTTTCTTTAATCTCTTAATAATAATTTAAAAGTATTGTTTAAGTTCATGTAATAGCCATTAATATTATCAAGACTAATGGTATTATCTTGCTGGGTTATTTCAATACTTCCTTTTATTTCCCCTATTAAGGGGGCATGATTTTCTAAAATAAGCAAGTTATATTTTTCACTTTTAATTTTAATGGCAAGGCAATTTTCGGTTATTTTGACGCCTTCTTTTAGTGACATAATCTTTACAATCATAAAATACTAGCCACCGTTCCAATATATAAGAATTTATCTTCGGAAATATCATCATACTTACCATTTAAAATGTTTTCTACATCATTTAAAACATCGTTTATATCAACCATTTGGCCAGGAATATTAGTATAATCTTGGGCAACAAACATTGGCTGGGTAAAGTAATTACGAAGTTTACGAGAACGGTAAAAAATATTTTTATCTTCTTCACTTAGTTCGTCTATACCAAGTACAGCAATAATTTCTTCTAATTCGTCGTATCTAGCGAAAGCTGCTAAAACTTTTTCAACTAAGGTATAATGACGATTACCAATCACTTCAGGATCAATTAAACTACTTGATGATTTACTAACATCAACGGCTGGATAAAGACCATTTTCAGCGACTTTACGATTTAAAACAACTTGACCATCCATATGGCCTAAAATAGCTTGAACTGCTTCATCAGTCATATCATCAGCAGGAATATAAATAGCTTGGAATGAAGTTATAGAGCCATTATTACAAGAGTTAATACGTTCTTCAACGGCTGAAATATCACTTTGCATGGTAGTTGGATAACCATTTTCAACTGGTATACGCTTCAATTCTGTACTTATTTCTGATTTAGCTTGAATAAAACGGTAAATATTATCAATAAACACTAAAACGTCTTGTTTAGATTCGTCACGTAAATATTCAGCAGCAGTAAGACCACTGTAAACAGCTTTACTACGAGATACAGGATTATCACCCATTTGCCCAAAAACAATACTCATCTTATCTAAAAGATTTGCTTCTTGCATTTCAGCAATTAATTCTTGGCCTTCTCTACTACGTTCACCAACACCAATAAAAACAGCATTAGAATTTAATCTTTTATAAATATTATTAATTAATTCTTTTACTAAAACTGTCTTACCAACGCCGGCACCACCAAGTAAACCCATTTTAAAACCTTTAGCAATAGGACAGAAGAAATCAATTACCTTTATTCCTGTCCACATAATGTCTTGATTAATAGAAATATTTTCTAAGTTAATCGTATTTTGATAAACTGGTCGTTTAGTACTTTCTTCAATTTCGTTACCATTTATGATGTTACCATAAGAATTAAAGGTACGTCCTAAAACATTATTGGAATATTCCATTTCTAAACTTTTACTATAAAAATAAACATCAAGCCCTTTTCTTAAGCCTATTACGGATTCAAAAGGAATGCAGGTTACAATTTTACTATTAATTTCTACTACTTCCATTAAAATCTTTTTATTATTTAATTCTGTACTTAAAATATTATGTAATTCTACTAAAGCTTTAGCATTTATAAATACTTTAATATTAATATCTGATATTTCGATTATTTGCCCAATCATTTTATACTCCCTTCGCGGTAGTTTGCTAATTCTGCTTTAAAATCAGCACTCCGTTTTGCTTTTCGTTCTTTCTTTTTTTGTTCTATTTCAATTTCATCTAATCTTTTTAAAGATTCATTAGTTAAATTTTCACGCATGATGTTTTCTGAGGCCCAAGAGTTACTTTCAATTATTTGTAATTCACAATCTATATAAAGAAGAATTAAGTCTGTAAACATAAGTTTATAATCAGCTTCAATGACAAAGTCTTCATTGGTATTATCTTCAATATTTTCTAAAGGAAACAAGCGTAGTTTATCTAACTTAATAGAATTAATATTATGATATCTAATAAAAATGGCATTTATTTCTTTGATTTCTTTAGCTTCTATTAAGGGCTTTAAAATATCTTCGATTGGCTTAAAACTTTTATATAAATCTTCTTTACTTATATTTAGAACAACGTTTTTGGCGTCGGAAAATATTTTACTACCGACCATAATTTTTAGTGAAGTATCATCTTGGTATGCTAAGTGTTTAACACTACTATTAAAGTTGCCACAAAAACCTAAATCATTACCTATATAAATATTTACTACTTGGCCATTTTCTTTAGCCTTAATTAACTTTTTATCTAAATTAAGATTTTTATTATTTAAAATTATAGCCATAAACTCTTTGATTTCTTGTTCTAGAGCTTTATAATTATCAGCTTTTTTCTTGGCTTTATCTACTCTTAAGAGTGAGTGAAAATTCATTACTTTGACAACATTTTTGATATTAGTCATGATTATTCTCACTTAAACTTTTAAATTTATTTAACATTTCATTTTGAGTCAATGGACTATATTTTGGTTGAGTTAATTCTTTTAATATTAACCTACCCTCTTTCATAATAGCCTTAATGTTATCATTTAAATCATCTTGATTAGAAAGTTCATAAATATTAGCCATTTCTAAATAAGATAATAGTTTTCGACGAATCAGTGAACCATATTTTTTCATTTCATCATTTTGAACGGCACCACCTAAACGGGAAACAGAAAGGCCATAATTTAAGGCTGGTTTAATACCTTTTTGAAAGTTTTTGTTAGATAAAACTAACTGACCATCAGTAATGGAAATTACATTCGTGGAAATATAATCAGTAATATCTTCACCTTTGGTTTCGACAATAGGAAGAACGGTTATACTAGCGCCATTTTTATATTTACAACCTTTTTCTAATAAACGCGAATGAAGATAGAAAATATCAGCTGGATAAGCATCACGACCAGGAGCTTTGTTTGATAATAGAGAAATTTCACGGTAGCAATCAGCATGACGTTTTAAATCATCAAGAACAACTAAAACATTCGTATTATGTTCCATAAATCTTCTCGCTACGGACATAGCATAATATGGAGTAAGAGCCAAGTAAGGGGCCAAATAATCGTTGAAAGCTGGAATAATAATGGTATAATCCATAGCCCCCTTTTTTAATAAATCATAATAAATTCTTTTTACTTCTTTAATAGTTTTACCAATAGCACAATAAATACAAACAATATTCTTATCTTTTTGATTAACGATGGTATCAAGGGCAATTTGCGTTTTACCAGTCTTTTTGTCCCCAATTATTAGTTCACGTTGCCCAAGACCAATCGGATACATTAAATCAATACCAGCAATTCCGGTATATAGTTGTTCATTAACTTTAGTACGTTCCATAATAGGAATATTATCTTCTTCAATCGGAATATCTAATAATTTATCATAGACTTTGTTATTTAGAGGGTCTTCTCCGAAGATATTAATTAAACGGCCAAGAGCTTGACCACTATACTTTCCTTTAAATACTTCATTAGTTCGAATGGCACAGTCGCCAATTACTAATTCTTCGGTTTTCTTTAAGACAGCAACTAAGATACTAGAAGAAGTTATTTTGGTAACATAACCAACTGCTTTGCCAGCTAAATCAATTTTTTCATAAAAGAAAGCATTATCTAGACCTACTACTTCAACAATAAAATCTTTGATACTAACGATTTTGCCCATATCAAATTCATTTTTACCGGCATTTATATCATTTATTACATCTATTACATTCATATTTTCCTCTTATTCTAAGCTATAATCATACATCTTATTATGATAATATATTTTTAAGCCTTTATATATTTTTTTATCATATTTAGTAACAATTCTTTTATCTAAATAATTATAATTTGACTCTTTATTACCTACTACAATGTAAATAGTAGGATCATTCTTTTTAATTTCTTCTTCTAATTGTTCTAGTATTTTTAAAATACAAATTTCTTGGTCTGTACTATATTTAATGGTTAGTATTTCTTTAACAGACTTGGGAAGTTTATTTAAAGCGACAGTAGTTGCAATTGGTTTTACTAATTTTTCATTATCTAATGCTCTTAGACTTTGATAAACGTTATTTAATTCTTCAAATAAAGGAACGTTTTCATTTTCGGTTTTAGTTTGCAGAAAATTGTTAATAATTTTTGAAGTGTCGATGGAAAATTGTTCTTCAATAGCCTTAGCCTTTTTTAATATTCCCTCACTTTTATAGTCTATCTCATTAGTAATAATAATGTTTTCATTAGAAGTATTAGCTTCTTCCATCTTAATTTTAGGAGTAGCCACCGTTTTAGAAATTTGGTTATTTTGGATTTCTTCAAAACCATGAACGTTTAAAAGATAAGCTTTTTGGGCCTCAGTATCAATATCTATACAAAATCTTTTTATCAAAAAATAAATGATTATAATTAGCAGCACTAAAATAAACATACTTAATAAAATAATTACTAAATCACTATTCATAAGCTTTTTTAACCAACGTTTAAATTGGTCTTATCCTTTCTAATCATCGGCATTAACAAACTTACTATATATATCTAAATTTATTAAAGTGCCATTATAATAAATATTTTCTAATTTTAATTCGATTTTATAGCCTAGATTATCTATGGAAATAAAGTCTTCATAACCTTCGATGGCTTTATCTGGGGATACTTCAATACTGGCTAAATGATTGGTATCACTATATAAATTTAACGTAGCTTTATCCATTTTATATTCACTATCCATTTTTAGGTAGTAATATAAGCCATCTTGAGTAATTCGCTTTATTTTTAATTCGTAACTTGGCTTTCTGGTTCTAACGCTTACGACATCTTCGGTAGCAGCAGTTGATTCATTGTTAACATTTATAGTATAACCTAGACTTATTGTATAGTTAGTATTAGCATCAAGATTTCTAATCGTTGTACTAGTTTTTTCTTTGTTTAGATAGTACCTATCTTTATCTTGGATTTTCCCACCACTTATATCTAAATAAACAGTTACGTATTCGTTATTAGGGTCAAAGACGTTGTAATTTATTTTCAAAGTTGTAACACCAGTTTCAATTATGCCTAAACTTAACCATTTAGATAAATTGTAATTTTTAATATCACTTTTAATCGTATTTTGATCTACTTTAATATTGTATTGTTGTTTATTAGTATCTTGAAGACTGGAATTTAGGTTGTTAAAGACGTCAGTAACGGTTTTAAAATAAGAATTGTAATAATCATTAGAGGCCTCTACTTGCTTACGAAGGTTTTCAATTTGTTGTTTTAAGTAATCAGTGGTTGAATTAATGGTACTGCTGTCAATATTAGGTGTTTCTTCGTTTTCTTCTTCTTTTTTAACATAGTTATTGGTGCTGCCAATTATTTTCTTTAAATCAATGACGGTATCTTTTAGGCCTAATAATTCATTAGCAATATCAAAATCATAAGAAGAGGTATTTAAAACTAAAGGATTTATTTCTTTAACATTAATTGAATCATTATAAAGAGTGCTATTACCATTACGGTCTATTTCAACAATTAGATAATCTTTGGTATTGATTGAACCATCACTACTAGATATCTTTTTATCAACAAGTAAATACTTACGGTCACTAATTTTGTAAAACTTAGCGCCATTTACCATATTTACTTTGTTTTCTTTACTTAATCTTTTTATTTGGCCATCTTCTTCGACTTCATAAAATACACCGTAAAGTTTAAGTTCGGCATTGGAAGCTTCCTTAATGATAGCGTGATTGCCTAAGTTATAAGTCGTTTTTAACATATTTTCAACATTAATTAGTTTATAATTACCATCTAAGCCCATTTTTAAAGTGGCCGTACTATTAATAGCAATATAATTATTTTCAGAATCATATGTACTACTATTTTCATTAACAGAATAGGAAGAAGTATCTAATCTGATAAAGTGGCGAATAGCAAGAGCAAACATAATAATTATTAAAAAAGTAATAACAGTAATGATAATAAATTGAAGTGAATTTTTCGTTTTTGTCATTTTAGATCTCCTTTCTAAATCGAATATGCATAAGAGACAATACGTTCATCAACAATATTGTTGTTCTTATTTAAAAATTGAATTTGAATGTAATAAATACCCGTTTGAGAAATTATGCTTTTTAAAGTATAGACATAACAAGCAGAAGTGCCACAAGAACCTAGTGTAGGCGTAAAGTTTTCTAAACTATTGGTTGAGATAACAACTTGTCCATCTTTAAAGATTGAATAACGAATATTTGTTACTTCTGATAATCTCGTTGTATTTGAGAATGTTAGGTTGATTTTTGATTTGTCATTCAAATTGGTTGAGGCATAAACATCACCGACATCTATACCATCTTTATTAAGGCCATTAACAGTAAATCTTCTCTCACGAACATTTAGAGCTTCTTCATCACTTTGATTACTAACATTAGCTTTGTAAGTTATAACTAAAGTTGTTGCTTTACTTAAATCAACATTAGTAAGCCTGAATATCTTACTGCTAGTATAAATATCTCCATAATCATTAGCAATTTCATTTCCCTCTTCATCATAGAAGCCAACCATATAACTATCATTTACTAAAGTATGATTAACATCCATTGGAGTTATTTTAAATGTTAATGTTTTATCAGATGTATTTCTTTCAGCTTGAATGTAGAAGTATGGAACATTTAATTGGTTGAAATTATAAGGATTAGAATACGTTGTATCTAGTTCATAAATTGTACCATTAGATTTTTTTAAGTAGCCAGTTAGGCCAATAGCATATACTTTATCAGTTTTAAGATTAGTTGCTGGGGCAATATTTATTTCTTTTACCATATTAGTAGTGATTTTTATATCATCGGTTATATTAACATTTACACTATCTTTTAATGGGGTATAAATATTATTACCGTTAGCATCGGTTGTTACTGTAAACAATTCATATCTAATGTGATCAATATTTTTAGTCGTTTCTAGGCTATACTCAAAGACTAATTTTTTATCTGTGTAACTAGTAGCTTGGAAAGAAATGTTTTGGCTAGTTAGAACTAAATTACTTAAAGTAGCAATTGGATAATTAATAACATTAGTTTTATTATCAATATCATATAAACTAATATACTCTACTTTGCCATTTTCGTTAACATTAGCTTTAATCTTAAAGAAGTAATAAGTACTTGGTTTTAATTCATCTAAGATAACAGGATTATTTAACTCATCAACGCCTACTTCTTTGGTATATAAAAGTTTTGAATTAGCTTCAATCATGTTTTCATCGGTTTCATAAACTTCAAAATAAATTTTATTGTCGACGATGGCATCACTGGCACTGCTGACAGTAACATTTATAGAGGCACTGTCAATACCAGCATCAATTAAATATTTACCATTTTTCATAAGGCTGACACCTGGGACTAAACCATTAAAAGTAAAGTTATTATTATCTGAAGTTAATTTTGTGACGGCAATTTTACTTGGCATAAAGTATTGACGTTCATTATCATCTATAAAGCTAAAACCACCAGTATCTAATTCTAGACTATAATTTTTTTCAAAACCAGCATCATTAGATAATTTAAAGTTATAATAACCATCAGTATTAGGTGTTTTATTTAAAGAGAATGAGAAGTAAGAGTTTAGAGCACTTGGAGTTGTTATAAGACCATTACCACTGACAATATAATATTGGCCAGTAAAATAAGAATTTTTTATTTGTTTAATAGCAAAGTTGTTAGTGTAAGTGCTTCTGGCAGTCGTATCTGTATCAAAACCAATTAAATTAGAATCATAATAAGCGTAAAGATTAACTTCGACATTACGATTAGCAAAGTCTTCTAAGTTTGATAAGTCGACTATATAAGTTCCTGTATCTCCAAAAGTAACATCATTAAATTCACGGGTAGTATTATCCGCAGTAAATGTTAAGGTATAACCAGTAACTTTATTAAAGAAAGAAGAATAAAGTTCATAATCAGCAATTGTAATCATTAAACGGTTAGTTTCTTCAGTAAGAACATACTTAATACCAACAGGAATACTTGTTAAATTTTCAATAGTTTGATTAACAAGAGAGTAGTCTTCAGGGGTGCTGGTCTTTAATAGTCTTACTTTGGTATATAAATCATAAAGCCCACTTTTATCTAGAGAAAGACTAATAGTTTGAAAACCATCACTTATAGAGATATCATTAGAGCTATTTTCAATCCCATCGACTTTATAATACATCTTGTTGATTTCTAAAGCATTATCTATATCTGTATATTTGTAAGCCCATAAGAGATTATTGCCGTTAGATGTTTCTAGAATTGTACTTGGATAAGTTTGGAATTTAGGTAATTGTTTTGGAATATCTAAGGTTTCTGAGGCCGCAATACCAGTAGTTGGAATATGGATATCATCTTCTACGATGCCATCACCGTTGGTATCAACATCAATGATGTAAGTAACATAATAAGAATTACCACGTCTAAAGGTGTTATCTTCTACATTGCTAGCCGTACCAGATTGGGCATAGAAAATCGTACTAGGAATTGAGCCGTCAGCATTTACTGGTAAATAGTCACTTTTAGCAATATAATTGCCCGGATTTTCTGCATCATATAAATAATAAGTAATATATTTAGCATAATGACTAGCATTATCATAATTAGCAAGAGCTTTTATGCCTATTATTGTGTCATTGTTAAGAGTGGCATCATAGTGATTCTTGTCAGCATCTTTGTTACGAACCACACTAACATCAATCTTAGGATTTACTTCAGGATCTTCAATAGGATCTTTAGTTTTAATAGTAATAATATTATCTATAATTTGAGAAGTATTTGGCCATTTAGTATAATCATTAGCATTAGTAACTTCAATTGTTAAAGCTTCATAACTACGAAGGGCATTGCTAGTTAAACCAAAGAGTTCAGGGATTATTTCAAACTCTTCATCATAATATTTTTTCTTTAAATCACTTTCATATTCAGATAAGTTATTGTCGGTATAAGTAACACTTTTAATTAGCTGGCCAGTTGTATTAGAGCCAGAATATAAATTGAATGTTAAGCTTGATAAAGTGTTAGCTTCGAGGGTGTTATCTTCCCCATTAGTTGGGGTAAGTTGAGATATTATCCGGAAGGTTTTAGTTAAGGTTGTATCATCAATCTTGCTTTTTAAAGTAAAGCTTTTAATATTATTAGTATTTACGGTAAAGGTACCAATTAATTGATTAGCAGAACCATAACCATCATCTAAATCAACATAACCATAAACATTAAAGGTATAAGTTTCATTATTAGCGCGTAATCCATTAATATCAATTGGAATATGAAGAGTAGCAGAATTATAATTAATAGTTTTGAAAATGCCATGGGAGTCAGTATATATTATTTTAAATGGCTTGCTATAATCAACAGTACCATACTGGTCTTCTATTTCAATGGTGCCAGATATTCTTTCAAAAGTAACATTATCATCGACAAACCTTAAACTTGGATGAACTTTACCATCTAATTGCATATACTCACTTGGACTACCACAATCTAGTTCAATTTCTTTTTCATTATCATTAAAGATAGCGATTACTTTAAAGGTATAAGGAACTGATCTATAAATATTTGCATCATCAACATTTACATCAACACTGCCAAGAGAAGTTGTCTCAATTGTTTTTGAAGCGACTGGTTTAGAAGTTCCATCTAATTTACGCATATCAAAAACTTCATAACGGAGCTTAGTAATGCCATTATCTTTGTCTTCAATATTATTAGTTTCTAAAATAAATTTAGAATTAACTTTGTCGACACTGAAACTAACGCCACCAATTCTAGGACTTCTTTTTAACGTTTTATAGCTTTCTGCAATGGTAAAGCCATCAGATATTATCATATTTTTATATACAAAATCGGATAGTTCTAAACGGTATGATGTGTTAGGTTCTAGATTATCAAATGTAAGGGATACTTTTTCAATGTCTTTTAGGTTAATTGGTTTGTTACTAATAAGTTCGCCACTAGCTGAGTATAATCTGGCATTTAGAGAAGTGACGGTGCTGTCATTTTCTTTTTTTATAATAAAATTTAAGGTTTTAGTACTATAATAATCTTTTAAAACACTTATGCCTAATGAAGAGGTAACAAATGATTTTTGAATAAAATCTTTATTAATAGCCTCACCATTTTTCATGTAATTAGCATTAACAACAAGAACATAATTGGTATTTTGATTTAAAGTTTCATTAGAATAAACAATGCTTGTTAAACCATTATTTAAATGAACGGTATCAATAATCTTATTATTTCCTGCATCGATTAAATTAATAGTTGGACTACCGACTAAAACGGCTGATTTATCTTCATATCTTATATTAGCAAGAACGCCATTTGCACTAACTTCTAGGTTAGTTATAACAAATGTTGGATCATAAGAGTTGCCATCTTCAATTATTTCTTCGTTATTGTCTGGTGAAGTTGGTTTTACAACGCCATTAGTAATGCCATTTAAAGGATTATCTTTACTAAAATTACTTTTAATATCTTCTTTTATTTTATCTTGGGCGTCTGCTAATTCTTTTTTAGCTTTTTCTAGAGCTTCTAAGGCTGCTTTCTTCTCCTCTTCTTCTTGTTTTTTCTTCTCATCTTCGGTCATGAACTTATCATCATCAATATTATCAAGATTAACATTATCATCAGAACTGATAGTAATTTCTTCTAAATTTAATTTTTGTTCTTTATTTAAATAAATATTTTTATTGTCAATATTTATTATTACATTATTGTCTAGTTCAATATAAAAATCTGATGCTACGCTTTGAAGTTTGAAATTGTTATTTTCTAATCTTACTATATTACCGTCAAAGTACTGTAATTCAACATAAGAATCAGTTATGGTACGAACGTCATTCTTAACATGAATTTTTATATTAGGAGCAACTATCATGTATTTATTAGCACTAATTTTCAAGATGAAGTTAGTAAATTCGTAAGTATCAGAAATGCTTTTAGCTAAATAGTTTTGGCCTTCTTTAGTCAGGTAATTTTTGCTGTTTAGGCTGTAATATTTAATGATATTATCACCAATATTATTTAAATTGACTAAAGCTGTTTTCTTGAATACGCCAATGGAACCATTATTATAATGAATAAAATTATCTTCTTGAATATTAACTGATTCATTAGATGAATTCGTAAATGAATAACTAGAGTTATTTTCTTTATAGTAGGTTTCATTTTCGCTAAAATAGTATTTTATACTAGTGATGTCCTCATTATCATTATTAGAGCTGTAATTAGTACTGATAACGTAACCAGCATCTTTAAAGTCAGTATATCTAGACTCATTTATTTTAACACCATAATAGCCAAAGGCACCAATTAAAAGAATGGCTACCAAGGCCAAGACTGCTATTTTCACATTGTTCTTAAGTTTCATTAAATATTCTCCCTACTATCCATATTATCTATAAAAATTATATTATAAATTAGAAAATATGTCTATCTTTTTAAGTGGTAATTTTGGAAAACTAAAAGTTAAAATAATTAAAAAAATCTGATTTTCATCAGACTTTAAGCTATAAGCGGATTAAAAAATAATAGTAAGAAGCAAAAAGCAAATAACAGTAAAATAAAGATAGCTGTAATTATTAAAATAGTCATAATTGAGTGAATAACATTGTCTTTTGTTTCTGGATTACGGCCAATCGCTTCTGCTACTTTACCGCCAAGAATACCAACGCCAATACCAAGGCCTAAAAAGGCCATACCTATCATTAATCCGATGCATTGTAATGTTGCTGCTAATACAGTTTCCATACGCTAACCTCCATTGTATTTAAATTATATCAAATTTATTTTTAGTGTTCATTATTTTTTAATTATTTGAGCAAAAATAATAGCAAGTTCGTTTCTTCTTAAATAGCAAACACCAACGGAAACAACAATAATTAAAAGTAACATAGCTACTGGTAAGTTAAATTGCCATTTCTTTTTAGTTGCAGATTCAGGTGCATTGGTTTGGGCATTAAGGTTACTATTAACATTTTCTAAAGTTGGAGTAACATTAGGCGCAGTACCAATAACTACTGATTCTTGTAAGTTAGGTTGAGTTCCTAAATTTTCTTGGGCTTGAGAAACAGTTTGAACCTCTTTTGGCATAATATCAGCAGGTGATGCTGAAGCAAAATTAGTTTGGCTGGCTGCTTCTTCAGGAGTAACTGTATTTTTGTTAAAGGCATTAAAAGTATCATCATATGTTTTAGCAATACTATCTTCTGTTGGCAAATTGCCATTAGGAATTATAGGGTCTACTGGTGTAACTGGTGCCGTTTCTAAATCGCTGGTAGCCATAATATTTACTGGTTCTTGGGTATTGTTGCTTAGTTCATTGATGTCTTTGGTTTTTTCGGGCAATTTTGAAGCAGCAATAGTATTTTCGTCAATACCAGCAAAGGTTGGTTCACTAGCATAAGATGCTGGTGTTTGTTCTTCAACTTTAAAGGAAGTTGGTTCTTGAGGGGTGGCTGATTTTAAGTCACCAAATATATCATTTATGTCAAAAGGAATATCTGTAACAGCATTCGAACTTGGTTGTTCAGAAGCTTGTTCGTTAGCAGTGCCTGAGTTTATAAATTCTTCAGCATCAAAATCTATGATTCCATTTTGGTTTTGTACTATATCATCATTTTTCATTTTCTATCTCTCCATATCATAACATGAATTATATCATAAATTGATGAATAGACAAAGAAAAAAAGTACCAATAATGATACTTTTAGTAAACTTAAGCTTCTTTTTTAGTTGTTTTCTTAGTTGTAGTTTTTTTTGCAGTAGTTTCTTTTTTGGCAGCTGTTTTTTTAGGAGCAGCTTCTTTCTTAGCAGTTGTTTTTTTACTTTCTGTTTCTTTAGCTACTACTTTTTCTGTTGCTTTAACAGCAGCTGGTTTATATTCTTTACCTTCTAGGGCATTTTTAGCAATATTTACTAAGTTTGTAAATGCTTCTGAATCATTAATTGCTAATTCAGCTAACATCTTACGATTTACTTCAATATTTGCTTTTGCTAAACCGTTAATAAATTTTGAGTAAGAAATTTCATTCATACGGCATGCAGCATTAATTCTTGTAATCCATAATTTACGGAAATTTCTCTTATTTTGTTTTCTATCTCTAAAAGCATAGTTACCACTATGGAATACTTGTTCTTGAGCAGTTTTATATAATCTGTGTTTTGAACCAAAGTAACCTTTAGCAGCTTTTAATACTTTTCTTCTTCTTGTTTTGGAAACGCTTCCACCTTTAACTCTTGTCATCTTCTACACCACCTAACTAAATTCTATCCTTTAATTTACTTGCGAAAGTATCATTTAATACTCCCTTATTTCTTCTTTGTCTAACAGCCTTGCTTGAATCTTTTGCTGTTTTATGGTTACCATTACTCTTCTTATATGTAACAGTTCCGTTTTTCTTTACATTTAAAACTTTGCTACTTGCTTTATGTGTTTTTTGTTTACTCTTTGCCATAATAAAACTATCCTTCCTTACTTATTTGCTTTTGGTGCCAATAGCATATACATGTTTCTGCCTTCTAATTTTGGCTTTTCTTCAACAACGGCTACATCTTCCAATTCTTTAGCAAACTTTTCTAAAACTTCTGCCCCTAATTCTGTATGAGCCATTTGGCGTCCTTTAAAACGAATTGAAGCTTTAATTTTATGACCTTTTACTAAATAATCATGAGCATTTTTCTTACGAGTATTAAAATCACCAATGTCAATTGTTACTGATAATTGATACTCTTTTAATTCTTTATTATTCTCTCTTTGTCTTTTTTGTTGCTCTTTTAATTTTTTTTGTTTTTCATAACGATATTTGTTGTAATCCATAATTTTAGCAACAGCTGGAGTACCATTGGCGTTTAGAAGGACTAAATCTAAACCTGCATATGTCGCAAGGGTAAGCGCATCACTTCTTTTTTTAACTCCCATTTGTTCTCCATTTGGACCAATAACCATCATTTCCGAAACCCTAATTTGTTCATTAATAGGCATTTCATTCTTATCTTTTGCTATATAAACACACCTCCACTATTATTATATTTAAAAAGGCAGATACCTAGTATCCACCTATATTACCTAAAAGTTCTTTTCTTTCTTGGCATTAAACCCACTTTACTAATTTAAAGTCAGGTGAATTTGTGGATACAAATTGCTTTCCTTTTTAATAACAATTAAGATTATAACACATTTTATGATAATTGCAAGCTAAATATGCCAAAAGAAGCCTTAATTTTAAGCATTTTAAATAGTTAAACTGCCTTTTTGCCGGTTGTAGCGTTCATATCAAAGGATAAACTCTTTGGAGTCAAGCGGTAGTTAGCGCGCGATGTTACTCTATCACCAATTATATGGGAATTAGATGATGTTAACTCCATATCATAATCATCAATATCAATCAGAATTTCACCTTGAGGTTCATTAAAACCAATAGAATTATCATTATAGAATAAGGAGTTACTATAACAAATTACCGACGAACCTTTAGGAATGGTTATTTGAATTATCTCTGAATTTAAATGGCCATTGATTCCTCTATCTAGTTCATTTGAAAATTCTTTAGCCGTTTGAAATGATATTGAAGTTGATAAAAAGCCATGATCCCAATTTAATTGTCTTGCGCCATTAGCAATGCCACGGTAGACAATAATATCCTCACTTAACTTCACTTTTGATAAAGAACTTGAAAGTAATGGAATACTTCCTAAAACTAAATTATTATATTGTTCCTCATTTAAAAGGCTATTGGGATATCTTGAAAAAATCGCTCTAACTGCTATTGGAGCAGTAGCATAAACATTATCTCTTATATCCTCTATTTGACCATTATGAAATTCTTTATAGCTGGCGGCTAGATAAGACATAATATAGTTTTGATGTTCAGTATCTGCTAGGGCTTCTTCTATGGTTATGCCCTTAGTACGTACGTATCTTACAATGGTATTAATTGCATTGTAAAGTGCTGTCTTATAAAGGATTATGGCTTCCCTTTCTTGTTGACTTAAATTTTCATTTTGTTGGTTTTGCAAATCTATAAAAACTTCAGCATTTTTATCTACTTCTGGATTGCATACTTTACTAGGACGGCTAGTTGATTTTCCTGATTTATAAAAAATTTCTTGTAAAAATTTAGTTTTTTTAATTTTAGATATTATTGCATCCTTGTCAGAAATATTATTATATTCACTGAATATGTTTGTAGCTAATTGCAAAATATTTCTGATTGTGGTCATTTCATATGGTGTTAAATTGGCTTGGTTTGGTAATTTTATGTCAACACCACTGTATTCTTCGGCTTTATCTAAAAGTTCTATAAAAAACGACTGATATTTTTCTTCAAATGTAAATGGATCACCAATGCCAGCTCTAATCGCGGATAAAACATAATTTAAATCAAATTCAAATTTGCTTCTATCTAATCTACCAGTTCGTAAGTTCTGAGAATCAATAATGCTTTGATATACCTTGGAAGCAGTTACAAGAAATTGGCTAGTAAAAAGATGTTCAGTATCATAAAATTGTTTTCTTAATTTAAAGGCTGAGGAAGTAGCACACTTAAAAAGACTATCTGTTATATCCACGCCATGATTTAAAACCCCTATATTAAAAGGAGCTTTGTATGAGGCAAAAACGCTTATTTCATTATCTTCATCATAAAGAAGTATGTTGATGTAACCTAATATATCTATTAAACTTTTTAAGTCTTTATCAGATATATTTTTGTATTCTATCTTATTAACATCATCATTTTCGTCACTTAATTCAAAGGATAAACTATTATCATCATAAATAGCTAAATTTTGTAAGTTAATTATATCTCTAGCAAGTTCTGCTACACTCGCAGTTTTTATTTTATCTACATATACCATTATATTCACCATCTTCAGTATATCATATACAAATCTTATTGAAAAGAAACTAATTTTCCTACTTTTAAACTCAGTCTTAGAAAAAGAAAAAAAGCACTATTGCTAGCACTTTTAACATTAATTTCTTTCTTTTACTTTGTATTCTTTTCTTAATCCCTTTAAGAAGTTTAGTTTTGAACGTCTTACATAACCCTTCTTAATTACTTCGATAGAATCAATAGTAGGAGCATTTACTGGGAAAATTCTAGTTACACCAACACCGTAACTCTTTTTTCTTACAGAGAAAGTTTCAGATACAGATCCACCTTTTTTAGCGATTACTAAGCCTTCAAAAGCTTGGATACGTTTCTTCTTACCTTCAATTACCCATACGTTTACTCTTACAGTATCACCTACACGGAATTCAGGAATATCTTTTCTTACTTGTTTTGCATTAATTTTATCAATTAAATTTGCCATACGTCTAATTCCTTTCTATATACTATATCACTCAAAATCATTAATTACTAACTGTAATAAGCGGATTTTCTACAAGGTCATTTCCTTGAAGCAAGAATATCTTACCATATAAATTAGATATGCGTCAATTATTTTTTACGTTTTTATGAAATTGGGGACGTAAGCTTTGATTTTCAAGCTATAAAATCTTATCACTATTGGTAAATTTGATTTACTAGTAGGCAAGCTTAATTTATAATATAACAACAATTAAAGGAGTTTACTTGCTATGCAACCAACAAATATTCAAATTATTAGAGAGCGTCTTAATTTTAAACATAATTATCCAATTGTAAGCAACATTGCTTATACATTTCAATATGTTGAGTATTTAAATAATAAAATAGTTAGAGAACATAATACTAGTGTTATTCAAAAGTTATTAATTAAAGACTATATTATTAATTCTATTTCTATTCTAGAAGCCGTGTTTTATTTAGTATTAGCTGGAGATATTTACTTTAAAAGACCAGTTTCTTTTAATTATATATTTAAAAAAATAATTAAAGAAAATATTTTGGGTTTATATAAAGAAGATATTAGTCTTCTCTATAACCTAAAAAAGTTGCGTAATAAAGTTCATATATATTCTTCATATCAAGCTAGGATGACTGATTATAATTCTTTTAATAAAAAAGATTTCCTACTAATGCAGCAAATCCTTTATAAAATTTTAAATAATAATTTTGTTAGTAATGGTAAGTTTAAAATAAGATTCTAATATTGTTTAGCAAAATAAATATCATATTTTGACTTCTTACCACATACTGGACAGATATCTTTTTCGTTATCACCTATTATGCAACGTGATTTTAAGCCGGTATCTGCTTTTATTTTATCTTCGCATTCCATGCTGCCACACCAAGAAATTTTGATAAATCCGTTTTTGGTAGAGGCTATTTCTTTAAATTCATCGTAGTTTTTAGCTTCATACATCATGCTATTTCTTCTTTTTAAAGCTCGTTCATACATTTCTTTTTGCATAGTATCCATTGTATCTTTAATAATACCAATAAGTCCTTCTAAATCATCGACTTTTATTTTTTCTAAAGTATCACGGCGAACGATGGTTGTAAAGCCATTATCTAAATCTCGTTTACCAAGTTCTAAACGAATTGGGTAGCCTTTAGTTTCGGCTTCGGCAAATTTGAAACCTGGGGTTTTATCACTAGCATCGACTTTATAGGTAATGCCGGCACTTTCTAATTCTAAAGTGATTTCTTTTAATTTGTCATCAACGGCACCAATAGGAATAATAATTACTTTAATTGGGGCAATTCTTGGCGGTAAAACCAAACCATTGTTGTCACTGTGAGTCATAATAAGGCCGCCAATCATCCTAGTGGTTGAGCCCCAAGAGGTTTGATATGGAGTTTTTAACGTGTTATCTTTATCCAAAAATTTAATATCAAAAGCTTTGGCAAAGTGTTGACCGAAATAATGACTAGTGCCATTTTGCAATGCTACCCCATCCCACATCATGGCCTCAATGGTATAAGTATCCTCAGCACCTGCAAATTTTTCTTTTTCCGTTTTCTTACCAACAATAACAGGCATCGCTAAATAATATCTTTGAAAATCCTCATAGACCTTTAACATTTGTAGGGTTTCTCTTTTAGCTTCTTCGGCAGTGGCATGGAGAGTGTGTCCCTCTTGCCATAATATTTCCCTGCTTCTTAAAAATGGTCTAGTAGTTTTTTCCCATCTAACTATTGTACACCACTGATTATAAAGAAGTGGTAAATCACGGTAAGAATTAACAATTTTCTTAAAGTGGTCGCAAAATAAGGTTTCGCTAGTTGGGCGAATACACATTCTTTCTTCTAGTTTATTCTCACCACCATAAGTTACCCAAGCAACTTCAGGAGCAAAGCCTTCTACATGTTCTTTTTCTATATTAAGAAGACTTTCTGGAATAAGCATTGGCATCTGAACATTTTGATGCCCTAGTCTTTTAAATTCTTTATCTAAAATACTAACCATATTTTCCCAAATAGCATAGCCGTATGGTCTTATTATCATACTACCTTTATTCTTAGAATAATCTACTAAATCAGCTTTTTTACAGACGTCGGTATACCATTTTGCAAAGTCTATTTCACGGTCAGTTATATCTTTTACTATATTTGCCATATTTTCACTCTTTCTTTTTTATTTTTATATTATCAAAGGTTTAAATTAAAGTTATCTTAATTTAATTCATTTATTTCCTTTAATACATTATTTAACATACTTGTCTCTTTTTCTAAATCTAATCTTTCTTTTGTCACTATATTTTCTGGGGCTTTTTTAACATAGTTTTCGTTATTTAAAAGATTAGTTCTTCTTTTAATACTAGATTCTAAAGTTTCTTTCTTTTTCATTAGCTCATTTAAAACAGCAGTTTTATCAATATTATTATCATAACAGATATAAGCTTCTATTTTATTAGCACTTACTAAAATCTTAGTATTCTTAGAGCTTGATGTTACAATCTTATCATCTAATTTTAATAATTTAATTGCAAGATCATCTAACGATTTTGTTTCGACCTCAAAATCTTTGCCGGCATTATTTTCTAATTTCTTATTTCTAAAAGTAGTAACAAATTCTAATAGCTTATCAACTTCTTTTGTTTCGGCATTAAAAACGTATTCTTTTTCAACTTGGGGATAATTAGATATCATAATCGATTTGCTATCTTTAAATGGTAGATTTTGGTATATTTCCTCGGTTACGAAAGGCATGAATGGATGCATAATTTTAATAATACCAGTTAAAACTTTGTACAATACGCTCCTTGTAGTTACATCATCAGTACTGAACTTAGCCATCTCAATATAGTTAGAACAGAAATCATCCCAGATAAAATTATAGACTTCACTACCAACTAGATTGAATTCATATTTATCCATATGTTTAATGGTACTATCTAAAACATTCTCAAAACGAGTTAAAATCCATTTATCTTCTTTTTTCAAATCGTTTAGATTTAATTCATGTAAATCAGCAATGTTCATTAAAACAAAGCGTGAGGCATTCCACATTTTATTAATGAAGTTCCAAGTAGCTTTTAATTTTTCCTCGTCGAAACGCAAATCAGTACCAAAAGCACAATCAGTTACTAAATAATATCTTAGGCTATCTGCCCCATATAATTTAATCATATCCATTGGGTCAATGCCATTGCCTAAAGATTTGCTCATTTTACGGCCTTCTTTATCTCTTACAAGACCATGGATGATAACATCTTTAAAAGGACGGATGCCATTAAGTTCTAGTGATTGGAAGGTCATACGATTAACCCAGAATGGAATAATATCATAACCGGTAACTAAGCAGTCAGTTGGGAAATATCTTTTAAAATCAGCAGTTTGTTCTGGATAACCTAGAGTTGAAAATGGCCATAAAGCTGATGAGAACCATGTATCTAGGACATCTTCATCTTGAACCCAACCTTCACCGGTTGGAGCGGTTTCGCCGACATATACTTCTTCACCACGGTACCAAGCAGGAATACGGTGTCCCCACCACAATTGACGGGAAATACACCAGTCATAAGTGATTTCCATCCAGTGATTCATAATTTTTTCAAAACGAGGAGGAATAAAATTAACTTTTGTGGCCTTATTTTGTTGATTAGCTAAAACTCTATCTGCTAACGGACGCATTTTTACAAACCATTGTTTAGAAAGATAAGGTTCAACTACGGCTTCAGTTCTTTCTGAATGGCCAACATTGTGAGTTATTTCTTCCACTTTAATTAACAGATTAGCTTCTTTTAAATCGTTAACCAATTTTGTACGACATTCTTCTCTTGATAGACCTTCATATTTGCCACAAACATTATTCATGGTAGCATCTTTATTCATACAAATTATTCTTGGTAAATTATGTCTTAAGCCAACTTCATAGTCATTAGGATCATGAGCTGGAGTTATTTTTACTACACCGGTACCAAACTCAGGATCAGCATGGTTATCAAAAACAATTGGAACTACACGGCCAACCACAGGAACAATAACCTTTTTTCCTTGTAGATCTTTATATCTTTCATCACTTGGGTTAACAGCAACAGCGGTATCACCGAATAAAGTTTCAGGTCTAGTAGTAGCTACTTCTAAATATCTATCTTCACCTTCAATAAAGTATTTTAGATGATAGAATGCACCTTTATCCTCACGGTAAATAACTTCTTCACTAGATAAGGCAGTCATGGCAACAGGATCCCAGTTAATAATACGCTCACCGCGGTAAATAAGGCCTTTATTATAATAGTCAACAAATGTTTTAATAACTGCTTTGTTTAAGCCTTCATCTAAGGTAAATCTTTCTTTATTGTAATCAACTGATAAGCCAAGTTTGGCCCATTGATTTCTGATATTGCCACCAAATTCTCTAGTCCAATCCCAGCAGGCTTCTAGGAATTTAGTTCTACCAATACTTCTTTTATCTAAGCCTTGTTCTTTTAATCTTTTGACAACTTTAGCCTCGGTTGCAATAGCAGCGTGATCCATACCTGGTAGCCATAAGCAATCAAATCCTTGTAATCTCTTATAGCGGATAATAACATCTTGAATGGCGGTATCATAGGCATGACCAATATGTAATTTTCCGGTAACATTAGGAGGTGGTATTACTATGCAATATGGTTTTTTATTGAGATTACCACTAGCAAAATAACCAGATTCTACCCATGAATTATATTTGGCTTGTTCTACTTGTTCATGATTATATTTTGTATCTAACATAAATCCTCTTTTCTAACGAAAAAAAATCATAAGCATAAGGGCGAATAAATCCGCGGTACCACCTTATTTTATGATTTTTATCATACACTTTTATCTTCTTAACGCGAAGTAACGTTTTATACTCCAAAGCAACCTTCTCATTATTAAGAAGACTTGTTTTCACCATACACAAGCTCTCTATACTTCTTAGATAATAATACTCCTCTTTTTCAATGTATCTATGGTTATTATAATTATTTTTCTGTTGTTTGTCTATCTTTATTTCCTTTTTTTGTTAAAGCTCTTTTTAATTTTTGAAATGGTCCGGGAATTCTTTCAGCTGGATATTTTAATGGCTTTTCTTGTTCCCCTGGATAACGATGTGTTTTAGTAATAATGCCAAATTCTTCTAAGATAAGAACAATATTTTCATCTATTCGTCTTCTTATAGACACACGGCTATTTTCAAAGCCACTTTTTTCTGATAAGCTTTCTAAATACTTTTGGACTTCTTCTTCAGTTGCATCAACGGATACTGCATATGATAAGGCACTGCAAAATCTAGATATGCTTTCATAAGTTTTTATTTCTTTACTTCTAAGTTCTTCAGCAATTGGTAAGAGTGGAACATTTTTAATGCTTAAATTAAATTTGTATACATCTTCTTGTTTAGCATCAAGACTAGCTAGTAAGCCATCTATATCAGCAGGATGAACACCATCTTTTGTTGGCAATATTTCATATTGTTCGTTTAAGTTACCCGCAGTTTCTTCTGGAAGATAAGAAGAAATAACAATAACATTCTGAGCGTACGCTCTATCAGCTTCACAGTTAGGATTGTAACATTCTTGACAAAAGCCTTTAAAAGTTAAAAGAAAACCCACTTCAGCTGGACTTAAATTAGGATTTGCCATAATTCTTGGCATTTCTGGACTAAACTTGCCCATTAAGCCCATTACTCTTAAAATATTATCATTAAGTTTGGCTTCATCTTCACTAAAATTCTTACTTTCAGATAATCTATCTAAGCGTATAAGTTCAGTTCTTAATGATTGGAAATCATTAAATTCAGCAAAATAAGTTAAGGCATAAGCTAAAGCTGGATATTGATATGGCATTATTCTATTATATGTGCAGATACTACTTATTAAATATGCACTATCATTAGTAGGCCAATAAGAATCTACTACGGAAGTATCATTATTTTGAGTTTCATTGTCTTCATTTTGAGCTTTATTATCTTCACTTTGCTTATCTAATTCATCTAAAGAGTCTAAAAACTCTTCAAAATCTTTTGAATTAACTTTTCCATCCGATGTTGTTTTAAAAGAATAAGAATCTTGTAACTCATCGCCAAATGATTGAGGAATATTTTGCAAAATACTATAACAAATTATTGCCCTTTTTCTATATTCTTTATCATTAGTTTTATATCTTTCTTGATAAAATCTATAAAATATTTCTAAAAATCTTGTTTGTTGTTCTGTCAATTCCATATGTCTATTTAATCAGCTATCAAAAACATTAAAGAAAACACTTTTAACAACTGATTCCTTTCTTTTCTTGATTTATATATTGTATCACAAAAGCGTTAGATTTATTACAAATTTATATTGTTAAAGCCTATTTTTTTATTTTTTATTAGGGTTGTTAGGTAATGTTCGATTGCGGCTAGGTTCTATGGCTGGGGCGGTGGCATTTTCACCAGAACGATTTTCGCGTTCAGCTTTCTTGATTGCCTTATAAATTTCTTTTACTTGTTCAGCTAAGGCATCATATATTTTTGATGCTTCCTCACTATTATTTTGTAGCATATTAACCAGAGAATAAATTTCGTTAATTTCATAACTGAATTTATCACCCTTAGCCATAATTTCGGCCCATTTTTCTGCTAGGCGCTCTTGGTCATTATCAATAGAAGTTAAGGAAACTGCTACTTGTACTTTTCTATATAAATCATTGACGCCATTTTCTAATTCTTTATCAATTTCTTCCTCAGCATAATTGTAATCGTATGGCATATTTGCTAAAAAGTAAATCTCTTCTATCTGACTACTAAAACCATAACTATGAGCCACAATAAATTGCCATTTTGTTACTAATTGTTTTGTTTCATTATCTAAGCGAGTTAAAATATTTGTTACTAAACTATTTCTAACTTCCGGTACTGATTTTTCAACATAGCTTATCATTTGTTTGAGCATTTGTTCTTGGGCATTTGGTTTGCAATTAGCTTCTAGAATATGTTGGAATAATCTAATATCACAAGCTTTTATTGTTTGACCACCTTTTTGATATTCATCAACACCATTAATTTTAGTGTAAGCTTTAGAGGCATTTACTTTAACTGGTTTTTCTTTATCCTCTTTTGGAGCATTGCTTATACTTTCAAACGTTGTTAAGGCTTTAATAAACTCTTGTCTTTTTACATCATCAAGACTTACTCCTAAATCTTTATTAAGCACAACATTGTACATATTTTTACCACTAGTCAAATACTCAAGGAATGTGTTCATAGCTTCTTCTTTATTGTTTCCAGCTAGCATGGCAGCAATTTGTTGTTCCATAATATTATTGATTGATGGAGAGTCTGAATTACAGCTAGCTATAATCTTAGAATTAGTATTAATAACATCTAGAACTAAAGCCATGAATTGAGGTCCTAATTTAGTAGTACCTAGTAAATAATAGGCTATGGTGGCAAACAAATCAATATGACTATCTTTAATACCTGAGTTTAAGTATCTAATCAACTCATCACAAGATTTATTTATATCTTTACTCATTCGTAATTTTAAAGATGTTAATTTAGCAGCATCTTCACTGGATAAATCAATACTATCATCGATTTCCATGCCATGAAGGAAGGCGAATTCTGCAGCTTGGTCAGGAGTTTGCGGAATATTTAGTAAGTTAGCAGCAACTTCCATATTAGCAGTAACCTCGGCACATTCACTCTTTAATCTATTTAATTTTTCAATAACATTTTGTTTAAAAGTACTTTTCAAGTTTATTGGCTTGCCATTGATAGAATAACTTTGAAGGTCTAGGTTGCTAACAGCACTTTGGCGATCAAGATGATTTAAATAGTGTAATATATTGTTGCAGTTTTCTTCTACTTGAGAAGCTAGATTTGTTGCAACAGTGTTGCCAAACATGAAAGATAGACCCGTTGTAGCATCATAACAATATGATGAAAAAGTGGATCTGAATAAGGCAATTTCTTCTTCCTTTATTTCTGGAGCCTCAGAAGGAGTTGTTAAAGTGCCATCTGGATTTGATACTTTCCAAGCTTTTTTAACAAAGCAAGCCATCATTTGTTTTTCTTGCATTAAATATTTTGTAAATTTGACATCTGGTGATGCTATATCCGTTCTGGAATTATTTTCAATAACTCTAAGAAAAATATCTGCTTCTGTTTCTCTTTTAATACCTACTAACATAATTATCATGTTTAGACATTCAACGTAAGAATCAAGTTGACCTGTTTTTACATAATTAATTATTTTATCAATAGATTCAATTGATTTTTCCAAAATCGTAGAAGTTTTTAATTTAAGCTCTATTTCTTGAAATAAATCATCAAGCATTCCGGCTTTTGGCTGTCTTGACTTGGTTTCCATTTTCTTTAATTTTTCTTGTAGAACTTTTTGAGTCTTTTTTAGACGTCCTACAAACTCATATTTATCATAATTTTCTGATTTCATTTTAATCTTTCCTTTAGGACACTTATTGTAAATTTTGGCGACTTGTTTGTCAATATTTTTTATGAAAATAAATTGTAAGATTGGTTAATTTATAGTATAATTTGCTTAGATTAAAATAAAGGATTGGTTAATATGAATACTAACAATAATACAAATACGGTGGTTGAGGTTAGCGATGATGGTAAATTAAATTTTATTCAAGAGGATGCTACTAATAAAGAATCAAATGTTTTTACGACGTTTGAATATGATAAAATACCTGTTGTTGACTTAGTTAATAAAATGATTAATGATGCGGTTGTGAAAAGAGCTTCTGATATTCACTTTGACCCTACTCCTGATGTTTTAAATGTTCGTATTCGTGTCGATGGCGATTTGGTTTTATATGCTAAAGTTCCTGCCAGTGTTAAGAAGAACTTATCAACTCGTATTAAAATTATTTCTGGTATGAATATTACGGAAACAAGACTACCCCAAGACGGGGCGATTAAAATGGAGCGAGATGGTAATCCATTAGATATGCGTGTTTCAGCCTTGCCAATTGTTGATGGTGAAAAAATCGTTATTCGTATTTTAGATTATTCTCGTTCATTAGCTGGTCTTGATACTTTGGGACTTTCAAAAGTTAATTATGATAAAGTTTTAAAAATGATTAATGTTCCAAATGGAATTATCTTAGTTACTGGTGCTACTGGTTCTGGTAAATCAACTACTGTTTACTCCATGCTGCAAAAATTAAATCGTGTTGATACGAATATAATTACCGTTGAGGATCCAGTCGAAATGAAAATGCCTGGATTAAATCAGGTTCAAGTCATGAGTGAAATTGGTCTAACATTTGCTAGTGCCTTAAGAAGTATTTTGCGTCAAGACCCCGATGTTATAATGATTGGAGAAATTCGTGATGATGAAACGGCACGTATTGCGGTTCGTGCCTCTATTACCGGCCACTTGGTTTTATCTACATTGCACACCAACAATGCGCTTAATACTATTGAACGTTTGTTAGATATGGATGTTGAAAGATATCTACTTGGTACGGCTTTAACCGGTGTAATTGCCCAAAGATTAGCTAAAAAATTATGTCCAAAATGTCGTGTGGCTCGCAAGACTACTGATTATGAAAAAATGGTTTTTAAAATTGCTTTAGGTTTAGATGTAAATGAAGTTTATGAAGCTGTTGGTTGTAAAAATTGTATTAATGGTTTTATGGGGCGAATTGCAATCCACGAAGTTTTAATGTTAAATCAAGATGTTAGAGATGCTATTGTTGCAAATAAAAGTAAAGAATATCTAAGAGAAATGGTTTATAAAAAGGGTCATACAGTTACTTTGTTACAAGATGGTTTAGAAAAAGTTTTAAGTGGTGACACCACTTTTGAAGAAATTGTTCAAGTTATTGATATTGAGTCAGACTTAGGTGAGGATGAACAAGAATTAAAAGATGCATTGTTAGGCAAAACACCTAGAAAGGAAGATTCTTTAGAGGTCTCAAATAATGCAATTGATACTTTAGATATTAAGCCTAGTGATAACAATGTTAGTAATACCGAAGTTTTGGATACCAAGGTTACAAATGATAATACAAATACGCAAGGCAAGCCAACTTCTATGCCCCAAGCAAATAATGTTTCTTCAAACTCAGTCGAAGTTTTATAATTAGCCAAGAAAAAAACACTTATTTAAGCACTAATCGCTATAATAGGTGTTTTTTTATTAATTAGAAAAGTCATATCCTTCTTCTAAAGCAATATCTTTAAATTCAATCTTAAATTTTTCTATATCCTTTTTTAAAGAGTCGGCATAAACACTTTTAGTATTACAAATAGCTTCATATATATGTTTTAATCTTACTTCTTTAACATTATCAAATAAGGCATAACTAAAAGCATTAGAAAGGATAGCTAAACAAATATCCGGATATCTTGAGGAAACTTCATAAATCCTTTTATATTCATCCGTCATGTCTACAATAAAGCCAAATAATTTTTCTTTAATGAAGTCAGTATAAGGCATAGTTAAGTGCATTTGCTTTTCTATTTTCGGTAAAGTTCCCATTAATATTTTAATAGTCGTTTCTCTGTCGGCTTCTACTACATCAACTTTTTGAAATCTTCTTAAAAAAGCTCTATCTCTTATAATATATTGTTCATACTCTTCGGTGGTTGTGGCTCCTATCATTTTTATTTCGCCACGATCTAAGCCTGCTTTAAAAATATTAGCTAAATCCATTCCTGATTGACCGTTGCTTCCTTTAATCAACAAATGAGTTTCATCAATAAAGACAATAGTTTTTTCTCTTTTAGCTAGTTCTTTTACTAGGACATCTACTCTAGTTTCTTTTTGACCTGCTATTTCATAGTCGCCAATTATTGATGAGGCATTAAGTTTGAAAAGATCATAGCCGAATAAAGCATTAGGAACCATATTATTTTTAATTCTATAAGCTAATCCTTCAACAATAGCGGTTTTACCAATACCGGCTTTGCCTACTAACAATGGAGATTTTTCAGGAGTTAAAAGAATTAAAATCATTTGTTTGATTTCTTCTTCACGACCAATTGCGGGGTCAGTTATATAATCACGTTCAACCAAATTATCAGCATATCTTTCTAAAAAACTTATTTCATTTTCTTTCATAACTAATTCACCAAAGTTATTATACAGGAAAATAGTCGTATAAACAATTAAAATTGTATTTAATAGCACAAGAAGTATTATTAAAATCAAAAAAAGACTCATATTTCTATGAATCTTAATTATCATAATGGCGCCTGATGTAGGACTCGAACCTACGACCTAACGGTTAACAGCCGTGCGCTCTACCGACTGAGCTAATCAGG
>CAKOKU010000009.1 GCA_934095865.1 uncultured Bacilli bacterium
ATTTGATTGTAACAAACCCTCCTATAAGGGCAGGGAAGGTAGTGGTAGAAAATATCCTACTTAATTCATTAAGTCATCTAAACGACGATGGTGAATTGTGGTTTGTTATAAGAAAAGATCAAGGAGCCAAGAGTGCAATTAAATTAATGCAAAACCACTGTAAGGTAAACCTTATAGAAAAGTGCAAGGGTTTTTACATAATTAAGGCTGAAAATAATTGACAATACTAGATAAATTTTATAAAATCGAGAATTGTTGATGTATTAGAATGTACTCAAAAAATATTAGGTATAGGGGTGAATGCAAGTGGCATTTAAGACAAGAAAATTTGGAGATCATACTGAACGACGCACATTCAGTAAAATTAAAAACACTTTAGAATTAACCGATTTATTGGAAATTCAAAAGAAATCTTACCAATGGTTTTTAGAAGAAGGAATTAAAGAAACTATTAACGATTTATTCCCAGTAGAAAGTTTCACTGGCAATATTACCGTTGAACTTGGCGATTACTATTTTGATAAGCCAAGATATTCTATTAAAGAAGCTAAAGAACGTATGGTAAACTATGCAGCACCATTAAAAGTAGCTGCGAGAGTATTTATTCACGAAACTGGTGAAGTAAAAGAACAAGAGATATTCCTAGGTGATATCCCAATGATGACTGATGCAGGAACATTTATCATTAACGGTGCCGAAAGAGTTATTGTTTCCCAATTAGTTCGTAGTCCATCTATCTATTTTAAAAAAGAAACAGATAAAAATGGTCGTCGTGTAATAACATCTGAGTTAATACCTAACCACGGAACATGGCTAGAATATGAATTAGATGCAAGAGATATTCTTTATGTTAGAATTGACCGTACAAGAAAAGTTCCTGTTACAGCATTTTTACGTGCATTAGGTCTTTCTAGTGATGAAGATATTCTAAAATTATTTGGTGAAAATACTTACATCAAAAACACATTAGAAAAAGATAGCACTAAAAATACTGACGAGGCTTTAATTGAAATTTATGAAAAATTAAGACCAGGTGAACCAGCAACTCTAGATAGTGCAAAGAACCAATTAATTACAAGATTCTTTGATAAATTTAGATATGATTTAGCTAAGGTTGGACGTTATAAATTAAATCGTAAATTAAATGTTTTAGATCGTCTTATTGGTTGCACATTAGCAGAAGATATTAAGGATGAAAATGGCCTAGTTGTTGCTAGCAGTGGCACTGTTGTAACAAAAGATATTCTTGAATTAGTACGACCAATTTTTGAAAATGGCTACAATACTAAAGAAGTTCTTATTAATGAAGAATTAGATGAATATAACAAAGTTCAAACTGTTAAAGTTCATAGTAAGAAAAATGAAGAAGAAATTATTGAAATTATTGGTAATGACCAAACAATTGACAGTCGTCGCTTAACAATTTCAGATATTTATGCTTCTGTATCTTATTATTTGAATTTACATGATAACATTGGTCGTGATGATGAAATTGATAATCTATCTAATCGTCGTGTAAGACAAGTAGGAGAGCTAGTTCAAAAACAATTTAATGTTGGTATGGCTCGTATGGAACGTGTTATTCGTGAGAGAATGACTACCCAAGAAATCGAAACAATTACGCCAAAAACATTAATTAATATTCGACCAGTAACTGCTGCTTTAAAAGAGTTCTTTGGTTCATCTCAGCTATCAAAATTCATGGAACAAATTAACCCAATTGCTGAGTTAACTGATAAAAGACGTCTTTCATCTTTAGGACCAGGTGGTCTTGCTAGAGATCGTGCTGGAATGGATGTTCGTGATGTTAACGATTCTCACTATGGTAGAATTTGCCCAATTGAATCACCAGAAGGTCAAAATATTGGTTTAATTACATCATTAGCAAGTTACGCTAAAGTTAATGAATATGGCTTCTTAATGACTCCATATAGAAAAGTTGTTGACTGTCGTGCAACTGATGAAATCGTTTACTTAACAGCCGATGAAGAAGCTGATTATAACATTTCTTCTGCTACCATTAATATGGACGAAGATGGTTTAATCTTAGATGATAAAGTTATTGCCCGTTTAGATGGCGAAGCTGTTATGGTTAAAAAAGAAGAAGTTGACTTTATTGATGTTGCTCCAAGCCAAATCGTATCAATTACAACAAGTTGTATTCCATTCTTAGAACATGATGATGCTCACCGTGCCTTAATGGGTGCTAACATGCAACGTCAAGCTGTTCCATTATTAACTTGCGAAGCACCAATCGTTGGAACTGGTGTTGAATATATTGCAGCAAGAGATTCAGGCTCAACAATTATTGCTAAAGCCGATGGTATTGTAGATTATGCTGATGGCAAAAAAATTATTGTCAAAAATGCTAAAGGAACGGATACTTATCACTTAGCTAATTATGAACGTAGTAATGCTGCTACTACTGTAAACCATCATCCAATTGTTAAAAAAGGTGATAGCGTTTACCGTGGCGAAGTTATTGCTGATGGTCCATCAACAAAAGATGGTGAATTAGCCCTAGGTAAAAATATGGTTGTTGCTTTCATGACATGTAATGGTTATAACTATGAAGATGCCGTTGTATTAAATGAAAGACTAGTAAAAGATGATGTTTATACATCACTACACATTGAACACTATGATATTGAGTGTCGTGATACTAAATTAGGACCAGAAGAAATTACAAGAGATATTCCAAATGTTGGTGAAGAAGCTCGTAAAAACTTAGATACTAATGGTATTGTAAGAATTGGTACTGAAGTAAAAGACGGAGATATTCTGGTTGGTAAAGTTACTCCAAAAGGAGTTCAGGAATTAACCGCTGAAGAAAAGTTGCTACATGCTATTTTTGGTGAAAAAACAAGAGAAGTTAGAGATACTTCCCTAAAAGTAGAACATGGTGCTGGTGGTATTGTTCATGATATTAAAGTTTATACTAAAGAAAACTCTGATGAATTACCAGCTGGTGTATCAAAAATAGTTCGTGTTTACATTATCCAAAAACGTAAAATCCAAGTCGGAGATAAAATGTCTGGACGTCACGGAAATAAAGGTGTTATTTCCCTTATCTTACCAGAAGAGGATATGCCTTATTTACCAGATGGTACTCCTGTTGATATTGTTCTTAACCCACAAGGCGTTCCATCACGTATGAACATTGGCCAAATCTTAGAATTACACTTAGGTATGGCTGGTAAAAAATTAGGCGTTAAGTATGCAACTCCAGTATTCGATGGCGCTAGCCAAGAAGAAATTTATGAACAAATGGAAGAAGCTGGCTTAGCTCATGATGGTAAGTTCACATTATATGATGGCCGTACAGGTGATGCGTTTGAAAATCGTGTTTCTGTTGGTGTTATGTACATGGTTAAATTACACCACATGGTAGATGATAAATTACATGCCAGAAGTACAGGACCTTACTCAATGGTAACTCAACAACCATTAGGTGGTAAAGCTCAATTTGGTGGCCAAAGATTCGGTGAAATGGAAGTTTGGGCATTGTATGCATATGGTGCATCTAGTGTATTACAAGAAATGATGACTATAAAATCAGATGATGTTATGGGTCGTGTTAAAGTTTACGAATCATTAGTTAAAGGAAAACCAATCGATGAAGCTGGTATCCCAGAATCATTCAGAGTATTAATAAAAGAATTCCAAGCCTTAGGTTTAGATGTTCAAATTCTTGATCAAAATGATAAATTAGTTGATTTAAAAGAAATGGAACAAGATGATGAACCTGTTGATGCTCTAAAGATAGAGGAACTTACTAATGAAGTTAATGAAAAGTCACCAGAAGAAGCATCTAGTGTATCAGAAGAAGAATATTCCGAAGATGACGATTTAGATGATGATGATGACTTAGATGATTTAGAATATCCAGGCGATGATAATATGGAAGAACTAGAAGAGGAGGAAGAAATTATATGATAGATGTTAATAATTTTCGAGGTATAAAGGTATCAATTGCCTCTCCTGAAAAAATCCGTGAATGGTCTTATGGTGAAGTAAAAAAACCAGAAACTATTAATTATCGTACTCAAAAGCCAGAAAGAGATGGTCTATTCTGTGAAAAGATATTTGGACCTACAAAGGATTTTGAATGTTCTTGTGGCAAATATAAAAGATTAAGATATAAAAATGTTATTTGTGATAGATGTGGTGTCGAAGTTACATCAAGTAAAGTACGTCGTGAACGTATGGGACACATTGAGCTTGCGGCGCCTTGTTCTCACATTTGGTTCTTTAAAGGTGTTCCTTCAAAGATGGGCTTAGTCCTAGATATGTCACCAAGAGATTTAGAAGAAGTTTTATATTATGTTTCTTATGTTGTTTTGGATGCTGGTAATGTTCCTTTAGAAAAGAAGCAAACTTTATCTGATAAGGAATACCGTGCTTATTATGAAAAATATGGTAATTCTTTCCGTGTAGGTATGGGTGCTGAGGCAATCCAAGAATTATTAAAAGAAGTCGATTTAGATAAAGAAATTGAAGACTTAAGAAAAGAATTAGATGGTGCAACAGGTCAAAAACGAATCAGACTTGTTAAGAGATTAGATTGCTTAGTAGCATTTAAAGAATCTGGTAACCGTCCTGAATGGATGATTTTAACTGCCTTACCAGTGATTCCACCAGATTTAAGACCAATGATTCAATTAGATGGTGGCCGTTTTGCTACTAGTGACTTAAATGATTTATACCGTCGTATCATTAACAGAAACAATCGTTTAAAGAAACTTCTTGAACTTGGGGCTCCAACTATTATTGTTCAAAATGAAAAACGTATGCTTCAAGAAGCTGTTGACTCATTATTTGATAATGGTCGTCATGGTAGAAGTGTAACTGCTGCTGGTAATCGTCCATTAAAATCATTATCTAGTATGTTAAAAGGTAAACAAGGTCGTTTCCGTCAAAACTTATTAGGTAAACGTGTCGATTATTCTGGTCGTTCTGTTATTGTCGTTGGTCCATCATTAAAAATGTATCAATGTGGACTTCCAAAAGATATGGCCTTAGAACTATTTAAACCACATGTTATTCATGGCCTAGTTGAAAGAGGCCTTGCTCATAATATTAAGGGTGCTAAAAAGTTAATTGATAACAAAGATGAATGTGTTTGGGATGTAGTAGAAGATGTTATAACTGAACATCCAGTTATGTTAAACCGTGCCCCAACATTACACCGTTTAGGTATTCAAGCTTTCGAACCAGTTTTAGTTGGTGGTAAAGCTATGCGTTTGCATCCACTTGTATGTGCAGCCTTCAATGCCGATTTCGATGGTGACCAAATGGCTGTTCACGTACCATTATCAGAAGAAGCTAAAGCTGAAGCACGTGTTCTTATGTTAGGTGCTAATAACATCTTAAAACCATCTGATGGTAAACCAATCGTAACACCATCACAAGATATGATTTTAGGAAACTATTATCTATCTATTGAAGAACCAGGCTTAGAAAATGAAGGTAAAGCTTATAAGAACTGCAATGAGGCTCTAATGGCTTATGAAAGAAAAGAATTAAGCTTACATACCAGAATTGCTATTCCTGTATCAAGCTTTACACATAAATTATTTACTGATGAACAAAAAGATAAGTATTTGATTACTACTGTTGGTAAAGTTAAATTTAATGAAATTTTACCAGACTCTTATCCTTATGTTAACGAAGCTAGTGATGAAAATATTAATGGTATTACTCCTGATAAGTTCTTCCTACCAATGGGAACTAACTTAAAAGAAGAAGTAGCTAAAATGCCATTATCAAAACCATTTGCTAAAAAGACATTAAGTAAATTAATTGCCCAAGTATTTAAACGTTATAAAACTACTGAAACATCAGTAATGCTAGATAAATTAAAAGACTTAGGTTTTAAATATTCTACTGTTGCCGGTATTTCAATTTCGATGAGTGATATCATTGTTTCTGATAATAAGAAAGAAATAATTGAAGAAACTCAAAAGAAAGTTAATAAAATTAATAAAGAGTTTACTAGAGGTTTAATAACTGAAGAAGAACGTTATAAAAATGTTTGTAGTCTTTGGGCTAAAGCTACAAGTTCTATTTCTGAAGAACTACAAAAAATTGCTGCGGCAAACCCAATGAACCCAATCTTTATGATGATGAATTCTGGAGCCCGCGGTTCTGCTAGTCAGTTCAACCAACTTGCTGGTATGCGTGGTTTAATTGCTAAACCAACTGGTGAAACAATTGAAATTCCAATTCTTTCCAACTTAATTGAAGGTAGTAACGTAACAGAGTTCTTCATCGGAACCCGTGGTGGTCGTAAAGGAATCGTTGATACAGCCTTACGTACAGCCGATTCAGGATATTTAACTCGTCGTTTAGTAGATGTTGCTCAAGATATTATTGTTAAAGAAGAAGATTGTGGCACTATTAATGGTGTTGAAGTATCTGACTTTATTGATGAAAGATCTAACACTGTAATTGAACCATTAATCGAAAGAATAATTGGTAGATATACAGCAACAAAAGTAATCAATCCAGAAACTAAAGAAGTTATTATTGATAAAAATCAATACATTACTGAAAATATTGCTAATAAGATTATTAATGCTGGTATTAAGAGCGTTAAGATTAGAACTGTTCTAACATGTAATACTGTTAACGGTGTTTGCCAACATTGTTATGGTCGTAACTTAGCAACTGGTAACATGGTTGAAACTGGTGAAGCAGTAGGTATTATGGCCGCTCAATCAATTGGTGAACCAGGTACCCAACTTACAATGCGTACATTCCACGAAGGTGGTGTCGCTGGTGGAGATATTACTCAAGGTTTACCAAGAGTAGAAGAGCTATTTGAAGCTCGAAATCCAAAAGGAAAAGCTACTATTGCTGAAATCGCTGGTAAGATTACTCAAATCGAAGAAAATAACTTCAAGTATAGAATTGTTATTGAAAACGATGTCGAAGCTAGAGAACATATAACTAATTACAATACAAAATTATGTGTTGAATTAGGTGATACTGTCAAAGCTGGTCAAGCTCTTACTGTTGGTTCTATTGCGCCAAAAGAATTACTTGCCGTAACTGACCCAATCACTGCTCAACAATATATTGTAAAAGAAGTTCAAAAAGTTTATAAATCACAAGGTGTAGACGTTTCTGATAAACACATTGAAGTAATTGTTCGTCGAATGATTTCTAAGATGAAAGTATTAGATGGCGGAGATACAAATTTAGTTGCCGGCTTATCTGTAACCTTAAATGAATTTGCTGCTGCTAATAAACCTGTATTATTATCAGGTGGCGTTCCTGCAACTGGCCTTCCAGTTATGTTAGGTATAACTAAAGCATCTTTAGAAACTGATTCATTCTTATCTGCAGCTTCCTTCCAAGAAACAACAAGAGTATTAACTGATGCTGCTATTAGAGGTAAGATTGACCATTTAAGAGGCTTAAAAGAAAACGTTATAATTGGTAAATTAATACCTGCTGGTACTGGTGCTAAACAATATTCAGATATCAAAATCGAACTTGAAAAAGAATTTATGGATGAAGATGCTGAAGAAATGTTAGAAGATAAACTAATGAGTGATGATGCTAACGACGAAGTTGCAAGTCAAAACTCAAAACAACCAGCAAATACACCAGAAGATGTTAATGAAGAAGAAACTGCTGAAGAATAGTAGTTTCTTTTTTTAACAACTAGGCCTTTGAAATATTATTAGTCTTGCTAATTTGCAAAAATGTATTAAATATATTATAATTACACCTATGAGGTGTTTTTATTTATGAAAATTAATTCAGTAACATTGAAAAGCTTAGCCGTTAGGGAATCGCAATATCCAACAGATAAATTACCAGAATTTCTGTTAGTAGGGCGTAGTAACGTTGGTAAATCAAGCTTTATCAATACTATTATTAATCGTAAGAATTTTGCTCATACATCTAGCAAACCTGGAAAAACCCAAACCTTAAATTTTTACAATATTAATGAAGCATTCTTCTTAGTAGATGTTCCTGGTTACGGTTATGCTAGCGTTGATAAACAAACTAAAGCTAAATTTGGTTTAATGATAGAAGAATATTTAATAAATAGAGAAGAATTAAAAAGAGTTTTTCTTATAATCGACTATCGAAATAAACCAATGGAAGATGACATTTTAATGTATAATTTTTTAAAATATTATCACAAAGAAGTTACTATTGTTGCCACTAAATATGATAAAGTTGCTCAGTCTAAACGTGCCAAAATAGAAAAGAATTTAACTAGTGCTTTTGAATTACAAGATACTGATAATATTGTTTATTTTTCATCTGTAACTAAAAAAGGAAAAGATGAAATAACTAACATAATAAATACTTATTTGTAAAATAGCTAAGAAGTGACTCAAAAAAGTCATTTTTTCTTTACTATAAAATTATTTTTTGTATAATTTAAATTAGGAGTAAAAATATATGAAAAAAATAACAATCTTGGCCCTTCACCTAGGTTATGGAGGTGCAGAAAGATGTATAACTAATTTAGCTAATAGCCTAGTAGAAAAATATTACGTTACTATTCTTACTACATACAAACTTTATGATAAACCAGCATTTCCTTTAGATAAAAGAGTCAATGTTGTCTATTTAACTAAAGTTGTCCCTAATAGAAATGATATAAGATATGATCTAAAGAAATTTAAAGTTTTTAGTTTGATAAAAGACTTAATGAAAGCCGTTAAGATTCTTCATTTACGTAAAAAAACGATGATTGATGCCATTGATTCTTGTGATAGTGATATAATTATTAGTACCAAGGTATATTTTAATAAATTACTTGGCGAGTATAAAAATGATGGCGTTTACAGCGTTGGTTGGGAACATAATTATAATAATCATACCAAAAAAGAAGTAAGAGAATTTATTAATTCTTGCCGTTCTTTAGACAGGGTAGTAGTAGTTAATAAATCTTTACAAAAATTTTATCAAGAAGAATTTTCTAAACATAAAATAAAATGTGTAGTTGATTATATTCCCAATTACATTGATTGCATAAGTAAAACCAAAACAGATTATAAATCAGATGCTTTAATTGCTGTTGGACGTCTAGAACCTTGTAAAGGCTTTCTAGATTTAATTGATGTTTTCAATTTAGTAAGTAAAAAAAATAAGGAAGCTACCTTAACTCTTGTTGGTGATGGTAAAGAATATCAAGCTATATTAAATAAAATAATATCTTTAGGCTTAAGCAAAAAAGTAAAAATGTTAAGCTACCAAAGTCAAGAAGTTATTAATAACCTTTATGATAAATCAAGCCTTTATATTATGACTAGTCATACCGAATCGTTTGGTCTTGTCATGCTAGAAGCGATGAGTCATGGCCTTCCTGTTGTAGGCTTTTCATCAGCTGAAGGGGCAAGAGATTTAATAAAAGATGGCGAAAATGGTTACTTAATTGCTAACCGCGACCAACAAGCAATGGCTAATAAAATTGTTGAATTATTAAAAGATAGAACTTTATTACAAAAAACAGGAGCCAATGCTTATAAAAGCGTCAAAAAATATACTAAAGAAGAAGTTACAAAAGATTGGGAGAAATTAATAAATAATAAGAATGTTTAATATATAATTACATCATATAATATTTATTACATCCAAAAAACACCAAAAGATAAATTTAGGAGATATTTATGAAGAAAAAACAATTATTAAAAATAAAAGAATTACTAATAGCTGGTGCCATTAGCCTTGGCTGCTTTACTAATAATCATGCTATTACTAAAGCGAAAGCTCTAGGGAAAAATGATTTAAAACCAAACTATGGCATTAGTAAACAACAAGAAAATTATAATATGCCTGTTAGTATCAACTGTGCCGATTTATTAATTACTGATGATACAGCACTTATAATACCAGGTAATATAAGTGAAATGGACTTAGAAAATAGTACTAATACTGCTCACCGTGACATAATCGATTTCGGTAATATTCCTGTTAAAAGATTTTATGGCATTACCGCTTATGAAGATGCTACCAGTACTGCCAAGGCTATGGGGTGTACTAAAATATTAGACTATAATGATATAGTAGAAGAATATACTGTTGGCTCTAATATTCAAGACATCAATCCTTCTTGTTATGCTATTATTGTTATAAGAGAGGATATAGCAACACCTTACGAAATCGCCTCTGATCCTTACGTTGAATCATTGCAAGATAAGTTTTTAACCACATCTGGTTTTATTGTTAATACCGAAAAATCAAAACTTGTTAAAATATATGGCAAGAATGCCTATCAAAAAGCACAGGGACTTACTGAGACTGTATTTTCATATTATGATGAAGAAAATGTTAAAAATACCCATCCCAAACGCACAAGAACATTATATTAGAACTTAGCTTCTAATTTTTTTTAACCACAATTCGACAAAATATTTAAGAAAAAAAGAGTAAAATTTGTTTTAAGGTGATAATAATGAAAGTAAAAGTCTTTGATTGCGAGCACGAAAAAGATTTAGAAAGTGAAATTAATATGTTTCTTGATTCTGGCACTTATGATATAATTGATATCAAGTATTGTGTAGCTACCTCATATTTTGGTGATGAACAAATATACTGTTACTCAGCAATGGTGGTATATACATGTTAAAGAAGTGGTGTCGTTTGAAAAAAAGCTCATTTATTGAAGGAACATTCATTGCAACCTTTGCAATCATTTTAGTTAAAATTATGGGAATGCTTTACGTTATTCCTTTTTATGCCATCGTAGGAACAACAGGGGCTGCTCTTTATTCCTATGCATACAATATTTATAATATCTTTTTAGATATTTCAACCGTTGGGCTACCAATAGCAATCTCTAAAATAACAAATGAGTTTCATACTTTAAAAATGTATGATGCAAAAAAAAGAGCTTATGATATTGCAATATCTATAATGCGTTTTATTTCTATTATTATATTTATTATTCTCTTTATTTTTGCCTATCCAATCGCTTCTTTTATCATAGGAGATTTAACTGGCGGCAATACTAAGGAAGCTATAACTAACGTTATACGTTGTGTATCATTTGCCATCCTAGTTATCCCATATTTAAGCGTTGCTAAAGGTTATTTACAAGGGCATAATGTTATAAATATTTCTAGTATTAGTAATGTTTTAGAACAAATAGTTCGTATTTTAATCATTATAGTAGGCAGTTATTTAGCCATTAAAGTATTTAACCAAGGTTATGAAGTTGGCGTTATGATTGCTTTAAGTGGCGCTTTCTTTGGAGGTCTAGTAAGTTATATCTATGTCAAAAGTAAAATGCGTAAAAATAAAAAAGAACTAGGCCTTGTCGAATGTAAGAAAAAAGATGCTATTACCAATAAAGAGATTGTAAAAAAAATAGCAAGTTATGCTATTCCTTACGTTATTATAAATTCTGTTTCCTCTTTATATAGTTTTGTTGATATGATCCTGATTTTAAGAGGTTTAGAATTTATGGGATATCAAACTAGTGAAATAGAGTTTATTTCTTCTTCTATTTCCACCTGGGCTGGAAAAATAAATATGATTGTTATTAGTATAGCCATGGGAATGACCATCAGCCTTATTCCTTCTATTGTTCATGCCTATACGCTAAAACAATGGGACGATGTTAATCGTAAAATCAATTCTTCATTAAAAATTATTTTTTATGTATCTTTACCAATGGCTATTGGTTTATCATTTCTTTCTAAAGAAGTATGGCAAGTATTCTACGGAGCTAGCCAAATGGGGGCTTCCGTTTTAAGTGTATCCGTGTTTGTCGCCGTATCCTTAAATTTCTACATGATAACTTCAAGTATTATGCAATCACTAAATAAATATAAAATAGTTTATTTTTCAACTATAATCGGTTTACTTAGCAATGCCTTATTTGATATTCCTCTAATGTTTTTATTTGATAAGATTGGCATTAAGTCATACTTAGGACCACTAGTATCAAGTATTATAGGTTATTTACTTTCTGTTTTTATCAACTTGAAAGCTATCAAAAAGTCTGAACCACAGATAAATTATAAAGACGCTATAAGAACTATGATTAAAACATTAATTCCATCTTTTTGTATGTTATTTGGTTTAATAATTTTACGTCTGATAATTCCTGATTTTGCTACTACTAGAATTTTAGCTGTCATGCAAATTGGTATATATGCCTTAGCCGGTGTAGTTATTTATTTCTTTGTAAGTTATAAAACCAATTTATTAGAGGCCGTTTTTGGTCAAGAATTATTAACCAAAATAGCAAAAAAACTTAAACTAAAGTTTAAGCACTAGACCATATATAAAGTATTATTTACTTCTTCCGTTGTAATTTGAGCTTTATTTTCTAATTTAGTAATTCTAGCATCCAATCTATTAATGCTACGTTCGATTTTAGCAAGACGATTATCATAGTCATTAGCTTGAGAGTAATCATAGCCTTGATTTATGTTGCCTTGATACATTGGATTTTGATAAGCTGGTCCTTGATAAAAGGAATTTGAAGCACTAGAAGCTTGGATATTTCCCATTTGGCCAGTAGGCATTTGATAATAATTTGGTGTTGGATTAACATAATTAACTGAGTTCATATTTGACTCTGAAAAGAAAGAATTTCTTGATTTTAACATAATCAACCCTCCTTTAATACATTTTATGAAACAATAAGAAAGTAGTGATAAAATATGCGCATAAGAAATATAAAAAATGCTGATGATATAATAACAAACAGCAAATATGTTATAAAAGACTATAAAGAATATAAGAAAAAATTTAATGAATTATTCAAAAATAATAATCCCATATGTTTAGAAATAGGAATGGGTAAAGGTGATTTTATTATAAAAAGAGCCTTGAATAATCCAAACGTAAATTATATTGGTTTAGAGAAATATACCTCTATAATTGCTAAAGCTTGTAAAAAGTTAGAAAATCTTGATATTCCTAATCTTCGTATAATAAATGCCGATGCTAAAGAATTAAATTTGATTTTTGACCATGAAATAGATACTATCTTTTTAAATTTTTCTGATCCTTGGCCAAAGGCTCGTCATGCCAAAAGACGATTAACTAGCCCAGTATTCTTAAAAATATATGATGATATCTTTGCTGGTGATGCGAAAATAATGCAAAAAACAGATAATACATTATTATTTGAAAGTAGTATTATTGATTTAACAACATATGGTTATCAAGTAAAAGATATTTCACTAGACCTTTGGAATACTGATAAAGTTTACGAAGAAACTGAATATGAACACAAATTTAGAACTGCCGGTATTAAGATAAACTACTTACAAGCATTTAAACCTATTAAAAAGTAAAAAAATTTGTTATAATTAGGAAGAATAGTCGGAGGCATTATGAAGAAATTCTTAATTATTTTAGGAATGCTGGTCGTCTTATCAGGATGTACTAAAATAGAAGATAAAAATTATGATGAAATAATTAATACCGTTATTACTAGCAAATATGAAATCCAAAATACATACCGTACCGGATATAAATATTATGCACCAACAAACATTGGTATTATTAATAAATTAGATTATAACGAAACTTTAGCAGATGAATCTTTTACTTACTATTTTTATATTGACGTTGTCAGCTATTATAATCGGGTTATTGAAAATTACGAAGAAAATGCCACTGCCGTTTATTCCAAAACTATAAATTATGAAGATAAATATGGTTATATTGAAATAAATAAGTGGCGTAATGACAAGTATTTACTTGAAATTATGTATAATTATGCTAAAATAGAAGTGATAGTAAATGAGGCTGGAATAAAAAATGCCATAGCAACAGCCATGGTAGTATTGACAAGTGTTAAATATAATAATAATGTTTTAGACAATATAATTGGGGAGAATGTTTTAACATCAAAAGAAATCGACTTCAATATATTTGAAACTAAAAAGAGTGAATCTAATTTCTTACAAGTATCAGAAAATGATATTTATGAAGGTGAAGATACAATAAAAGATCCAGACTTAGTAAAATAGAAGGGTGTAACAATATGGGCTTTTTAGATAAATTAAAGAATGTTTTGTTTGAAGATGAAGAAGATATTGTAGAAGAAGAACAAGAAGAAAAAGAACAACTACCACAACCAAGTGAAGAAGTACGTTTTAAATCGAATGATAAAGCAAAAAAAGAAGAACAACAAGAAGGAATAAAAAGGGAAGTACCAAAGCCAAAAGAATCTGTCTTTCAAAGTTTTGACGAAGAAGAATTTGATCGTATTGCGGCCATTAATAAAAACAGGCTATTAGAACGTGATAGAAAAGCTCGTGAAGAAAAAGAACTAGAACGTCGTAATGAAGAACGAAGAATGCATGAAGAACATAAAGAAATCATGAAAGTTCAAGAAAGCGTTTTAGAAACAGCTCGTAAAAAAGAAGAAGTAAGATATCAGCCTAGTAGTAGTGTTAACATTCCAAAAGAAAGTAAATATCAACAAAATATTTACAATAAGCCACTACCTGCCAAAACTGAAACTAAAAAGTTTACCCCATCTCCAGTAATTTCGCCTGTATATGGTATTCTGGATAAAAATTACCGCAAAGAAGATATTTTACCAAGAGCATCTAGTGAAGGCACATTACCAAAAATGATGGATGTAGATAACGTTCGTAAAAAAGCTTTTGGCGTTTTAGAACAAAATTTGTCTAGCGAAGAGCCGTTAAAGAAATTTAAAGCTGAAGATGAGATGTCGATGGATGAAATGGCTACAACCTTAGGAGTGACATCTGAAGATGAATTAGTAAAAACATCACGAATTGATTTAAATGAATTAGAACAAGAAACTTCCGAAGACTTAGCCAGTTATAAAATGGATAATGATACAGCTAAGAGTCCAAGTCTTCCAAAACAAGAAGATGAAGATTCATTAGAAAAAGATTTATTTAATTTAATAGATTCAATGTATGAAAATAAGGAGGAAAAGTAATATATGTTTATTGAATTTTTACAAATTTATTTACCACTTGTTGTTTATGTCTTATTAATAGTTATTTTAGTAGTAGGAATTATTATTGGTTGTAAAACCATTAAAACTCTAAATAAATTAGACTCAATTGTTGATGATGTATCTAAAAAAGTTAGTAGTTTAAACGGTGTATTTTCAATAATCGACTTAACTACGGATAAAATAGTTGCCATTACTGATCGAGTAGTAGAAACTGCTAGTAATTTAATTGGCAAAGTATTCAAACGCAATAAAACTAAAAAAATAAGTAAAACTGAAGAATAATAAGGAAGGAAAATAAATGAAAAAATTAACAAACTTTTTATTAGGAGTTTCATGTGGTGTTGGTATTGGCTTATTAATTGCTCCTTCAAAAGGCGAAGTAACTAGAAAGAAAGTTAAAGCCAAAATTGATGATATAACAGTTTATTTAAAAAATATGGATAGTGATACCTTAAGAAGTGATTGCTTAGTTAAATTAAATAACATTAAAAATTATTTAGAAGAATTAGATAATGCGAAAATCAAAGATGATGTTAGTGTTGTTAGTAAAAAAATAAAAAAAGAGATAAAAGAATTAAAAGATAAAACTGTAAAAGCTGCTAGTCCATATCTTGATAAGGCAATTGAAGACTTACGCAGTAATACTTTAGTATTATTAAATAAAGTTTTAGTTAAATTAGAAAATTAAGATATTCATCAGGATGTCTTTTTTTCTTGAACAGAACTTAATAATTTGGTATTATTAGTTTAGTAAAAGGAGTAGATTTTTGTTATGAAAAAGGGTATTAATATAATTGTATTTTTAGTCGTTTTATTTAGCTTTGCCAACATAGTAAAGGCCGCCAGTGGACCAACTATAAATTCTATTGAAAATAAAAATGATGATTTAATTTATGTTCATGCTACCAAAGGGGACTACAATATATCTTATTACTTACTGGGAACGGCCATCAGTAATTCTATTAAGTATGAAACTAGTAGTACAGAAACTTATTTAAGCATGCCAAATGGTACATATAATGTTTGGGCCGTTGATACTAATGGTAATTATTCAGCTCCATATTCGATTACTAAATCTGAAGGAAGTTGCAATATGGATGGTGTATCTAATATTACTGGTAGTGGTTCTATTGATATGTGTGGCATTATGAGCAATAAAGGCTTGTATAGTAATCTAACAGAGGGAAAAACAATTGTGACTTGTGCCCCTGGTTATTACTTACACACTATCCAAACTGAACCAGTTTATACAACTTGTCGTCTAACTAGTTTAGAATTTACTCCTTACAGTTTAACCAAAAGATTATGTAAAAACACTTTTAATTACCGTTGCGTAAAAAATACCGGTAGCACTCAGATAAATGCTTCCAGCTATTTAGCTAGTTTAACATTATCTAAAGGCAGTTATACATCTGATTTTAATCCTAATTACTATGATTATAAAATATCTCCAACTTTTAAACAGGATACATTTGAATATACAGCTACGGTTCCAGCTTCAGCCTCAATCATTACCGTTTATGGAAAGTTATTAGATGATAATGCTCAATTTGTTGATGGCTATGAACCACGAACAGTATATTTGTCTTACGGCGAAAATGTCGTTCAAGTAAAAGTAAAGGGTTATGTTCTACAACAAGAACAAATATCTACTTATACAATTAAAATTATTCGTGAAGCTGCTACCGACAGTGGTAATACCAGTTCCAAGAGTACCATTAATACCTTAAGTGGAATAACTTTGTCTCATGGCGAATTATCCCCCAAATTTAACCCTAATACAAATAATTATACAGCAACAGTAGAAAATGACGTTGATGTCTTAACCATTGGCGCAACTTTATCTGATGATAAAGCCAGTTTTGTTAAAAATTATGGACCTCGTAATGTTCACTTAAATGAAGGGGAAAATAACGTTTACATTAAAGTTAAAAGTGAAGCTGGAACCGTTAGAGTATATAAACTAGTAATAACTAGAAAAAAGAGTGATAGCCAAGAAACTCCAGATCCTACGCCAACTCCAACCCCAACACCGGAACCAACGCCTAGTGAGTCAAAAGCATTATTAAAGTCTCTATCTTTAAGTGAAGGCAAATTAGATTTTGATAGTCAAATATTTGATTATAATGTAACTGTTAGTTATGATGTAAATAATGTTATTGCGACCGCAGAAACTATGGATGCCAGTGATAAAGTTGAAATTGTTGGTGGTGAAGACCTACAAATTGGAGCGAATGAATTAACTATTACAGTTACCAGTAGCGATGGCTCCGTAACTAATGTCTATACTTTATATATAATTAAGAAAAGTCAAGAAGGAACTATATCTACTAATAGCTTATTAAAAAGTTTAACTATTGCTAACCATGCCATTAATTTTGATCCTAATGTAAATGAATATAATATTACAATAAGTAAGAATGAAAACTATGTAGATATTACTTGTTTACCAGATGACGTTACTGCTCAAATAACTATTGAAGGAAACTCAAATTTAACAACCGGTAGTCAAATAAAAATACGTGTAACTGCTGAATCGGGTAATTATACAGACTATTTAATTAATGTAACCGGTTATAAAAAGAAAAATAATATTTTTGGCACTATATTAATTGTTATTGCTGTAATCTTAATAGTAGCTTATGCCGTTTTAAGAGCTCTTGGCTATAAGATTTACTTTAACTTAACTGGTATTAAAAATTTCTTTAGTAATCTATGGAATAGCATATTTACAAGAAAATAGAATTATGATAAAATCTAAATGTTAATGAAGAAGAGATTTACGACCTTGGAGTTAAATCGGGTATATTTCCGTTACAAATATTAAAGAGTATGCAAAAGTCATAAAATAAGGTGGTACCGCGGGTTAAAAGCTCGTCCTTATATTTATGGCTTTTTTTGTTTTTTAGGAGGATTTGTGTTATGTTTACAGAAGAATTAAATTATATAAAAAATGATAAATTAAAGAAAAGTGCCGAAATATTAATATCAAAATTACCAGAATATTTTTTTAAAGTTGAAGCATCATCAACTGGTAAATATCATCCAGAATTTGCCAGTGGTGAAGGTGGACTTGTAAGACACACTAAAGTTGCTGTTCGGATGGCTTATGAATTATTTCAAATTACACCATATGATAAGCTATTTACTAATCACGAAAAAGATTGCATTCTAATTGGCTTATTAGTTCATGATGGCTTAAAAAAGGGTGATCCAGAGGAGAAATACACTCGTTTTGATCATCCTATCTTAGCGGCTAATTATGTTTTAGCTATGCAAGAGGCGGCCGAATTAACTAAAGAAGAAGCTGAATTTATTAGCCATGTTATTAAAACTCATATGGGAAAATGGAATGTTGATTATTTTGGCAATGAAGTACTTGAAGTACCTAATGATAGATATCAATACTTTGTCCATATGTGTGATTATTTAGCAAGTCGTAAATTTATAAATGTTAAATTTGATGAAAAAGGAGAAATAGAAAAATGAAAAAAATGACAAATTGGGAAGAATTAGAGTGGCGTGGTTTAGTTAAAGACGTTGCTGGTGAAGATATAGCCAAAAAGATTAATGAAGAAAGTATTTGCTTTTACTGGGGAACGGACCCAACTGCTGATTCCCTTCATCTAGGCCATTATTCTTCATTAGTTACAGCGAAAAGATTAATGAAAATGGGGCATAAACCAATCCTTTTATGTGGTGGGGCAACTGGCCGTATTGGTGATCCACGTCCAACTAGCGAAAGAGAAATTATTAGTATTGAAACTTTAAATAATAACATTAAAGGAATTCAAAAACAAATTGATGCAATTTTTGATGGCAATGTTAAACTAGTTAATAATTATGATTGGTTTAAAGGCTATGAATTCCTAGATTTTCTACGTGATATAGGTAAATATGTTAATGTTAATTATATGTTAAGTAAAGATATTATTAACCGCCGCTTAGAAACAGGCATTACTTATGCTGAATTTAGTTATATGTTAATCCAGGGTTATGACTTTTTAAATATGTATCAAAAGATGAATTGTACTATGCAAGTGGCAGGTTCTGACCAATGGGGAAACATTACAACCGGTATTGATTTAATCAGAAAAATTCTTGGTAAAGAAGCTTATGGCTTTACTATGCCTTTAATTCTCGATGCTAATGGTAAGAAATTTGGTAAAAGTGAAGGCAACGCCTTATGGTTAGACATAAATAAAACTAGCAGTTATCAATTATACCAATATTTAATTAATACTGACGACTCTAAAGTCGAAGAATACTTAAAAGTCTTTACATTCTTAACTAGAGAAGAAATAGAAAAAATTGTTGAAGAACATCAAAAACAGCCAGAATTACGCCTTGCTCAACGTAAATTGGCTGAATGTATTATTACTGACTTACATGGTAAAGAAGAATACGAAAAAGCTTTAAAAATAAGTGAGGCCCTATTTACTGATAAAATTAATACTTTAACTAAAGAAGACATTGTTAAGAATCTAAATACTGTACCAAAGGTTGAATTAACAGAAGGTAATATTGTTGATGTATTAGTAGAATCTAAAGTATTTGCTAGTAAAAGAGAAGCAAGAGAATTAATAAGTGGCAATGCTTTATCTTTAAATAATGTTAAAGTAAATGATTTAAATTATACAATAAATAAAGAAAATGCTATTGATGGTGAAATATACCTAATCCGTAAGGGCAAAAAAAATTATTTTATAGGTCAATTTAAAGACTAAACAAAAATAACTTCTTTCATATACTATTTTGAAAGGAGTTTTATTATGTATTATAACTATAATTACCGTGCTTATAATAATGATAACCGTTTTGTTTTTCCATTTTTACTTGGTGGTTTAGCAGGCGGCGCTTTAGTCGGAGTAACAAGACCACGCCCTGTTTATGTCAATAACCCAGGTTATAACTATTATCCATATCCTTACGGTATGCCTCATGGTATGTATTCTAACTCATATTATGGCTATTACTAGTTTTTCTCATAACTAAGCCTAAAGTCATAAATGAAGTTATAGTATGACTGCCGCCGTAACTTAAAAAAGGTAAGGGTAGACCAATAACTGGTAACAGTCGTAAATTCATACCAATATTAATAATAATTTGGCAAAATATTAAAAAAGCAACCAGAAAAGCATATTTTCGCTTAGAAATAGTTAATATTAATAAAATTAGAAAGTAGCAGCTAAGAATAATAAAGAAATTAATAAAATTATTACTAACGAGATAAGCGAAGAAAAAATCATTATTAGCTTCTGGAAAATACAATAATTTGCCAGCCGCAATCGAGATAAGAGCATTATTAACTTGCATATTATCTTGATTTTTAAAAGACAATAATCTATCTATTCGGTAGTAAATACTGGTTGAAAATATATCTATAAATTTATCTCTTTGATATACGTAGAAAAAAGTTAAACCAATAAAAAGCGTAGTTCCTAAAATTAAAATTCCAATAATTTGTTTTTTGCTAAAAAAGTAGGGGAGAAAGTAAAGAAAAATCAACCCATAAATAATAACGGCCCCAGTATCTGGCTCTAAAAAAGTTAAAATGCTTGGTATGATATAGATTAAAAGAAATAAGATTTTATTTTTGATTTGCTTAGAAATGAGAGAAATAGTTAAAAAAATAAGACAAAATTTCATCAATTCAGCCGGTTGAAAATAAACACTGCCAAACTTAAACCAACCTCTTGAACCATTAGTATAAGGAAAAAATAAAACCACTACTAATAAAATTAAAACTAATAAATAAAGAAAAATACTTATTTTAAAAAGGTGTTTTTCTTTTATTTTAGTCATTCCTAAAAAAGTTACCAAACCTAAAATTAACCACAATATTTGCTTTATTTGGTAAGAATCTTGAAGGTAATAAATTCCTAGAACATTTAATAAAATTATTGGTATTAATATTATAAATTCTTTTTTCATACCTTTAGTATAGCCAATATCAACATTGATTATGTTATATCATAAAATATTTTAGGAGGTTTCTTATGAATTCAAAATTACCGAAAGTATATGTAGGTACGGTGGCACCCAAAACTAATGTTAATCAACAATCAACATCGCTAAATAGTCAAAATAATTCTTTAAGTTTAGAAAGTGTTCTTGATGATTCTAACAAGTATTTATTTAACCATCGTTATTTAATAACATTAAAAAATAATAAAGTAATAGAGAGCAGCATTATAAGTAAAATTGGTATAAAAGTGCTTACTATTGATAACGATGCTATTGATATCAATGATATAAAAACTATTATAGAAATAAAAAAATAGGTTAAAAACCTATAATAAATCGTCAATACATTTTTTTAGCTCTTTAGCATCTTTTCCAAAGATTATTTTCAATTGATTGTCTATCTCAACAATACCAGTCGCCCCAAGAGAGGTTATACCTTCCTTATTGACTTTAGACACATCTTTTAAAATAACTTTAAACCTTGACATACTGCATTCAGCATTAATAATATTTTCTTTACCACCTAAATACTGTACTAACTTATTAACTTCTTTAGCAAAATCTTTTTTATGGAATTTAATTACTACAAGAGCAATAATTACAAGTGCTAAAAAAATAACAGCATATTCAATATATGTACTTACATTCATTTTCTAATCACCTATTTAATTATACTATATTACTTTTAAAAATAAAAGAATGATATAGTGGCATAATGAAAAAATAATCATAAATTATTAGTGAATACAAGAAAGGGGAAATATTATGTGTAATAAGAATAGTCAAGAGCTTAATGGGGTTGCTGAAATTCTTCGTGTTATTCTAGTTCTTCAACAAAATGCTTGCCCAGAATCTTGCTTGGATACTTGTGATCGTCCAATGCTAGGTGGCGGTAGTTCTTGCTTAATTTGTAATACCCGTCCTGTTATGCTTTATACTACCGGTAGTAATGGTATTGCTTGGAGTATGCCTGTAACTAAAGATGTAACTGCTTCTTGTGGCACCACTGGCGTAACTTGTTCTTCTGTTTTTAGAGTAGAAAAAGTCGAAAACAACTGCGCTACATTTAGAGTATTACAAGATAACCCAGATACAACTAGCTTATATCCATATGTTGGTACTAATTCATTCTTTACTATGAATTTAGATTGCCTATGCTGTTTAAGATGCTTAAGTGATACTTTTGTAGAATGTGTTTAATGAAATAGAGCTATTGATTTAAAGTGTCTTTATCAATAGTTCTTTTTTTATGTGAATCACTATTTAATTTCACATAGTTCTCGTACATAATTATTCAATTCACTATTTTGAGAAAAGTCAGTTTTAGTATAAAAATCAACTAGATTTTTTCCTTTTATGGATTTCATATCTTTGCAATTTAAATCTTGATATACAAAAATAGAAGTACCACCATGTTCTTTAATATATTTCATAGCATAATAATCAGTGAATCCATCCCCAATATATATAACGTTTGAACAATCTTCATTATCAATTCCATTTTTTCTTAGAATTTCTTTTATTGCCACAACCTTATTTTTATCACTCATTAAAAATTTAAATCCATTGGCTTCACTATTTTGATCATAAGTAAAAATGGTTGCATAAATCTCTTTGAAATATGATGAGATTGAAACTTTTTCTAAAAAAACTTTTACTCCAGAACTTAAGAGATAATTACTAATATTATTTTCCGAGAACATTTTTAAGAATTCAATTACTCCCTTATTATAACTAATATTATCATAACCAAAAGAAAGATTTTCATCTATTAATCTGAACCCAGCACTTCTAATTGTTTCGAAATACTCTTCATATATAGCTGTATATAAGTCAATATTTTCATCTCTAACTCTTTTTTTGGCTAGCTCTAAAAATTGATGGTTATGAGCGCCATCTTTCATACCACATTTTTCTAAAATCTCAAATTTAGGTAACGAAAACGGCGTTAACGTTCCATCAAAATCATAAATAATAATTTTTTTCATCAAAATTCCTCCTCAAATTAAATATGTATTTTCTTTTCTGTTATTATTATACAGTATTTTTATTTTAATAACTATCCATTTATAATCAAAATTATTTTTTTCATTGCCATAGTACATTTTCTCTGATTTATTTAAAAAAACTATCTCGAAAGATAGTCATTAGTTTTTATATAAACGGTAAAGATTAATAGAAGGGCGGTCAAAATAACGTACCTTTAACATACTTGTACCAATACCATAAGAAACGTACATCTTGGTATTACCAACTTCATAATAATCATTAGTATATTTTTTTGCACCCTGTGGGGTAAATAAACTGCCTAAAACCGGTAATCTTACTTGGCCACCATGCGAATGCCCTGCAAATGCTAAATTAAATTCTTTATCTTTAATGTTATCAATTTCATCAGGCTCATGAATTAAGGCAATTTTATAGTTTGAAGTAAGTTCAACATTATAATTGGGCTTTCCCATCCAAGCATCATCATAACCAACTATTTCAATTGGTTCATTATTGTCATTGTAAATAATCTTACTTGCGTTCTTTAAATAAGTAAACCCACTTTTTGTAATAACATCTTCATAAATATCATTAGAATAATCATGGTTACCAATTACAGCATATTTACCAATATTAGCTTCTATTTTATTAAGTGTAGAGCTGATTTCGTCAACAATTTTATCATTAACGAGAATACTATTATCATATAAATCGCCGGTAAAAATAACAATATCTGGCTTTAACATATTAACTTTATCTACAATTTTTTCTAACTTATTTTTATTAACGGTTGTACCATAATGAATATCACTAAGTTGGACAATTTTTAATCCATCAAATCCCACGGGAATATTTTCATCTACAATGCTGTATTCTTTAATTTGCAGGCCGGAGGTCCCAATAAATCTTACATAAAGAAGCATGATAAGCCCAACGATAAACAAAAATTTCAATAATTTAATTAAAACGGAAGAATCTTTTTTTTCTTCTTCCATTAAAGTTTCTTCTTTATTTTCTAATTCTTTCATAAGATTAACCTACCAAATACAATAATACTAGTGAACCAATACTAATAGCATTATGAAGAGAATGCAATACCATTGTTGTATATATATTATTTGTTTTAACGTATGTATACCCAAAAGCAACAGCAAGTGAACCATATGGAATAAAGTATAATAATTCCATTGGATTAGTGATGCCATTAAAAACATGAATGCCAGCAAATAATAGAGAAGTTACTAGAATAAATAATTTGTTATTGCTAAAAGCTTCACGAAAATTTCCTCTGAAAGTCAATTCCTCAATAAATGGTGCAAAGATAATTGTGGAAAAGATAATATATATTGGGTAATTGCCTAATAATCCACGTAAATTATTTTCATTTTCAGCTACCTTACCAAGGATAGAAGAGATAGCAGCATTACTAACAGCCATTACCAAGATTCCAATAAACCAAGCTTTAAGTCCGATTTTTAAATATTTTTTAAAATTTAGATTAAAATCTTGATAATCATTTTTTAGCTTTTTTCGATTCATAAAGCCAAAAATAAGTGCACTAACAACTTCGCCACCTAAAAATACTATGTTGGCTAATAAAAATTTATCACTTTTTAAAATATCCAAGAAAATTAATTGCCAGACTAATTGCACAGCAACAAAAAGAAAGATGCCAAATATTCCCCTAAAAAAATTAAATATCTTTTTATTCATTAATAAAACCCTCATTTTTAAGTCTTGTTACAACTTGACTTTGTGATTTTTCACCGACTAAACGTGTTGTTGTTGATTCTTCTTCACCATTTTTAAAGAAAATAGTGGTTGGCGTACTAGTGAAATTAACAATTTTACTTAATTCAGCTCGTTCATCTTCTTCTAAATTAGTAATGTTCATATCATAAAAAGTAACATTATAATCTTTAGCAACACTTTCTAAAACCGGTAAGAATGCTTTACAATGACTACAAGTAGTTTGTGTGATAACCATTATAAAATCTTCTTTATTAGCAATTTTTTCATTTAAAGTAGCCATGCTAAGATCAACAACACCCTGATACTTTTTATTATTCTTTAAATAAATTACTCCGACAATAGTTAAAATAAGAGCAATTATAATAACGACTAAAACCCCGAAAATAATATTTTTTTTGTTCTTCATAAAATCATCTCCATAGTTAATAATATATCATAAATTATCTTTATTTTTTTAAAAATTTTCTTTAAATATTAAAAAGTGATAGCAATTTTTATTTTTTCTTTATATAATTAGATTTAAGTGGTAGTAGGTGCATTATGGATATAGATGTTTTAAGCAAAAAAGTCATTCTTATTGATAGGAAAGGCAATTTTATTATGCGGGGTAATGTTAATGTTGGTAAACAGCATAGCGACTATTTATTAGATATAGCGGATGAGTTGTTTCCGGGTAATAGTTTACGCAATCAACATGATTTTCCTTGCAACCCTTTAGTTTGTTCATATTTCTTTTATCTGATGGGCTATGTTGCTATTTTAAATAATCCCAGTTATAAAAGAGATGAAGCCAAGTTTCCCGATTATCTAATTGTTACAGCTCCTGATGATTTGACACCGCCTCAAGAAGAGGGATTATACAATATTCTAGGTGATTTTGCGACCTATAAAATATATTATCAATATGCCATTGATGGTAGTGTTAGGGTGTTTGAAGAAAAAATGGGGCATTGGAATAACGAAAATGATAAAACAACACCTCAAAATTTATTTAAAAGAAATCGCATTTTAGGTGAAGTTACAAGAGAAAGTGAAAAAAAAGATAGGTGAGTCAAGTACCTATTTTTTATTTGGATTAATTATTATCTTTGATTATTATTTTCTAGACTTCTTGCGAGTTTTTTCATTTTTATCTTTTGTTCCTCACGTTTTTGAATAGCAATTCTTAAGTTAACAATCATTAGTCTATAATGTAATTCCGCTCTTATACGCATTACAACATCCATAGCAGCAGCCGCCATATGATCTCTTAAAATATCTCTTTCATAAGGAAAAAAGGGATCTCTATCACGCATTAACTCGCGAAAATAACAATTAACAAAATATTCTTTATCATCTAACATCATATTTAACAAGGATAATAGGGCAACTTCGTCATTACAGCCACGTTTTATTAATTTTGTAATAATCCTTGCTTCAATTTCTCCAACATGTGATGTCATAAATATTCCCCCTTTCTTTGATTGCAGTGGGTTATTATATATGATTGTTTACAATACGTCAATAACAAAATAAAAAAGAAAGTACTATTTTGTAAGTACCTTCCACATATTATTAATAATTAATTAATCTATTTCAATAACACCATAGTTATTGTCTTTTCTCTTATACAAAACACAAATTTTCTTTAAATCACTATCTTTATAAACAAAGAAATCGTGATCAACAAATTCCATTTGTAAAATAGCCTCTTCTAAACTCATCGGTTTTGAAAGATCTAGTTTTTTCCTTTTTACTAATTCTTGGTTTAATGTATCACTACTATCACCATCAAATTCTTCAAATATATCTTCATCCTTTTCTTTAGCTTTAAGAGATTTATATTTGTCCTTATTCTTTCTAATTTGCTTTTCTAATTTATCTATTACTAAATCAATTGCTGTATATAAATCGCCATCTTCCATTTCCGCTCTAATAATAGTAGCGCCTTTTAGTATTGTAACTTCGATGACATCTTTATTAGCTCTTGTTTTAATAATGATGTTGGAGTTGATTGTATCACCATCCTTAAAGTACTTATCAAGTTTACTCATTTTCTTTTCAATGTAATCCTTAATCGCTGGTGTAACACTCAAATTTTTTCCTCTAATATTTAATTCCATAAATATAGCCTCCTCACTTTAATTCTATCATAATCTTTTCTTTTTTTCTATGAAATTTAAGTGAAATAATCGCTCTTATATGGTAAAATAAAGCGCAAAAGGAAGAATTGTTTATGTATTATGACACATATTTTATTATGTATTTAGCTGACGGCTTGCCAGAAGTAGCTTGTCTTCTTTTTGATTTATTAAATAGGGGCTATTCCGAGGCTTTAGACATCATGTTTGTATTAGATATTATTGGTGTAGAAATCTTAAATTTGTATGTTTATGCTTGTAAAAGAAATATAGACTCACTAGTAGAAAACTTATATGCCTTGCAAATTGGAAAATTCAGTCCTGAAGATATTCATTATAATTTATTAAAAGTTCCCGCTATTCCTTTTATTGATAAAGGCCTTCGCCGTCGCTTTGAAGTTTTAGAAAAGACATCATTACCCGGAAACAGTGAGCCAATATTAAATGCGGACACTGATCTTGATTTCTATCTTGGCTTACAACTACAAATATTTAAAAGAAATTTAACTCGTAAATTAACTAATAATTCAGCAAAATAAGATATGTCTAAAAGCAATTAATAATGATAGTAATCTTCTTTTACTTATGATATTATCTAATTAAAGTGTTTTGGGCACTGATAATTTTAAAGGAGAAATATAATATGAGAATAGCATTAATAAATGATAACTCACAAGCAAGTAAAAATGCCGTTATAGCATCATCTCTACAAAAGGTTTGTGATAAATATAATTATGAATTAATAAATATGGGTATGTTTGATGAGAACGATAATCCTATCACTTATGTAGAAGAAGGACTTATGGCTGCAATCTTGCTAAATAGTGGGGCCGTAGATTTTGTTGTTACTGGTTGTGGTACGGGCGAAGGTGCCATGATGGCTTTAAATAGTTTTCCTAATGTTTACTGCGGTTTAATAACCGATGCCACTAGTGCTTATCTTTTTAGTCAAATAAATGCTGGCAATGCTGTATCCCTTCCTTATGCTTATAACTTTGGTTGGGGTGCCGAAATAACCTTAACTAACATTTTTGATAACTTATTCAAAGAAAAAATGGGTGGCGGTTATCCTAAAGAACGAGCTGTAAGTGAAAAAAATAATCGTGAAATATTAAAACAATTAAAGAGCCATACAACGAAGGACTTATTGGCAAGTATACCGGATATTGATAAAGACTTAATCGAACATATTAAGAAAAATCAAAAGTTTATTGAAATCATGAGGAAATATGGCAATAAAAAATATATTGAAGTCCTAAATATTCGTTAAAAATTTATGATTTAATATAATTAAACTTAATTTGCCAAAATCGCTTAACTGTGTTAGAATAGCGTTGATTTTAAATAAAAAGTGATATTATAAAATTTTAAAACTTGTTAAATTTTGCTCATCACTAAATATCTTTGCAGTAATTAAGATTTAAATAAACGAACAATTACTGTCAAAAATGGACTTTTTATGATATCATATTAATTATGATAGGAGGCTAGTATGGATTGGACTAGTGGAAATATTTTTGAACTTGGTGGTGTAAATTACATTATAATGACAGATTTAAATAGAGATGGAAAACATTATTTATTTGTAAATAAAATGTTAGATGAAGAAAAAATAGGGGAAAATTACTATATTGCTTTAGAACAAAATGAAGAAGTTATGTTGATTTCTGATGATAAACTAATTGAGGAATTGTTACCAATTTTTCAAGAAAAAGTTTTAAAAGTTGCTAAAGAAATAACTGAATAGTGAGGGTTTATATGAAAAATAGTACTGAAAGTGTAATTGAACAAATTAAATTAGAGATAAAAGAAAATGGCGAAGCCATAAGAAAAGTATATTTAGATATTTTAGATGCTGAAATAACTAAGAGAAATGAAAAGTCATCAACATTAACTGATGGCAGTGATGAACAAAAAGCTAATGCTGCTGAATTAGATGCTTTAGGAAACGAGCTTTTAAGAGTAAAAAATATGTCTTTAGTATCTGATGAAGAAAGGGCAGCTTTAATTGAAACTTTAGATAAGTTTATTGAAGAACATCCAGAATTAAAGTCTTCATTAGGTGAACTTGAAAAAGTTAGAAACGACGTATCTAGTAAGGAAAAAGAACTAGAAGCAGCAGAAAAGAAGCTTGCAGAAGCTAGAGATACATTAGTAAAAATGAAGGCTATGATATGGATACGTGCTTATCACAAAGTTGATCCAAAAATTTATGCTTCTAAAACACATGATTTAGTTGAAAGCTTATCTACTACTTTTCCAGAAATTTGCGGGGTAGATAAATATAAAAATCTTAATTTTCAACCTGTCGATAGCCAAATTTTGCGTCAACAAAAAAAGGATATTCAAGCAGCCGTTGACAGAGGGGATGCATCAGACGAGTTAAAAGAAGTACTTAATAATATAATTGAATTCGAAAAAGAATTAGAAGCTGCTAAGCAAGAACAATTAAAACTTATAGACCCAATCGCCGCCTACAAAGAGGCTTCCGAGAAACAAGCTGAAGAAGCTATTGATGCTCTTGAGGCTAAAATTAAAGAACTGCGTGAAGCAAATGAGGTCCTAAGAAATAGGCTTGGTGGCAAAGAAGCATTGTCAGATGATGACCGTAAGGCTATTGAAGCTGAAATTGCTAAAAATGATAAACAAATTTCTGAATATGAAATAAAACAAATAACTTTGTATTCATATTTTAGCTATAAAGATGTTCCTTCAAAAGTAATAAAGTCTAAAGAGGATGGTGAAAAAGCCTTAGCCGAGGCCAAAGCCAAATTTGCAACTTTAACTGGAAAAGAACAAGAAACTTTGAAAGAGCAAATAGAACTATATGAAGATAGTATAAATTTGTTTTATGGCGATGATCAAACAGAAGAGGAGATTCAGAAACACATTAATGAGTATGAATGGCACACTATTCCAGCTGCTGAAGCAGCCGTAAGCAAAGCCAAAGGCAATTTGAAAGCGGCCAAAGACGAACAAGCTAAATTAGAAAAGACCTCTTCAATAGGCAATTATCAAAATTTAAAAGATACATACGAAAAAAATAAAGATATTCTTGAAGTTTACAATGAAATTACCAAAAAAGGTATTGAATATGTAAATGCAAATAGAAAAGATGTTACAAAAGAATCCATAATGGCTTTTGTCGATGAGTACTTAAAAACTCACAAAAATGCGAAAACAGAAAAATTTGCAAAATGTGAAAACTTAGAAAAGCTAAAACAAGAATTAGTTCAAAATATTATGTCTTTAACTAATTTTAGAAAGCCAAAAAAGAAAGTTAAAAATAAAAAAGCTTTATTAGGTACTATTGCGGCCTTTACTGGCGGCTTAGTGGGTGGTCTTGCCTTATCATGCGTTCCTGGTGTTGGTACAATAAGAACAATCGCTGCTGGCGTTAAGACAGCTATTAGTATTGTTGAAGTTATTGATAAAAAGTTTAATAATGGCCGCATTACTGCGATGTCTGCTAAGTTAATAGAAAATCATATTTATAAAAATAAACATATTCCAGAAGGCTTAAGAAACGGATTAAAGAAAATTGGCGATGTCTTAAATAATAAATATGTTAAAGTAGCCATAAATGGAGTAGCAGCTGGTTATCTAATTGGTAATACTGTTGAATTAATTACAGGTAAGACTGTTTTTGAAAATATGAAAGCTTCATTCAGTAAACATTCTGCTGTTGTAGATGGTGGAACTCCAGCCGCACCGGCTCAAGGTGGCTCTGGTCGTCCAAGTGGCGGTTCTAGTGGTGGTGACGGTGGTTCAACTGGTGGCTCAACCGGTGCCGGCACTGGCAATGGTGGAATAACTGCTGGTGGTGGCGACAACTCATTAGGCGACGTAGATAGCTCTACTAAACTAACTGGTATAGTTGGTGGCGGCGATCCTGCCAGTGGCGAAATTGTTGAAAACGCAACCGAATTCATTAATGGTCAAACTTATGATTTAAGTGAAATTGCCAAGGGTTATGCGGCATCGGGCTTAGAATCTGATGAAGCTGTAAGATTAATTACATCCGCTGGTAAAAATGCTGTCTATGATCGAAGCGTAACAGATAGTATGGGCAAAGTATGGTGTCACTTTAAACAAGCAAATGGTAAAGGATATGCTTGGTTTCCAAAAGAAGTTGTTGATGAAATATTACAATCAAAAACACTAGGTTAGAAATGGGTTGGCAAAATGAAAGATAGAATAATAAAATTAGATAACGAAACAACATATTATGTTTTAGAAAAAATAAAATTAAATGAAAAAATATATGTTTTACTAGCACAATATGACATGCAAAAAGATATCATGGATACCGAAAATTTAATCGTCAAAGAATTGTATAAGGAAAATGACGCTTTAAAAGTAAAAGAAATTGGTACCAATGAACTAGCTAGCCGTGTTACAATGGAATTAATTAACAAATACCGTATGGAAAGTTAATGTTAAAATAATATAATAGTCGTTTAAAAAACTGAGGTTAATAAAAATTGACTTCAGTTTTTTTGATAATTTGAGTAAAGTAATAAAAAATTTATCTATTATTATTTTACTAAAGTCACTTATTAGTCATTTAGAGTTGATAAAGTTAAATCATGAAATGAGGAATTTATATGGAAATATTAAAAGTAGAACATTTAACTAAAAAATATGGAACTAAAGAAAATTGTGTCGTGGCCCTAGATGACGTATCATTTTCCGTTGAAAAAGGAGAATTTGTTGCCATAATTGGTTCATCTGGTTCTGGTAAATCAACGCTTCTTCATCTAATTGGCGGCGTTGATAGGCCAACATCTGGGAAAGTATTCGTTAATGGTGAAGACATTTATAAACTTAGTAACGATGAATTAGCCATCTTTAGAAGAAGACAAGTCGGTATCATCTATCAATTTTATAACTTAATTCCTATTCTTAATGTCAAAGAAAATATTTCATTGCCACTAGAATTAGATAAAAGAGAAGTAAATGAAGATGAATTACAAAAATTATTAGTAGAGCTAAATCTTACTAAGCAAATTAATCAATTGCCCAATGAATTAAGTGGCGGCCAACAACAAAGAGTTGCCATATTACGAGCCTTAATAACTAAACCTACCATAATTCTAGCTGATGAACCAACCGGTAACTTAGATTCTAAAGCAAGTGATGAAATTGCATCCCTTCTTCGTAAATCAAATAAAGAATTAAAGCAAACAATTATCATGATAACCCATAACCTAGAATTGGCTAAAATCGCTGACCGTGTAATCGAATTACGTGATGGTAAAATAGTAAATGAGGCGTAAGAATGAAAATATTGCAAAACTTTACGAAAAAAAATCTTGCTTTAAATAAAAAAAGAAGCACAGTTACCATTATTGGTATTGCCTTAGCAGTTTCTCTTATTGTTGGATTATTCACTTTAATTTCCAGCCTTCAAAACGGCCTTCTTATACGAGAATTAAAAAAATCAGGCCCAATGGAGTATAGTTTTTATAATGTACCCATAGATGATATTAAATATTTTGCACATAATCGTAATATAAAAGAATACTATCTTATAGAAAATCTTGGTTATATTAAATTAGCCAAAAGTGATAATCTTTATAAACCTTATGGCCACTTAGTAAGCGTAGGTAGGGAAGATTTATCTAAACTTGATTTCACTTTAGTAGCTGGCCGTCTTCCAGAAACAGAAAATGAAATCGTATTGAGTAACCACTTAAAAACCAATGGCGGTGTTAATGACTACCAAATTGGTAATAAATATACCTTTGAAATTGGTAAACGTACATCTGATGATTATGAACTAACACAAAGTACGGGCTACTTATCAAATGAAGAAACTTTTACTCCCGAATATACCAAAGAATATACCGTAGTTGGCTATATTGAAAGGCCAAGTGAATTCATCGAAGATTATACTGCACCCGGTTATACTTTTATTACCTGTCGTGAAAGTATCATTGTTGAAAACGACGTCGACATTCATGTTAAATTAACTAAAAATGGTCTAAAAAATCGTTATTCAGCCATAGCTAATTTACTTGGTATTGATACTGTTGCTTTCAAAAAAAGATATTCTAATGCTGGGGCTTTAACCAGAGAGGAAGAAAAAAATTTCAATAATGCTATCTATAAATTTGAAGAACATAGTGATTTAATTGATTTAGAAACTTTTTCTTTAAATGATAGTTCTCTCGTTAGCTTATATTACACTGCTTTTGTTATTGTTTTAATTATTATTGGGGTTTCTGTTTTCTGTATTAGAAATAGTTTTAATATTTCTATTACGGAAAAAGTACGAGAATATGGGATGCTAAAAAGTATTGGCGCCACAAGTAAACAAATTAAAGCTACTGTTTTTTATGAAGCTTTTCTTCTAGCTATTATAGGTCTTCCTCTTGGCATCTTAGCCGGCATCTTGGGAGCTTATATTTTAACAATCATTTCTAATCAATTATTATCAGATGGTGATTTTGCGATGAGTTTTGCTTTTAAAATATCTTTAGCAGGTATTACCATATCCCTTATTTTAAGTTTTTTAACTATTTTCTTATCTTCTCTAAAAAGTGCTATTGTAGCTAGTCGTACTACCCCAATTAATTCCATTAGAAATACTAATTTTGTTAAAAATAAAGAGCCAAAATTAACGTGCCCTAAGTTTATTAAAAAATTATTTGGTGTTGGTGGGGCCATTGCTTATAAGAGTGGTAAACGCAATAAAAGTAAATACCGCACTACCGTTATATCAATCGTCGTTTGTATTACAGCATACATTGGTTTATCATACTTTATGACTACTGTTTTTCACGAATTAGACAGCACTAAACTTGATTATAATATTGCCGTTTCGATTAAAACTAAAAATGATGATATTTTAAAAAAATTAACTGAACTAAAGGGGATTAATAGATATTCTATTCTTCAAGAAATTAATTTTTATAGCCAAGACTTAAAATTATCAGAGAATAACATTAAATATAACAATGAAGATCGTAATATTATTAGACTAGTTGGTGTTGATGAAGAAGAATATCTAAAATATATTAAAGATTTAAATTTAAAATATGATGAAGTAAAAGATAAAGCTTTAGTTATTAATCGTCATCGTAAGCTTGTTTATGGTGAGCAAAAAAACGAATATGTTAATTATGATTTCTATGATTTAAAAGATACTAAAACCATAAATGGCTGTCTAAGTGATTGGCTAAAAGAAAGAACCTTTACTTGTCTTAAAACAACTCCTTTAACTATTGAGAGAATTGTAACATCTAAGCCATTTGGTCTAACCGACAAGTTTGACAGCATTGGTTTTGCCATTGTTCGAAATGAATTTATCAATAATATCAATGATTCTGAGGAAAAATATTATACTATGTACGTCGATGCCGAAAATCCTAATGAATTTGCTAAAGAAATAAATGAATTAAACTATAATACAGCAGATGTTAAAATGGATGTATATAATTATTATCAAACTTATAAAAAACAAAAAAATGAATATTTATTAGTAGCTATTTTCCTTTATGGCTTCATTACTATGGTTATCCTAATTGGCATAACTAACATCTTTAATACTATAACTACGGCCTTTAACTTACGAAAGTCTGAATTTGCTACTCTAAAGAGTATTGGTATGACTAATAAAGAATTTAGAAATATGATATTTTTAGAAGGCTTCTTTTATTGCTTCAAAGCCTTAGTAATTGGTATACCATTAGGAATCTTATTGTCACTAATTCTATTTGCTACTCTAAGTGCTGGTTTAGTTGATGTATACGAATTACCATTAAAAGCTATTATAATAAGTAACATCGTCGTCTTTATCTTTATTAATCTTTTAATGCACTATTCTCTTAAAAAGACTGACATCAAAAACTTAGTAGAAACAATAAAAAATGAAAATATTTAATAAAGCTTGTCAAAAATAATAAATAGTATAAAATATAATTAGTTTGAGGTTTATATGCAAATATTAATAGTAGAAGATGACAAAATAATAAGAGAGAATATTAAAATGGCTTTTAAACAAGAAAATTATCAAGTTTTGAGTGCTGACAATTTAGAGGCGTGCTCTAAAATACTCGAAGTATCCTTAGTCAATTTAATTATTTTGGATGTCAATTTACCAGATGGTAACGGCTTTAATTTTTATTTAAATGAAATAAAAGATAAAAATATTCCTACCATTTTCTTGACCGCTAGAAGTAGTGAAGATGACATCGTTTATGGTCTTGATTTAGGGGCCTCTGATTATTTAGTAAAACCATTTTCTATTAGAGAACTCTTAGCGCGAGCAAGAAGAATAATTGGCTCTAACAACATTATAACTGCTAAAGATATTAAATTAGATCAAACTAAAAATAAAGTTTATAAGAATAATGAAGAAGTAAAATTAACCAGTTTAGAATATAAAATATTCAACTTATTAATGATTAATATTGGGCATGTGGTTACTAGAGAATATATTTTAGAGGCTATCTGGACTTGGACGGGCAATGACGTAAATGATAATACATTAACCGTGTATTTAAAAAGAATTAGAACCAAATTAAAAACGGATATTATCAAAACAATAAAAAATGTGGGGTATTTAATTGATGAATAAAAAAGTATTAATAACATCTTATCTTTTCCTAATTTTTGCTTTTATTTCCTTAATTGGTGTGGTCTTATTAGATGAATATAAAGCCATTAGGGAAGAGAGTAATACAACTATTAGCAATATTCTAACAATCGTTCAAGAACAATATCCTGATGTAACTAGCGAGGATTTAGCCAAAATATTAAATAGTTCGAGTAACAAGCCATTAAATAAAGAAATGCAAAAATATGGCCTTTTAAATGATGATACGCCTATAATGTCTAATTTAAATAAAATAGGAAAGGAAACGATTTTAAAAATTATCTTTTTTTTCCTTTTTGGCGTTATCCTTATTATCCTACTTAATTATCTTAATACACTTATAACCAATAGTCGAATTAAAAAACTAACTAATATTTTGTCCCATATCAATAATGGTGATTATTCTTATTCGATTAGTGAGAACAAAGAAGATAATATTTCTATTTTACAAAATGAAATTTATAAAAGTGCCATTAACTTACGAGAATTAGCCTTAAGAGAAGAGCAAGATAAAAAAGAACTAAAAAAATCGCTAGAGGATATTTCTCATCAAATTAAAACCCCACTAGCGGCCATTACCATCAGTTTAGATAATATTCTGTTATCACTAAAGCATCAAAATAAAGAATATCAACAAATTGTTCAGGTAAAAAAAGAGATTAATCGCCTTAATTTCCTAATAAAAAATTTATTAAAGTTGTCTAGTTTCGATGTCAATGCTGTTAATTTTAATATTAATTCTAATAAATTAGATAATATAATAAACCAGGTTATTCTTAATTTAGAACCTCTATGTGATTTAAAGAATGTTACTATTAAATATGAAGATACTAATATCCTTCTTCTTTGTGACTATAACTGGGAAGTAGAAGCCATAACCAATATAGTTAAAAATAGTGTTGAACACTCACAACCTTGTAGTGAAGTAAAAATAGTAGCTAAAGAAAATAAATTATATACTGAGATTATAATAATAGATACTGGTTCTGGTATCAGTAAAGAAGACATTTCGCATATTTTTCGACGCTTTTACCGAGGCAAAAGTAGTAATAAAGATAGCTTTGGTATAGGCTTATCATTAGCCAAAAGTATTATTGAAAAAGACAATGGTAAGATAAGCGTTAATTCCAAAATAGAAGAAGGAACGACATTTACTATTAAATACTTTAAAAGATAATTGTAAGAATAAAACTAATTTGATAGAATATGCTTAGTGAGAGTGATTTATATGAAAAAATTCCAAAATCCAGTAATTAATGATTGTCAAAAGAAGGCTAATTTACAGATTTTGTTCGGTCTTTTGGCTCTAGTATTAGCTATTCTTTGTTTTATTTGGGCGGATGTAGTAGAAAAAAACGCCTATAAAGATATGCCCAGCTTAAATGATGTAATTGTTAAACAAAATAACGAAGAAAATGTTTTGGCTTATGTTAATTCAGCCTCAATTCCAACCATTTTTGCTAGTAATGATACTGAAAATGCTTATTATTTTATTAACGATGGTAATTTATTATACGTTGCTTATATGAGTAATGATGATTTTAAACGTTTACAAGATACTAGTCTCTATGATAATCGTAGTGAAAAATTAGTAGGGATAACCGCTAGTGTACCAAAAGAAGTCAAAAATTTAGCCATCGAAGTTTTAAAAGAAGCTTGGGAAGACGAGAATCTTACTTTAGCAGATTATGAAACATATTTAGGAAATGTTGCCCTAGATTTAACCAGTGAAAATGCAGATATTGGCTTTTTCCAACATTTTATAGGTTGCATCAGCTTACTTGTTTTTCTTGTTTGCCTAATTAGTGGCACCGTATACCACCTTCGCTTTAATAAAAATTTAAAGAAAATGTCCAAAGAACAAATCGCTTTAATTGATAAAGAAACCTTGGCCAAAAATGCTTTCTATTATGCCAAATTCAATCTATACTTAACTGATAAATTTATGCTTTTATTATCTGGAACTCTTGATGTAGTATACTATGATGATATTATGTGGCTTTATGAAACTATTCAAAGAAATCGTGGTATTAAAACTAATCGTATTTTAATGTGTTTAACTACCGAAGGAAAATATAAAATATTAATTAATACTTTACCTTATACTAAAGAAAGACAAGAAATGTTCAATGAAGTTTTAAATACTATTATTAAGAAAAATGAAAACATTCTAGTTGGTTACACAAAAGAAAATGTAGAACTGATGAAAAATAAGTTAAAAGACATCAAAGCCGCTAAAAAAGAGAAAAAACGTCTTAATTAAACATGGCGTTTTTAAATTGACTAATTGACTATTTGCAAATCAAACATTATAATTAAGTTTAAGAATAGAATAGGTGAATATATGGATATCTTAGTAGGACAAAACCTAACAAAAAAATATGGTAAAATTACAGCCTTAAACGACTTTAATATTAATGTTCCCGAAGGCTCAATTTATGGGTTAATCGGCCGTAACGGTGCGGGCAAAACCACTTTTATGCGAACTATTTGTGGCTTACAAAATTTAAATGCTGGTCACTACATAATAAATGGCATTGATAGCAAAAGTAAAGACATTACTTTGGTTAGAAATAAAATGAGTGCAATTATAGAAAATGTATCATTATATGCCGACATGACAGCCCAAGAAAATTTAATCATGCAAAGCAAAATTCTTGGTTTAACTAATTATAATGACAGTCTAAAATTATTGAAATTGGTTAATTTGGAAAATACTACCCAAAAAGTAGAACATTATTCTCTAGGAATGAAGCAACGATTAGGTATTGCCATGGCTTTAGTTGGTAACCCTAAAATAATTCTTTTAGATGAACCAACCAACGGTTTAGATCCTGAAGGTATTATAGAGTTAAGAAGCCTTTTATTAGCTTTAAATAAAGAATATGGCCTTACTATAATTATATCCAGCCATTATCTTGATGAACTATCTAAAATTGCCACAACTTATGGTGTCGTTGAAAAGGGGAAAATGATTAAAGAAATTTCTAAGAAAGACTTAATAAAAAGCTTAAATAAATGTTGGTTAATAAAGGTAAATAAACCTAGAATATTTGCTAAATATTGTCAAGATAATAAAATAAAATATGAAAAGGAAAAAGAATTATTTAAAATTTATCAAAAAATCAATCTTACTAAATTGGTAGTTGAACTAGATAAAAATGGTTGTGAAGTCTTAGATATTACTAAAAATGTCGAAACCTTAGAAGATTATTTCTTAAAGTTAACTGGAGGCCAAAATGTTTAACTTAATCAAAGCTGATTTAATGCGTTTAAGCAAAAACAAATTATTTTATTTAATTTTGTTCATGTTATGTTTTTGTGGCTGGGGATTTTTATATACGGCATCATGTCCAGGTTGCGCTACTACCACCAGCATTGATGCTACGGAAACCTTGTTATTTATAGCCGCATATAACTTGTTTGCTCTCATTTTATTCGGATGCCTGTTTATAGGAACCGATTACTCATTTGGAACAATCCGGAATAAATTAATTAGTGGCCAAAGCCGTCTCAAAATATACTTTTCTAATCTTTTTCTTTTAATATTAGTTGGTATTATCTATTTTCTTAGCTATGTTTTAGTTGTTCTTTTCTTTGCCAAATTTTTTCATGCCACCTTATTATCTTGGAACAAATTAATCTTCATGTTAAATGATATTTTATTCCTAACTATCTTTTATGCCTCAATTATTAATCTTTTTTCTATGCTAATAACAGATAGAACCGCTAACCTTATCCTGAATTTTATTCTATCTTTTCTTTCCATCGGCATTAGTAGTAGTTTTTTAAGTAATATTATGATGAAAGTAGAAATGGGAAGTTTAAACCAAGTTGCCTTTGATTTAGCTATGATAATAACACCATTTAATCAACTTCTAGGTCTTATAAATGCTGAATTTGTATATTATAAATGGGCTTTTCTTTATACAATTATTTTCATTATAATTACTAATATAGTTGGTATTATTCTATTTAGTAAAAAAGATATTAAGTAATAAACTTTGAAATCTCGTTAAGAGATTTTTTTCATTGTAAAACTAGTGAAGTTTCATTGCCAAGCAAGTAAATTTTGATATATAATTAAAATAGAAAGAGGTTAAAAATGAAGAAAATAGTTGACGGAAATACAGCATGTAGTAACATTGCTAATTTGTTTACAGAAATTGCTAGTATTTATCCGATTACACCATCTAGTCCTATGGCTAGTAATATAGATAATTTAAAATTAAAGAAGAAAAATTTATTTAACGAAGCGGTTGAGGTCGTTGAAATGCAAAGCGAAGCTGGCGCCGCCGGCGCTATGCACGGAGCTCTTATAAGTGGTTCCCTAGCTACTACTTTTACTGCTAGTCAAGGCTTGCTTTTAATGATACCTAATATGTACAAAATAGCAGGTGAGGGTCTACCGGGTGTTATTCATGTTGCTGCTAGAACCGTTGCTACCCACGCCTTATCTATCTTTGGCGATCACAGTGATATTTATGCAACCCGTCAAACAGGTTTTGCCATGCTAGCATCAACTAATGTTTATGATGCCCAAAACTTAGCGGCCGTTGCTCATCTTGCCGCAATTGAAGCCAGCGTTCCTTTTTTACATTTTTTTGATGGCTTTCGAACTAGTCATGAATTAAATAGTATAGAAGAATTACCCGACATTGAATTATTGAAATTAATTAATTATGATAAAGTAAAAGAATTTAAAAATAAAGCCTTAAATGTTGGTTTTAATTATCAACGTGGCATGGCTGAAAACGAAGACATTTACTTTCAGTCGGTGGAAGCTCGCAATAAAGATTATGATGCTGTTCCCGACATTGTAAATAACTATATGCAAAAAATTAATGAAATCATGAATACGTCTTATGCGCCTTTTAACTACTATGGCGCCAACAATGCTACTCATGTTATTGTTGCCATGGGAAGCGTTTGCGACACGATTAAATTAACCATAGATGAATTAAATAAAAATAATGCAATTTATGGCTTAGTCGAAGTCCATTTATACCGACCATTTAGTAGCAAATACCTAAAAGAAGTCTTACCAAAAACAGTAAAAAATATTGCTGTTTTAGATCGAACTAAAGAATCGGGTAGTATTGGTGAACCACTGTACTTAGATGTCTTAGCAGCCTTAAATGATACGGATATTAAAATTGTTGGCGGCCGTTACGGTTTGTCTAGTAAAAATACCACGCCAAGTGATATAGCCGGCGTTTATAAAATGCTTACAACTAACTTGAAAAATAATTTTACAATTGGTATTTTTGATGATGTTACAAATTTAAGTTTAGAACCAGTTGAAATGGATATCTGTGTTTGTGATAAAGAAATTCTTATTTATGGTTATGGCTCTGATGGTATGGTATCAACATCTAAAGATATAATGCATTATCTAGGTGAAAAAGAAAGCTTAAATGTTCAAGGTTATTTCCAATATGACAGCAAAAAATCTGGAGGTGTAACGGTATCAAATTTACGTGTTTCTAAAGAAAGTATCAATGCTCCTTTTTACGTAACTAAGCCATCTCTTCTAGTAATAACTAAAGATGCTTATTTAAAAAACTTTGATATGTTTTCTAATGTTTGTGAAAATGGTATTTGTTTAATAAATACGAATAAAAAGAGTATAGAATTAGATGACATTCTACCTAATAAAGCTAAAGAAGCTATCAACGCTAAAAACTTAAAAGTTCTTTTAATCGATGCTGATAAAATAGCCTTAGAAAATGGGATTAAAGGCAAAATAAGCAAGATAATGGAAATTGTTATTTTAAAACTTCTTGGTTTTAATGATGCTGAAAATTATATTAAAGAATCTATTAAGAAGAAATTTGCTACTAAAGGCGATGATATCATTAATGCTAATATTAATTCATTAAGTACTGCGGTTAAGAGTGTTACTTTAGTACAAGGTAAATTTAAATTACAAGCAGAACCTGCATCACATGATTCAATTTTTACAAAGATTAATAATAGAGAAGGGGATTCATTAAAAGTTTCTGATCTGATGCCTTTTAAAAATGGCATTTTCCCTTGTGGCTTAGCTAGTAGCGAAAAACGTAAAATAGCCACCCAAGTTCCTATTTGGCATCGTGAAAATTGCATTCAGTGTGGTATGTGTGCAACTGTCTGTCCTCATGCTGTTATAAGACCAATAATAACAGAAGCTAAAGATGATACGGGTCTTAAAGTTTTAGGTCATACTGAATATAACTACGAAATTGTAGTAAGTGAAGCCGATTGTACATCTTGTGGTTTATGTATTAATGCTTGTCCAGGTAAAATGGGCAAAAAAGCTCTAGAATTTGGTAAAGCAACTTACAAGAATCAAGAATATGCTGATGCAATGTTTAAAAATCATCATAATCCCGAACTATTTGATAGATTTACCTTAAAAGGAGCTTCCCTAAGAAAGCCATGCTTTGAATTTAGCGGTGCCTGCGCCGGTTGTGGTGAAACACCATATTTAAAAATGTTAAGTCAATTATTTGGTGAAAAATTAGTAATTGCTAATGCCACTGGTTGTTCTTCAATATACGGCGGTTCTGCTCCTTCAACCCCATATTTAATTCCTTGGGCTAACTCCTTATTTGAAGATAATGCTGAATTTGGTTATGGTATGTACTTAACTTATAAAAATACGAAAAAGAGAATTATTGATATTATTAATAAATGCCTAGATTGTGTTGATGAAGCCGAAAAAGAATTATTAACTAAATGGTTAGAAAATCAAGATAACTATGAAGTAACTAAAGAAATAGTAACTAAATTAAAAACGATGACTATTCCTGAAGATTTAAAAGATGTTCTACCATATATGGTAAGTCGTAGCGTCTTCATCGTTGGTGGCGATGGCTGGGCTTATGATATTGGCTTTGGTGGTATTGATCATGTCTTATCAAGTGGTGAGAATGTTAATATTTTAGTATTAGACACCGAAGTTTATTCTAATACCGGTGGCCAAGCTTCTAAATCAAGTCGTGTTGGTGCTGTTGCTGAATTTGCCAATATGGGTAAAAAGACAGCTAAAAAAGACTTATTTAGAATTGCTATGTCATATCCAAATTGTTATATAGGTAGTATTTCTTTTGGTGCTAACTTCATGCAAACCATTAAGACAATGAAAGAAGCCGAAGCTCATGAAGGTCCAAGCTTAATCATTTGCTACTGTCCATGTATTGAACAAGGCTTGCACGGTGGTATGTCAAACTCTATAAATGAAGAGAAACTAGCCGTCGAATGTGGTTACGTCAACTTAATGCGCTACATCCCAGAAGAGAAGAAACTATATATAGATTCTAAAGAACCAAATTTTAATAAATATGAAAATTTCTTAAAAAATGAAGTAAGATATAGTGCTCTTACGAAAAAAGATAACGAATTAGCCAAAGATTTATTAGATATCCAAATAGCTAACGCCAAAGAAAGATACGAATTCTATAAAAACATTGCTAATAAATAATAAAAATAAAGTAAATTAATGTCAAAAAGAAGTAGTTTAATAATTATTTCTTTTTTTCTTGTGTTATTATAAGGATAAGAACGGGAGAATTTATATGATAAAAATAAAAACTGATTCAAGAAAAATACAACCAGGTGATACTTTTGTTGCCATTAAAGGCTTAACAGTTGATGGTCACGATTTCATTTCTAAGGCTATCAGCCTAGGGGCCAGTAAAATTGTTTGCGAACATGGTAGTTATCCAGTAGAAACGCTGCTTGTTCCTAACACAAAAGAATGGTTGCAAAAATATTTAGTAGATAATTATGAAGAAGAAGTAAACAAAATAAAACTAATTGGTATGACAGGTACTAATGGTAAAACAACAACTTGCTTTTTAACTTATCAAATGTTATTAAGTCTTGGCAAAAAAGCCGCCTATATGGGTACCATTGGTTTTTATATGCCAGGGGTAAAAAGAGAACTTAATAATACAACCCCTGAAATCTTAGATGTTTATAGTCTTATCATTGAAGCAATTGAGGCTGGATGTGAGTATTTTGTTATGGAAGTATCTAGTCATTCCTTAGTAGAAAAACGTATTGAAGGTCTAGAATTTACAGCCTTAGCTTTCTCTAATTTAACCGAAGACCATCTTGATTTTCATAAGACCATGGAAAATTATTTACACGCCAAAATGTTAATATTAGATCAATTAAAAGGAACTATTATTGTTAATAATGACGATGCTTATGCTAAATACTTTGAAACTAAAAACTATAAAACTTTAGGCTATACAGGTAGTGATTATAAGATTATTAGTTATGAAGAAACTGATAGAGGAACTTTAATTAATTTTAGAGCTGACAAAGATTATAGCGTCGAAACTAACTTAAAATGTAAATATAATGTATATAATTATCTTACTGCTTTAGGCCTTCTAAACATTTTAGGAATAAGTATTCCAGATATTATTAATATAACTAAGGATATTTATGCACCTCGTGGCCGTTGCGAACAAATTAAAGTTAAAAATGCTTATGCCGTTATTGATTATGCGCATACACCAGATGCTGTTGAAAAAATCATTACTTCCTTTTTAGAAAATAAAAAGGGCCGCATTATTACCATCGTTGGCTGCGGTGGTGATCGTGATCCTCTAAAACGCCCAATTATGGGAGAAATTGCCTCCCGTTTGAGTGATTATGTCATCTTTACAAGTGATAATCCAAGAACAGAAGACCCTAATAAAATATTAGAAGATATATTAGCAGGTGTCAAAAAAGATAATTATGAGGTTGAACCTGATCGTAAAACGGCCATTAAAAAAGGATTGGATATGTTAAATACTGGTGATGTTCTCCTTATTTTAGGTAAAGGTCATGAAGACTATCAAATTATTGGTCATACTAAACATCACTTAGATGATTTAGAAGAAGTAAAAAAATATTTAGAGGAAAACAATTAATGAAAAGATTGAATCTTTCAGAGTTTTTTCAACCAGAAAATGCCTATTTCACTAGTAGGGATGGCACGACTGGATTAGGGGCAACCATTATTATTACTCCTTTGAAAACAATTGCTGTATATAACGAGAAAGCCCCGGATATTAATGGCCATGACCTTGATGGTTTAGGCCACCATGCCTATACTGAATTAGAAATAATTGCTAACATTTTTAATGTCGATCCAACAGATAAATTGCCAACGGAAATTTTGCCATCGTTTGATTCTAATTATATTGCTTTGTGTTTATTTAATCTTCCTCCAACACCAACTATGACTACGCCAACTTTTGTTCTTAGCGGTAATATTCCGGCTTTCATTAATGAAAAGCAATACGCTGAATTAGTTAGAATTAACAAGGAAGCCAAAGCTTTAAATGTCGAGTGTCAAATTCATATAGAATCTTTTGACCCCAGAAGAGGTGTTGATGATTTTTCCTTGGCCATTGGTGACTTTTGCGAAGACAATGGTTTAGAACAGGCCCTAAAATTTCTTCAAGAAAATGATAGAATTAAAGATTATCAAATCGTCAAAAACGCTCAAGGTCCAGAACATACCTTTAACCTTTATGACGATATCTTAAATAAAGATACAACAAGAAATTATAAAAAATAACCAAAGAAAGGATTTTTATGATACTGAATGTAAGTGGTCGTACTGATATAGTGGCCTTTTATACACCATGGTTTTTAAAACGCTATCAAGAAGGTTTTGTCGATGTTCGCAATCCCTTTAATGAAACCCAAGTCAGTAGAATATATTTCACTGATGTTGAAGCCTTAGTATTTTGTACTAAAAATCCCAAACCTATAATTCCTTATTTAGATAAGATTGAGAAACCAATTTTATTTCACGTGACTTTAACTGGTTATAAAAAGGATATTGAACCGGTAGTTCCTAATAAAACCCAGACCATAGAAAATATTAAAAAGATTAGTAAGATTTTTGGTAAAGACCATGTTTATGTTCGCTATGACCCCATTTTTTTTAGTGATGACTATCCAGTTGATTATCATATTAAGGCCATTACGAGAATTTGCGAGCTTCTTGACGGCTATATTGATAAAATTATTATTTCTTTTATTGATGATTATAAAAATGTTCGCAAGAATGAAGCAGCCATTCATTTTCGTCCCTTTAGTGAAGCTGATTATCAAAACTTAGGAACCAATATTTCTAAAGTAGCCCATGCTCATAACATTCGCGTGCATACTTGTTATGAAGCAAGAAATTTAGCCGAATATGGTTTTGATGAAGAAGAATGCCTATCTCATGAACTAGCTTATATGTTAACCGGTCATAAATACCCTAATTGGAAAGCCCGTAAAGAACACCTTTGTAATTGTGTTAATATTGTTGATATTGGTGCCTTTAATTCTTGCAGCCATTTCTGCAAATATTGTTATGCTAACTATAAAGAAGAAAGTGTTAGAAAAAATATGCGTCTTCATGATGTTAATTCAAGCTTATTACTTGGTCATTTAACTAATGAAGATAAGATTACAATTAGAAAAAAATAGTTTATTTGACCACCAATGTTTAAATGTAAAGAATAGAAAGTATGTGATGTTATGGAAAGATATAACCCTAATTATAAAGAGGGGCTAAGCGAAGAACAAGTCCTTGCTAGGAAAAATGATAACTTAGTAAATTATAATGACGTTCCGCCAACTAAAACAATAAAGCAAATAATCATTGATAATTTTTGCACTTACTTTAATTTTATCAATCTTCTTTTAGGTGGTGCTATCATTGGGGCTGGTATTTATGGCCATCAAATAATAGATGCCTTAAAAAACTGCCTATTTATGGGTGTTATTATTTTCAATAGTATTATAAGTATCATCCAAGAGGTAATATCTAAGAAAATCATTGATAAATTATCCGTTATATCTGCGGCTAAAGTAACTGCTATTAGAGATCATCAAGAACAAAGTCTAGGTCTTGATGAAATCGTTCTAGATGATATTTTAAAATTCGACAGTGGTAATCAAGTGGTTGTTGATTCTATTATCTTAGAAGGTAATGTTGAAGTAAATGAATCCTTTATTACTGGGGAATCTAAAGCTATAAATAAGAAAAAAGGGGATATGATTTTATCTGGTTCTTTTATCATCAGTGGTAGTTGCTATGCAAAAGTAGAGCATATAGGTGCTGATAATTATATTGCTAAAATCAGTAAAGAAGCTAAATATGATAAAAAAGCCAATTCAGTTATTATGAACTCTTTTGAAGGATTATTAAAATTTTTATCAATTGTTATTATTCCAGTTGGTGCTTTATTATTAACTAATCAACTAATTGTTACCAATTATGATATTACGGCCTCAATTTTAAACACTGTCGGTGCCTTAATAGGGATGATTCCCGAAGGATTACTTCTTCTAACTAGTTCCGTTATGGCGGTAAGCATTATGCGTCTTAGTAAATATAACGTCCTAGTTCAACAACTTTATTGTATTGAAACTTTAGCACGAGTTGATGTTATTTGCCTAGATAAAACTGGCACTATAACCACTGGTAAAATGGAAATGCTTGATTTCATTTTTGCTACTAAAAATAATCCAGATAAAATTAATGAAGTATTAAGCAATATGGTTTATGCTTTTTCAAGCGTTAATCAAACCTTAGCGGCCATCAAAGAAAAATGTCCTAAAAAAGATACCATGGAAGTTTTAGAAGTAAAAGAATTTTCCTCAGCTAGAAAATATAGTGCCGTTTGTTTTAAGGATTATGGTACCGTTTATTTAGGTGCCCCTGAATTTGTTTTAAAAGACAATGTTTCTAAATATCAAAAAATACTAACTAAATATCAAGATTACCGTACTATTGTTCTTGCTAAAAATAATGAAACCATTGGTTCTTTAGAAAATCTAGAAGTTTTAGGTTTTATTATTATTCAAGATGAAATTAGAAAAGAAGCACCTGCCACTTTAAAATATTTTCAAGATCAAAATGTGCGCGTAAAAATAATAAGTGGTGATAATTTTGAAACAGTTACATCTATTGCTAAAAGAGCTGGACTTATAAGTGCTAACGGCGTGGATGCCAGATTAATAAATGAAGACAATGCTAAAGAAATGGTTGAAAAATATGATATCTTTGGCCGCGTAACTCCGGAGCAGAAAAAATTATTAATAAATGCCCTAAAAAGTAATGGTCATACAGTTGCCATGACTGGTGATGGTGTAAACGATGTTTTAGCGCTTAAATGTGCTGACTGTTCAATTGCCATGGCTAGTGGTGCTGATGCTGCCAAAAACGTCAGTCAATTAGTTTTATTAGACTCGAATTTTGCATCAATGCCTAAAGTTGTTGCCGAAGGAAGAAGAACCATCAATAATGTTGAACGCTCAGCTTCGCTTTTATTGATTAAAACCATTTTTACTTCCATCCTTGTAATAATTTGTATCTTTATAAAGAGTGAATATTTTTATCTACCTATCCAATTAAGTCTAATCACTACTTGTACTATTAGTGTACCTTCCTTCTTCTTAGCCTTAGAACCTAATACTGATTTGGTTAAAGGTAACTTCATGTTAAAAGTCGTTGGTAAAAGTATTCCTCCAGCACTAACAGTAGTCTTTAATGTTGTAATGATCACCCTTTTCAAAGAAGCCTTTAATTTAGATAGCGACTTAACATCAACTTTAATTGTTATCATGACCTCAACAACCGGTTTTATTAATTTATTCCGTATGTCTAGACCATTCAATTGGTTCCGAGGTCTATTATACTTTGTTCTTCTTAGCATCTTTATTTATGTTATCTTATATCAAAGCGCCTTCTTCTACTTATCTCAAATCAACTTTAAAACCATTTTATTGTATACTGTTTTTGCTATATGTAGTATTTGGGTTTTTGATAAATTAAATAACATCACTGCCTTTATTTTAAAGAAATTTGATAAAACATATGAAGGAAATTGATTACTTAGTCTAGAAAGTAATCTTTTTCTTTGGTATGATATTTATACGCATTTTGAGGTGATTATGTATGAATAAAATAAACTTGGAGGACTTAGAGAATCCAGGATTTTTAAAGGACTTAACATATCCAGAGTTAGAAAACTTAAGTAAAGAAATTCGCACTTTTTTAATTGAAAATATATCTAAAACCGGTGGCCACTTATCATCAAATTTAGGAATTGTAGAATTAACTATGGCTATTCATCGTAATTTTGATATTCCGAAAGATAAACTTATTTTTGACGTTGGTCATCAATCATATGTTCATAAAATCTTAACTGGCCGTGCTAAAGACTTCAAGACTTTACGTAAATATAATGGCTTATCTGGCTTTCAAAAAAGAAGTGAATCTATCTATGATAATTATGAAGCTGGTCATTCTTCAACTAGTCTTTCCGCCGCTCTTGGGTTTGCTCTAGCTCGTGATATGAAAAAAGAAACTAATAATGTTATTGCCGTAGTAGGGGATGGTTCCATTGGTAATGGTCTTTGCTATGAAGCGTTAAATCATATAGGGGATGCTAATACAAAGTTAATAGTTATTTTAAATGATAATGAAATGAGTATTTCTAAAAATGTTGGGGCTATTCATAACACTCTAGATAAAATCAGAAGTACCAAAAAGTATCATAAAACGATGCAAGAAACTAAAAGCATTTTAAATTCTATACCAATTGTTGGAAAATACACATATAAATTAGTTAAATATTTGAAAGAATCATTTAAAAAAATTTATATGAAAGAAGGGTATTTATTTGAAGAATTTGGCCTAAATTATTATGGCCCTATTAATGGTCATGATTTTGTTGAACTAGATAAATACTTAAAAATGGCCGCAAACGAAACACAACCAGTATTATTACACGTAATTACCCAAAAAGGCCGTGGGTATAAATATGCCGAAGAAGATATTGAAGGCATCTGGCATGGTATTAGTCCTTTTGATATTTCAACCGGTAAAGTTAAAAAGATTAGCGATGGCAAAAAGAGTTGGAGTGAAGTAATAACTGATTCTTTAATTAAGCTTGCTTCTAATGATGAAAAAATTATTGCTATTACTCCCGCTATGGCTAATGGCAGTAAATTAAATAAGTTTAAAGAAGCATTCCCAAGTCGATTTATTGATGTCGGTATAGCAGAAGAACACGCTCTTGTCCTAGCTAACGCTATGAGTTTAGAAAATTTAAAGCCTTTTGTTTCTATTTATTCGACCTTTTTACAACGTGGTTATGATGAAATACAACAAGATATAGCTAGAATGAGTGGTAATGTAGTTATAGGTATTGATAGGGCAGGTATTGTTGGTGAAGATGGAGAGACACATCAAGGCATTTATGATATATCTTTTTTAAGCTCTATTCCTAATATGATAATTATGGCTCCCGCTGATGCCGAGGAAGCAAGCAATATGCTTTATACAGCTTTTAATACGCCTTTACCAGTTGCTATTCGCTACTCAAAAGCTAGCATTGATGCAAGCATACCCAAAAAAAGCCATTCTATAAAGATTGGCACTTGGCCTATAATTTCTTATCCTGAAAGAATAGCAGCAGATGGTTATATAATTAGTTACGGTGATTTTCTTAGCAATGCTCTTCTTATTCAAGAAGCTCTCCGCCAAAAAAATATTTACCTTAAAGTAGTTAATGCTAGATTTATTAAGCCATTAGATTATCACGTTTTAAAAGAAATAGTAACAGAAAATTTGCCTGTTTTTGTTTATGAAGAGGCCTCTAAAATTGGCAGTCTTGGCAGTATGATAAGTTCTTATCTTTTAGAAAATGGCTATACCAATACTTTTGATAATTTGGCTATTCCTGATGAATTTATTAAACAAGGTAAGAGAGAAGAATTAATAGAATCTTTAAAACTAGATGTTAAAAGTGTTACCAAAATAATAGAAAGAAGGTTAAAAAATGTTAATCGAAGTAAAAAAGGTTAAAGTTGTCGTAATGATACCAGTAAGTCATACCAAAGAAGTATTTGCATCCTTAAATGATGCCTTTAAAACTGTTGGAGTTATTGGCAATTATACCAACTGTACAACAATACTAAGAGGTAAATCAACCTTCAAGCCAAGTGCTAATGCGAACCCATTTTTAGGCAAAAAAGAGGAATTAACAATTACTGATGAAGACCGCCTAGAAGTGATTTGTAATATAGAAGAAGTAAAACCCCTAATTCGAAAAATAAAAGAAGTACATCCTTATGAAGAAGTAGGAATTGATATTTATCCACTAATTGACATAGATGATATTGAAGGCTAACAGAGCCTTTTTTTCTTGGCAATCTTTTCACTTAAAAGCTTTTAAAATCAATAAAAAGTCGTAAAATCAGAAAAACAACCCCAAAAATGAATAAAAAGAAATATATTGTCCCATAAATAAATAGGAGCAAAATATGGGAAAATATAAAGTAGATATTACAGGAATTAATACAAATGAATTAAAAACTTTAACAAATGCACAAATGCAGGAACTGTTTAAAAAATATAAAAATGGCGATGCCACGGCCAAAGAAGATATAATTAATGGAAACTTACGACTCGTTTTATCCATTTTACAAAGGTTTAATAAAGATAAATATAGTGTTGATGATCTCTTTCAAATAGGGTGTGTGGGCTTAATTAAAGCTGTTGATAATTTTGATATGAGTTACAACTGCTTATTTTCTACTTATGCGGTTCCCTTAATAACTGGTGAAATTAAACGTTATATTAGAGATAATACCTCACTTAGAATTAGTCGTGGAATCAAAGATAATGCTTATAAAGTATTAAAATGTAAAGAAGAGTTTTTGCAGGAAAATAATAGAGAGCCAACCTGGGAAGAAATCAGTACAATTCTAGGTTTAAGTCTTTATGAAATACGAGGGGCCTTAGATTCTCTTGTAACTCCCGTAAGCATTTTTGAACCGATTTATAATGATGGTGGTGATACTATTTATCTTTGTGACAAAATCGCGGATACCACTAAATTAAGTGAAGACCGTGACTATTTAATCACTCTAAAAAAAGCCCTCTTAAATCTAAAAGCTAGAGAAAGAATTGTTTTAGAAAGTCGTTATATGATTGGTAAAACTCAATCAGAAATTGCTAGTACCCTAAATATTAGTCAAGCCCAAGTTTCCCGCATCGAAAAAAATGCTATTCATAGTTTACAAGGAATGATAAGACAATAAAAAAGTGGCCCAACAGCCACCTAAACTTAAAACTACTTAATCTTTTTATTAATTTCATTCAAATTAACATAGATTTTATAAATAACCATCATTGATTCATAAACAATTCTTAAAATAACATTTCCAATTATTAATAAGGTAATGAAGAATAAAAATGAAGTGCCAATATAGCCAAAAGCAATAATTGTTAAATATAAACTAGCAAATATATAAGTTATCTTTAGAATTTGTTCAATAAAGAAATGATTAAAATGTAAATAATCATAAATCTTTTTGACAAAGTTTGAGTAACCATCAGCATTTCTTTTATCCATAAATACGCAATAAATAATGATAGTCGCCGCTAGTGCTATAATAAAAGCTATTAGACGGTAAGTATAAAAGCCAGTCGTAGTTTGATTATATAAACTATAATTATACATAAATTCTCCTTTTCTAAGATTATTCTATCAAAAAAATATTTCTTAAGCAATATAATTAAATGGTGATTTATATGCGTTTAGGTGATCTACAAGAAAAAGATATAGTTAATATTAATGATGGTAAAAAAGTAGGGCGGATAATTGATGCTGAAGTAAATGAAACGGGTGTTATAGAATATTTAGTCATAGAAGAAAAAAGAGGTTTTAATAGTTTATTTTCCAAAGATAGTGAAATAACTATCAGATTTAAAGACATAAAAAAAATTGGAACTGATGTTATTTTAGTAGATATTATGCTATAATGAAAAAGTGATGCCGATGAACTATTTAGAAATAATTATTTGTTTAATCATAACCACTCTTGATGCCATAATAAAAATAGTAGTTGAAAATAATCTAGTATATATTTCAATTATTCCTAATTTTTTTAGCTTATTGAAAGTTAGAAATTATGGGGTGGCCTTTAGTTTTTTAGAAAATGCCCGTTGGTTAATTATTGCCTTAAGTGTATTCATAATTATCTTTTTTAACAGTTTATCTAAAGATATGCCAGAAACTACGCCTAAAAAAATAGCCTTTGGAATAGTCTATGGTGGCATCTTTGGAAATCTATTAGACCGAATATTTAGAGGCTACGTTGTTGATTATCTTAGTTTTACTATTTTTAACTATGATTTTCCCGTTTTTAACCTCGCGGATATTTGTATAGTAGTCGGTATATTCTTGATTTTCTTTCTTTACAGTAGAAAAACGAGTTCCAAAAAATAAGAAAGGATTTAACATATGGAAGTAACAGAAGAAAAAATTCGCCTTGATAAATATATTTCTGATCATAGCGATTATTCTAGAAGTCTAGTTATTAATATGATAAAAAATAATAGTATTTTAGTTAATGGCGTACCCGCTAAAGCTAGTTATAAAGTTCATATTGGTGATATTATAACCATTAAAGAATTACCTAGACTAGATGAAGAAATTACTCCTTGGGATTACCCGGTTGAAGTAATTTATGAAGATGAATATCTAATGATTGTAAATAAACCAAGTGGGATGACTGTTCACCCTGGTAGTGGTAACCATAATCATACTTTAGTCAATGCTCTAATGGCCCACACTAAAAACCTGTCTGATATTAATGGTCTTGAAAGACTAGGCATTGTTCATAGAATAGATAAAGATACTTCTGGGATAATCGTGGTTGCTAAGACCAATAAAGCTCATGAAGTCCTAGCAGAAGGCTTTAAGAGCCACACTATTAAGCGTGAATATTTGGCCCTTTTATGTGGCGTTTTACCTCATGATAACGTTACCATCGATGCCCCAATCGGTCGCGATGTAACCAATCGCCTGCGTATGTGCGTAACCCCAACAAATTCCAAAAAAGCTATCACTCATTTAAAAGTATTAAAAAGATATAAAGAATATACTTTAGTTAAAGCTAGACTAGAGACCGGTCGTACACATCAAATTAGAGTCCATACTAAATATATTGGGTATCCAGTATATAACGATCCAGTCTATACCAATAAAGAATGTAGTGAATTTGGTCAGTTTTTACACTCTTATAGTATAGAGTTAAACCATCCAATAACCAATGAAAAACTTGTCTTTACCGCCGAGTTGCCACCTTATTTTCAAGATTTTTTAGATAAATTAGAAACTGAAGAAAAAAATTAACAAGATTAAAAAATAAAAATTAAATAAAAGCGTTGGAACACTTAAATAAAAATATTTTAATCTAATTTTCTTTAGCTCCCAACTAAGGCAAAAATTATTAATTATATAAATAAGGGTAAAAAATAAGCAAATGTAATAATCAAGAAAATAAAAGCCAAAAAGAATGATACTTATAATTAAAATAGAATTAGCTAAAATAAAGTAAGCAGTATCATTATTAATTTTATTACATCGTAAAGTGCTAATAAGAGCTACTTGTAATAAAGCAAACGAAATAAGAAAAAAACAAATAGAAAATAAATTCATAGTAATCTTTCCTTTACTAATTCTATGAATTATAATAAAATATATGAAGGTGATATAAACAAATGAGTACAGTAAGTATGGATAAAAAAGATGAAATCGTAATGAAACTAGTACATTTTTTAGTAACCAAAGAAAATTATACACCTATTGTTGTTAATGGCGTAAAAAATGAAGTGTGGTTAGAAAATACTAATGGCCCATATAAAATAGTTAGAATTAACTCTAATTATGTCCATAATAAAGAACAGTATAATTTTGATATTTATAAAACTAACAGTGTAGCTAAACAAATTAAGAAAAAAACACTATCATGGAAGATGAACGTGTTAAATATTTTTTTAGATTTAAATGAAGATGTTAAAATAAATAATAATGCTAATATTTCTTCTATTCGAGTAGAAGAAGCAGATGATTTACTACATAATGAACTAATCGTTGATGCTTTCCCTAACATTGAAAAAGATATGATAACTGCCTCAAATGATATTGATTTGATAGTTAATGTTACTAATGATATTAATAGTAAAACGGCAAAAGAAAATCGTCGCTATGAAGAAGTTTTTAAGCCTAAACCTATTATTGTTACCAATATTTTGATTGGCCTTTGCATTCTTGTCTTTATTTTGCAAATATTATTTCCTAATATAACTTATATGTTTGCTAACTATGGTGCTAAGGTAAAAGAAGGGGAGATTTACCGATTAATTACTAGTATGTTTTTGCATGGCAGTATCTGGCATCTTCTTTGTAATATGGTTTCTTTATGGTGTATTGGTAGAGAAGTAGAAACTTATCTTGGGCGTACTAAATATTTGGCTGTTTATCTTCTAAGCGGCTTATTAGGAAGCTTATTTTCTTGTGTCTTTAACTCTGGGCTATCTGTGGGGGCTAGTGGTGCAATCTTCGGTTTGCTTGGTTGTTTATTATTCTTTGGTTATTACTACCGCTTGTACTTAAATCGTGCCTTAACTAGAGAAATAATCCCTGTTATAATCCTAAATTTAGCCCTTAGTCTTGCCATGCCAAGTATTGATTTAGCTTGCCATTTAGGTGGTTTAATTGGTGGCGTTTTTGCAACCATGGCTCTTGGTATTAAAAATAAAAGTGATAACAAGACTAAAATTAATGGCTGGATAATATTAATTATTCTTATCTTATTTACTAGTTATCTTTTATTTTTAAGATAAAAAATTTAAACTATTAACAATTAAGTCTGTTAATAGTTTCAGACTGTTGACAAATAATTTCTTTGTTAATAGTCTTTTAATTTTAAGAAAAATGTTGTAAAATAAATATGTAA
>CAKOKU010000010.1 GCA_934095865.1 uncultured Bacilli bacterium
TGGTGGACGCTATAGGACTCGAACCTATGACCCCCTGCTTGTAAGGCAGGTGCTCTAACCAACTGAGCTAAGCGTCCATACATACATTTCAAAATATACCATTTTCTGAAATCTTTGTCAAGAAAAACAATCATTTCTATTCAAATTAATCAATCATTAATAAGTATATATCAAACTTTTTGTTCTTTCCTTTTTTGAAGGCATTTATAATTTATCATTTTTTAAGGTTCAAGTCAACCAATTATAACAATATTTTTTATAAATCAGCTATTTTTTGTTAATACTTCTATTATTTAAAAGTTTTTTGATTTTAACTTGCAAAAATTATATTGCATAATACAATAGCAGCTAATATTCCACATAAATCCGCAAACAAACCAACTTTTAGGGCATATCTACTTTTCGTAATCTTAACACTACCAAAATACAGAGCCAAAACATATATTGTAGTATCTGTACAGCCTTGTAAAACGCTAGCAAGCAAACCATAAAAAGAATCAACGCCATATATTTTATAAATATTTGTCATCATTGCTAAAGAAGCATTCCCGGAAATAGGGCGTAAAAAAGCCATCGTCAGCAATTCTTTCGGCATATTTATTCGTGCAAAAAAATTACTAAATGGTGCCAAAATATAATTAAGGACTCCACTTTTAACAAACAAATTAATAGCAAAAACCATACCAACAACAGCTGGAATAATATCAAAAACTGTGTTTACTCCTTCTTTCGCCCCGTCCAAGAAAGTCTGATAAATATCCACTTTTTTAAAATAACTATATAAAACCACACCTAAAACCAGCACCGGAATACAATAGTTCAAAAAATCACCTCTTTTAATATATTTTTTTATTTCTTTTTCTAATAATAAAATCTAAACTCAGCCCACATACAGAAGAAATACAAGTCGCAATTATACTAGGAACAATTATACTGGTAGGACTAAAACTACCAAAAGACATTCTAAGAGCAATTACGGTTGTTGGAATTATTGTTACCCCCGAAGTATTTAGTACTAAAAAGGTAATCATAGCTTCACTAGCAACATTCTTCTCTAAATTTTCCTCTTGCATTGATTTCATAGCTTCCAAGCCAAAGGGCGTTGCCGCCGAACCCATTCCAAGCATATTACAAGCAATATTAGAAGCAATATATCCAAGTGAAGGACTATCTTTTGGTAGACTGGGAAATAACCTGCTTAAAATTGGTCTGATTATCTTGCTAAAATTTTCTAACAAACCCGATTTTTCAGCAAGACTCATAATTCCCATCCATAAAATAATAACAGGAGCCATTCCAAAAACAATATCTAAACCAGAATTAACAGAATTTAAAATAGCTTCATTAATGCCAGCAACCCCACCTGTTAATAAAGAATAAATTATAGCACTACCTACTAAGAAAACCCAAATTACATTTATCATATTTAACTACCGCCAAAAAATCAAGAAATCAATTATTTTTTGCAGCCAGCTTTTCTTTTCGTTTTTAATTTCTTTATTATCCTTCAACACATATATAGGACGGCTTAATAATAATTTATTATCTATTTTAACCAAAACACTACCAACAATCTCATTATCACTATAATTATTTTTCTTTTCTAATTCATATTCAACCTTTATCTTTTTTTCTTCATCACGTGTCAATAAAGCTTTAATATCATCTTCTATATACAAATTATCATAAAAAATATTATTATCTATTTTTATATTTCCCTTTTCTATAATTTTAACTAAATTATAATTTTTAAAATTTTTCTCATATAAATACTTATGTGTATTAAAATCATCACCATCATTCAAAGTAACAACAACTAACAGTTTATCATCTTTCTTCGCTGCTGTAACTAAAGTCCTTCTTGCTAATTTTGTAAAACCAGTCTTACCACCAATACAGTACTTATAACTACTTAAAAGACGATTTTTATTATGCCATTCATAAGTTTTATAATTGGTCGTCACAATATGCTTTTTAGTTCCCGTTATTTTAACAAATTCCTCATTTTTTATAGCATAGCTCATTAATAATGCCATATCATAAGCCGTTGAAGTATTACCAGTTTTATTTTCATCTTCCAAACCACTTGAATTGATAAAATTAGTATTATTCATTCCCAGCTCATGAGCTTTTCTATTCATAAGGTTTGCAAATTCTTCCATACTCCCACCAACAAAACGAGCAATTTCAATCGCAGCATCATTTCCACTTCTCAGTAACAAACCATATAACAGGTCTCGCAAACTTATTTCTTCCCCTACTTCAATATAAATATTTGATCCATATGCTTTTAATACATCCTTAGATATAGTTACTTTACTATTTAAATCAGCATTTTCAATGGCAATAATAGCAGTCATTATTTTAGTAGTACTAGCAATTAACATTTCATCATTGATATTACTTCCTTCTAATACTCGTCCAGAATATCCATCCATAACAATATAACTAGAATTTGCTAGCACCTTAAAAGGCACTAATAAAAGAAACATTATCATTACTACATATTTTTTCATAAGCTATCACCTAATTAAAAGTATGTTTTCACTGATAAATCTATACTTTAAACTATTTTTTTACTATAAAATATAAACATAAAAGTGCTAAAAAAAAGCCAATATTGCCAATACAAGTCATTATATATTCAAAAAAACTGTAACCAATAACTAACATATTGATATTCAAAATAACAAAACATAAATAATTACTAATAAATATAGTTGCAATCAGCTTAATAAATACTCTATCCATACTAAAATATATTTCTATTTTAAAAAAAATATTATATAATTAACTAGGTGATGAAAATGAATATAATAAGATATGTGATTTTAGGTATTATTCAAGGCTTAACAGAACCTTTGCCTATATCAAGTAGTGGCCATCTTTTAATCTTTAGAGAATTGTTCAACACAAATATGTTTAATGATTTAAACTTTGAGATTATTGTCAATTTTGGCTCTTTTATTGCTATTTTATTAATTTTCTGGAAAGATATTGTAAAATTAGTAACTAGCTTTTTCAAATATTTATTTGGTAAGAAAAAAGAACGAGCAAAATACTATGATGATTTCAAATATTGTATGTTAATTGTCGTAGGTAGTATTCCTGTTGGTATTATTGGCTTATTATTTAAAGATAAAATTGAGGCACTAGCATCAGTTAAAGAAGTAGGTATTGCTTTAATCGTAACAGCAATTTCCCTTTTCTTAGTTAAATCAAGTAATGGTAAGAAAAAAGACAAAGATATAACATATAAAGATGCTATTATCATTGGTTTATGTCAAATGGTTGCCCTACTTCCTGGTATTTCTAGAAGTGGTATGACATTAGTTGGCTGCTTACTTTGCCATCTAAGTCGTGAGTCAGCTCTTAAATATACATTTATGCTATATTTTCCTGTCTCAGTAGCGTCTTTTGGTTTAAGTACTATTGATATAATTAAAACTGGGATCGACACAAGTTTATTAGTTAGCTATACATTAGGTATGATCGCCGCTGGTATTGTTACCTACTTTACTTACGGTTGGTTATCTAACATTGTTAAAAATGGTAAACTTTGGAAATTCTCTATCTATTGCCTTGTTGTAGCATTATTTATATTTATTTATTTTAGATAATACTTTTAATCACTAAGCATCTTAACGGATGCTTTTTTTATGCTATAATAACATTATAAATCCACAATTAGAAAACCATTATTAATTTATAATTTAAATAACTCCTAAAGAAGTGAAAAATGGGCGAACTTTTCCCAGAAAAAGGCCTGAATAATTAATTAAAAAAATGGTCATAATAAAAATAATTGTTAAAATAATCATCGGAGGTTTTTATGGGGAGAAAAGGAGAAAGCATCTTTAAAAGAAAAGATGGTAGATTTGAAGCTAGGTATGTCAAAGACTATAAAAATGATGTCCCAAACTACGGATATATCTATGGTAAATCGTACAGCGAGGTAAAAGAAAAGCGACGTTTAATAACAATTGAAATTGAAAAGAAAAAAATCAATTATGCCAATAAAGAAAAATTTAATTACTATATTTATAAATGGTTAGAAGGAAAAAAAGATAAAATCAAAAAATCAAGCTATGCTACTTATTTAAATAAAGTCAAAAAGCATCTTCTTCCAGATTTAGGTGAATGCCAAGTTAATATAATTAACCGCGAATTCATTGAAGAATATCTCAAGAATAAAGCTATATTTTTGGAAACTAACACAGTCCATGAACTGGGAATGATTCTTAAACAAATCATAAAAGAAAATACTCTAAATATTGATTTTGATATTCCAATCAAAAAGAAAAAACCAATTGAAGTATTTCAAAGTGAAGAAATAAAAAGATTAGAAAATAACACACTTATTAGTGATAATCCTTATATTATCGGAATTGGTCTCTCACTATATACAGGAATTCGTATTGGCGAACTTTGTGCCCTTAAAAAAGAAAATTTTGATTTAGATAATCAATTAATATATATAAATCATACTTTAATAAGAGTCAATTCAGATAATTATAGCACTAAAACCCGAGTTATTTTAGATGATCCTAAAACAGCCAATTCCAATCGTGTTGTACCAATTGCCAATAAATTACTTGTGCCTTTAAAAGAATATCTAGCTAAGATTCCTAACGACAATTACTACTTTCTTACTAATTCTTATCATTATATGGAACCACGTAGCTATTACAACAAGTATCTTTATTATTTGAAAAAATGGGGTATTAAAAAGCATAAGTTTCATACTTTAAGACACACTTTTGCTACCAACGCCATTGAAAAAAATATGGATGTTAAGGCTTTAGCGGAAGTTCTAGGCCATTCTAATGTCAGCATTACTCTTAATCTTTACGTTCATCCATCAATTAATTATAAAAGAGAATGCATTGATAAAATTTATAACTAAAAAACTACTAACATTAAGAATTATAATTTTCTTAAATATTAGTAGTTTTTTTATTTATTTAAAACATAATATGTGGACGAAATATCTCCATCAATTTCTTTAATAACCGTTCTATCTTTAAAATCAGTATTCTCTATGATTTTTTGAATTACTTCATCTTTATTTAGCCAATTTTTTACACAGACTATTGCTTTATCTGTACTCTTTATAACTTCATCATTAAGTAGTAAAGAATAATCATACTTAGTATCATCAATTATTAAATGTTCTTTATAAATAGTAAACTCCGGCATAGATGATAAATGAGTAAAATTATTATCATAAACATAAATAAATGGAATATCAGCATTTTCGTTAGCTAACGTCAAGACATCTTGATAATCATGATATAAATAAACCAGTTGATTATAAGAATAGCTATAAATATTCCAACCGATTATAGCCGCAACAAATATAGGATAAAAATACTTATTAGAAAAGATATTTATAAAAATATAAGTCAGTAATAAAGCAATACTTGGAAATAAAATCATAATATATCTTGAAGTATAATCGTATCCTAAATATGGTGCTTCTAAAGAAACCGCTACTAAATAAATGATTATTGGAACTATTAAGTTAGCCAAAAACAATTTATTTTCTATTTTCTTATGAGAATAACAATACCAAGCTACTCCGATGACTAATACAATTAAACCAAATTTCCAGAAATAGTCTAAACTAAACATTCTGATAATGGCACTTAAAAAATAATTAAAATTATTAACAAATGATGTATCACCCGCACTGCTAACGCCTCGTGAAGAAAATAAAATATGATAAATTGAGGCTGGGAAGAACAAGATAGCGGCTACTACGGCTCCAACATGGCAAATAAAGTATTTTAACCATTTTTTGTAATCTTTTTTTGCAAACAAATAAATCGTATTTACAAAAAACAAGGCTAAAACATAAATACTAAAGTAATATTGAGTAAGAAAACCAGCAAATATGCATATTAACCATGGCCAATAGTTTTTTATTTCATAGTTTTCTTTAATAAGTTTTACTGTCAGATATAAATACCATGTTCCAAAAAATGTTAACATCATATACATTCGATGAAAACTAACCGTACTTACTGCCCCAACACTTAAACCATACATTAAAATTGCTGGTATCTTTAACTTCTCCATTTTTAGTTTTGTACATATCTTCGCTAACATTATTAGACTACTAACAAATAAAATAATATTCAGTGTAAAGCCAATATATTTAGTAAAATGACCATAAAATATAGTAGACACTAAGTGCATAGCAAAATAAAACATTGGCGGATGAACATCATAAGTCTGATTAATATAAACTGAGCGGTAATTAAAGACATCACCCGAACCTACTCTTAAATATTCCAATGCTTCCTTGCTAGATTTCCAAGTGGGAATCTCTTGATAAAGCTCTTCGTTAACATCATAATTAGTATAATCATTCTTATTACTATCATGAATAAATTGAAATAAAGTCTTTATATTATTTTGAGGCAAGACTTGGTTATATAAAATATCCATATTAAAAGCCGCATATCCATATGGACGGTATACATTATCATACCTGTAATTACTTGAACCATAAGAAAACATTTCATCCTCATGAAAACCATTTTTTTGCGTTATAAAATAACTCATAACACCAACACAGAGTAATATGGAAAGAATAAGCCCCCAATTATTCTTTATATATGTCTTCATCTTTTCTATAACCATCAGAATACTCCTCCATTTTTAAATTACCTTCATTAATACTCGCAAACCTTTTTGTAATCTTATCAGTAGTAATATTAATATCTTTCACATCTTTAGTTACCACATCAATACTTTTAGCTAAATGTTCCCATCTTAATCTGTATTTACCAAATTCATTACTTAACTTGTTTAATTCTTCAGCAATTATCTTGGCATATTTATCTCTTTTTATATTCTTTAATATCATATTTATAGTTGACAAAGTACTAACTAAGGTCGTTGGTGAAGTCAACCAAACTTTATTATTATAAGCATAACTTACCAAATCAGGATGATAAGCATTTATTTCTGCAAATATAGCTTCGGCTGGCAAAAAAAGAATAGCTTCATCACTAGTTTCTCCTGGGACAATATATTTGGTTTTAATAGCATCAATATGTTTTTTAACATCACTTTTAAAAGCACGTTCATAGACCTTTCGCGTTTCTAAAGGTATTTTTCTATCAATCATTCTTTCATAATTTTCTAGAGGAAACTTACTATCAATACAAATTGTTTTCATTGGTTCTGGAGCAAAGATAACACAATCAGCAATATAACCATTAGATAAATGATATTGTAAGCGGTAAACACTAGAATTATTATCTCCAAACACACTACTAAGTATATATGCCAAACTTACTTCCCCGAATATTCCTCTCGTTTTTTTATCTGTTAGTACACTTTGTAAAGATATAATATCACTACTTAAGTTATCAATTCTTTTTTGAGCCTCATCTATTTTACTTAATCTTTCCAAAATATTATTAAAAGTTCTATTCGTTTTTTCAAAATTTTCATCCAAGTTAGTATTAACTTTTTCATTAATTTTTAAAAGACTATCTTTTATTTCATCATTTAAAACTTTAAAATCACTATTTATATTTTTACTTAAATCAAATTTAAAGTCTAATATATCTTTGGTTAAGCCTGTTTCTAATTTGCCTAATCTAGCTACTATATCACTATTATTAGAAGATCTAGTATTTTTTATAATAATCCCCAAAAGAACTAAAATAACCAAAACCAAACCTATAACTACATAAATCAAATACTCCATTTTTACCTCTTTAAAAGAAGAAGTATAATTACTAACTATACTTCTTGAATTACTGCAATAATCATTGGTTTACATTCAGTTTCACTATACAAATATTTACCTAATTCTTCTCTGATTTCTGTTTTTATATTTGTATAATCAACATATTTAGCCGTGATATTACGTGTTATAACATCTAAAGATATACTCTTAATTTCATCAATTATATCTTTAGAATCTTTAATATAAATAAAACCACGTGTCGTAACCTCAGGGCCAACTAAAACTTCTCTTGTTTTTTTAGAAATAGTGGCTGAAATTAAAACAATACCATTTTCACTTAACATTTGACGGTCTTTAATTACTAAATCACCAACATCATCATTACTCTTACCGTCGATTAAAACGTCATTAATCTTAATACTCTTAAACTTATCTTGTAAAACGCCATTTTCAAATTCAACAAACTCGCCATTTTGCTTCAAAATAATATTTTCTCTTGGCATCCCAAGAGCACTAGCTAAATCAGCATTATTAACCATATAACGGTATTCACCTTTAACAGGCATATAATATTTAGGATTCAACAATTTTATCATCAACATTAAATCCTCTTTAGAGGCATGATGTAAAATAGTCTTTCCTTTAGGAATAGAAACAATATCACAACCATGCATTGCCAAATCGTTTTCAATCTTAACTAATAGTTTTTCATTTTCATCATATCTTGGTTCAGCAAAGACAATTGTATCCGTATTCTTTAAATGAATAAATTTATCATACCCATTTAATACTTTACTAATACAAGCATAAGGATTTTGTTTGCTATCAGCCATTAAAATAATAGCATCTTTATTATTGGCATCACTAAGTCCCCCTAAAATGCCATCTTCAATCTCTAAGTAATGTTCTCTAATAGCCATTTCAACTAAATTTTGAAGATTTTTACCCATAATAACTACTTTACGATGAGTATTACGAGCGGCATCAAAAATTTCTTGAATGGTATAAAGATGAGTAGGTAATACTAAAAACATTATTCTATTCTTAGAGTGTGCAATAGTTTCTTTAAATAAACCTACTAAACGATGATTAGGTGAAGTATGTCCACTCTTTTCAGAAAATGTTGACTCTTGAAGCAATGCTAAAACACCTTTTTTACCAACATAGGCTATCTTACCTAAATCCATATCATAAGCCCCACGCATAAGAGGGTCAATTATAAAATCACCAGTATAACAAATAGCACCATTTTTAGTATTTATAACGTACATAACAGCATCTGGCGCTGAATGAGATACACTTATTGGGAAAATACTAACATCTTTAAAATTAAGTTTTTTATGTGGTTCAATCTCTACTATATTCTCTGGATTTAAACCATCACTTTCTAAAATATATTTCGTAAATTTTGTACAATAAACTTTTAAATTAGGAATTAATCTTACCAAATCATTTGTAGCTCCCATATTTTCATAATGTCCATGTGTTAAGAATAATCCTCTAATCTTCTTTTTGTTTTTTACTAAATATTCAAAATCTGGAATAATATAATCAATACCATAAAGGTTTTCAGTAGCAAACTTAAGACCACAATCTAATATAAAAATGGAATTATCAACTTCGACAATATATGTGTTTTTACCAGTTTCACTTAATCCACCCAATCCAAATATTTTTATTTTACTCATTAATTTATCAACTTCTTTCATTTTTTAATTTATTAATATAAGGACTACAAACAAAACAATTATATCAAAAAAATAGGTATATTCCAACCTACTTTTTATCATTTACAGCATCTTCAATTATCTTGGCAGCTTTTAAAACCCCAAATCTATCAACAGATATTACTAAATCATAATTATTATAATCATCTAATTCTGTATTTGTATAATACTTATAATGCTTTTTTCTTGCTTTATTAATTTTTGTTATAGTTTTTAGGGCTTCATTTTCACTAACCCCATAGTATTTAGTAACTCTATTGATTTTATCTTCCATACTACTATAAATATAAACTTTTAAAACATCCTTTTTATCTTTTAAAATGAAATTACCACAACGACCAACAATAACACACGAACCTTTTTTATACAAATCTTCAATCACTTTTGAGGTTGCAATATAAAGAAGATCATCATTTGTTTTTGGACCTTCCAATGTTTGTTCATTTTCTTTGATGTATTGTGTTGCCAATCCACTTTCCTTAGCACTCAAATTAATAAGTTCTTTATCATAGAAAGGAATGCCTAAAGATTCTGCTAATAGCTTACCAACATAACGGCCACCAGAACCATATTCACGTGAAATAGTAATGACTATTTTTTTACCCTTATAAGTTTCGGCTATCTTATCATCTTTTAAAACGGCATTACTATATTTACCGAGCTTTTTATATTCCCCATAAAAAATAATACTAGCCACAAAGAAAGAAATAATATCTGCAAGACAACCGGCATATAAAATACCAACTATGCCTTTATTTAAAACAACGCCAATTATAAGAGCTAAAGGAATAAATAAAATTATTTGACGAATAAATGATACTGCTGTTGCTTTAATAACATTACCAAGCGATTGAACTACTATTGATGTTGTCATTTCCATCGCATTCAAAAAACAAACCAATAAGAAACTATGACACATTAATGTAGCAAACTGCATAAATAATTCATAACTAGCATCAGTATTACTTATAAAGATACCAGCAATTTGTCTTGGAAATAAAACAAATATTAAATTAAAAATAATACCAACCACAAAGTTTACAATCAAAACTTTACGTAAAGTCTCTTTTACTCTATCTAACTTACCAGCGCCATAATTAAATCCAATTATAGGTTGAGCACCTATACTAACTCCTAATACAAAGGAAATATATAAACTATTAATTTTAGATATTACCCCATAAACAGATAATGGAATATCAGCACCATAAATACTCTTAGCACCGTACTTCGTCATCATATTGTTCATAAAGACAAATAAAACTAAAATTGTGGCCTGAGTTATAAAACTTGATAACCCTAAAGAAACAGTTCTTAATATTCCTTTATTAATTTTAAAATCTTCTTTTTCTAACTTGACACTTTTTATTTTAGGAATATAACATAGAGCAATAATAAAGGAAATAACCTGACCAATAACGGTTGCCAATCCACCACCAAAGACGCCCATGTTAAACCCGAAAATGAAGATAGGATCTAAAATAATATTAATGATAGCCCCAACAACAAGCATAATCATTGAATACTTAGGATTACCATCAGCTCTGATAATACTAGACAAAACTGAATAAATTATCATAAATGGTGCCCCAATTAAAATAATACGACCATAACTAAGAGCATAACTATATACACTTTCTGTACAGCCAAAAACATATATTAGCTTAGGTAAGAAAATATAAGCTACTAAGGAAAACAAAATCGAAACAATAAATGTCAAGGTTATAGACGAACCAATTGCTTGTTTCGCATCATCCTGTTTTTTCTCTCCCAACTTCAAAGATAAGTTCGCCGCCGCACCATTGCCAATAAGACCAGCAATTGCATTAGCTAAAATAACCAAAGGAAATATGACATTCGTAGCGGCATTTCCTAAAGTACCAACCCCCTTACCTATAAATATTTGATCAACAATATTATAAACTGAATTAATAAGCATTGAAATAACGCAAGGTATAGCAAAACTAATAAGTAATTTATTTATATTATCATGACCCAAATCAAATTCTTTTTTCATAACAATAAACCCTTTCAAGCCTTAAAAAAATCGCCTAAACAGACGATTTTTCCCATTTGGCATTATGAATTGTAACACAAATATTTTTTTCATGTAAGTAAAAGTTTTTAAATTTAATTAATTTTTTTATTTTGGATAAGCCATTATTTACCAGTTAACTTTGGCAATTAATGTGCCTTTTTAAAACACTCTTCTCCATTACATTTGAAGTTTTAAAAGAAATTTTCAGAAAATTAAAAATACTTATCTCTAAAAACAAGAAATAAGTATACATTTTTTAATCAAGATAATTCTTTAAATTAGTTTTCATACATTATACCAATTAGTCCCTCATCACAGGCTAATTTTTCAATGTAATTACTGCCCAACTTTGCTTTTAAATTTTCAAACTGGTTAATAAAGATGTCAACCGGTAATAAAAATAAGTCTAAAGAAGATATTAACAAGTCTTTAGCATAATAAATTCCATTTTTATGTAGATAAATCATAATGTTTTGAAGATTATTATAATCAAGATTAGAAACTGTCTCTTCATCAAAGTTTTCTAATAAAACTTTTAAATCTATTTCATCGAATGACATCTTTTTGATTCCTCCTCTGCTAAGAATTTTTCCTCATCAAAAGGATACCTTTTTATCAATTCTTTTAAGTCAATGTTAAATCTTTCTTTCAATTGGGTTGAAGTATAGGTGAAAAAAGGGTGTAAATTTCCTTCTTTAAAAAGCGGGGCAGTAATGCCTTCTCTTTGACCTATTTCTATTAAATAATTGATAATAGCATAAAATTGGGATGGTGATTTCATAAAACATGACGTTGTTAAACTGCCGTCAATACCATATTTTTCGGCCAATTTAATCAAAACAGGCATTTTTTTAAACATTACTCTGCTGTGAGCCAAAACCATGGGAGACAGTATATTTTTAAATCTTTTGTCTCGCCAAAAATCTAAACTTAATAATTTTTTTATATCTTCAATTGTCGACAGTGCTAAAACGGTAGGAGTAAATAAATTATTATATGTTTTAAATTCGTCACTTTGAATTAATTTTTGAACCTTTTCTATACTACTACGTCCCAATACACTAGACGTAAAAAGGTAGTTATATTTTATAAACTCATCACTATGGATTAATTCCTTCACACTTTCTATACTACTGTGAGCCAACACCTGAGGTGTAAATAAATGAGGATATTCTTTAAATTCGTCACTATGTATCATATCTTTTACTTTCTTGACACTTGACCTAGCTAAAACTACGTCACCAAATAATTCCGGATGTTCTTTATATTCTTGACTGTTGATAAACTCTGCTCTTTTGGCTTCTGCATTCATATTATATCTCCCTCTTCAGGGACTTTAGTATATAACAAAAAAGTACCCATGTCAAAGTACTTTTACTATTTAATCAACATATTTTTTTAAGAATGTTAATAAGTTATCTTTAGAATACGCACCAACTATGGCATCAACTGCTTCACCATTTTTTATAACAATTACTAAAGGAGTTAAGCCATAAAATTCACTGATCTTACCTGTTTGTTCTTGCCCATTAACACTCTGAGTAATTGTCTTACTTAGATAACCAGTAAATTTAGTAAAGTCAGAACTATCAGTATCTACTTTTGTGATATCCAAGTAATCAGCTGTTATCTTTAATTCATTTTGAGCTGAACGTAAACTTGGCAAGAAAGCCACACAAGCACTACACGAACTTCTTCCTAAAAATAAAACATGAGTTTCAGAGTTCTTAGTTCCTAAAAATTTTAAAATATCACTTATAGATACTTCATTAAACATTGAAACATCGTAATCATTAGTAGTTGTTGTCTCAGTTTTGCCTGCATTATCATTCGTAGCAGCCGATGTATTTGAGTAATTTACAAGCCCTATTAATAAACTCATCACAGAGATCACTAATACAGCAATCAACATAACATATATTTTCTTTAAATATTCTTCTGTATTCATAAAAACTACCTCCTAGCTAATTATACCTAAATAATTAAGCTAATGTAAAGATTTTCCATGATTTTTTACACGAAAACTATTGCCAAAAGTTAAACTTTGCGTTATACTTAAAAAGTCTTATGAAAGACGGTGCTGCCCAAGTGGCGGAATAGGTAGACGCACAGGACTTAAAATCCTGCGAGATTTAACCCTCGTGCCGGTTCAAGTCCGGCCTTGGGCACCATTTATGATATTTATAGTATTTAAAATGCTATATCTTGATATAAGTTACTGCAAAAATTACTGCTGATTATATATGTCGCAGTATATAGGCAGTAATTTTTTTATGCATTATAAAAGTAAAACCGCAAATTTTTTGATAAACAACCTATATAAAAGTTTTACCTATTATTTTAACATCTTAAATAATAAAACATAAACTTCTTAGAAAAAGAAGTCATACTATATTATAATTAACTTCATAAACACATTTTTTATAATTATTTTATTAAATATTAAAAAAGTATTATCAATCACTTTCTTCGTTTTGATAATACTTTTTTGTCATTTCTACCCATTTAGGCAACGCTTCTTTTAATGGTGCAAAACCATTAGCTTTTTCCAAATAATTACCAGCATAATTTTCACGGCCATCATAAAGTGCCTTTAAAGATAATTTAAGATGTTTACTAGCCTCATCAACATCTAAAACTTTAACACAAATTATTTCACCTAACTTAGCGTAACGACTAACATCTTTTACATATCTTTTAGATATTTCTGAAATATGAATTAAACCAACATATTCATTATAAGTAACAAAAATTCCATAAGGAGCATAGGCACTGACAACAACATTTATAATTTCACCTTTTTTTACCACGACAAAACCATCTCATTTCTTGAGAATATTATAACAATTTATCTTTACTAAAGCAAAAAAATTTAGTTTAATATATTTGGTGATATAAATGAATACAAAGGAAGAAAATAATTTAAAAAGTACAACAAATACCATAAACAATGAAGAAAACACTTTGAAGACCACAACAGATAACATAAGCGATGAAGAAAAAATAATCAATGCAATTAATATGCTAAGACCATACATCAATGCTGATGGCGGCGACATCGAATATATTAAATATGAAGATAAGGTTGTATATGTAAGAGTTCATGGAGCCTGCGCCGCTTGTGGTTCAATTGATTTAACAATTAAGGAGGTATTATATAACGCTATTAAAGATGAAGTACCAGAAGTAGAAGAAGTGATAAACGTAACATTATAGTTTATTACTCTTTTTTAATATCCAATCTATTGCTGGAATATCATAAACCTTCTTTATTTCATAATAAATATCTTTTAAAAAAAACTCATATTTATCTATTTTATCTATAATTTTAACCAAATCATCTTCTTTTAATTTATCATCTAAAATATTATTACTAAAACAATCAAAAAAATAACTTGGATAAAGCATTCTTGCATAAAAAAAGCCAAAATCATCACGACTATACTTTTTATTTTGCAATAAAATTCGCACTAAATTAAGCGCATCAAAATCATCATTATTAAAGAAAACACTTTTAATATATTCAGCATAATCACGCATATCATAATCAACAATAACATTTAAACTATTAAAATAATTGACCGGTTTATTAGGATAATATACCCGATAATGACACAAAGAAAAATTATTTGACTTAAAACTATTATAATTTAAATAACTAATCGCATTTTCACCCAAGCCAACAAAATAAATAAAACTTTGATAAAAAGAATACTTTCCTACTTTAAATTCTCTCATTTGTTCTTCTAAATAATCTATTTTTTGCTGCCAAACCTTCCCCCAATTAATTGGATCTATATTACTTACATAAACTCGATTGTTTATAATTTCATCGAAACTAATAGTATCATTTAGTAAAGACCTAACTTTTAATAAGACATAATCCAAATTATTATATTGAACAACAAACGTATTATACTTAGACTTGATTAATAAGTGATATTTACTATTTTCAATGACATCATATATCTTTTTTAATTCTTCTTCTGTCTTTCGAACTCGACAAAAATAATAAATTTCATCTTTACTTTCTAAATAAAAGTAATTTTCTTGAGCAACATAATCAGTTATTAAAATATTATAATAATACTCAATAAAATTTTTCATAAAATCACTATTAAATTTTATTCTTTTCAAGATTTATTATGCAAAAAACTAGATAACACTATTAAGCATTATCTAGTAACATTAACCAACATCGCAAATAGAATCTTGTAATGAAGCTCTTAATTCGTCATAACTGCCATTATTAAATTTATACACAACTACACTTTTGTTATCATTACAGCTTTTACTCTTATCTGTAAAAATGCCATTATCCTTTAAACTTTTTACTGTATACTTTACAGCACAACTGGTATAAGAACTATAATTATTTACCGTAACTTCAACATTTTTGGGACAAGAAGATAACTTTATTTTGCCTAATGATATTTGTTCTTTAGCATAACTTACCGCGGCATCTTCGAGATTCTTTTTCACAATTTCCGTAGTTTTATTTTCATTTTCTTTTAAAATACCAAGTATATTAGGAGTAGCAATACCAACCAATATTGCAAGTACCACTATTACAACTAATAATTCAACTAATGTAAAACCCTTTCTACTCATAAGCCACCTAAAATTTTGAACCTTTAAAACCCTTAGACCCTTTTGCCCCATTTTTATAACCAGCTAAGATATTTGATTCAAAAGAATGAATTTTTTTATTATTACTTTGATAATTTTTAACGCCAATTTTTATAACTTCATCCAATAATTCACGGTATTTTTTACCTTTAGGTTCCCATAAATAAAAGGCCATTGAACCAGGAATTGAATTTATTTCATTAATATAAACCTTATTTTCTTTGGTATCAATTAGAAAATCTATACGACAAACACCGGCTAAACCAACAGCTTTAAAAGCCTCGGTTGCAACATGCTCTACTTCTTTTTTTAATTTTTCACTAATATTGGCTGGAATTCTACGTCCTAAACTAGCCATTCCTTTACTAGGTTTACTTTTATTATTACCTATATATTTATCTTCAAAAGTCAATAAATGATGAATAGTAGTTACTTCTTCAATTTCAGAAGTTTCTTGATACTTATAGTCTCCTAAAACAGAAATATTTACTTCACTTAAATTAGTAACAGCTTTTTCAACCAAGATTTTTTTATCATAAGTGATAGCTTCTTCTAAAGCATTTTTTAATTCTGTTTCGTTTTTAGCAAAATTGATACCAACCGAACTTCCTAACGTTGCTGGTTTAACAACAACTGGATAGCCTAGAGCCGCACATTTTTTAATAGTCTCGTCCGGATTATTATTATAGTCAACATCATAAAACCAAATATATGGTGATACAGGTAATTCGCGACTTTCAAAAACAAGTTTTTGAGTTACCTTATCTTGAGCAACACTTGAAGGTGCTACCTCAGATTCACAATAAGGAATACCAATTGTTTGTAAATATCCCTGTAATGTTCCATCTTCCATATTTGTTCCATGACAAATTGGTAAAATAATATCAATATCAGTTACACATCTTTTTATTAAGCCTTTTGTTTGTAAGTAAAATTTACCTTTTTTTCTAACTAAATCAACATTACTAGAGTATCTCTTTAATAAGTCCATATCAGTATAAGTATCCATATCTTTTAAAACGGCTCCAGTATACCATTCACGATCCTTTGTTATATAAATTGGAATGACATCATACTTTTCTGTATCAATTGCCTTCATAGCCTGAACAGCCGAAATTATACTTACTTCGTGTTCTACGGAAACACCACCAAATATTACACCTAATTTTATATTCATTTTTATAATCCTTCCTTATCACTCATTATATGTATCTGGTAAATCATTTTCATATAATGCATATATATCCTTCTTACTCTTTAATTTATTTACTATAATATAAGTTTCTCTAACATCATTAGTTATTATTATTTTATCTTTATCATATTTTTTAGCCATTAAACCATCATATATTGGTTTTGTTTTCTTTTCACCAACTAAAATTACATAATCAGCTACTTCACTAATTTCTTCACCAAATTCAAAGTTATATTTATCTTCTTCACTGCCTAATTCAACCATACCAGGAGTAACAACCACTTTATCACCCGGCATCATTTTTAAAACTTCCAAAGCAACTTTAGCGCCAACGGGATTTGAATTATAAGCATCATCAATTTGATACATACCACCAATTTTTTTCAATTCTAAACGATGTTCAACTGGTTTTATGCCACTAACGGCGGCCTGTAACTTAGGAATACTTATTCCAAATTCATAACCAATTGCAACGCCGGAAACAATATTATAAATGTTATGACGCCCTAATAGTCTAGTCTGAAATTCATAAGCTTTATTCTCTTTTTTGAAGAATATCTTAAATGTTGAACCGCTAGCACTACATTTACTATCTAAAACATAAAAATCAGCTTTTTTATTATTGACGGCATACCAAACAACTCGAACATTATTTTTTAAATCATAACTAGTTTGTAATTTATCATCCATATTTAAGAAAGCAATTCCATCACTTGGTAAACTTTCAATAAGTTCAAACTTAGTCTTGACAATATTTTCTTGACTACCAAATGTTTCTAAATGAGCCTTACCAATAGTAGTCAACAATCCATACTTAGGATGCACTAAGTTACAAGCGTTTTTAATACGGCCAACTCGGTAAGCTCCCATTTCTGCAATAAAAACTTCATCAAATTTGTTTAAATCATTATTAATAGTAGTCATTAAACCAACATCAGTATTAAAATTTTTAGGTGTCGGATGTGAAACATACTCCATAGACAAAATATCATTTAAAACATTCTTACTACTCGTTTTACCGTATGAACCAGTAATACCAATAACCTTTAAATCTTTATAGGAAGCTAGTTTATCCTCTGCCATACGCCAAAACTTTTTATAAATAGCTTTCTCAATCGGATCATTAATAAGTTTTACTACATATACAACATAATAATTCAATACTAGCATCAAGCCTGCTAAAACTAGAAGATATTTAGCATTTGAACCAAATAATAAATATAGAAAAATTGGTACTAAGTTTAACAAATATAATGTGGTTATTTGTCTTTTAACTCTAGCTGTCCTAACAAGCGGCTTCTTCGCTTTTTCAATCATAATACTATATTTAATGGCCTCACTATCCAAAATATAAATCAAAAAACAAATAATGAGTAAAATACTCGTTAAAATTCGACCTGTAAACAAAGAAACAATTAGAAGAATTAAAGCTACAACATCATAATGCTTCAAAGCTTGAGTTCTATTTTGTTTCAACCATTTCAAATAACGATGATTTTCATCATAAAGGTTTTGTTGCAACATATGAAGTGATTTACGCGATTTTACTGTTACACAATAGAATATTGTGATAAATAAAATTAAATTAATTATTATTTTCAACATTTTTACTACCTCCTAAAAAAATTTCTAAAACATTACTAACATAATCAATACGTTCTAAATAAGCATAATGAGTTGCTCCCGGAATTTCTATTATAGCGCCATCTTTTAATTCAGGAACTAATTTTCTTGCTAACTCAATAGGAGCAGCGGTATCAAGAGTCCCCCAGATAAGAAGAGTTGGGGCAGTAATTTTTTTAGCACAATCAGATAAATCTTGATTTATGGTATTGACTAAAAGTTTACGCATAACGGGACTGGCATTCTTATAATCCGTTGACCCAATATATTGTTTAGCAACTTCTACTAAATCTTTCGTAAACGGTATTTTTTTTAAAGCTTTTAAAACTTTTTCTTTAAAAGTTGGTTTATACTCTCTAATGCAAGGAGCTCCAAATAAAACCACCTTCTCTGTTTTATTACGACTAGCATAAATAATAGCTATTCTCCCCCCAAAAGAATGACCTATTATAATTGGATTAGTTATTTTTAATTCTTGTAAAAATTTTTCAATAAGACCAGTATACTCAAAAATATCCAGTTCATTATCAGGCTCACTAGAAGAACCAAAACCTGGTAAATCTATAATTGTAAATTTATAATCGCCTTCGATTTTATTCGCTAAAGGACGCATCATTTCCATATTTTGACCCCAGCCATGAAGTAAAACAACATCTCTAGAGCCACGACCTACTTGGTCATAAAATATATGTTTATTATTTACAACTAATTCCATCTCTTTTTCACCTCAATTAATTATAGCACGACTTCATCAAAATATTAGTCTTTTCCCTAAAAATTTATGTAAAATAAGTATACATCTGTCAATAAAAATAGCAAAAAAGTAAAAAATGCCAATAAGTCAGTTTAATTATTTCTATTAAGCACTATAACTAGCAAAAAATCCATCAAAAAACACAACTAATATAATTTACAAATTAACTAACTTATGGTAATATTAACTAGCGAAAGGAAGTAATAAAAAATGAAAAAAACAAAGATTATTTGTAGTATTGGTCCTTCTACACAAACTTGGGAAAACTTTAAAGGAATTGTAGAAGCTGGTATGAATGTTGGTCGTATTAATTTCTCACACGCAACAATTGAAGAAAGAGAATTAGACTTATCTTTAATTAAACGTGCCAATGAAGAATTAGGCGCTAATATTGGTATTTTATATGATACTAAAGGTCCAGATTTAAGAACATGTACATTTGAAAATGACAAAATTGAATTAGTTAAAGGTAAAACTATTCGTATTGTTGAAGAGGATGTTTTAGGTACTGCTGAAGCAATATCATTCAATTATAAAGGAGTTCTAAAAGATTTAGAAATAGGTCAAGCAATTCTTTTAGACGATGGCTTCTATAAATTAGTTATTGTTTCAAAAGAAAGCGATGGCGTTACTTGTGAAATAATTAATGGTGGTGTTATTAAATCACGTCGTGGAGTTTGTATTCCAGGTGCTAAACTTAATGTGCCATTTATTTCTGATGTTGATAGAGAAGACATTAAATATGCTTGTGAACATGATGGTGATTACTTAGCTGTATCATTCGTTAACTGTGCTAAAGACATAAACGATGTTAGAGAATTATGTAAAGAATATGGTCGTCCAGACATGATTATAATTTCGAAAGTAGAAACTCAGTATGCTATTGACAACCTACAAGAAATCGTTGATGCCTCTGACTACATTATGGTTGCTCGTGGTGACTTAGGAATCGAAACTGGTTTAGAAAACTTACCACTATATCAACAAAGAATGATTGATATGGGTCATAAAACTGGCAAAGGTGTAATCATGGCTACACAAATGATGACATCTATGAAAGACAATATTCGTCCAACAAATGCTGAAGTAACAGATGTATCAAACGCTGTACTTGCTGGTTGCGATGCTATCATGACAAGTGATGAAACTACTATGGGTAAATATCCAGTAGAAACAATTCAATATATGGCTAAAATTGCTATTAATGCTGAAAAGATTACTAAATACAATCTAGCCGATTACAAATTAAGAGGAACAGATATTCATAATACAGTTTGCAAATGTGCTGTTGATGCAACTTTAGAATTACCAATTAAAGCAATTGTAGTATCTACAAAAGAAGGTAAAACAGCCCTAGACGTATCTTGCTTAAGACCAAATGCCTATATTATTGCTACTGTTGAAAATGAAAAAATGGCTCGTATGCTTGCTCTTAAATGGGGAGTTTATACAAAAGTCGTACCTGCATCAAGCAATACAGATACTCTAGTTGAAGATAGCATTAATGCTGCCAAAGAAATGTTGAATCTAAAATATAAAGATTTAGTTTGTGTTGTAGGTTCTACTCCAGCTGATGCTCATACAAACTTCTTAAAGATTGAAGAAATCTAATAATTTAATTAAGGTGTACTGCAAAGTACATCTTTTTTTCTTGGAAAAAAGTATTTTATCAAAAAAAGCATAATCAAAATAAATTTTTCCATAATAATTATAGGTGATATCAATGGACTATCTTAATTACATAAAAAATATCTTTCAAAATAGTAGTGACTTAATATCAAAAAAAATAAAAGACATTGATATAGTCTTTTTAGAAAGTCTTTGTTCAAGTGATAAAATAAATGAATATATTTTAAAGGTTTTAGTATTAGCTAAAAACAAACATAATCTTAATAATATTTTAGTCGGCCCCAATACCAAACAAATTGCCAAAAAAGATATAACCACTTACCTTTTAAATGGTTTTACCTTAGTTATTGGCGATGAAATATACGCGATTGAAACAAAAGGTGAACTAGTAAGAAGCATAACCGAACCAACAACCGAACCAGATTTACATGGTCCTAAAGACTCTTTTAACGAATCTATTCAAACTAATTTAGGGCTTATTAAAAGAAGAATAAAATCACCCGATTTAATAAATCTAGACATGACAATTGGAAAATACTCACAAACTAAAGTAAGTATCCTCTACATCAATAGCATTTGTGATAAAGAATTAGTTAATAAAGTTAAAAATAAACTAACGCAAATAAATATTGATGGAATTTTAGATGCCGGAAATATAAAACAACTAATAGGTTCTGAAGATATTTCCCCATTTCCTACAACTCAATTAACTGAAAGACCAGATAAAGCTGCCGGCGATTTATTAGAAGGCAAAATTATTATTCTTGTTGATGCTTCCCCTTTAGCTATTAGCTTACCAGCATTTTTAGTCGATTTTATTAACCCTAGTGTTGATACTTATAGTAAAAATATTAATATTAATTTTGTCAAAATTTTAAGATTTATTTGTCTTATCACTACCATTTTTTTGCCAGCCCTCTATATTGCCTTAATTAGCTATAACCAAGGCTCTATCCCTATTGATTTACTAGTAAACTTCGCCATGCAACGAAGCAGCGTTCCCATCCCATCTATCATTGAATGCTTAGTTATTCTTATTTTATGTGCTATTTTAAGAGAAAGTGATATAAGGTTTCCAACTAATTATGGTTCATCAATTTCTATTGTTGGAGCCCTAGTAATGGGAGATGCCGCTGTCGAAGCCGGAATTGTTTCACCTATTATGATAATAGTAATTGCTGTGACATATATAACCAGTATGGTTTTTACCGACCTCGAAATAATAAATTCATTTCGGCACATCCGCTTTTTAAGTTTATTTCTTGTTTCTATCTTAGGTTTATTTGGCTTATACACGAGTATTTTTTTTACCCTAATCCACTTATGTAGTCTAACTAGTCTTGGCAAACCATACACTTACCCAATCGCTCCTTATGACAAAGTATATTTTAATAAAACTGTCATTCGTACAACAAAGAAAAAAGATAAATTCCGTTCCGCATTACTAGCACAAAAAAATATTCGTAAAGAAGGTGACTAATATCAAAACATCATTAACCCAAAACATACTTCAATCAAAATTGATAAAGTTTTTTATTATTCTTATAGCTCTTACTTTAACATCAGGATGCTATGACTATAATGAATTAACTGATTTGGCTATTATTAATGGCATGGCAATAGAAATGCAAGACGAACAATATAAAATAACTTATGAAGTCATCAACACTAGTTTAAATAAGGATAATGAAGAAAATAAAAAAAGTTTTAATGTTTCTGGAACTGGCTGCAAATTAGAATTAGCTATTAAAGATGCTAATCAAAAATTGAACAAAAAACCCTTTTTAGAACAATTAAAGATAGTAATCATAGATAAAAATATAGACATATTAAATATTAGTGACTATATCATTCGCAATAATCTACTAACCTCTAACTTTTACCTCGTTTTAGCGGACAATCCATCAGAAATCATAAGTTATGAGAACAAAGAAGCTACTAATAACGCCACTTATATTTATAATATTTTAAATACTATTAATTACACCAAAATAACTAATCAATTTGACTTTCAAATAAATGATATTATAAATAAACACAAAGACATTGTCATTCCTAAAATAGAGATAGACAATAATATTACTTTTGCGACCTATGGCATATACAAAAAAAATACTTTTATTGAATATTTAAATAAAGAAAATCTAGAAAGCTATGAATATTTTATTAAGAAAAAAGATATTGTATTAAACAATAATGATAACTCTATTTATTTTTATAAAATTAAAAATAATATCAAAATTCAAGATAATGCTGTTATCTCTTTTAAGCTAGAAGCTAAAATAGATTCACTGAATACAGAATTAAACCTTCGTCAAAAAGAAGCATTTACACTTTTAGAAGAAGAATTTACTAGCGTACTGCAACCAAAACTAGAAAACTTTTTAAAATATTTACAAGATAAAGAAAGTGATATTTTAGGAATTAATTATTTATATTATCTAAAAAAACCTAATAATAGTGATGATACTTTTTTTAAAAATGCTGATTTAAACTTAGAAATAAATATGCATATTAGTCGTCCCGGTCTTACCATCAAGGAGGTTAAATAATGTCAAATAAGCAACAAACAATTCTTAGTATTTTCTTAAGTCGTGTTTTATATTTTGGTGTTGGTATTTCCTATATTTTAGATAAATGTCAAAATTTTTCTTTATTTGCAGCAGCAATTGGTTTGATTATTGGCTTTTTCATTCTTAAAATACTTACAGGAAAAGACATTTATAGCTTTTTTAAAACGAAAATAGGCAAATTGGCAATTTTATTTATGGCTTTTTTTCTAATAAACAATTGCTTGGTTGCATTCGCTATTTTAGGAAGTAATTTTTATTTAGTAAACACGCCTCCTATTTTGATCATAATTCCAGTGTATCTATTGATTTTATACGGTACCAAAAAAGGTTTAACGTCAACTTTACGCTTAAGTAATATCCTGATTTTCACAAGTTTTCTAGGCGTTTTTCTAATGTTTACAAGTATTTTTAAAAACATAATTTTAAATAATTTCTTACCAATAATTATTAAAAACGGGTTTGATGTTGCAAACGGTATTTTAGCCTCAACCATTCTTAGCATTAGTCCAATAATAGCATTGCTAGCATTAAATAAAAATGTTGACAAAAAAAGTATTTTAAAAGGATATACAATCGGTAGTATTTCTATTTATTTAACGTTCATATGTATTATAGGTATATTTGGTAGTGGACTAACTAATATATTTCGTTATCCTGAGTACATATTATTAAAAAAAATAACTATCTTTCGTCATTTTGAACACCTAGAAAATTTTTTAGCAATTATCTGGTTTAATGATCTTCTTATTGCATCACTTACATGTAGTCATCTAATTAACACTATTTTCACTAATAAAAAGTTTTATTTAATAAGTATAATTGCTGTCTTAGCAACTTACTTCATCTTCATAAACAAATATCAAAATATTTTAATATTATATCACTATACAACTTATACGTTATTAGTTCCAACCATCTTAACTTTAATTTTTAGTAGAAAAAAACGGTGAATTAATATAATTCTTTCCGACTTTTTTTGCGCTCTGGTAAAATCTCTGAATGTACTTGAGTAGCATCATATAACTTTTTCAAATAACGTATTTCTTTATTGACTTGATCTACGCTAAGATGAAGTTCTTCCGCTTGGCAGGCAATGGAGTGACCTTTAGCTCTTGTACGTACTATAAATTCTTGTCTAGAATTTAAATTGCCTTCTTCTATGAAGGCCTCCAATACAGCTTTAGTCCATAATACTTGTTTTGTCATAATTATATTCCTAACTACTGCTACCTCTACTTTATTTTATCATATTTGAATTAATTTGCAAATAATAAGTTTGCAGCTCGTAAAAGGCACTAAACTTAAAATATCCAAAATATTTTAAAAGCAACACAAAAATATGTATTTGTTTTCTGGCCAAAATACATATTTTCTCATATCCTTATTTAATTTAAAATGCCTTCATTGTTTTATAATTTTAACACTATTTAAGATGACATAGAGAGTTAAAATAAAGGCTTTACTTTAAATGATTACGACTGTTTAGCGTTGAGCGGTTTAAAAGCCGCTTTTTTTATACTCTTTTGTCTTCTTAATTTAAATTATAACATTGATAGTCATAGCAAACAAAAAAAAGTAACACCAAAAGTATTACATATATTTAATGATTACTAACGATTGATTATCTTTAACAAAACATATAAAACAATCAAAACAGTACCAGCAATTATAGTTAATTTTGCTGGTGTTTCTCCCATTATTGATACCATATTTTCATAAATTGTCATGGCAATATCAACAATATAATTTTTTACATTTTGAACAAATTGACTTACTTGATCAGGCAAATTTTGTTCCCAAAAATCTAATATATACATAAAAATCACTACTTTCTATACAATTAGTATAATACACCCTTGCATTTTTAGCAATTAATTGGTAGAATATTTTAAGTAATGGCGGAATTGGTGAAGTGGTTAACACGCCGGATTGTGGCTCCGGTATGCGTGGGTTCGATCCCCACATTTCGCCCCAAATCATGTTAAAACATATTCAAAGTATGTTTTAAGATAGAAAATAATTTATTAAAATTTCTTCTAATGGTTTTAAAAAAATTATTTCTTTGAGTATCAATTAACATTGATACTCTTTTTTGTTGCCCTAAATTACAATGTATATAAACATCAGTTGTAGTAGAAATTCTACTATGTCCTAGTCTTGCACTTATAACATTGATAGGTACGCCATTACTGCATAAAAAACTAGCATGGCTATGTCTAATTGGCCTTAAATTATCCTTCTGACAAGCTTTCAATTTATACCTATCAATCGTTGTAGTACTTAATGGTTTCTCTCCGCCAAAGACAAAATAATCATCTTTAAATGCTTTATACTTGTTTAAATATATTTTTTTAATTTCTCTAAATCCTTGTTTTTTATAGCAATTATTAACTTTAAGATCAGAAAAAAATTGGTATTACTACCAACCTTTTTATTAGAAATAACGATCATATGGAGGTCGTGGTTTTCTAAATTCATCAGGTCCATGAAAATACATATCACAAGGACGATGAAATCGATGATAACGACCCCCAGTTTAAAAGATATAAATTTCTAATTCCTATCAACATTAAAATTAAACCTAAAAATATTATTCAAATCACCTTCCTACTATTTATTTACAGCAACACCATCTACGTATAATGTATATCCATTAAAATCAATATTACTATTACTAGCATCCGCATTATCCAAACTTGTAATATAACTATCACCAGTCAATTTAATCTTAGATGTTTTATCTAACACTAATTTTATACTTTTAGCTTCATTATCATTATTTATAGCACCAATAAAATTAGAACTATCTGTTAATGACATATCCAAAGTTGAAATAGAATCCACAGCAATATTACCATCAACTTTTTGATTAATCATGCTTAATTTTACATTACCACCATTTGATCCAGAATTACCCCAAGAATCCTTTTGAATTCTTAAAAAATAACCAGTTGCATCATTGTTAATAATAGTATTGTTCTCTAAAACTATTTCTGCTGTGGTATTAGTAACATAAATTGTATCTCCTTTATTAGTAGTTATATTACTATCTTTAGAAGAAAAATAACTTTCACCATCAGCGGCATCACCACTCATAGATTGATATAAAAAGATATTTTTATATGTTGTAGATTGACCATTCAATTTATTATTAGTATCTGTTAACACAACACTATCTAACACTACTTTATTTTTTCCTTCTATAACAATACCTTCTGAAGCCGTTGCAGTTAAATTAGCATTTTTTACAGTAATATCAGCAGTTGAATATACAGTTGGAGAACCTTGACCAGTTGTCTTATAATTACCGCCATCTACAACAACAGTACCGCCACCTCTATCACTTCTAATAGCTGCACTGGAAGTACCAGCTGTATTAATTGTTAAATTATTAGCATACATAACGCCACCACCAGTAGTCATAATTCCACCTGAATTATCTTTTTCTGTTGTGATAGTAGAATCACTAATTGTTACAGTTGTTCCATCACCTGATGTATTATTTGTTGTAGCGCTACCGCCAAAACTAAACACACCATTAGCACCGGCTGCTGCCGTTTTAATATCAGCATTAGTTATGGTAACATTAGCGCCATCTTTTACCAAAATACCAGAATTGGTACCATAAAAGCTAGTTGCATCTCCACTATTATCATCGCCAGTTTTTGATACTTCAATATCATCCAACACTACATTAGCGCCATCAGAAATCATTAATGAACTTGTACCAGCTTCCGAAGAAGTATATTCTTCCTTTGAAACAGTAGCATCATTAGTTATTTTTGTATTTGCCTTATAACTGACATTACCACTACCAGCATTATTATCTATCATTTCAAAATTTGTATTAGAACTATTCATCGACATTTTATTAGCAATTATTATTTCTGAGCCAACTTCAACTACGGTAAGTAACCCTAATCCCAAAACATAAATGATTATCTTATCAGAGCTGCCAAAAGTTTCTTTAAAGCTTTTTTTATTTGCCTTTGACATAATCAAATAAATTAAACAAGCACCTAACGCTAAACTTTCAACACCTAATAAAATAATATAAGAAGCACTTAAACTTTTTTTGTTATTAGAATTAGATGTCATACCAGAACCAGGCATATCTTTTGGAGCAGATTGATTACTATCAGAGCCATTCATGGCATTTCCATTTGGTGGTGTCATATTTTGATTATTATCACTTCCATTAACATTTCTCTGATTAGAAGAATCTGATTTATCATCATTACCTGGTTTTTGTGGTGGCGTTCCTCCATTTCCTTGACTCGAATTATCATCATCAGTTTTTGCCGGCGGCGTATTTGTTGAAGAATTATCTTGACTATTACCAGGTCCTCCAATACTACTCATATTATTAAAATTATTATCTACTTTACTAGTAGTATTCTTATTTGCAAAATACATTGTTAAACCAATACAACCAACTAAAGCAACAATAACTATACTTAAAATTATATTTTTATTTTTTCTTTGCATAAGCTTTCCTCCTTTGCTTACACCTAGAGCATACAAAACTAATATTAAATAAACATTAAAATTTTTAATTTTTTCAAAATTATTAAAATCCATAAAAAAACACTCCACTAACTTACGGAGTATTTATTTTTTTTAATTTCTAAAATTATCAGTATTAGACGTTTCAAAAACAATTTTATATCCCAATCCTCGATTAGATTTTATTGTTACATTAGAAGAGATTGTTTTTAACTTTCGACGTAAAAAAGATAAATAAGCTTCCAAATTATTTGACTCGATTTCATTATCAATTCCCCAAATCTTATCATATATTTGTTCTTTTGATAAAATTTGTTTCGGATTCTTCATAAAATATTCCAATAATTGAAACTCCTTACAAGACAATTCTACGTTATCTTGGCTATTCTTACAACTCAAAATTGATGTACTTAAGTCTAATGTAATGTCGCCATAAAACAAGACATTAGATTTTCTAACATCAAATTTACGCAGTTGAATGTTCACTCTCGCCATTAACTCATCTATATGAAATGGTTTAGTAACATAATCATCAGCACCATTATTTAAACCATTTAATTTATCTTCTAAAGTTCCTCTTGCTGTTAACATTATTACTTTAGAATCAACTTTTTCTTCCCTAATCTTTTCTAGGATACTAAAACCATCAATATGTGGTAACATTACATCTAAAATTATTAAATCATAAATGCCACCCAAAGCCATATCTAATCCAACTGCACCGTCCATAGCCGTATCAACTATATACTTATCATTTTTCAGTCTACTGGCTATAACGTCACACAAACTATATTCATCTTCTATAATCAATATTCTCATATGAAATCTTCCTAAACAACTAAAGCAATTTTAATTTATTTTACCAAATTTTGTAAATGGATAAATACGAAAATCAACAACGCCACTAATATCATCAAGACTAACAGGTCCAAAATATCTACTATCCAAGGAATCTTCTCTATTATCACCAATTAAATAATATTCATTTTCTTTCAATCTTGTTTCAGGAAAATCAAAAGAAACGCCATAACCATAGTTAGTAACTTCTTCGTTATTCACATAAATAGTACCACTTACGCATTTAATCATATCACTCGGAACTGCCATTACTCTCTTAATAATCTTATCTCCATTGTGATTAGCCACTACTATATCATATCTATTTATCTTTTTAGTTTTCTTTAACACTAACATATCATTGGTATACAAAGTAGTTTGCATAGATGGTCCATTTACAATAACCGGTGTTGCAACATAAGTTCTAATTAAAATTACTACTACCAATATAACTATATAAGGAATAAGCTCTTTAATTTTTTTCATCATAATACCAAGTAGTGCCAATATAGCCTACTTTTCCCTTTCTTCAATTTAATTGTTATTTTCTAAAAAGGTTAATACATCTTCATACACGCCATATTTACGGTCTTCTAAAAGCAGTTCATGTCTTAATTTATCATATATTTTAACATCGACATTTTTATAGCCTAACGCTCTAAGAAAGCATTGTAAATCATAAAGTTTATCCAAACTACCTATAACAGGATCATCAATACCGGCAATAATTAACATTGGTAATTTAGCATTTTTAACCAAATAACTTTGTTTCTGATATGCTCTAACTAATAACTTATACAAAATATAAAAGCCATTAGTGGTAAAAGTAAACCCACACAAAGTGTCATTATTATATTTATAAACATTGTCTTTATTAAGACTTAACCAAGCATTCTTTTCTTTAAAACCTTTATTATAAGTACTAAACGTCATCGTATCTAACAACTTATTTGGTTTCTTATCTCCAACAAATAAAGAACAAATTTTACTAAGGCCAATACCAATTACCGCCAACTGATTTTTTGTAGGAGGACCACATAACACAAGCTTATCTATTTTATCATCGTATTTCTGTAAATAGTTTCTAGCCACTAAAGTTCCCATACTATGACTAAATAAAGTTATATGCAAATCAGGATATTTCTTTTTTATAAATTCTGTAACTGTATATAAATCTCTAGCTAAAACAGTTTCATCATTAGTATAAAAATAACCCAAATCCCTACTATCTTTTACACTTGCCCCATGTCCTCTATGGTCATGAATTACACTAACATAACCATTAGCGCCTAAATATTTCATGAAATCTAGATATCTTTCTTTATGTTCACTCATTCCATGAGATATTTGAACTACTCCCTTTATTTTTTTATTATCTGGAACTAAATACATAATCCCCAAAGTAAGACCATCATAATCAGACTGCACCGTACACTTTTCTACCATAAAGACCTCTTTTTCATTCAATCATACAAAGATTATATCATTAAAAAAAAGAATGTACCAGTTAAACTGGACACTCTATCTATTTTAAAACCAACAAATCACAAAAGGGATATTACGTATTTTTGATTACGAATAGTAATAACCATATTTATAGAAGTTGCATACTTCACATTATAATCAACTTCTAAAACCTTACTGCCACTCAAGTCATTAGCAGCTGATTTATCAGTTACACTACTAGTATATGTCTTATCATTATAGATATATTCAAAAGTAACAAAATTATTATAAAAATCACTTTTTCCATACTGACTATAATTAGTTGTTTCATCATAACTAACATAACTATTTAAAACCATTAACGTCTTCTTAGTATTACTACTATTATTAATTACCGCTTTCTTATTACTACACGATCCCGAAGTACAGTAACTATAATCATAAGTATAATTATCAGTAATCTCATAATCATTAACAGTTAAAGTTGTTTCTTTTAACGTTGAAGAATTGAATTTAACCTCATCAGTTAAATAATAAGTACCATTATCTTTTATCTTATCATTTTCTTTTGGTGATACCACTAAAGTTTTATATGTTGGTGTAGCAACATTATCTACATACTTAACGCTATCTAAAATCTTAATGGTATACTTATTACTAATTTCATTATCCAAAATTGAATATACTAATACATATTTATGATTTACTTTAGGTTCAATTTTATCTTTATAATAAGGTTCGCCTAAATCAACAAAATACCCACTTTTATCTAAAATAGGATAAATATAAGTATTACCAATTTGCAACCAGAAGTTATCTGTATCTAAAGTCTGAGTCTTACTACTCTTATTAGTAACAGATAAAACTAAAACTAAATAATGATATTTATCACTTAAACTATTACCACCATAATCTAATTTAGTTAAATAAGAATTTTCTACTGTTATAGAAAAATTACTATATGTAAAAGCTTTATCAACCCTAACGTTATTATTTAATTTTATAAGGCCACTTACTATAAATATTACTATAATTAGACACAAAATACCACCCATCGCGCCAAAAACTAATTTATTATCTACAATATAATATTTAAGTTCACGCAACTTTTTATGAAATCCACGTTTTATTTTATAATCTTCTAAATTAACACCAATCTCAATTTCTGCATCATCTTCTTGAGCAATATCAATATCATCACGTAAATTTGTAAATTCAAATGTATTTAAATCAAAGCCTATAAAGTTTAAAAAATAAAATAGAATAAAGAAAAAGTTTGGATAAAATGTAAATTTAGAAATATCTCGGTACAACAAAGCGGTTTGTGAAGCAATAGTATTATATTCAAAATTATCTAGAACACCACGGTAGATAAAAGTAAAAATAAATAAAACTATATAAAAACCAGTAGATATTTTATAAAATTTAGTATCTTTATCTTTACTTTTAAATAATATAGCTATAATTATATTGACCGCAATTATAACAAGCAAAACCACAGGCAATAAAATTCCGATGTATTTGCTAGCAATATCTGATTCCAATGTCGTGTAACTATTACTAACAAAACCAGCAAAGAAATTCATTACTCTAAATAACTTATAAATAACAAAAACAATAAGCGCTAATATAAAAGCATTAATCGTTTTAAAGTGATTAATTAAGAATTTAAATGGTTTTCTAATTATCATACAGACCACCTTACTATGATAAGTATATCATTGCCATCAAAAAATTTAAAGTTAAATTTTTGCAAACTTAACATTCTATGTTTAACTTATGATAATATCTTAATAGTTATCTTTTGCAAACTTAACATTTAAAAAAATCTCGACTTGATTTTCATTTTATTCATCTAATATTTATGTATCTTCATTCCTAACATTCATCCACAGTCTTTCATAACAAACATGAATTATTAAGAAAAATTTGCGATTATAACAAATTAGTGGTATTATATAAACAGTTATATCAAAAGAACTTTTTATTAATTAACATTTATATTTAATTGAATTTGGTCATTATTATGGCCTCTTAGCTAACTATATTTAAATTATTTTTAATTATCAATCGAAAAATTTTTATGATAAGAAATTTTTTTGATATACCCAACTTACAAAATTTAACTCGAAAGAAGGAATCATATGAAATTTAATGAAAATGCTACGGTTGTAGTAGCCCTTGGAGGACTAGGTGAAGTCGGCAAAAATATGTATGCTTTTATGCACAACAATGAAATATTTGTTATTGATGCTGGTGTTATGTTTCCAGAATCTGATCTTTTAGGCGTTGACTATGTTATTCAAGATACAACATTTTTAAAAGAAAATGAAAGTAAAATAAAAGGTCTTATCATTACTCACGGCCATGAAGACCACATTGGTGGCATATCTTTTCTACTTCAAAATGTAGAAATTCCCGTTATTTATGCCCCTAAAATTGCGGCTGACTTAATTGAAAAGAAATTAGTGGATCGTAATATCACTTATAAAAATATAGAAATAATTAATGAAGATTATAAAATTAAAACCAAGTATTTTAACATCGAATTCGTTAGTATTACCCACTCTATTCCTGATAGTTATGCAGTTGTTCTCCATACTCCAAACGGTACGATCTTTGAAACTGGCGATTATAAATTTGATTTAACCCCAATTGGCCCAATGGCAAACATTCATAAAATGGCTAAAATTGGTAGTGAAGGTGTTAAGCTTTTAATGGCTGACTCTACTAACTCTTTAACAGAAGGGTTCTCAAAAAGTGAATCTGTCGTTGATGAACAAATTACAGACATAGTAAGATCTCATAATGGTCGCGTTATCATTGCCACTTTTGCTTCAAATATTTACCGCATTAAACATATTGTTGAATCATGTCAAGAAAACAATCGTAAAATAATTACGTTTGGTCGTTCAATGGAAAATGCTATTGAAATCGCCCTTAATAACGAATTAATAACAGATAAAACTATCTTTATTGATGCTAACCAAGCTAAAGATATGAAGCACAACGAAGTTTGTATCCTATGTACAGGAACTCAAGGTGAACCACTAGCGGCTCTTTCTCGCATTGCCAATGGTACTCACAAGCAAATAACTCTTTTACCAGACGATCTTGTTGTCTTTTCTTCGAGTGCTATACCAGGTAATGCTTCAAGTATCAACAATGTTATTAACAAACTATACTTAAAAGGCGTAAAAGTGTTTACAAATCAAGATTTAAGTAATGTTCATACATCAGGTCACGCTAATAAAGAAGAGCAAAAGCTAATGCTTCGCTTAATAAAACCAGAATATTTTATGCCAATGCATGGTGAATACAGAATGTTAAAAACACAAGCAGAAACAGCCAGCCTTTGCGGCGTTAAAAAAGAAAATTGCTTTGTCATGCAAAATGGTGATACTTTAATTTTAGATAAAGACGGTGTAAAAAGAGGCCCATCTATCCAAGCTGGAGATGTTTATGTTGACGGCTCTAGAATCGGTGATATTGGCTCTGTGGTTATAAAAGATCGTAAACTTATGAGTAAAGATGGTATTTTAGTAACAATTCTAAACATTAACCCAATAACTAAAAAGCTTCTTATTAAACCCAATGTTACAACAAGAGGTTTCGTATTAGTTAATGAAAATGCCGAATTAATTAATGCTATTGAAAAAAAGATTTCTGATATTGTCCTTACTTATCTTCGTAACAATGATTACAATTATGTAGATTTAAGAAATACAATAATTTTAGAACTTCATCCATATATAAATAATTTAACCGGTCGCCGTCCAACCATCATCCCTGTTATAATGGAAGTTAAAAATACTAATCCTAAAAACGCTAAAGAAACAAATACGCAAAAAAATGCATAGAATATTCTATGTTTTTTTTATGACAATTTGCAAAGAAAAGCTTTTTATTATATACTAAAATTAGAATCAAAGAGGTAATTATGAGAATAGCAATATTTACAGATGCTTATGAACCCCATATTTCCGGAGTTACTACAAGTATCAAAATGTTAAAAGAAACATTAGAAAGAATGAATCATGAAGTCTATATAGTAACAGCCAATCTGCAAAACAATAAATTTTATTATGATGAAAAAACTAAGATAATGTACATCCCTGGTATTAAAACAGGAATTTATAACACTAAATTAGCTCCAATTTATTCAAATAAAGCAATGAAGATTATTAAAACTTGGAATTTAGATATAATTCATAGTCAAACTGAATTCAGTATTGGTCTATTTTCACGTATTGTAGCCAAAAAACTAAATATTCCCGTTGTCCACACTTATCATACATTATATGAAGATTATGTCTATTATGTAACGCACGGTCACTTTAAAAAGCTTTCTCAAAAAATTGTTGTTAAATTGACTAAATATTATTGCGAAAAAAAATGCGACGAACTTATTGTCCCAACAAAAAAAATTAAAGAATTATTTATTAACAAATATAACATAAGAAAAAAGATTAATGTTATTCCAACAGGAATAGATATCAATAAGTTCATTGAAACACCTAGTATTAAAAGTGAAAAAGAAAAAATAAAGCAGCAGTATAACATTAAAGATTCTGATTATATAATTGGGGCCGTTGGCCGTATTGCCTCAGAAAAAAGTTTTGATAAATTATTAAATAATGCTAAAATTCTAATTGAAAATAATCCTAAAATTAAAATAATGCTAGTTGGTGGTGGTCCAGAATTAAACAACCTAAAAAAATTAGCTCATGAGTTAAACATAGATAAAAATGTTATTTTTACGGGATTAGTAAACTACGATTTAGTTCCTACTTATTTCAATATTTTTGACATAGCTGTATCTTTTTCGACCACTGAAACGCAAGGTCTTACTATAATCGAAGGATTAGCAGCTTCTAAACCAACTTTAGTAATTGACGATCCAAGTTTTAAGAACACAATTGAAAATAATTATAATGGCTATTTATTTAAAAGTGATGATGAATTTAAAAATTACGCTTTAAAATTAATGAATGATAAAAAGCTATATGAAAATATGGCTAACAATGCAAGAAATAGTACCCATAAGTATTCAAAAGAAGTCTTTGCTGCTGATATTCTCAAGGTTTATCACAATGCGATGGAAAAAAGGAAAGATAACAAATAAGAAATTTAATATGAATTATAACTAATATTATAGACTTGGTAAATTTGCTAAAGATTATCAAGTTTTTTTATGAAATATGAAAATTACAATAGAATATCGTGAAATCATGATACAATATCGATGGAAGTGATATTATGAATTTTGTAATGAACACCGACATTTCAAAAAATTATAAAAACAAATCGCAAAAAGCAAGAGTTGTAACAGAAACATGGGTATTAAATAACTTTAAATGCCCTTTTTGTCATTCAAAATTAATTCAATATACAGCAAACAACAAATGTGCAGATTATTATTGTCAAAAATGTAATGAAGATTTTGAATTGAAAACTATTAACGGTAAATTTCCAAAAGACAAAATAAACGGCGCATGTTATCAAACAACTTTAAACAAAATTAATAGCGATAGTTCTCCACATTGGATTTTATTGGAACATAATAACTTTATAGTCAATAGTTTAATATTTATTCCAAAATACTTCTTTTATGATGAAATGATTGAACCTAGAAAAAAATTAAGTGCAACAGCAAAACGTCACGGATGGCAAGGATGCAAAATAGCATTAAATATGATTCCATCTTTTGGCAAAGTATCTTACATTAAAAATAATAGAGAAGTTAACAAAAAAATCATCGAATATAAACTTAAAAAAGTAACTGCATTTAAAAAATCAGATTTAAAAAGCAAAAATTGGAAACTTGAAATATTATCTATGATTGACTTAATACCAGAAACAATTTTTGCAATAAATGATTTATATTCTTCAATCCCAATGCTTGAGCAAAAACATCAAGATAACCATCATATTGATGCCAAAATTAGAGAAACACTTCAACAACTTAGAAATGAAGGCTACGTTAAGTTCTTAAATTCAGAAGGCTTCAAAGGGCTATATCAAAAACTATTTTAAATTTTTGTAGCAAAAAATGAGAGCTTTCGCCCTCTTCAGTAAAATTTGGCATTCATTAATTTTCTAACATATTTTGTATCATTTTTTATCATTTACAAAATTTATCACAAAATATTATATTTTACTTATCTTATTCTGTACAAATGTTCCCAGAAAATTTACTAAAACGCCAATTCATTCCAAAAGTCATTTTTCATCTAATATTTTGTTTATAATATCATCATATTTACTATCTTTTATTTGAGTATTAAGCGCTTTAATTATTTTTTTTACATCTTTTTCAATCAATTCTTTTTTATTAATTAAGGTTTCATATACTTCTTTTAATTTTTCTTGATTATCAGTTATATATTTATTTTTTGTATCATAGTAAAAATATCTTTTAATAAAACTTTGACTATCTTTTACTTCCGCAATAAAATAAATAATATTTATTAAATTTACATACGTACTTATATCAATAAAATTCAAATCAAACTTACTTTCTTCATTTCCAATTTTTTTATTTAAAAAATTTAAATACATGTACTCTATTACCAACATTATATATTTTAAATTGTTTAATAAATAATTTTTATACTTTGCAGTTTTACTCATATGAGAAAGTAATTCTTTCATACTACTTGGATGAACAATTTTACATAAGTATTTATATATTTCATTAAAGTCTTCTTTTTCAAAATATTCTGTAAAAATTTCTTGACAATTATTTTCTAATATTTCTCTTAATCTCCTAGGTTCAGTATTTAATGTAATATTAATTTTCTTATCATATGACTTAACTATAATATAAATAATATTTTCATATAACGTTCTTAAAATTGTAGCAGCATTCAATAAATCTTGTTTATCTATTAGTTCATTAACTAACCTAAAATCATAAGTAATTTTGTTATATAAAGCTTTTGACTTATTTTATTTATTTATTTTCTTAAATTCGAAATTATCTATTTCATCTAAATAAACATAATTAGCACAATTTAAAATTTTCATGAAGTTTTTATAATCATTCATTTTCTTTATAAAATGACTTGTTGGAGCCATAATATCACCTCATTTAGCTCTATATTATAACACTTAAAAAGCCTGAATTTACTTCAGACTTCCTTTCACCAACCAAATTATTTTTACTAATTCAATATTCTTCTTCTTTAGATGACCGTATAATAATCTTTTAATAAACTATTCGACAAATCATTATTCTTACTTAGTTTTCAATATATATTATAACGACATTATTTACATCTTGAATTAAGATCATAACTATATATGCTTCCTATTTTCCAACATGAATAATTAATTAAACCAGAAAATTCAGGATCCATTTTTTTGCTTTATATAGTAAGATTTCTATTAACATATCTTAATCTTTTTAAAAGTTTTCTAGCATGAACATCTGTGAAAATATCTATTGGGTAATAATCACTACATTCTATCTTAAATTAGCTTTCCAAAATATTAGCAGCTATGGTAGCCATCCTCCAAATTCTAAAAATTTATATAAGTATTTTCTGATAATTTTGCCAAATAAGTTATATCAAAATTTACAAGTTAATCATAAACTCTGCACATAATTTTTCAAGTTCTAAATTCATATTTTTTTAGCCTTTTGCCACTAATGTTACCTTAAATTGTTTTTAAAGTTATAACTTTCATTAATCAACATCTACAATATTTGATATATCAAATCTTTCACTATATTTATGTAATATATCTTCCACAAAATTCAGAAAAGAAATATCACCAAGTTCTAGATCAAAATCATCAGATATTAATCCATCTTCTTTTAATTCTTCAGTAGTATTGTATATTTTTGGAATTTCTTTAGAAAAGTCAACAATTAATAAAGCACATCTTTCATATTTATACTCATCGTCTTCACTGTTCACTCTATCGTTTATAGCAGAAAAGAAACTTATATACTTAGCTAAATTTGTTTTTCTAGTAGAAAAAGATACAATATTGTTTTTAGCATCACTTTCATTATATTCATATACAGGAATAAGATAAACTTCTCCTAGAACGATATTTTTATAAATAGTATGTAAATTCATTGCTTCAGCAAAAGTTCTTTCAAACAATGTATCAGCATTTTTTGCTAAACTACTAAGCTGACTTCTCACATTAATAATCAAACAGTTTGAAGTATAATTAATACCAAATGAATCCTTTGTATTTTCATGTTTTAGTGGACCCCAATCAACTAAAATTTCTTCTTTATCAACATTTGATGGTATTATCGTTATGTCTTGATCCTTTTGCTTTAAAAAGCCTGTAATTTTGATTTCTGGATGTGAACTACCTAATGGTGGAAATATATTGCCACTTTTTACCTTATGACAAATAAGTTCTTCTTTAACACATTCATGTAAATATCCTATTAATCTTGAAGATCTAATTAAACTTTCCTTTGCCAAAGAACCATTATCAAAAATTCTACCCTCATTTTCTCCTATTGATATACACATTTCTATTTCCTTTTTTATTATATTTAGACAATTTTCTATATCCATAAAATTACCTCTAAATATCATTTTATCATTATTTTTATTTTTTTTTAACAAATCGATAAAATTTTAAGAAAAAAGTTGTTTTTTTAGGTATAATTGATACAGCGGATGGTGATGACATGAAAGAGAACTTACTTAAAGGACTTTTAGCTAAATATTCAATTATCGAAATAGAAAATGCAGCAATTAAGTTATTTTTGAAAAATAATAAAATTAAAAAGTTGAAAAATAAATTAATTAAAAATAGAATAACATCTATAAATTTTGAAATTTATAATGTTATTGAAAAAAATTTTGATATTGTCACCATTAATTCATTAGACAAGTTCTTTGAAAATTTATTTAATGAAAAAGAAAAAGAAGAAAATGGAATTGTTTTTACTCCAGATTTTATTGCCAATTATATTGTTGAAAATACTATTGAATATTTTGATGATAACACAAAAATAATTGATCCTTCATGTGGTTGTGGAATATTCTTAATATCCGCGATAAAATATATAAAAGAAAAAAAACATATCCCATTCAAAAATATAATAAAAAACAATCTATATGGAATTGATTTACAAAGCAATAATATTGATAAAGTTAAAATTTTGATATCATTGTATGCAATAACAAATAACGAGGACTTAGAAGAATATGAATTTAATTTAAAATGTTGTGATAGTCTTTTTTCTGATTGGAAAAAAGTATTTAATATTGAATCCTTTGATTACATAATTGGAAATCCTCCATATATTAATAACCATGATTTAAAAGATGAATATATAGAAAACCTTAAAAGAACTTTTGAAACTACTAAAGAAGGTGTCTTTAATATTTTTTATGCATTTATAGAAAAGAGTGCATATACACTATCTGATACAGGAAAAATTGGATACATAATTCCGAACAATTTTTTACATATTAAATCAGCTGAAAGATTAAGACAATTTATAAAAAATAATAAATTGTTAAATACGATTATTGATTTTAAAGATAATACCGTATTTTCGCATGTTTTAACATATAATTCAATTATATTTCTAAATAAAAATAATAGTTTGTTTAAATATGCACAAATTAAAAAAACAAACAGCATAGATTCTATATTAAATAACATTAAGTTTGAGGAAAAAGATATTAGTCAATTAGATGACAATGGCTGGATACTATCTGATGACAAAATCATTAAAAATATTAAAATTATTGAATCATATAATAAGATAGATCTATATATTAAAACTGGCATCGCAACATTAAGAGATAAGTTATTCATATTGGACGGTTTTGATGAAGAAAAACAATTATATTTTAAAACTTTAGATGACACAAAATATTATATTGAAAAAGAAATTACAAAGCCTTTTATAAAAATTTCAAAATATAAAGTATCTAATAATATTGAAAGGATCATATTTCCTTATAAATTAGAAAATAATAAAGCTATAGTATACAGCGAAAAATATCTAGAAAAAAATTTTCCTTTATGCTTTAAATATTTCAATGATAACAAAAGGAAAATTGAAAAAAAAGATAAGGATAAAATATTAAAACCTTGGTATGTTTATGGAAGATCTCAAGGATTAAATTTATTTGATAAAAAATTAATATTTTCTACTTTTAATCTCGTTCCAGAGTTTATGGATTGTCCAACTAACGATGCTTTGCTTTCAAACGGATATTGTATAACCAATTTCCCATACTCAAAAAAAGTATTATTAAAAATATTGAATTCAAATATAATGAAATACTATATTGAAAATACAAGTTATAGTATCTCCGGTGATTATAAGTGTTTTCAAAAAAAATATATTAAGAATTTTTCAATTCCAGAAATTAATGATGAAATAAGTAATAAAATTATTTCTCTAGATGGCGAAGAATTAGATAAATATTTATGCAAATTATATAAATTAGATGATTTTTAATTATCTTTTTTTGTCGAATTGTTTTTTAATTTAACAAGTTAGAGGAGTCTATAATTAGAAAAATACAAAAGTTTATTTTAGTGACGTGATATATAAAGTTTATCTCCTACAACATTATAATTCTACTAAAGATCTGATTAACTTATTTGTTTAAGATTATAAACCAATAAAAGCTAAAATATATAAATTACTTAAAATAAACTATTAACCATAACCATTTCTCCTTCCATGCTTAGTATTGAGCATAAACAGCCAATATTATAGCATAAGAGATGTTTTTTTGCTAAAAGCGCTTTATCTGCACTAGCATAGCTAGTGGTTTTTCTCTAGCGCCTTTTAAGACTAACGGTTCTGGTTTTGGCAATTCTATTTCTGACTACCAGTAAACGGGTCAATTTTATCTACTATTAACTGTTCATCTTCACTTAATTTATTTTCAATATATTTTTTTATTGCAATTTTGTTTTTTCCTACGATATCAACATAGCATCCTCTACACCAAAATTGACGATTCCTGTATTTAAATTTCATGTTACTACATCTTTCAGAAACCTCATAAACAAAGGAATTTAAAATTTTAGGATTTATCCTAACTAACATTTTAAGCTATACCCTAGTGAGTAAGTCTTAAAATGACTAATTCTAGTGATATAATAAATGTCGAGTTGAAACATGATATGATTTTAAAAAAATATAATACAATTTTGGTAAAAGAAGAAGTTACTTCTCTTTATATAATTACGAATAGTATCATTAAAAACAAAGATGGGGATATTATATGTCTTGGATTTAATAATTATTTAATATTGTTAACTCTTGAAATAACAGATTATATTAATAATAATTATTCAACGAATATCAATATTAAATATAAATCCAAATTAAAAGAATGTCGTGCGCGAATAAAACCGTATCAATTAGAAATATCTGAGATATTTACTAAAATAAATAAATTAAATATCGAAACAATGGATACTTACACCCAAAATTTGTCAAAAATAACAAAAATATTATTTTCTAATCTCATTACGAATTTAGGTGTATTCGAATATAATAATAGAATTATTGCTAACACATTTTTAATAACAAAAGATTTAAAACCCATAATTTATAAAGATAATAAACCAGATAAAGATAAAATTATTGAAATTTCAAGCACTACTGGAGAATTATTAAGAACTTTAACAGCAATCTTCAATAAAAAGATTCCAAAAATAAATGATGTAAATTTAGACTTTAAAGAAAAATTCACCTTAAAAAATTATAATGTATTTAAAAAACATAATGAATTCTTTGCAAAAGACATTGATATAAATATATCATTATTTCTTTTAGATATTTTATCTATTATTAATTTTTGTAATGAAATTATATATAGATTTAACATAAGCGAATCACTAAAATATTATATATTGCCTACTATAGAACATATCATAATTTAAATACAATTTTTAATACTAATACAGATAAATTAAACAATCTAAAGTTGATACATGATAAATATGAAGTTATTAACAATCGAATTTTTAGAAATGCTATGTTTCATTACAACTTTACCGATAAAATAAATGAAACAGAATTAGACGATACAGAATTATATTTTGGACTAATAAAAAAATACTTTAAAATAAATCAATTTGAATATAAAATTTTTATAAAGAATTATTTCAATGATATTTCAAGCGCAATAGAAAGCATTATTTTTAATTAAATGATTGTATATATAAATAGTGTTGGTGATTAAAATCATCAATACTATTTTTTCGTAATAAAAAGACATAAATTTGACATAACAGATTGCAAAAAAAAGTGATTATTTAGAAAAATATTTTAGAAAATATCATATTTCCACAATATCTTTATGACGATAAAACAAAAAATATGATGCTACCCCAGAATCATTAATCGACGGTTCGTACAATCCTTTACCTAATAAGATTTTATAAAATAAGTGCTAAAAAGGGTTAAAAAAATGAGAGCACGGTTAAATGCTCTCTTCAGGGGGCGACTTAGTTCTAATTTGTCTAGTTTTAGAAAACATTAAAACCCTTATAAAATAAGGGCTTCCGTGTTTTAAAGTTTATTAAAATTTACTTGAATTTAATATAATTTATAGATTTGTGCACCTAAAAGTGTACCTAAAAATTAGTTGTTTATATTATATTTTTCCTTTAAATCATTAATTTTTTCTTGTAACATTTTAATATTTATATTAATATCTTTAATACTTTCTCCTTCGTTAACTTTAGCAAACTCTTTTAATATCTCAAATATTTTCTTTTCAAATTCATTTCCATTTTCATTAATATAGTTCTCAACTCTTTTGAAAGATTCTTGTATTTCTTTATCAGCTAAATCAAACTTTTTAACTGCATCTGGTTCCTTCATAAATAAATCATATAGATTACTGATGTTAAATAATTGATCAAATAGAACTAGCGCTCTTTCATTATCTTTTTCAAATACTTGATTAAGCCTATTTTCACTTTTGTTCATTATAATCTTTAATTCATCAACTTTATTCGATAATTTATCCATTGAATATTTTATTTTTTGTTTATTTAAAACTATTTCCTTTATTTTAGATTTATCAACTTGTTTATAAACTTCACCGAAAATATCATTAATAACAATTCTTAAATTTTCTAATATTTCAAAATCTATGTAGGCAGCAAACAAAATATTATTATCTTCATCATCTTTTAACGAATGATTTACTTGGTGTCTTATTGTCTCAATTATCTTAAATAAAGAAGCTTTATAGTTTTCTTTTTTATAATACTTATTATCAGTAGCTACATATTCTTGATTGATTATGTTTTCAAATTCTTCATATTTTTTTGTATTAATAAAATATTCTTTTGAATCCTGTATTGCTTTAACTAAATTATAAATTGATGCACAATATATTTTATAAATTTTTTCTCTATCAGTAAATGTATCAATAAAATATTCTTCGTTTTCAAAATCAAGATAGACTTTGGATAGTGTATTAGACATAGTAATAAATTCTTGAATATTTAATATTTTTTTTATTTGCTTATTAGTATATTCCATATATAACACCTTCTTTAACTATTTATTATATCATTATTTATAACAATAAATAAACTTTTAAAACTCATTGATGTTCATTCTATAACATATAAGTAAAAATCCACTAGCCTAGCTAGTGGTTTTTCTCTAACGCCTTATAAGGCTAACAGTTCTGGCTACGCTTAAA
>CAKOKU010000011.1 GCA_934095865.1 uncultured Bacilli bacterium
GCCGGTGGTGCTGCTCGTGCTATTTTAGAACTTGCTGGTGTTAAAGATGTTGTATCTAAATCATTAGGTTCTAATACTAAAGTTAACGTTGCCAAAGCCACTTTAGAAGCTTTAAAATCACAAAAGACTAAAGAACACGTTGCTGAATTAAGAGGAAAGAAAGTAGAGGAATTATAATATGAAGTTACATGAATTAAATGCTCTACCTGAAGCAAAAACTAGAAAAAGAGTAGGCCGTGGCCCAGGCTCTGGAATGGGTAAGACTTCAACTCGTGGTCAAAAAGGTCAAAAATCTCGTAGTGGTGCATCAATTGCTCCTTGGTTCCAAGGTGGTCAAACTCCATTATATAGAAGATTACCAAAACGTGGATTTAGTAATGCTAAATTTACAACAAGATATGCTACTATCAATTTAGATGACTTAAATAAGTTCTTTAAAGACGGAGATGTAGTTACTCCAGAAATATTAAAAGAGAAGGGTATATTAAAAAATCAATTATCTGGTGTTAAAGTTTTAGCAACAGGTACTCTTGACAAGAAGTTAACTGTAAAGGCTAACAGATTCTCAAACAGTGCTATCGCTAAGATTGAAGCAGCAGGTGGCAAAACTGAGGTGATCTAATATGTTTGCTATGATGAAGCAACTATTTAGTCCTTCTAATAAAGATTTAAGAAAAAGAATATATTTTACTCTAATGTGCTTAGGCTTATTTTGCTTAGGTACTACTATTACCATCCCATGGGCATCAGCTTTATATCAAGAATTAGGTTTCTTAGAAATATTTAACTTGATGTCCGGTGGTGGTCTTAGAAGCTTTTCAATATTTGCTCTAGGTGTTTCACCATACATTACAGCAAGTATTATTACTCAATTATTGCAAATGGATATAATTCCTTACTTCAAGGAATTAAAAGAAGAAGGCTATACAGGTAGACAAAAAATTAATCGTATAACTAGATATTTAGGTATTTTATTTGCCTTTATTCAAGGATATATTTTAACAATTGTTTACATGAAAGGAATGACAAGCTTAGATATCTTGAAGACCACAGTTGTTATGACTGCGGGAACATCTTTTCTATTATGGCTTGGTGATCAAGTTACTTCAAAAGGTATTGGTAATGGTATTTCACTACTTATTATGGCTGGTATCATTCAAGGTATGCCATCGATGTTCGTAACTGCTTTTGAAAGCCTAGTAACATCAGGAACATACAGTACAGTTTTAGGAAGTATCTTATTTGCAGCATTTGTCTTAGTTTACATTTTAATTATAATTGGTGTAGTATTTATTCAATTAGCAGAAAGAAGAATACCAATTCAGTATTCAAATCGTACTAATAGTGCATATGGTGCTCAAACATCATATTTACCTATTAAATTAAATGCTGCTGGTGTTATGCCTGTAATTTTTGCATCAACACTAATTGCTATTCCAACAACAATCGTAAACTTAATCAATAATGCAAGTGCTATTGATTTCGTAAATAAATATATTGTTTATACAAGCCCAACTGGCTTTATACTATATATCTTATTAATTCTTTTCTTTGGTTATTTCTATACATTTATGGAAATGAATCCAGAAGAGATGAGTAAAAATTTAAATAAAAATGGTGGCTATATTCCTGGTGTAAGACCAGGAGCCGACACAAGCGATTACATTTCAAAAGTAATTGGTCGTCTTACAATTGTCGGTTCAATCTTTCTAATTATTATTGCTGGTTTGCCAATTTTGTTCTCAAAATTCTCTGGTTTACCTAGCAGTGTAACAATTGGTGGCACTGGCTTATTAATAGTAGTTGGCGTTGCCATTGAAACATATAAACAATTAGAAAGTTCATTAGTTAGTCGTAGTTACAGAAATGGAAGAAGGCACAATAGATAATGAAAAACATCATTTTCATTGCGCCCCCAGCTGCTGGTAAAGGAACCATGAGTTCCTTATTAGAAGCTAAATATAATTACGTTCATATTTCTACGGGTGACTTATTAAGAGATGCTAAAAGCGAAAACAATGAATTAGGAACTAAATTAAAAGAAATGTTAGGATCTGGCAAGTTAGTTCCTGATAACATTGTTCTAGACTTATTATATAATCGAATTAAGATAGAAGATAAGACGCATAGTTTTATTTTAGATGGTTATCCAAGAAATCGTAGTCAAGTTGATTCTTTAATGAATATTTTCAAAGAATTAGATATTAACGATTTTATTGGAGTTTATCTTGATTGTGATTATGAAGAGGCGATGAAAAGAACTTTAGGACGATTAGTATGCCCTAATTGTAAAAGAAGTTTCAATAAATTTAAGACTGCGACTAAACCTAAAGTTGAAGGCATTTGTGATAACTGTGGCTCTGTTTTAGAAACACGAAACGATGATACTGAAGAAACATTTAAAGTTAGATATCAAAGTTATATGAATGAAACAAAACCAGTAATTGATTATTTTCAAAGTATTAATAGATTAGTTACTGTAAAGTCAACAGATAATCCAGACGAAATGCTAAAAGAAATAGAAAAATATTTGGAGGTATAAATGGTTAGTATCAAAAGTGAAAAAGAAATTGAATTGATGAAACACTCAGGTCATATTAACTATTTGTGCCACAAACTTCTAGAAAAGAATATTAGACCAGGTATTACAACTGGTGAACTAGAAGAAATTGCCCGTAAATTTATGGAAGACAATGACTGTATATCATCAACTATTGGTTATGAAGGATATCCTGGATATCTTTGTATATCAGTAAATGATGAAGTAGTTCACGGTATACCAGGTAAAAGAAAGCTAAAGAATGGTGATATTGTAAAACTTGATATATCAATGATTTATAAAGGATATCATTCAGATTCTGCTGCTACATATCCAGTAGGAGAAATTAGTAAAGAAAAAGCCTACTTAATTGAACATACAAAGAATGCTTTGTATGAAGGAATAAAAGAAGTAAAAGCAGGTGCTCGTTTAGGTGACATCGGTAATGCCATAGAAACATACGCTAAACAACACAAATTAAGTGTAGTTCGTGAATTATGTGGACATGGAATTGGAACGGAGTTACATGAAGACCCTGATGTATTAAACTATGGTAAAAAGGATACGGGTATGGTTTTAAAAGCTGGCATGACAATTGCTATTGAACCAATGTTAAATCTTGGTGAAAGATATGTATACATGCTTGATGATGATTGGACTATTTGCACAGATGATGGCAGTCCATCAGCACATTTTGAACACACCGTATTAGTAACCGAAGATGGTTATGAAATATTAACAGGAGAATAAAATGGCTAAAGAAGATAAAATAGAAGTTGAAGGAAAAGTAGTAGAAGTTTTAAAAGGTGGAGAATACCTAGTAAACTTACCAAAATTTAAGAAAACTGTGAAAGCTTACGTTTCTGGTAAAATGCGAGTTAATATGATTCGTATCTTACCAGGTGATACAGTTACAATAGAGTTATCGCCTTATGATTTAACACGTGGGCGCATTGTATGGAATAAGAGATAATGGAGGAATTATTATGAAAGTTAGACCATCTGTAAAAAAAATTTGCGCAAAATGCAAAATAATAAAAAGAAAAGGTAAAGTAATGGTTATTTGTGAGAATCCAAAACACAAACAAGTACAAGGTTAATAGGAGGAAATTATGGCACGTATTAAAAATATAGAAATTCCTAATGAAAAACATATTTGTATCGGTTTAACTGCTATCTACGGAATTGGTAGAAATTTAGCTGAAACTATTTGTGAAGATGCAAAAGTTGAAAAAACTAAAAAAGGTAAAGATTTAACTGAAGCTGAAGTAGCAGCTATTAGAGCACAAGTTGATAAATATGTTGTTGAAGGTGATCTTCGTCGTGAAGTTCAAATGAACATCAAAAATAAAATGGAAATAAATTCTTACCAAGGTACAAGACATAAAAAAGGTCTTCCAGTTCATGGTCAAAGAACTAGTAGAAATGCTCGTACAAGAAAAGGTAAGGGTAAGACTGTTGCAAATAAGAAAAAAATAAGTAAGTAGGAGGTAAGTTATAATGGCTTATAATAGAAGAAAAAGAAAAGTAAAGAAGAATATTCCTGAGGCTCAAGCTCATATTCATGCTACTTATAATAATACTGTTGTATCAATTACTGATGTTAATGGTAATGTAATAAGCTGGGCATCTGCTGGTACTATTGGTTATAAGGGTTCGAAAAAGAAAACTCCTTATGCTGCCGGTATGAGTGCGGAATCTGCTGCAAAAGTTGCTGTTGATAACGGTGTTAAAAAAGTAGAAGTATTCGTAAAGGGCTTAGGAGCTGGTAGAGAAAATGCTATTCGTTCTCTACAAACTGCTGGATTAGAAGTAACTGCAATTAATGATATTACACCAGTTCCACATAACGGATGTCGTCCACCAAAACGTCCAAGAAATTAAGAAAGGAAACTGTAATTATATGATAAAATTTGAAAAACCTGATTATAAAATTGCAGAATATGTTGAAAATAATCACTATGGAAGATTTGAACTAGATCCTCTTGAAAGAGGTTTTGGAACTACTATTGGTAATGCTCTTAGAAGAGTAATGTTATCAAGCCTACCAGGTAGTGCTATTACATCAGTAAAAATTGATGGTGTTATGCATGAATTTCAAAAAATTGATGGTGTAGTAGAAGATGTTACAACTATTGTATTAAACTTAAAGAGCGTAGTATTAATTAATCATGCCGCAAATAATGAAGCTGCTCCTACTAAAGTTATTAGATTAAAAGCTGATAGCGAAGGTGCTGTAACGGCTGGTATGATTGAAGCTGATGCTGACATTGAAGTTGTAAATCCTGACTTAGTTATTTGTAACCTTGTTAAGGGTGGCAAAATTGACATGGAAATGACTGTTGGTAATGGTCGTGGATATGTAGATGCTAAAACAAATGAAAAATTATTAGGAGAAAAAAAATTAGGTGTTATAGCTATTGATAGCCTATATTCACCAATTGAGAGAGTAAGTTATGAAGCTGTTCCAACAAGAGTTGGTCAAAATGAAAATTTTGATAAGCTTATTATGAACGTTTACACAAACGGCTCAATCACTCCAGAAGAAGCCATGGCTTTATCTGCAAAAATTTTAATTGAACATTTTAATATTATTGCTGATTTAAATAATATAGCTGATGTTTCTGGTATAATGTCAGAAAAGAAAGTGGACACTATTACAAAGACTTTAGAAACTCCAATTGAAGAAATTGAATTCTCAGTTCGTGCTTACAATTGCTTAAAAAGAGCAGGCGTAAATACTGTTCAAGATTTAATTAATAAGAGAGAAGTAGAAGTTACTAAGATTAGAAATTTAGGTAAAAAGTCGCTTAAAGAAGTAATAGATAAAGTAAAAGAAATGGGTCTAAGTTTTAAAGACTAGTTAATAGGAGGTAATATGACAAAGTATAGAAAATTAAATAGAGAATCACGTATTCGTAGAAGTATTCTAGCTGGTCTTACTAAAGATGTTATTACTAATGGTTATGTTGTAACAACTGAGGCAAGAGCTAAAGAAGCAAGAAAATTTGTTGACCGTATGATTACTTATGGTAAAGATGGTTCATTAGTAGCTAGAAGAAAAGCATTGGCTTTCTTACATAATGATAATGAAGTTGTTAGTAAAATCTTCAATGAATTAGCGCCAAAGTATGCAACACGTAACGGTGGTTATACTAGAATTATAAAATTAAAGGAAAGAGTTGGCGACGATGCGCTAACTGTAAAACTAGAACTTGTTTAAGTTCTTTTTTTATTTTCTAACAAAATTACTTATTGCAAATTATAGGGTGTTATGATATAGTTAGACTATAATGGAATATAGAATAAGAGGATGGCTAATATGAATAAACAAATTATTATTGATCAATGTGAAAAAATTAAAGATATAGTAACTGAAGCAACTGTTAATGAAGAAGAAGCAAGAAAAAGTGCTGAAAGTTACAAAAATACAAAAGAACTTAATACTCAATTATTAAGTGAATTAAACAGTGCTAAAGATATATATTGGGAATTAGAACGTACGCTTAGAATTATAGAAATAGATAAAGAGTATGATAATACTGGCGATGAATTAGAAAACTTAAAAATAAGAGTTAAAGATTTAATTGCCGATTTAGAATCGCATATAGCAGAACTAAAAAAATATGATTCTGTTAAAGAAAGTGTTGATTTTTACCAAGAATCTATTAAAGATGCCAATGATTTTATAGGCAACACATCAAATAATTCTAGTTCTAACAGTACATCAGAAATTAATTTTAAAGATTCAAATGATGAGGCATCTAACGAAGACAATATTTTTAATATTTCTAACTTTGATAAGATTAACACTGAAGAAGAAACTCCAAGTGCTGCTCCTCTAAAAGAAGATAATGACTTTGCTTTTGATTTCTCCTCTATGTATGGTTTTGATGAAGATGAACCAAAAAAAGATACCAAACAAAAAGTAGTAGATGTAACTGACTTTGATAATAAAGAAGAAAAAGAAACAAATAGTCAAGAAAAAGATAGCACTGATGATACTAATTTAAATGAATTAAATGATTTATTCAACTACTTAAATGAAGACAATAGCTTTAATGCATAACAGGGAGGTAAAAAACTATGGGATTAAAAACAAATACAATAATTACTCTAGAAAATGATGAAAAATACATAGTATTAAATGAAACAATGTATGGTGGCAGTAAGTATTTCCTTGTAATGGGATTAGACGAAAAACTTGAAGCTGTTCCTAATAAAGTTAAAATTGTTGAAGAAGTACTTGATGGTGAAGAAATATATGTAGATACAGTTGAAGATAATAATTTAATTGTTATTCTGACACGTCTTTTAAAAGCTCAATTATGAGCTTTTTTTAAATATAAAAAATCATCTATTAACTCTTAAAGTCAATAGATGATGAAATATCTTTTGGTGGAGCAGAGGAGAATTGAACTCCTGTCCAAACTTCAAGACCATAAATATCTACAAGTTTAGCTAATATTTAAATTTTACTATAAATATGGCTTTAGCTTACCTAGTTTATAGCTAGATTAGTAAGTATTCATTCATTTATCCTAATCAGATAAATAAGTATAATTTGTTAAATATAATACCTAAACTAAATCACAAATATATTCAATTTAGATAGCCCCAAGCCTTATATTAGGCAAAAGAAGGAGCAAAGTTGAAACCTACGTTTCCGTTAGCTTCGTCATTTAATTTTAATTTGAACATTTTAAAGTCATATTCAAGGACTACTTGCAATCTATAATCTACATTAAGCCTGTCGAAACCATTACTGCCCCGTAAAGTAATTATAGCACACACAATATTAATTGACAAGTTAACAAATTTGTGTTAGCATATATTCCGAAAACAACTTGAGATGTACTGTTTATAAAGAATATTTGATTGGGGGAATCAAAATGGAAAAAGTAAAAAGTATAATTGAAATACCAGAACAAAAATTAATTACAAGACGAGATTTTATGGCTGGAAGTGCGGCCTTAACAACTGGTTTCTTTATTAAAAAATTAGGTATTAAAGCATCAGCAGCCGGTATTGCTATGCCAACTGGTTATGCTAAATTTGCCAGAGATTTTGCATCACAGGATGATGAAGCTCAAAAGCAAGATTTTACAGCGTTAAGAGGACTAAATCAAAATGGTGAAGTAAGAGTAGTAATGCCAGCAAATGAACAATTTTATATTGCTGATTCTAAAAATAATCCAATTATTTATAACTATTACAAGAAATGTATTGAGGCAAAAGCTCAACCTAATTTAAGTGCAGCCTTTATCGGAATTGATAATAATCAATCTGATATTTTAGCAGAAATTGAATATTACCTAAATGATGCGTTACAACATCCTAATGATAAAGATAAAGCTTTAGAATTGTATAGAAGAATAAATAATGATATTATGAGCGGAGAATCAATAGAAGAAGGTAAGGAGGCTTACGAGGCGCCTTATGATCCTAATATAAAGTTAAAACATGTTGCGATAGGTGAGACAATTAATGAAATAACTAGAGCATCTTGGAAAAATATTCCATCATGCCATGCTATTAGACAATTAAAGCCTGATCAAGTTGGTGCATACGAAGCAAAAAATGGTCTTTGTCCACAAGTTACACAGGATAGGACTGGCGGTAGTACCGTTACAAGTTCTGAAAATCCTAAATTAGGAGTATTAAGACCTTCATATCAAACAAAGGGAAATTATAATACAAATGAGTTATGGTATTTAAATAACTATTATAAAAATTTAGATGTAGCTAAAATGATTCTTAGAAGTTTAAAAGGTGTTATAAAAGCAAATATAGATGGTAAGTGGTCTAGTGAATATCTTACTGGTCCATTAGGATTAAACATAACATCAGCAGAGTTGAATTCTATTAGTAAAGAAATTGGCTTAACTTTAAGACGCAGATAATAAGGGGGAATTTTTATGTACGAAGAAAGAAGAATCCAAATAAATTGGAAAAACATATTATTTGTAGTTGGCGTAGTAGCACTTATAATTGTTGTTATAATGTTACTAGTACCTAAAAATAATATGGATGCATACTATTCACAAATGTTTAAAACTAATTTAAACACGATGAAAGAAGCTGCTAAAAGTTATTATGTAGCTGGCGGTAATATGCCAGAAAATATTGGTGAATCATCAACCATTAATTTAGAAAATATGGTTAGTAAAAAATTAGTTACTGATTTTGTTGATAAAAATAATAAATCATGTAATAAAACTAATTCATATGCCCAAATAACAAAAACAGGTTCTAATGAATATGTTTTAAAGACACAATTATCATGTGATGCTGATTCTGATTATGTTTTAGAAACAATTAGTTCTACAAGTTCAAATCAAAATTTTGCAAATAATGATAGTACAAATAAAGATAACAATACTAATCCTTCTGATAATAATAACAACAGTAATAATCCAAATAACGATGAAGATGATGACGAAGATAAAATAAAGGACAATGAAACTGTTGACAAAGATGGTAATGTAATTAAGACTGTAAAAGAATATGAGTTTAAAAAACCTGTATATCATACAAAAAATTCATACCGTTGTGAAGATGGTTATAAATTAGAAGGAACAACATGTTATAAATATATAACTGGTGAAGCTGTTCCTGCTACTCCAACATATTTTGAAGATGAGAAAAAAGTTACTGAAGCTAAGAAAAACACTAAAGACGGTTATACTGAAACTAAGACTCCAAATAAAGAAGTTGATAAAGTAACTAATAAATGTCCAGATGGTTATACTGAAAATAATAATACTTGTGTTAAATATCAAGAAGCCACAGTAAAACCTGGTACTACAACATATTCTTGTCCAGATGGTTATAACTATAATTCAACAACTAAAAAATGTGAAAGAATAATTACTAAAGATGCAATCAAGAAAGAAACAACCAATACAACAACAAGTTGTGTATACGCATTTGATAATTTAACATCAGCAAGTAAATGTACTTATTCTGCAACTGTTAGTTCGAAACAAAAGTGTGAATGTCCAGCTGGTTCAAAAGAAGATTGGTGGGGTAAATGCGTAGTAACAACTACGACTCCAGTATGTAAATGTCCAGATGGTTATACTAAAAATGGTAGTGGAACTTGTTCAAGTAATACAAGCAAAACAACAACACCTAGTTGGGATAATGCTAAAGAACTAGGAAAATATCCAACAGATCAATCAGGATATACAAGTACAGGTAAAATCACATGTAATAAAACATCTGTAATGGGTTCTACATATTATTCATGCTTTAGTGTAGCAGCTATTTGTTCAACTGGTACATATAATGGTCAAGGTTCTTGTGTAACTAGTGGTTACTCAGAAAAACCAATAGAATGTAAAGATGAAACTTCTACATCTTATGTTCCAAGAAATAATTGTAAAACTGAGACATCTTCATCATGTGATTATAGACCAGGCGTAAACCCAACATTATCATCAGATGGTACAACATGTTCATACAATGCTACTACTCAAACAAAGACAGACATTAAATATGAATGTGAATCTGGCTATACTTTAGATTCAACAACAAATACTTGTAAAAAAGTTGATACTGTTGAACCTACAAAGAATACAACTGAAACTGAATATTCATGCCCAGCTGGTTGGAATAGAGAAGGTACAACATGTTATACAACTGCTGAAAAAGTACAAAAAACAACGTATAAATATACTTGCCCAGATGGATTTACTCCAAATGGTTCCGGTGAAAATATGACATGTACTCGTTATGTTCCATCAAGTGAAGAATATTATTGTGAAGATGCTGACGCAGAATTAGATAAAGAAAATAAAACTTGTACAAAAGTAGTTAAAGGTCAAATAAGTGGTTACAAATGTCCAAATAGTACCGATTATGTATATGATGCAACAACAAATACTTGTGTCAAGAAGACTTTGGATTGTAAAGATGCCATTGTAGATACCGAAGAAACTGTAACTTATGAATATAAGTGGAGTACAAGTGAGTATCTTGAAGGTTGGACTAGAACCGGAAATGTTCGTGAGAAGACAACTCAATCTGATGCTTTAATAAAATAAAAAAGGTCTTGAAAGATCTTTTTTTAATGCTCAAATTTTTGTCTTAAGTATGCCAATAGCCGTTTCTAAATTAGTATCATAATAAGGAAAATAAAAAGTTCCAGCATTAATGATTTTAATGGTATATCTATAAGCTTCTTTTTTAAAAATTAAAAATTTATCTTGAAATGTTTCTTTCTCAACGGAACTTATTTCCTTATAATCAATAGCAATTGTTTTTCCTTTAGTAGTATAGTAAAAATCCTTATCATGAAACTCAAAAGAACCTTTTCTAATACCAGATTTACATTTAATGTAATACAGCCAAAGTGTTAACAAAATTGCAACAGCAATCACCGCCGGTATAAATAAATATAAGATATAAATCTCTTTATACAATACGATTAAAATCAAAATAAATAATATAAAAAAGAGTGGTAAAGTTTTCTTATAGGCCTTAGGATTTCTATACCTAAAATTATATTTTTTAGAATTCATAAGCTCACCATATCCTTAAATAGATTTTATAATATAATTTCTAAAAATACAATCATTACTAAACAAAATCAAGTTAATTCAAAATCACTTTCTTCTTGCATAAAAAAATATCATATTTTATAATTATATTATGTAGTATGAGAATAGATGGTGATATTGTAGTGAAAGTTAGCGATGAGGTTTATGTTTATAATGACAACAAATTATTAGGACTTCTAAAAATTTATAAGGCTCTTAATGATTTAAGTGATTATAGAATTTATTCAATAGATGAAAAAAATATATTAAAAAAGGACTGATTTTATGGATATTAATTTTTTAAAACAAAATGGCGTAGATACAGATAAAGCATTAGAACTTTTTGGCGACATGGACATATATAATGAAACGTTTCAAGATTATTTAGATGGCATTGATGAAAAATTAAAAAACTTAGAACGTAGTAAAAATAATGAAAACTGGGCAGATTATGGTATTTTTGCTCACTCAATCAAGAGTGATGCTAGATATTTAGGCTTTACTAAAGAAGCTGAAATATTTTTAGCCCATGAAATGGCTGGTAAAGAAGCTAATCAACATTTTATAGAAAAAGAATATGATAATTTATTAAAAACCGTTGCTTATATGACATCAATTGTTAAAAGATATTTAAATGGCGAAAAGGCTTTAACAAGATTACCTGAAAAAGAAAATAGTCAGCCAGTAACTATAAATAATGAACCAAAAGAAGAAATTGTACTTATAGCCGATGATTCTAAAATAGTTGATAATTTTGCCTTAAAAGTTATGGAAGGTAAATATAAAGGTGTTGTTGCCATCGATGGTAAAGAAGCCATAGATATAATAAGCAGTAATAAATATAATATTTTAGCTATTCTTTTAGATTTAAATATGCCTAATGTTGGCGGCTTTGAAGTCTTAGAATACTTAAAAAACAGTAATCATTATAGTAATATTCCTATATCTATAATAACTGGTGAAGATTCAAAAGACATGATTGACAAAGCTTTTCAATATAATATAGTAGATATGTTAGTTAAACCATTCAGTAAAAATGACTTTCTACGGGTTTTAGACAAAACCATAAATTTAAAAAAGTAATTTAACGTCAAATTGACGTTTTTTTTAAAGAATATATAATTTTAGAAGGAATTCGCTAAAAAAACGGGTATATATAATTAGAGGATATTTTATAAAAAGAAGAGTATTCCTTTAGTTAAATTATGATTGTCAGTTTTATTAACTTATGATAGTATAAAATTAAAGATTCAATCAGTGTAGGAGGGTTATATAATGAAAGATTTAACTAACGAAAAAGATAAGGACAAAGTTTTAGAACAAGTCATATCTGATATAGAAAAACAATTTGGAAAAGGTGCTGTTATGCGCCTTGGTTCACAAGAACATTTAAATATTGAAGTAACACCAAGTGGTTCATTAAGTTTAGATGTTGCCTTAGGTGTTGGTGGATATCCAAAAGGAAGAATAATTGAAATATACGGTCCAGAATCAAGCGGTAAAACAACTTTTGCTCTACATGCAATTGCTGAGGTTCAAAAAAGGGGAGGTCGAGCAGCTTTTATTGATGCTGAACATGCATTAGATCCAGTTTATGCCAAAAATTTAGGCGTAAACATTAACGAACTATTATTAAGTCAACCAGACACCGGTGAACAAGCACTAGAAATTTGTGAGGCCCTTGTCCGTAGCGAAGCAGTTAACATTGTTGTTATTGACTCCGTAGCAGCCTTAGTACCACAAGCTGAAATTGATGGTGAAATGGGTGATAGTCATGTTGGTCTTCAAGCTAGACTAATGAGTCAAGCTCTAAGAAAATTATCTGGAACTATAAATAAAACTAAAACAACAGCTATTTTTATTAATCAGTTACGCGAAAAAGTAGGCGTACTATTTGGTAATCCTGAAACAACAACTGGTGGGCGCGCGCTAAAATTTTATGCCAGTATTCGTTTAGATATCAGAAGAGGCGAACAAATAAAAGACGGTGATAAGTTTATTGGCAACCGTACTAATATTAAAGTAGTCAAAAATAAAGTTGCTCCACCATTTAAAACAGCTTCTGTTGACATTATCTATGGTAGTGGTATTTCTCATTCTGGCGAAGTATTAGACTTAGCTGTCGATTTAAATATTATAAATAAAAGTGGTGCTTGGTACTCATATAACGGTGAAAAAATAGGCCAAGGTCGTGAAAATGCCAAAAGTTATTTAATTAACAACAAAAATTTAATGGATGATATTGAACTGAAAATTAGAAAATATTATGATTTTAATGACGTAAAATCAGAAAAAAATCAGGACATAAATAATAGTAAAGAAACAGTAAAAAATACGAAAAAATAATTAGTCTTTGTTGAAACCCCAAAATTCTTGTGATAATATTAATTAGAGATTTTATTAATGGGGGAATGTACAGTGTATATTGTAAAAAAGAAGAACAACAAGCCAAGAAAAAAACATCATTTTTTTGTAATATTGACGTTTCTTTTTTTTGTCTGCATTATAACTTCAATTGCCATTGGTGTTAATTATATTGTAACTAATGCTCCCACATTTGATAAAAGAAATCTTTATATGAGTCAGGCTTCAATCCTTCTTGATAAAAATGGCAAAGAAATAACAAGACTTGGTTTAGAAGACCGTGAAATAGTAACGTATAATGAACTTCCACAAGTCTTAATTGATGCTATTGTTGCTACTGAAGATTCTCGTTTCTTTCAACATCAGGGATTTGATCTAATAAGATTTAGTAAGGCCGTTTTCGATCATCTAAATGGTAATACCGATGCTGGTGGTGCCTCAACAATTACTATGCAGATATCTAAACAAGTGTTTACCTCTAATGTTGCAACCGGAATTGAAGGAATAATACGTAAATTGACAGATATTTACTTGTCAATGTTTCAAATTGAAAAGAATTATACTAAAGAGGAAATTCTAGAAATATATGTTAACTATCCTTTTTTAGGTTCTCATAGTTATGGTGTCGAAATGGCATGTCAGAATTACTTTGGTAAAAGTGTTCGTGAAATAAACTTAGCCGAAGCAGCCCTAATAGCAGGGTTATTTAATGCTCCATCTGATATAGATCCAAATGTTAATCTTTATAATGCTACTAAAAGACGAAATGAAGTATTAAATTTAATGTATAAACATGGTTATATAACTGAGGAACAATTAAATGATGCTCTTAATATTTCTGTGTCAAGTATGTTAATTAAGAAAAGTAGCGGTGTCAATAAATATCAAAGCTTCATAGATACTGTAACAGAAGAAATTATTAAAGATAAAGGTATCAGTCCATATAACGTTCCGATGATTATTCAAACTACCTTAGACACTTCCGTTCAAGATGCTGTTAATAACGTAATGAATAATTCCAAAAATTTTAAGGATGATGTCATTCAAGCCGGTATGGTTATTACAAGTACGGCCGATGGTTCAATATTAGCAATCGGTGGTGGCAGAAATAGAACTGGCGCAAGACAATATAACTATGCCACCCAAATAAAACGTCAACCAGGTTCTTCAATAAAACCATTTATGGACTATGGCCCTTATTTTGAATTTAACGGAGGAACACCTAACGACATAATTCTTGATGCTCCATACACATACAGTGATGGTACCCAAATCGTAAATGCCATGCGTGATTATAAAGGATATATCACGATTAAACAAGCGCTAAGTGACTCTAGAAATATACCGGCTTTAAAAGTGTTTCAACAAGTTGATAAAACCAATATTGCTAACTATGTCCATTCCTTTGGTATTGATTATGGTAGTAACTTATATGAATCTGCCGCGGTAGGAGCTTTTGAAGGCGTATCACCACTTCAAATGTCAGCAGCTTATGGAGCATATGCCCGTGGTGGTTACTATATTGAACCTTATTCGTACACTAGAATTACTTACCGTGATAATAACGAAGTTGAAGAAAAAACTTATAAAAAAGAAAAAGTATGTAGTGAACAAACCGCTAAATATATTAATGAAATATTAACTTATGCTATTAAATATGGTAAAATTTTAGGAACTCTAGACGTAGGAAATGCCGAGGTTGCAGGTAAAACCGGAACAACCACTATTTCAAGAAGTAAAACCGAAGCTCTTGGAATAAGTGAATATGCAGTAAGAGATTCATGGGCTTGTATTTATACACATGATTATTCAGTTGCTCTTTGGTATGGTTATGCAAATGAAACAAGCGAATATTATATGCTAAACATAGACGCCACTTTGGGCCGACGACGTATCATGAAAAAATTAGCAAAGCTTTTAATAACGAATGACAAAAAATTACTGACATCAGAAAAAAATTAAATATTATGAGTAGATTTTATTAAAAATCGAAAATAATATTTTTTTCTCCATGAATTGGAAAAGTAAAAAACATTGCTAAAATTATAAAAATTCATTATAATAAAAATATAGATTAATATCTATTAAGAGGAGAAGATTATATGGACCTACATATGATGCCAATTCTTTTCTTCATTTTTGGACTTTTTATCGGGACAACAATTGTCATCGTTATTTATAAGATTAGAAGAACAAGCATTGCCAATCGCGCTGCCAATTTAATAAGTGAAGCAGTTGCCAAGGCCGAAGAAGCAAAACAAAAAAGCTTAACTGAAATAAAAGAAGAAAGTTTAAGAGTAAAACGTGAAACAGAACAAGAAGTAAAAGAACGAAAAAGTGAAATAAGAGAACTAGAAGAAAGACTTGATAAACGTGAAGCAAATCTTGATAAGCGTGAAGAATTACTTCAAAGTCGTTCGAACAATTTAGATAAAAAAGATGATGATATCTTAGAAAAGCAAAAAAAGTTACAAGATAATGAAGAGAGAATTGCTGAAATATTAAAACAACAAACAGAAAAATTAGAAGAAATTGGTAAATTAAAAAAAGACCAAGCTAAAAAAATAATTATGAAGCAAGTCGAAGAAGAAATGGCTTTAGAAATTGCTGATTATATAAAAGAAGAAGAACAAAAAGCTAAATTAAATGCTCATGAAGTAGCTAAAAATATTATTGTATCTACAATGCAAAGATATTCAGCTGATGTTGCTAATGAACAAACAGTCAGTACCATTTCTCTTCCAAGTGACGAAATGAAAGGCCGCCTAATTGGTCGTGAAGGTCGCAACATTCGTACTATTGAAGCTGTAACCGGCGTTGATTTAATAATTGATGATACACCAGAAGCCATCGTCATATCTTCATTTGATCCATTACGTAGAGAAATCGCTAAAATAACAATTGAAACATTAATAAAAGACGGTCGCATTCATCCAACTCGTATTGAAGAAGTATATGAAAATGTATGCAGTGATATGAATACTAAGATTACAGATTTAGGAAACAATACTATCTATGAACTAGGATTAGGAAAGATGGAGCCAGAATTAATTAATTTAATTGGCCGCCTAAATTACCGTACAAGTTATGGTCAAAATGCTCTAAAACATTCTAAGGAAGTAGCTTATTTTTGTGGTTTATTAGCTGGGGAATTAGGTGAAAATGTTACCGTTGCTCGTCGCTGTGGCCTTCTTCATGATATAGGAAAATCAATCGACTCAGAAGTAGAAGGATCTCATGTTGAATTAGGTGTAATGTTAGCTAAAAAGTATCACGAAGACGACATTGTTATTAATGCTATTGCCTCTCATCACGGTGACTGTGAACCAGAAAGTATCATTGCCGTTTTAGTACAAATAGCGGATACTTTATCCGCAGCGCGACCAGGAGCTAGAAACGATTCAATTGAAAATTATGTTAAACGTCTAGAGCAATTAGAAGCGATTGGTAATTCTTTTGAAGGCGTAGAGAAAACCTATGCTATGCAAGCTGGCCGTGAAATTCGTGTAATGGTTCGACCAGAAGAAGTAGATGATGCCAAAGCACGCATAATTGCACGTAGTATGAAAGACAAGATTGAAGCTGAAATGCAATATCCGGGCACTGTAAAAATTACTGTCATAAGAGAAACAAGAGCTCAAGAAGAAGCAAAATAATAAACTCTAAAATTGATTGTTAAATATTATAAATTATGATAAGATACAGATATTATTTTTAGAAACGAGTGATAAATATGGAAAGACTTCAAAAAGTAATTGCTGCTAGTGGTGTTGCCTCTAGAAGAAAAGCTGAAGAACTAATTACAGCCGGGAAAGTTGCTGTCAACGGTAATATAGTAACAACTTTGGGTACTAAAGTAGATGGTAATGATGTAATAACTGTAAATGGCAAACAATTAACTAAAGAAAATTATGAATACTATATTTTAAATAAGCCTCGCGAATATATATGCAGTTTAAATGACGAATTTCATCGTAAAATTGTAACAGATCTCATTGCTACCGACAAAAGAATTTATCCTGTTGGTCGTTTGGATTATGACACCACTGGTTTAATAATATTAACCAATGATGGTACTCTAGCAAATATTTTAATGCATCCTAAAAATGGCGTTGAAAAAACTTACGTGGCTAAAATCGAAGGCAATCTAACCATGGAAGAATTACATAAATTAAAAAATGGGATAGTTATAGATAATATTCTATGTAAGCCAACAAGAGTAAAAATTAAAAAACATGATATTGTAAAATGTGTTGATATAGTAGAGATTTCAATAACTGAAGGTAGAAATCATATTGTTAAAAATTTATTTAAGGCAGTTGGCCATGATGTTATGAAATTAAAAAGAGAAAAATATGGCTTTTTAGAACTAGGAAATTTAAAATCAGGAGAATATAGACCACTTTCTATCAAAGAAGTACATAGTCTATATGCTTATAAGAGATAAAGTGGGGTATTATTAAAATTAACCTCATTTTTTTATAACTAAGATAGGAGAATAAATATGAAGTATGAATTATTAGCGCCCGCTGGTGATTTAGAATGTTTAAAATGGGCCATCGAAGCCGGAGCCAATGCCATTTATTTAGGTGGTAGTCGCTTTGGAGCCAGAGCCTATTCTAAAAATTTTACCGATGAAGAATTAGTTGAAGCCATTAACTATGCCCATCTTTATGGGGTAAAAGTTTACTTAACTTGCAACACCATAATTTATGATGACGAAACCGAATCCTTTATTGACTTTGTTCGCTTTGCTTATAAAAATGGCATTGATGCCGTCTTGATTCAAGATTTAGGAATGCTAGACTTAGTAAGAAAAAAGTTCCCTGATTTAGAAATTCATGCCTCAACTCAGATGCACATCCATAATTTAGAAGGTGCCATGATGGCAAAAAAATTAGGAATAAAAAGAATAGTTTTAGCTCGTGAAACACCAATTTCATTAATAGAAGAAATAAAAAGAAAAACGGCTTTAGATATAGAAGTATTTGTTCATGGTTCTTTATGTGTATCATACTCAGGCCAATGCTTATTTTCTAGTATGGTAGGAAAAAGAAGTGGTAACCGGGGTTGTTGTGCGGGCTCTTGCCGATTACCTTATCAGATTCTAGATAAAAATGGCAAAATATTAAATCAAGAAAAGCCATATCCATTATCAATGAAAGATTTATGTGCTATATCAAGTCTAGACAAGTTAATGCAAATAGGCGTTAACTCATTTAAAATTGAAGGACGAATGAAATCTAAGGAGTATGTTTACTTAGTAACTAAATTATACCGTAAAGCCATAGATAGTTATTTAACAACCGGTAAAATCGTAATCGATTATCAAATATTAAATGATTTAAAAAAAGTTTTTAATCGTAAATATACAGCTGGATTCTTAAATAATGCCGAAAATAGTGATGTTATAAATGGCTTACAACCAAATAATGTTGGGGTCAAAATAGGCCAAGTTATCAAATTAAATAAAAATAAAATTGATATTAAATTACAAGATGACATTCATATTAATGATGGTTTAAGAATTAAAGGCAAAACTGGCGAAATTGGGGCGATTGTTAACGAATTTTATATAAATAATAAATTAGTTAAAGCCGCTTCTAAAGGAGATATAATTACTTTACCTGTTAAGACAATGCCTAAATTATTTGATGACGTATATTTAACATCTTCTAAATATATTGCAAATTCGATTGAAGAATATATAAAAAATAATCCTCGTAAAGTAGATGTCAAAATAGATTTTCAAGCTAAAATAGACCAACCATTATCTTTAAAAATCTCTGATTTTGAAAATACAATTGAAATTAAAGGTGAAATATGCCAACCTGCTGCAAAAATACCAACTAGTTTAGATACTATAAGAGAAAAATTAGAAAAGATAAAAGATACGGTTTATAAAGTAGTCGATTTAAATATTAAAGCTGATGAAAACATCTTTATACCATTAGCAGTACTTAATAATATGCGAAGATGTGCTATAACTAAGCTAAATGAAAAAAGAACTGCTAATAATAAAGAATTTAAAGAATATGATTATACTATAAAATTACCAAATTTTAAGAAAGAGCAAACTTTAAACTTATTCTGTGACTGTGATGAAACAGACAAAAATTATCATGGCGATTTGACTAAATTTAAATATATTTATTCCTTAGATTTACCTACAAAATATATTCATAGTTTTCCCAATGTTGTAGATTCTTATCAAAATATAAAAAGCTTATCACCAGTTCTTGTTGGCGAAATAGGCGGTTTATCACTAATAAGCAATGCAACTAAAATTCATACCGATTATTCTTTTAATGTTGTTAATTCTTATACGGTTGCTTTTCTTCATAGTCTTGGTGTTGAAAAGATAACCTTATCATATGAGTTAACTAAAGAACAAATTCAAAATTTGGTTGCATCATATGAGAAGAGATATCATGTGCTTCCCAACTTAGAAGTCATAACTTATGGATATATAAAGATTATGTCAATGAAATATAATTTGCAAAAAGATTATCAAGATGAAATAACTATTCAAGATCGTTTCCAAAATAAATATAAAACGGATAATATTAATGATTTAACGGAAGTTTATTATCCTAAAATTTTAGATAATCGTATCATTGACTACTATACCATCGGTATTAACCATATTCGATATAACCTTTACAAATTTAAATAAAAAAGATACAATAATGTTATAAATAACTATTAGTAAGGAAGTTTAATTATGTGGCAAGCAATTTATTATGTGTTTTTTACCCTAACAGTATTTTATGGACTATATTTCGCTTTAACAGGAATATACGGTTTTATTAAACCTCGTAAATTTAAAATTGTTCCTTTTCCTGCCAAAAACAAATTTGCAATTATTATTGCAGCAAGAAATGAAGAAGCAGTAGTCGGTAATTTAGTACGTTCAATCTTAGAAGCAAACTATCCAAAAGAATTATTTGATGTTTATGTAGCAGTTAATAATACAACAGATAACACTGCTAAAGTAGCTAAAGAAGCTGGCGCGATTATTATAGACGTCAAAGAAAAAGTCAAATCAAAAGGCGAAGTATTACGTTATGTATTTAAAGAATTAAAAGATAAAAAAGATATAGATGCCTACATAATTTTTGATGCTGATAATATTATCCATCCTGACTTTTTAGCCCGTATGAATGATACTTTATGCTGTGGATACCGTGTTGCTCAAGGTTTTAGAGATAGTAAAAATATTAGTGATAACTGGATAAGTGGTTCTTACTCATTATTTTACTATATGCAAAATTTCTTCTTTAGTAAAGCTCGTATGACTTTAAATCAAAGTGCTTCAATTAACGGTACTGGCTTCATGGTTAAAAAAGAAATAATTGATGAAATGGGCTTTCCAACTAAAACTTTAACTGAAGATATTGAATTTACTGCTCTTTGTGCCTTAAGGGATGAACGTATTGCTTTCGTTGAAAGTGCTGTAACCTATGATGAACAACCTGTTGATTTTAAAGCCTCATGGAAACAAAGAAAAAGATGGTCAGTTGGTTGTATTCAATGTACCAAACTATATTGGAAGGATTTGCTAAAACACTTCTTTAAAAATGGTAGTCAGCCTTCATTTGATATGTTTATGCAATTTATTGCCCCAATCGTTCAAGTACTTGGTCTTATAGAATTTCTAACCTTAATTTTATTCAGAATATTTAATATTCGTTTATATGATATTTTCTCAGCTCTATTCTCAAGCGGAACCTTATTTATGATATTTACTTATGTTGTTGGAGTTGTATGTAGTGTCTTTATTCTTAAGTATAATAAAAGAAAAGCTAAAAATCTTTTATCCGCAATCGCATTGTTTTCCGTATTTATTTTAACTTGGATTCCTATAAACGTTGTATGTTTATTTACAAAAGATATGAAATGGGAAGAAATTAAACATAATCGTGGTATTTCTTCTAACGACTTAAAATTTAATAAATAATATGTTAGTTAATGTAAACAAAAAATTGATGCTTGATGATTATGAAATAAGTATTTTAAAAAAATATAATATAGACATTAGTAATTGTCAAAGCTTACGAGAGATAACTCTTTTAGTAGAACGTTTTATGGATAATTATGAACTTGATAGCGAAGAACTAGATGAGTTAGATTACATTTTAGAAAAAATCCAAGAAAGAAATTACTACGAAAATACAAATAAATAAAAAGGTGTGAGATTTTTATGAAGAAAAAAAATGGTACTACTGTTAAAGTCTTAAATATTATTGTACGTATAATTGCCATTATTTTTATAATATTTATTATATTACTAGCTATTGTTGGTATTATAATTGTTCATGAAACTAATCACGGCGGCCTTGATAAACCATTAATTTATATTTATCCAACTGAAGAAACTATTGTCAATGTAAAGCTTGGTTATCCAGAAAATTTAACTACGACTTATCCTGAGTACAATAACAATTGGGAAGTTCTAGCTAAACCAGACGGCACATTAGCAGATAAAAATAATCGAGAATATTATGGCCTATATTGGGAAGGTTTAAGAAAAGAAAAAGTTAAATTTGATGATGGATTTGTAGTAGCAAAAGAGGATTCAATTAAATTTTTAGAAGAAAAACTAGCAACATTAGGTCTAAATTCCAAAGAAAGTAATGAATTTATAATCTACTGGTTACCAAAATTACAGAAGAATAAATATAATTTAATTAGATTTGCCTCTATGGATGAAATTAATGAAGAAATGCCTCTTACAATTAATCCTGAACCAGAATCTTTAATTAGAGTATATATGGAATTTAAAGGACTAAGCAAAAAAATTGAAATCAAAGAACAAACTCTTTCAAAAGTTGAAAGAAATGGATATACAGTTGTTGAGTGGGGAGGAACAGAAGTAAAATAATACTATGCGTGGTATTATTTTTTTGTATATTAACACATAACTTCTTTAAGTCAAGCCTTATATTTATAAAGTTAATTTGTTATACTTAATTCATGGGTGGTGATATTATGTATTTTCCATTAGGAATCAGAAGTGAGTATTCATTATTAACTAGTTTGATTAAAATACCTGCCTTAATAAAATATAGTAAAGAACATAATATTACTGCATTAGGTCTTTTAGATAATAACCTAAATGGGGTTATGGAATTTTATGATAATTGTTTAGCTAATAACATAAAACCAATAATTGGTCTTCGCGTAAAAATTAATGAATATTATATCTATTTATATGCTAGAAATTACAACGGTTATTTATCATTATTAAAAATAAATACTAAAATAGCTTTTTCAAATACACTGGAAATAAGTGATTTAGATTTGCCTGATATCTTCATTGTAATACCATTAAAATCAAAAATATTATATGATAACTTCAAAAATAAAGCCAACGTTTATTTATGCTATCAAAATGATACAGAAAAGATAGAGTGTCTTTTACTAACTTCTAAAGTCCTACTAATTAATGAAGTTTTAGCCTTAGAACCTAGTGATTTACCATATTTAGAATATTTATACAAAATCGGTGAAGAAGACTTTGAGTATAGCCCATATAACGCGCTTATTAAAGATGCTACTGAAGAAGATATAAAATTATTAAATGCTTTTATAAGTAATATTAATATAGAAATTCCTAAAGATAAACGTTATATACCGGTTTTTAATCCTGAAGTTGACAGTAAAACTTATTTACATGATTTAGCCTTTCTAGGGTTAAAAAAACGACTTGCTAACAATTTAACAAAAAATTATATTGATAGACTAGAATATGAATTAAATACCATTAATGCCATGGGCTTTAACGATTACTTTTTAATTGTTTATGATTATGTCAAATATGCCAAAACTCATGACATTTTAGTTGGCCCTGGCCGTGGTTCAGCTGCTGGCGCTTTAGTAAGCTACTGTCTTGGAATTACTAATATTGATCCGTTAAAATATAATTTATTATTTGAACGATTTTTAAATAAAGATAGAATAACTATGCCTGATATAGACATTGACTTTGAAGATGTTAAACGTGAGGAAATGATAAACTATGTAAAAGAGCGTTATGGTAAAAATAACGTAGCGCCAATCATGACTTATGGAACCCTTCAAGCTCGTCAAGTAATAAGAGATGTTGCCAAGTTTACAGGAGTTTTACCAGATGATGTAGATTCATTTGCTAAAGAAATTGATTCCAAACAAGATTTAAAAAGTAATTTAAATAATCCTGTCATTAAAATTAAGTTAAAGTCTAATAATGCCCTAGCAACCACATATAAAATAGCAATGAAATTAGAAGGCTTAAAAAGACACACTTCAACTCATGCTGCTGGCGTCGTTATTTCTTCTGTTGAACTAGCTAGTAAAATGCCAGTTATAAAGACATCAACTGGACTTAACACTGGTCTAACAATGAGCTATTTAGAAGAACTAGGCTTTTTAAAAATGGACTTTTTAGCCTTGTCAAATCTTACTTTTATTCATAACGTTTTAAAACAATTACCACCGTCTTTTAAATTAGAAGCAATCCCTCTTGATGATAAAGAAACATATGAATTATTTCAAAAAGCCAACACTGATGGGGTGTTTCAATTTGAAACCGAAGGTATGCGCGCTTTTTTAAAGAAACTACAACCAACTAATTTTAATGATTTATATGCGGCCGTTGCTTTATTTCGCCCAGGACCTATGGAAAATATTGACTTATTTATTAGAAGAAAAAATGGAATCGAACCAATCGATTATATAGATCCATCATTAAAAGAAATATTATCAGAAACTTATGGCGTTATCATTTATCAAGAGCAGATAATGCAAATATTAGTAAAAATGGCTCGCTTTACGTTTGCTGAAGCTGATAATATTCGTCGTGCCATGAGTAAAAAGAAAAAAGATGTCATCGAAAAAGAACAAATAAATTTTATCAATCGTTCCATTTGTAATGGCTATTCAAAAGAAACAGCTAGTAAAGTTTATGACTTAATTTTGAAATTTGCTAACTATGGTTTTAATAAAGCCCATTCAGTATCATATGCCTTAATCGGCTATCAAATGGCTTACTTAAAAGTTCATTATAAAGAAAAATTTTTAGCCAATTTATTAAATATGGTAACATCTAATAGTAAAAAAACAGAAGAATATCTTAACCTGGCTAAAAATATGGGAATAACCATAATGACACCAAACATAAATTACAGCACGGATGTTTATCAATCTAAAGAAAACAAATTACTATTACCACTTTGCATCATAAAAGGAATTGGCAGTAATACAGTCCAAGAAATTTTGAAAGAAAGAAGTAATAATGGGTTATTTAACGATTATTTTGATTTAGTAAATCGTTTATATAAACTAGGCGTAAAAAGAAATATAGTTGAGAATTTGATTAATGCCAAAGCACTTGATACATTCCATATAAATCATAAAACAATGATTGCAACCATAGATGAAGCTTTAAGATATGCCGAAGTAGCTAGCAGCCTAGATTTATCTTTAGTTGAAAAACCTATTATAAAAGAAATTCCTGAATATTCAGAAAAAGAATTAATGGATAAAGAATTAATGCTTTATGGTTTTTATATAAGTAATCATCCTGCCAGCAAATACCAAGGTAAAGAATTAGTAAAAATAAATAAAATAAAAGATTTTTTAGGACATAATGTTAATATGGTTATCTTAGTTAATGATATTCATAAAATTAAGACCAAGAATAATACCGAAATGGCTTTTATAAATGGTAGTGATGAAACTGGAAAAATTGATTTTGTCATCTTCCCAAGTAATATATCTTTACTTAATTTAATAAAAAGTGGTACATTAATAAATGTGTATGGCGAGGTTGCTAGAAGATTAGATAAATATCAAATAAATATTAAAAGAGTTAGAGGAGTAGAAAACAATGAGTAGTGAAGAATTATTTTTAAAAAGTATTGGGTTAGAAGATATAACTAACTATGCAGAATATAAAATTATCCAAGTTATCTTAAATGAAGAAAAACAAGAGTTTAATGTTACTATAAAACTGCCTCTAAATTTTAATCCATTAGATGTAGATAATCTTCTTAATGCTGCCAAAAAAGGTATTAATGGTAATATTAAATGTAATCTAAAATTTGAATTAACATCAACTGCTGCTTCAGAAATAGAACGTATTTTTAGAATTATATTTCAAGAATTTATTAAAACAAAGCCTTCCTTAGGAGGGATAGCTGAAAATTCTATAACAATTGATGATGATATTATTATTGTAGAAGTAAATACTAAAGTCGAAGAAAAAATCGTGCTTGATAACGTTAAAAATCTTTTAAATAAATTAAGTACGTATGGTTTTTATGACCTAAATATTACTACAAATATTAATATTGAAAAACAAGAAGAAATCAAAACTTTAATGTCATCATCTCATGAAGAAAAAATTGTTAAAGAAATTTCACCTGTATTCATTGGTAAACATATTGATGGCGAAATTACTAGTATCAATGATATTATTGGCGATGTAAAAAACATAATTGTAGAAGGTTTTATCTTTGGTGAAATTGCTACTTTAGAAAAAGAAAATATTAATATTATAACTTTAAAAATAAGTGATAAAACTAATAGTATTTTAGCTAAAATATTTAAAAAAGACCATGATGAATTTTTAGAAATAATGGATAATCTAAAAGCAGGAAACTGGTACCGTATTCATGGCAATGTTGAATTTGATAACTTTTCTAAAGAAATAGTTTTAGCCATTCGTAATATGGAAAAGATTGCCTCTAAAGAAAACAAAGTAAAAGATGAAGCTGAAGTAAAAAGAGTAGAACTCCATACTCACACCATGATGAGTGCCATGGATGGTGTAATAAATGCTGAAAGTTTAGTTAAATATGCTTATAACTTAGGGCATAAAGCTATTGCGGTAACTGATCATAACTGCGTTCAGTCATTTCCTGAACTTTATCATACCGTTGAAGCTTTAAATAAAGGCAAAGAGCCACAAGCTCATTTCAAAGTTTTATATGGTGCTGAAATGAATGTAGTAAACGATGATGTAGATGTTGTTTTTAATAATAAAGAATACAACTTACTTGGCCAAACTTATGTTGTATTTGATACCGAAACAACTGGTTTTTATGCCGGCTCCGACCAAATGATTGAAATTGGTGCTGTTAAAATAAAAGATAATGAAATAATTGATCGTTTTGATGAATTAATTGACCCTCATCGTCCAATTCCAACTAAAATAACCGAATTAACTTATATTACTGATGAAATGCTAGCCGGTAAGGAAGATGAAGAAACAGTAACCAAGAAATTCTTAGAATGGGCTGGTGATTTACCATTAGTTGCTCACAATGCCAAATTTGATATCTCCTTTATGCGTGCTGCTTGCAATAAATATAACTTAGGTGAATTTAATTATACTGTACTTGATACTATGAGTATGGCCAGAATGTTGCACCCAGATTGGCCAAACCATAAATTACAAACATTAACTAAAAAATTAAACATTCCTTGGGATGAAGATAAACACCATAGAGCAGATTATGATGCCGAAGGAACTGCCTTAGCATTTTATAAATTTTGTAAAGAATTTGATGCCCAGAATATTTCTACTACAACCAAATTAATTAGTAGTATAGATACCGAAACACTAGTAAAGTTCTCATATCCATTCCACGCTACCATTATAGCCAAAGATAGACCAGGCCTAAAAAATTTGTTTAAAATCATTTCTTTAGCTAATACTAAGTATTTATATAAAGATGATCAACCCAAAATACCACGTAAAGAAATTAACAAACTTCGTGAAGGCTTATTAATTGGATCAGCTTGTATAAATAACGAGATATTTGAAAAAGCTAGTGGCCTTGAAGATGAAGAATTAGTTAATATGATGTCATTCTATGATTATATAGAAATCCAACCAGTTAGTGTTTTTTCTCATTTAATTGGTGTTGACCGTAAATTTAGTAGCGTAGTTGAAGCAGAAAACTATCTAAAAAGAATCATAAGAGTAGCCAAAGAAGCTGGAAAACCAGTAGTAGCAACCGGTGACGTTCATAATTTAACTAAAGAAGATAAGATATACCGTGAAATAATTATTAATCAAAAATTTAACGGTAAACTCCATCCTTTAAATCGTAAGGGCATGGAAGTTCCTAATATGTACTTGAAAACAACTAACGAAATGTTAGAAGAATTTTCCTTTTTAGATAAAGAAACAGCTTATGAGATAGTTGTAACTAATCCCAATAAAATTGCTGATGCCGTTGGGGAAATCGAAGTAATCATAGCAACTCCAAAACCATTTGCCCCTAAAATCGAAAACTCTATTCAAACAATGACAGACTTAGTTTATACGAAAGCAAAAGATTGGTATGGTGATGTCTTACCTTATCATATTGAAGACCGTCTTGCCAAAGAATTGTATGGTGATTCTTTAAAAGAAGCTATTACGTGTTATGTTAATAAAGATGAAAAAATAGAAGATAAAGACAAAGAAATTTATAGTATTCTTCATGAAGTTATTGTCAAAGGCTATGATTCAGTTAAAGATTATATTAAGAAATATTTAGCTGATACTCTAGAAGAAGTACCAAATGATGAAGAATTAGATAAAGAAGCTCGTAAAAAATTAGGTGGTATCATCGGTGCTGGTTATGATGTTATTTACTTAATTGCTCAAAAGCTAGTAAAACACTCTAATGATGAAGGCTTTTTAGTAGGTTCCCGTGGTTCTGTCGGTTCATCCTTCGTTGCTTGTATGATGGGGATAACAGAAGTAAACTCATTAGCGGCTCATTACCGTTGTCCAAAATGTAAAGTGAGTATTTTCAATGATGACGATGGAACACCATTAGGTTCTACTTATTCCAGTGGCTTCGATTTACCAGATAAAAAATGTCCAAATTGCAATATCCCAATGATTAAAGATGGGCAAGATATTCCATTTGCTACTTTCTTAGGCTTTAATGCAGATAAAGTTCCAGATATTGATTTGAATTTCTCTGATTTAAACCAAGCTAGTGCCCATGATTATACAAAGGTTTTGTTTGGCGTTGATAACGTTTATAGAGCCGGAACCATTGGAACTGTTGCTGAGAAAACAGCTTATGGTTATGTCCGCGGTTACTGTGAAGATAAAGGTATAATTATGCGTAACCTAGAAATTGAACGTCTAGCTATGGGATGTACTGGTGTTAAGAGAACAACTGGTCAACATCCAGGCGGCATCGTTGTAATTCCTGGCTACATGGAAGTCTATGATTTTACACCTTTCCAATATCCAGCCGATGATCCAACCAGTGTTTGGCGTACAACTCATTTTGATTACCATGCCATTGATGCCGATGTCTTAAAATTAGATATCTTAGGCCATACCGATCCAACGCAGTTAAGAATGATTCAAGATTTAACTGGCGATGATATAACAAAAGTACCACTTGATGATAAAGCAACAATGTCAATATTTACATCAACAAAAGCTCTAGGAGTAACCCCAGAACAAATAATGTGTGAAACTGGAACTTTAGGTGTTCCAGAATTTGGAACTCCATTTACTATTTCTTTAGTAAAAGATACTAAGCCAACGACATTTGCCGAATTAATAAAAATATCAGGTTTATCACACGGTACCGATGTATGGTTAGGTAATGCTCAAGAATTAATCTTAAAAAATGTTGTTCCTTTTTCAAAAGTAATCGGTTGTCGTGATGATATTATGGTTGACTTAATGTACCGTGGATTACCACCATTTAAAGCCTTTAAAATCATGGAATTTGTTCGTAAAGGTCGTGCTTCTAAGCCAAAAGACAGAGAAGAGTGGGAAGGTTATGTTAAATTAATGCATGAATATAATGTTGAAGATTGGTTCATCGACTCATGTGCTAAAATTAAATACATGTTCCCTAAAGCCCATGCTGCTGCTTACGTTACAAGTGCCTTTAGAATAGCTTGGTATAAAGTACATAAACCAATAATTTATTATGCTTCCTACTTTTCAACTAGATTTGATGACTTTGATTTAGAAGTAATGGTTAAAGGTTATGATACTATTAAACAAAAAATGGCTGAACTAATGGCTAAAGGTTATGATGCAACAAATAAAGAAGCAAGTTTATTAGAAACATTAAAATTAGCTCTTGAAGCAACAGCCCGTGGTATTAAATTTGCTAACATTGACATTGAAAAATCAGACGGGAAAAATTTTGTTATTGGTGATGAACATACCTTGATTTGTCCGTTCAAAGTTTTAGATGGCCTTGGTGACTCTGTTGCCACTAAAATAATTGAAGAACGTAACAATCAACCATTTATAAGTATAGAAGATTTACAAAGTCGTGGCAAAGTTAGTAGTACTACAATTGATAAACTAAGAACATTGGGAGTATTAGATAACTTACCAGAAACATCACAGTTAAGTTTATTTTAGTGTTCAAAATCTTAAATTTATGTTATCCTTATGTTAGGAGGATACTTGTTATGGTAAAAAAAGATTCAAAAAAATTTAATGATACTTTAGTTTGTTATGCCATTTTAATATTAACAATCGGTCTAATTGGTGGTGCAATCTTAATTGCCGTAGGTGTAAAGTGTGACACCCTAGATACTATTGGTTATTGTATTTTTGGTACAACTGTAATACTAATGTTCTTTACAATTTCCTTTATGTTATATTTAGTAGCAAGAAAGGAAGAATTAAAAAAATTATTTAATTAATCTTGCAAAAAAATCTAATGTCTACTGATAGGATTTATATTTCCTTTTGGTAAGCATTAGATTTTTTATATATTATTTAATTTTATTTCCTTGATAAGTATCACGTTTAACCATTTCTTTATCAATATCATTTAAAACAACAAACTTTTTTAAAACCCAGTTTGGCGCGATTAAATCTTCTTTTTTAGGATCTCCAGTTAAACGATGAATAATCATTGTTGGCTTTAAATATTCTAATTGGTTAACGACAATATCAATATATTCATCTTTGCTCAAGATATGAAATGGTTTCTCTTCATAAATTTCTGCCAGCTTGGTATTCTTAATAATATGTAACATATGAATTTTAATGCCCCAAACATTAAGTGAATTAACATATTGTGCTGTTTTTATCATCATATCTTTAGTTTCTCCAGGTAGGCCGTTAATAATATGAACGACTACTTTTATGTTATTTTTTACTAGTTTTTTTACACAATCATCGAAATTTTTTAAATCATGACCACGATTTATCATTCTTAAAGTTTCATCATGCATTGATTGCAAACCTAATTCTATTGTCAAATTAGTTCTTTTATTTAAATCAATCAAATAATTTAGGCAATCATCATTAATGCAATCACTTCTTGTTGCAATGGATAAACCAACAACATTTGGTAATTTTAAAATTGGTTCAAATTTTTCTTTTAAAATACTTACTGGCGCATACGTATTTGTATTTGCTTGAAAATATCCAATATAATAGGCATCTGGCCATTTTTTACTCATTATCTGTTTAACCATCTCAAATTGAGTAATTAAATCTTCACTTTTGTCGCCCGCAAAATCTCCGCTGCCAAGAGGTGAACAGAAAATGCAACCATAGCCATTCTTTTTATTGGGACAACTAAAACCAGCATTCAAAGAAACTTTGAAAACTTTTTTGCCATAAGTTGTTTTATATTCATAGTTTAGCGTATGGTATCTTTTATTATCTAATGTATATTTAAAATTATTCATCTTATACCTTTCTTGACTTTTTATTAGTTTATCTTTCAAAACTTTTTATTTTCATTAATCAAATGTTGTACTTGTTATTATAAATTATCATTTAATAAAGTCGTTTTCAAAATATTTCTTTACTATCTTATCATACAATTACCGTCTTTAAGAAAAAACATTTTCTTATAAATTAAAAAACGCTAATTTACCAAAAAATACCAAATTATTAATTGAGTGCTTGTTATTTTAAATTTTATTTTATATAATTAGTTTATATAAGATAAGGAGGTGAATTATGACTAAATTTAATCGTGAAAAGGCTTTAAACCAACTAGAAATGAAGAAAAAGAGCAAAAAGTATGCTAAATATTTATCAATTGGCATCCCTTGTCTTGTCGCAGTTATCAGTGTATTTTATTTTGCTTATGCTAAATTTTCAACTAGTGACGAAAATGATATAGTCAGTAAAACAGTCGTTGGCGACTTTATGAAAGGTGATATGGTACTGGCGTATACAATCGATGGTACCGCAGGAACTGGTTCATTTCCTAGTCAAAATACAGGATATGAAGGTTCAAGTGTAACTTGTGATAACAGTGCAACTGCTACTTGGGATAATACGACATGGTCTATAAAAATGACTAGTATGGGTACTGGTTCTAGAATAAAATGTACGGTTGCTTTTAAAACACAAGAAACTAAGAAGATATCAGGTGTAACTTTTAAATTAAATACGTTTACACCAGACTTTACAAAATCTGCTTGTACAACTTGTGATACTAAAGAAGCGGGTGTTTTTGCCGCTGCTGATGATACAGGTACAAGTTATTATTACCGTGGCAGTGTAACAAATAATTATGTAAGTTTTGCTGGTAAGACATGGAGAATTGTTCGTATAAATGGTGATGGTAGTGTAAGGATAATTTTAGATGGAACAACTGGTACAAATAGCCAAATTAATGCTTCATATAATGATAATACCTATGTAGGTTATATGTATGGTGCGACTGGTCAAACAACTCAAGCAGCAACTCATGCTAATACCAATGATTCAAAACTAAAACAAGCCATTGATACTTGGTATGAAAGTAATTTAAAAACAAGTTATGCAAGTTACTTGGCAGATAGTGGCTTCTGTGGAGATAGAAAACCACTAGCAACAAATACAACAGCTGGAACAGGAACTGTAACAAGTTATTACAATGGTTACGGAAGAGTAGTAGCAAGTCGTCCAAGTTTGAAATGTTTACAAACAAATGATTTATATACAACATCTTCAGCTAGTACAGGTAATAAAGCTTTAAAATATCCAATTGCAACAATTACTGCGGATGAGGTTTTAATGGCTGGAAGTAGTGGTGGCGTCTTTGATGGAGCTTGGAATTATACAAAAGGGAGCACAAGTTATCTAAATATTAACACAACCTACTGGACCATGACTCCGGCAGGAGGTTACGTTCCTTATGGCTTCGGCGGCTGGGGCGCTTATGTGTTCTATGTCGGCGCATCTGGCAACCTTGATGACAATTGGACAGATAATACTTTTGGCGTGCGTCCTGTGGTTAATCTGGTATCTGGCGCCATCAAATCCGGAACGGGTACTTCATCAGATCCTTATGTAGTATCATAGGTGCGAGGAACTCACTCGCCCATTTGGTGAATCCTCACCAAATGGGCCGACGTTATAAACGTTGTCCACAATACTTATGTGAGTAATTAAAAATATGACGTACATCTTCATGATTGTATGTTATATTTTTATTTTGTTAAAGTTTAAGACAAGACTTATAAAAATATAACTAAGAAAAAAATAAAAAGCTAATACATTAAAGTTTAAAAAAAGTGTAAAACTAGTTTAGTCAAAGAAACATTTAACAAAACTAAAAATTAAAACAAAATATCAATAAAATAACAAATATATGGGATTTTCTTTTAACCCTTGCAGTTGTTTATTACGTTTATTATGGCAACAGCAACTGGAATGCTCTTGCGTTCGATGTCGGTGCTGATGGTAGATTTGATGACAATAACGTGACAAACACTAATGGCGTGCGTCCTGTGGAGAGATTCCTACCACGATTAGGAAAGTATTAATAAAAAATGTAATAAGTAGAAAGAATAGAAATTAATAATTAATTTAAGAAAAAATTATTTTAAATAAAAAAGATTATCAATTATAACTGCTAAAAGAAAATCCATAAAATTTAATGAAAAGATTTTAAAATCTAATAATTATTAAAATTCTAAATAGTTTAATTTAAAAATGTTGTTTTACAACAATAGGGGTTTTCTATTAACTGCAGTTCTGCGAATACTTGACGTTCCTTATGGCAACGGCGACTGGAACGCTAATGTGTTCTATGTCAACACGTCTGGTAATCTTGATGACAACTGGACTAACAACAGCAATGGCGTGCGTCCTGTGGAGATTCCTACTACGATTAGTAAATATACTAATGTACTCAAGATATACGTCTACGGATATATATAGAAGAAGTAGTCTTTATACTTAAAGATAGCCTAGTCAATAGGTTGGAAACAAGGAAATCCCTTGATTTTTATCAAAATACAAAATATAGATGTTCTACTATAAAAAATATTTTAGAACTAGATACTATATTACTATTATTAAAAACAATTAATTTTATATACGGGGCAGACTAATAACTACACAGCCTTATTTACGTTCCTTATGGCAACGGCGACTGGAATGCTAATGCGTTGGGTGTCAACTCATCTGGCAACTTTGATGACTGGAACGTGACTAACACTAATGGCGTGCGTCCTTACTAGATTCCTACTACGATTAGTAAACGTACTAATGTACTCAAGATATATGTCTACGGATATATATAGAAGAAGTAATCTTTACATTCTAAAAGATAGTCTAATTAATAGATTGGAAACAAGTCTTCCCCTTGACGAAAGTCTAAACAAAAGAAATAGATGTTATTAAAAGGCAATTAATTTTAATGGCTATTAACTATTTCGTTTCTAAAAAATAATATATTGGGGAAAGACTAATACCTTTTATGGACTTTCTGACGTTACTTATGGCAACAGCGACTGGAATGCTAATGCGTTGGTTGTCAATGCATCTGGCAATTTTGATGATTATAACGTTACGAATAGCAATGGCGTGCGTCCTTACTAGATTCCTACTACGATTAGTAAGTGTACTAATGTACTCAAGATATATGTTTACGGATATATATATAGAAGAAGTAATCTTTATTTTTAAAAGATAATCTAATTAATGGATTGGAAACAAGCCTTTTCCCTGGTTTAAACCAAAATAAAAGATATAGATGTTTTTGAAGAAAAAATTTCAGAAACTATTAACTATATCATTTTTTTGCTTTTAAAATTATAAAACACAAAATTTGTTAAAATCTTTGTCTGTATTTTTGAAGATGATTCTATTTATCAATATCATATTCATTATATCTAAATTATGGAATTTAATATTTTAAAGCTAAAAATTGCACAAAATGTGCAAAAAACACAATTAAAATATGAAATGATTTGTAAATATACAAACTTATCTTTGTGCCATATTTAATCATTTCAATTGCTTCTTAAAATCTAACATGATATTATTTTGTGGGATATGCTTATAACTGCGGTTGTTATATGCCTGACGTTTATTATGGCAACAGCGACTGGAATGCTAATGTGTTTAGTGTCAAAGCTGCTGGCTATCTTGATGACAACAACGTGAATAACACTTTTGGCGTGCGTCCTTGCTAGATTCCTACTACGATTAGTAAATTACTAATGTACTCAAGATATATGTTTACGAATGTATATAGAAGAAGTAGTCTTTATTTTAAAAGATAATCTAATTAATAGATTGGAAACAAGCTTATTCCATGATGAAAATCAGAAAAAAAGATATAGATGCTTTTAAATATTTAATTTTAAAGGCTACAAACTATATCGTTTTTAATTTTCTTAATAAATATTAATATATATAAAAGAATTAATTAAAAATTTTCTTTTCTATTAAAACTTAAAATGATATGATTTTGATAAGGGATAAGCTAAAAACTGCAGTTGTTTATGCTTAACGTTTCTTATGGCAACAGCAACTGGAACGCTCATGTGTTCGATGTCATTGCTTCTGGTTACATTGATGACTGGGACGTCAACAACAGTAATGGCGTGCGTCCTTGTTAGATTCCTACTACGATTAGTAAGTGTACTAATGCACTCAAGATATATGTTTACGAATGTATATAGAAGAAGTAGTCTTTATTTACAAAAGATAATCTAATTAATAGATTGGAAACAAGCTTATTCCATGATGAAAATCAGAAAAAAAGATATAGATGCTTTTAAATGTTTAATTTTGAAAGCTACAAACTATATCATTTTTAATTATAATTGCTAAAAAACCGATTAAATGATATTATTGGTTCTAGGAATAAGCTAGAAACAAGTTGTGTTTTTTACTGACGTTTCTTATGACGGTAACAGCGGCTGGAATGCTAATGGGTTGACTGTCGAAGCATCTGGTAATTTTGATGACCACAACGTGAACAACACTTATGGCGTGCGTCCTTGCTAGATTCCTACTACGATTAGTAAATTACTAATGAACTCAAGATATATGTCTACGGATATATATAGAAGAAGTAATCTTTAAATTTAAAAGATAATCTAATTAATAGATTGGAAACAAGCCTATTCCTTGACGAAAGTCAGAAAAAAAGATATAGATGTTCATAAATACTTATAGTTTATGAACTACAAACTATATCATTATTTTAATTATAATTAAGAAAATTGATAAAATTTTCGTAAAATGATATCATGTATATGGAATAAACTTTTAACCGTAGGTCAGGTATTATTTTACGTTTCTTATGGCGGCGCCAGCGACTGGACTGCTCACAGCATCTTTGTCGACGCATCTGGCAACCTTGATGACAATTGGACAAATAATACTAATGGCGTGCGTCCTTACTAGATTCCTACTACGATTAGTAAATACTAATGAACTCAAGATATATGTTTACGGATATATATAGAAGAAGTAATCTTTAATTTTAAAAGATAATCTAATTAATAGATTGGAAACAAGTTTATTCCATGATGAAAATCAAAATAAAAGATATAGATGTTTGTAAAAGTTTAAATTTTTATAAGCTAGCAACTATATCATTTTTATTTGCTTATTAAAAGCTAAAATGTTATGATTTTAACAGGGGATTTCCTCAAAACGCAGTGCTCACAATGTCGTTTCTTATGGCAACAGCAACTGGAATGCTAATGCGTTCTTTGTCGGTGCCTCTGGTAACCTTGATGACAATAACGTGAACAACACTCATGGCGTGCGTCCTTATTAGATTCCTACTACGATTAGTAATATACTAATGTACTCAAGATATATGTTTACGGATATATATAGAAGAAGTAGTCTTTATTTTTTTAAAAGATAGCCTAATCACTAGGTTGGAAACAAGGAAATTCCTTGATTTAAATCAAAATAAAAGATATAGATGCCTTTAAGAATGTTAATTATTTTTAAAGGCTTAAAACTATATCATTCTCTAACTATAAAAATTAACTTGATTTATAGAATATTCTCATGTTATAATTTAGGTGAGGCAAAAAGTAGGAACATCTTTTAAATTTGTTAGTAACTTTTAACAGATTTTAAAGTTGTGACGAGTAAGACTGTGAAACTTAGTTTCACAGTTTTCCTTTATTAAAAAAGCTCATGCTTATGAACTGAACTGAACCCCAAAAATTGGACAGTTTATAAATAGCTTCTAATTAGAGGATTGTAACCTGTAATTTACAGGAGACAGTCCTTTTAATTTTTCTTTAATTCTATCATAATTATAATAATAAATATAGTCATCAATTGCTTTTATTAAATCATTTAATGTTTTATAATTATCTTCTTGTTCATAAAACATTTCTGTTTTAAGTATGCCAAAAAAGTTTTCCATCATGCCATTATCCATGCTATTTCCTTTTCTGGACATACTTTGCTTTATACCTTTATTTTT
>CAKOKU010000012.1 GCA_934095865.1 uncultured Bacilli bacterium
AGGACTCGAACCTACGACCTAACGGTTAACAGCCGTGCGCTCTACCGACTGAGCTAATCAGGCATCAATTACTAGTTCATTATATAATAACACCTAGTAATTAGTCAATAATTTTTTAATGATTTTTGCAAATTTCTCACTTGTACAAGCAAATTTTAGCTATAAATGAAATTTACTCGCTTTTATGTCAATTATTAATTTTTGATTTGGCAACCTTTCCTTCTTTATACTTTGAAAATCCTAAATAAAATGTTTGTGGGGCTTTACTAATAAATTCCATTTCTTTATTTTTTATTGGATGAGTTATAACTAATCTTGTGGCATGAAGGCCAAGGCGGCTTAAAGAATTCAAATGGGCATCATATTTTTTATCACCAACAATTGGGTTACCTAAGTAAGCAAGGCTAGCTCTTATTTGGTTTTTACGTCCGGTTTTTATATTTATCTTTACTAAACTCTGTGATGAATTGGTATCTAATACTTCATAATTGGTAATAGCAGGTGTCCCACTATTACTGACACGAGGAATACCAAAATTATCATCTTTTAAATAAACTCTAATTGTATCTTTACTTTTAGGTAGTTTACCTTCAACAACGGCAATGTATTCTCGCGTATATTTTTGCCAATTATTTTGTAACTTTTCTTTTAAAACTTGATTTTTAGCAAATAATACTAGGCCAGAGGTATCTTTATCAAGACGATGAACTACAAAAACTTTTTGATTTTTCTTATGAAGATATTCTCTTACCTCATGATATAAAGTACGTTCTTTTTCTTTATCAGTTCCAACACATAATAACTTAGCTGGTTTATTTACAACTAGAAGTTCTCTATCTTCATAAATAATATTTAGTTTTTTCATTTACAGTTCCTCTATTTCTTTTAAATATTTTTCATAATCATCTAAGACTTGAAAAATTTCTTTGGCGCTTTTACATTGACATATTTTATTTTTTATTTCTTTACTTTTAGGCATTCCCTTTAAGTAATATAGAATGTGACTTCTAATTTCAAGACTAGCACTTATTTCGTTAGTATCTTCTACTAATAGTTTATAATGGTAACGCATCATATCAAGTTTTTCTTTAGCCGTTACTGGTGATGGAGTCTTACCGTTTTCTAAGTATTCAACGCACTCTTTTATTAGCCATGGATTCCCTAGGACACCTCTACCAATCATCACGGCATCGCATTTGGTTTCTTCAAGCATTTTTTTAGCTAGATAGCAGCTAGTTACATCACCATTACCTATAACGGGAATATTAACGGCTTCTTTTACTTTTTTTATAATATCCCAGTTAGCTTGGCCTGAGTACCCCTGACTGCGAGTTCTGGCATGAACAGCAATGGCTTTAGCGCCAGCACTTTCACAAACTTTGGCCACTTCTACGGCATTAATATGAGCATCATCCCATCCAGCACGAATTTTTACGGTTACAGGAATAGGAACAGCCTCAACAACTGCTGATACTATTTCTCTAATTTTTTCTGGATTTTTTAAAAGTGCACTACCAGCTTGGTTTTTAATTGCTACCTTTGGAACAGGGCATCCCATGTTAATATCAATAATGTCTGGTTTTTGGGTTTCATAGACTATTTTTGCGGCGGCAACAAATGATTCGACATCACTACCAAATATTTGTTGAGCAATTGGTCTTTCCGCATCGTCCATCTTTAGTAAATCAAATGTCTTTTTACTTTGATAGCAGATTGCTTTATCACTAACCATTTCAGCATAGACTAAGCCACAGCCCATACTCTTTATTATTTTACGGTATGAAGTATTAGATATACCCGCCATGGGAGCAAGCACAATTTGATTTTTTACATAAACATTACCAATATACATAAAGGCCCTCCAATCGAGCTATATTATATCATTATCAATAGGATTTGTGCAAAGAAAAAACTTAAGTTTAAAGTTTCTTAAGTTTGATCTCTACTTCATCATTTTGTTTTAACAAAAATGAATTGGCATCATCGGTGTCTAAATGAAGTTCGAAATAACCATCTTTGCTGGTCTTAAAAAATCCTTCAATAATTCCCTGCTTTTCACCATTAATTATTATTCCTACGGCATCGTCATCATTAACATTTAATTTTTTGGCATCTGCATCAGAAATATGAATATGTCTATTAGCAATGATGGCACAATTTAATGTTACTTTGCCAACAGGTCCAATAATTTCCATAGCACTAGCACCGTCTAAATGACCACTTTTTCTAACAGGTGGATTTATTCCTAATTTATAAGCATCAGTTTTAGAGACTTCTACTTGGTCATATGAACGAAGAGGTCCTAGAATTCTTACGTGTTCGATGGCTCCTTTTGGTCCTTTGATAATAACCGTTTCTTCACTAGCAAACTGGCCTGGCTGGTTTAATGCTTTTTTAAATGTCAAATCTTTTCGATTAAATAGCTTTTCATATGTTTCTTGTGTTAAATGACAATGTCTTGCGGATACGCCCACTTTTATTTTCATTATATTCCTACTTTCTTATATAGAGATTATAACGCAAGTATAGGAAAATAACAATTATTGGAAGTTTATTTATAGTAATTAATTATTGGCGCTTTTCATCTTTGCTTGAGCCATTAGCTTCTGATTATTGATTAAACGTTCATTAGTATTGTCTAGCATTAGGGCTTTATTCACATATTTTAGGGCCTCTTTATATTTTTTATTGTTATAACAAGCTATGGATAAAATATCATATATATTTAGATTGGTTGTAAATGCTTCATTAATATAAGTTTTGGGAGGATTTTTAATTTTCAAGGCTTGCTTACATAATTTTTCGGTTTCTTTAAAGTTATTTTGAGCATAAGTTATAATGGCTTTTTCCATATATCCGTCTCTTAGGTAAGGACTTTCTTTAATACTCTTGTCGGCCCACATTAAAGCTTCTTCATATCTTTTTAGATTATAGTACGATCTAGCAATAAAGCGCATTGAAGCACATCTTTCATCTTTCCAAGTTGCCGTTTTCATTGATAAGTGATGTTCTAAAGTGTCGATGGCTTTATTCCATTCTTGATAATACATATATTCTCGCCCTAGATAATGCATATTTCGATCATTATTTGGATCTTCTTTTACTGATAACTCTAGTAGTGGAAGGTAGGAGCCCCTACTTTTATTAGCATCTGGATAATGATTAACTACTAAATTGTCAGTTACAAGGCAATCTTCTTCACCTTCATATTTTAAAATCTCATGGACAGGATTTACCCACTTGAAACCATTTCTAGCGTGAATTTTTTCGCCATAAAAACTAATAATTGGATTATTATTATTGTCTAACGACCAATTATAAGTATACCTTAGGCGAGTTGTTTTATTTTTTTGCCATATATTTTCAATTTCTTGATACCATCCTGGGACCATTACTTCATCTAAATCTAGACAAACACAGACATCATAATCTTCAGGAATCATTTTTAATGATAAGTTTCTGGCAACATCAAACCGCCATGGTACTATTTTTTTCTTTTTTACAACTACTCCTAATTTTTTTAGAGCTTGCACTGTATTATCAGTTGAACCGGTATCTAAAACAAATATCCCATCAGCTTCTTTTATAGAGTCATACCATCTCTTAACAAATTTTTCTTCATTTTTGCATATTGCATATACACAAATTTTTATTTTAATCACCCATTATATTTATATTAATAGAGGTATGAAATTTAGTATAATTATTTTAAAAAAAGAAAAATATGACAGAATGTCTTAGCTTCATGTCATATTTTAGAATACTTTTAGCTATGCAGCTGGGCCGGTTGGGCCGGTTGGGCCGGTTGGGCCAGTAGGTCCGGTTGGGCCAGTAGGACCAAATGGTAAAACTAGATTTAATACATAATTAGGAGCTGTCCCTGTAATGGATGCCGATGGAGCATCAGCACTTGCCACAGTTCCAATACTTAAAGTTATTGTTTCTCCTTGTGGTCCGGTTGGGCCTGTTGGACCCGTTGCGCCAGTGGTTCCAGCTATTCCTTGTGGTCCCGTTGGACCAGTTGGGCCCATTGCACCAGTGGTTCCGGTTATTCCTTGTGGTCCTGTTGGACCTGTTGGACCCGTTGCGCCAGTGGTTCCTGCTATTCCTTGTGGTCCCGTTGGACCTGTTGGGCCCGTTGCACCAGTGGTTCCAGCTATTCCTTGTGGTCCCGTTGGACCTGTTGGGCCCGTTGCACCAGTGGTTCCGGTTATTCCTTGTGGTCCCGTTGGGCCTGTTGGACCCGTTGCGCCAGTGGTTCCAGCTATTCCTTGTGGTCCGGTTGGGCCTGTTGGACCCGTTGCACCAGTGGTTCCAGCTATTCCTTGTGGTCCCGTTGGACCTGTTGGACCCGTTGCGCCAGTGGTTCCGGCTATTCCTTGTGGTCCGGTTGGACCTGTTGGGCCCGTTGCACCAGTGGTTCCGGTTATTCCTTGTGGTCCCGTTGGACCTGTTGGACCCGTTGCGCCAGTGGTTCCAGCTATTCCTTGTGGTCCTGCTGGACCTGTTGGGCCCGTTGGACCACCACTTGGACCCGCAGGGCCAGTGGGACCAGTAGGTCCTGTAACTCTGGCCAAAGTTAATAAGCGATCAACATCTAGACAACAGCCACTTGAAACATTTCTATTCATCAAATACCTCCTAAATTAGCTTATGATAAAATTAAAATATTCACTACTACATTTATCTAATTGCATAGCTATTATTTAGCATAATTACTCCATATAAAAATAAGATATCTTGATTAGTAAAATTAATATAATTGCCTAAGATTTTTGGGGAAATATACCTTGTATCAACTAAAATTATACTTTTATAACCAGAAGATAATAATGGTGCTAAACTGCTGGTGTAAGAATCTCTAAATATTATAAGTGATTTTTCACTTTGTGACTGTGGATTTTCGATTTTAATTAATGGCATTGCTCCATTTAGATAGATATCATATTTATCAAGTGATTGGAGCTTCTCTAAATTATAGACATTTAACTTTTGATTCGTCGTTAAATCAGTAACAATAACATTATCTATGATATCATTTGTAGCTATATAAATTTTATCATTATTAGTTATATTCATTCTTGATGAATATACACCGGAAAATGAAGCCACTTCATTATAATTTAAATTATTTGCAATTTGGACTTGCATTTCGTTAGCCAAATGAGCAGCAACCTTATAAATTTTTTCTTGACGCCAATGGGTATCTGTCTTGTAATAATCATTGATTGATAACAGATTAAATAAATCTATATATTGACCGTCTATATTATTTTTATAAATAGATATCATTTTAGTATAATCTAATTTTAAATTATTATAATCTATGTAATAACTTTTATCTGGAATTATAGAATAGTAAACTCTGTTTTCTTGGGTTAAATACGCTTCCCTAATATTATTAATCTTTTTAGTTAAATTTAAGACTGAATTCCCATTTAATGGGTACAAAATTTCAAAGATATAATCATTATAATTAGCTATATTATTGTAATTACCCATTAAAAGTAAATCTAATTTAATTTTTAATTTTCTAAATTCATCTCTCTTATAGAATTGATCCATGCTGTAATCATCAAAATTACTAGAAAACTGACCATTAAGAAGACTTTGCACATTTAAGGTTGGAAATTGCGCTAAGGCTCTTCTTTCGGAGACAGAAATCTTGTTTTTAGGACTGATTATATTAAGAATTAAAAAGATAAATATTATAAAATTAAATGCAATTGTTATTATTATATTCTTTATTTTCTCATTCATTGAAAACCTCAAAATCTAAAATATAAAAATGGATTATATGAATTATCTATTAGGTAAGATGTTACTATTAATAAAAGACAAATTAACACTAATGGTTCTAATAAATTCACTATGTAATAACCTATTTTATACTTTTTTATTTTCTTTATGATATTTTTTATTAAAGGTGTTGCAAATATTATTCCTATAACTACAAAGAAACCAAAACTTAAAAGATAATGGGAAGTTACTTCATTAACTAATGGCAAATTATTAAATCCAAACATATTTTTTAAAACATTAAAGGCTTCACTGATACTTGTTGCACCAAAAATAACAAAACTTATCATAATATTTATAAGAACGTAAAGATGTTTAATAAACTTGGGGACATTATTAAAATATTTTTTAAATATTATTTTTTCTAAAAGTAATAAAATGCCAAAATATAAACCCCAAATAACGAAATTCCAAGCAGCGCCATGCCATAATCCAGTCAAAGACCAAACTATTAAAATATTTATTATTAATCTTTTAGTACCTACTCTACTGCCACCCAATGGAATATATATATAATCTCTGAACCAAGAACCTAAGCTGATATGCCAACGACGCCAAAAATCAGTAATACTACCTGCTATAAAAGGATAATTGAAGTTTTCTGGAAAATGAAAGCCCAACATCAATCCTAGTCCAATGGCCATATCACTATAACCGCTAAAATCATAAAAGACTTGAAGCATATATGAAATTGCATAGAAGAGACTAAAAACGATTGTTTTATCTGGGCAATTTAAATAAATATTACAAAACTGCCCTAAGGTATTGGCAATAATAACTTTTTTAGCTAAACCGAATACAAATCTTGATACTCCTTTACTAAAATTATTTAAACTAATATCTTTTTCTTTTAAGTTTTTGTTAATATCTTCATATCTTACAATGGGACCGGCTATTAATTGAGGAAACAACGTTATGTAAGTAGCCAAATCCAATATATTTTTAGTTGGAGTTATCTTATGTTTATATGTATCAATTAAATAACTAATTATTTGAAAAGTATAAAATGAGATACCTATTGGCAAGACTATGTTTGGTATATTTATATTACTGCGAAAAATTTGATTTATAGTTTCAATAAAAAGTTTAGTATATTTAAAATAACATAAAAGACCAAGACATAGAATTAAAAAGAATGCTAAGATTTTTTTACTATGGTGATTTTCTAATATCAGGCTGCCAACGTAACATATTATTACTTCAAATAGCATTAAAATGAGATATTTACTATCACCTAAAAAATAAAATATTAGGGAACTAATTAATAAAACTAAATTTTTAAATTTTTTAGGACTAATAAAATATATTAAAAGCACAATCGGTAAAAAATAATAGATAAAACTTATACTTGTAAATAACATATATTCCTTTCTAAAAAACTTCCTGATTAAGGAAGTCTATATTAATAATTAATCAGCAACCGGTATATCAACACTAGAAATGCTGCTATCTTCACCAAAACTATTATCTTTTTCTTCTGTCTTATCAATGTTGTTATCCATATATTTTACAAATTCATCATATATGTTTTTTGCCCAGTCGCTATCAGCCATTACCATAAAAATAACATCGCCACTGGAAGCAATATATAATTTATCTGCTGAAACACATATCCATCTGTTCATATCAACATTATTTTTTATTTCATCCATCATATTATTAATATTAGCATTTTCTCTTGTCTTAATTACAGCAACTTCTAGAGCTTGAGCATTCATCATTGGTTGAGATACTACTATTGAATCAATCATGTCAGTTGTTTCTAACCCAGTTAAAGATTTAACCATTTCGGTATCATCTGTTGATATTTCACCTGTATCTAAGCTAGGAATGTTATCCCCTAAATTATTATAAATTGTTTTTAACATATTTTTAATATCTCTAACATTTTGCAATTTTTCATTATTTTTTGTTTTATTACTGTTGGTAAGGGCGATGACAATACCAGCTAGCAGCACAAAGCCTATCACAACGCAACTAATTATTATCTTCTTATTATTTTTTTCCATTTATTTTACCTCTTTCTATTATTAATTGAGCAACAGTATAACATGTTAAGTTCTTTTTGGCAAATACTATTTAAGCTCATCAGCAACCATTAGCAAGTTTGGTATAACCATATCAATGGTTTGCCTATAACTATAATGGATTATGTCTTTTTGTTTGCGATTAAAAAAGTAATTTAATAAAGGATATGTTTCAATTTTTGACTTAAATTTATATTTTTTTTCGATTGGACTACATAAGAAAATTTTACAGCTAATACTTCGATGTTGACAAACTCCATCAACAAGAAATGGACATGGTTTCTTGTGAAAATAGCAACAACCATTAATAGTAGCAAAGCATTTGCCACTACGATTGCCGTAGCACTTATCACATTTAAAGTCACACACTTTATGGCTAATTGTATCCAAGATTGTACACATTTCATCATATATATATTCGTAGCGCTTCTTTAAATCTTTATAATTTAGAGCTTTGACCATTTTTAGCATCCAAAACTCTTTTGTATCATATGAATAATCTTTTTCTTCTATATCCACGCTATAAATATAATCTTTTTTATCTTTTTTTATTATTTTTTTCATTTTAGGATAATCGTTTATTGTCAATTTAATTTCTTTCATTTTTTAACCTACTTCCATCACCTAAATTATATCAAATTAATAGCTTTTTTTCATTTCTATTTAGTAGTATTTTTTATTATTCAGTTCGAAGAGCAACAACAGGATCTTTTTTACTTGCCATTTTAGCAGGAATTAAACCACCAATAACAGTTATTATAATACTTATTGATATCATTAAAATAGCATGAGTTGGACTCAAACTAGCTACATTATTTAATTTAGTCGCATTTTCAATAATTATATTTATAGGGAAAGTTAGAATGTAAGCAATTAATACTCCTAAGAGACCAGATATGAAACCAATGATAGTAGTTTCAGCGTTGAAAACACGAGAAATATCTTTTTTACGAGCACCTAAACTTCTTAAAATACCAATTTCTTTAGTTCTTTCTAATACACTAATATAAGTAATAATGCTAATCATTATAGATGATACCACTAATGATACGGAAGAAAAGCCAATCAATACCAATGTTATTCCATTCATTATGCCACTAGAAAGCTCAGTCATGGTTTTAGCATAATCGGTATATATTATTTTATCTTTTTCTTCTTTTGTTTCATTATATTTATCTAAATAAGTTAGTATTTCATCTTTACTAGTGAAATCATTTGGATAAATGGCGATGCTGGCGGGAATTTTATTGCCCCCTAAACTTCTTATTGCCTCTTCTTTTTCAGAATCATTTTCAAATTCCAAGCCAGTTAAAACATTACTGTTAATGTTTTTTTGCTTTACTATTATTTCTGAGTTTATGTTATTATTTATAAAATCTTCTAGTAATTCGTTATAGGTAAGAATTGATGATTCATCATAGATAGCAGCGGTGGCGTCTTTTTTAGCTCTTATAACGCCTGTTATTTTAATACTTACGTTGTTTTGATTATCCCACAGACTAGAATAATCATTATTTTCTAAAAAAATATTTCCTGCTTCTTGATAATAATCATTGTTATTAACTATTTTAAGTTCTTTTCCACAAATATCAGCAAATGTGTTATTAGAACTCAACCCCAAGGCTTTATATAAATTAGTTGATAGACGATTATAAGTGTCTACTAGTAATATTACTTCATTTTTATTTTCTGGATATTTTCCTTCTAATAAATCATAGTTTTCAGTTAGAATATCAAGGCTAGCTTCACCGATTAGATTACTATCTAAAAAATAATTCGGAAATTTCTCGACTTTATTGTTTTTGACAAGAACATTCATATTAGTTCTATAACCATAACCTATCCCATTTATATATTTATCATCCAGTTTTTTTATATATTCTAAGTATTCATCAGTTATTATGTTAGTGTGGTAACTAGCTGTATCCGTGGTATAACTTCGAATTTTATTATCAGTTGGATACTCTTCTTCTTCGGTCATGTCAAAGGCAGTATTTAATTCATCTTGGAATGAAGTTGCTTCTGGCATAATATAAATTGGCATATTAGCTAAGGTTTCTCGTTCGAATTTATCAATCTGTTTTTGAAAGCCATTGGAAAGTGCTAAAACTAAAGAAATACCAATGATGCCAATGGAAGCAGCAAAGCTAGTCAAAAGAGTTCTTCCTTTTTTGGTCTTGATATTATTTAAAGATAAACCAAGAGCTGTTAGGACGCTCATTTTTGTTTTAGGTAAAGTATAGGTACTATCTTGTTCTTTTTCCGAATATGGATTAGAATCACTAACAATAACGCCATCGCTTAATTTGATAATACGATTAGCATATATATTAGCTAGTTCTTCATTGTGAGTTACCATGATGACTAATTTTTCTTTGGAAATATCTTTAATTAGTTCCATAATTTGAGTGCTAGTCTTAGAATCTAAAGCTCCAGTTGGCTCATCGGCTAAAATGATATCTGGATTATTAACTAAGGCTCTTGCAATAGCAACTCGTTGCATTTGACCGCCACTTAACTCGTTTGGCTTCTTGTGAAGATGGTCTATTAAACCAACTCGTTCTAAAGCTTCAATAGCGCGTTTTTTGGCCTCACTTTTACTAAGATTTCGCAAAGTCAAGCACATTTCAACATTGCTTAAAATGGAAATATGACTTATTAAATTGTAACTTTGAAAAATAAAACCAATTGATTTATTGCGGTAGCTATCCCAGTCTTTATCTTTAAATTTTTTGGTACTCTTACCATTAATAATCAAATCACCAGCATCATAATGATCAAGGCCACCTAAAATATTAAGTAAAGTGGTTTTACCAGAGCCAGAGGGTCCTAAGATGGCAACAAATTCACTTGGCCGAAATGATAAACTAATATCTTTTAAAGCAGGATACTTATTATCCTTCTTACCATAACTTTTATAAATATTTTTTATTGTTAACATACATCCTCCTCATTTTATTATAAAGTATTTTAATAATTAATACTATAATTTTTATTTCTAATTATATATATTAGGGAAAAGTTATGGATTTCCTTTAAAAATTTATACTTTTACAAAATTTTTAACCAAAGAAAAAAGCCTAAGATTAACTTAGACTAAACTTTCTTATTAAACAGTATAGAATTTTTTCTTTCTACTTGTAGCAACAACTGCAACTAGAGCAACAGTACAAACCCCAGCAATAATAGCGTAGTTCATAAATTCACCAGTTTGTGGATTGCAACCTTCACCAGTACAAGTTTTCTTTACAATAACAATATTTGGACAAAATTTGTTACCTGTATCACCAGCTGTAATATTTGTAGTGTTTGAATCAAACATACCACCAGTTAAACATAATTGACCACATTTTTCAGCATTTACATTTTCAGCATCTTTACTTAATGTTAATGTAAATGACATTAATGTAACTTCTTGATTAGCAGTTAATGCCCCAGTATAAGAACCAGTAATAACTCTATCCTTTTCACTACCATTAGGATTATTAGTTAATGTTTTAAAATTAGTATTATCTTTAATGTTACTCAATGTTAAATATTCAGATTGACTAACATAAAGAATAACAGTTTTAGTTGTTGATGCACTTGTACTGGCAGCTAGAGCAGCGTTTGGTGTTACAATAACATAACAAGTAGTTACCCCACCTGGAGCAAGTTGTGAATCATCACATTTAATATAGGCTTTAGCACCAGCAGCAGTGGCATCAGAAGCATCATCAGCTTTAACTACATTAATTCCAAAAACCCCAATGGCTCCAACTAGTAAAGCCGCAAATAACTTATTCATTCTTTTCATAATTTACCTCTCACAATTATCTTTCCCTTATTTTTCATTTTTATAATATCAAATTTTGAGGAAATTGTAAATTAGTTTACTATTTTTTTTAAAAATTATGTCAACTTATGTTATCATATTATTAGTAAAAAATAGAATATGGTGAAGATATGCAAAAAATAGAAATTGAATTTAAAGACCAAAACGTTAAAATTTTTTTAATTGTTAAAGAAAAAAATTTAGATAAAACTCTTCTTAATACCAATATTATTAGTAATGAAAAATTACTTTTTTCTCTTGATTATATTGAAAAAAATCAAAAGTTGGTTAGTAGCTTTTTAAAAGAGATATGTCTTGAGAAGAAAACAAACACCATTATTTGTAATGATATGCAAGTTATTAGTAGTGTTGGTGGTTGTTTTAAGAGTATTCCTATTAATAAGGTAATTATGAATGCTAATGAGAACTTTACTTATAATGCTTATGAAGCAATTAGTAAAATTCAAGCTTTAAAGGAAGTTGAATGTCTTACTATTCCTACCTATTTGCTAGAATTATTTGATAAAGAAAATATTAAGGTTGTATCAAGACAAGAAGTTTTATTTACATCCCAATTTATGGCTAATAATGACTTAAATAATTACTCGGCTATTTTTTATGCGAAAAATGTTAAATTGATGTGCCCTATTGTTACTAATGATTATAATGATTTAATAACTTTCTTTAAAATAAATAAATACTTAAAAAAGATTGAATTATATAAACTTCTCATTCCTGATTTAGTAGCACTTATTGATTTATTAAAAGAAATGCGAATTAAAAACATTACCATTTGTATCCATAGTAATATTACTGAAAAAGAAATTATTGAACAAATCAAAGAAATTAAAAAAGATAACAAAAAATATCACATAAATATTACGCTAGCCTATTCTAATGAATATATAGAAAATAATTATATTAAAGAGTTAATAGCCACTACTATCAAATCATGTTTTATTATAGTGATTATTCTTTGTGGGGCGGCATTTGGCTTTGTCTTTTATAGCAATAAAGTTTCTTTAGAAAATGTTAACCAAATTAATAAAGACATTAGTGAATTTTTAGAAACTAAGGTTGATGATGATATTAAAGATAATGACAATAATATTGATGAGCCAAGTATTGATACGCCTGATGTTCCTAGTGATAATGATTCCAAGAATGAAGAAAATACGCGAAAAGAAAACCCTGTAATTTTGGCTTTAAAAGAATTAAATAGTGATACTGTTGGATGGCTAAATGTTCCCGGAACAAATATTGACTACCCTATTGTTAAAGCCAGTGATAATGATTTTTACTTATATCATAATTTTAATAAAAAACGTGATTACAATGGTTGGGTATTTATGAATTATGTCAATTCTAGTATTCTTAATGATCAAAACACAATCATATTTGCTCATAATCGTTATTATAGTCATATCATGTTTGGAAACTTAAGTAAAATTGGCAAAAAAGATTGGTATAATAATGTTAAAAATAATTTAATAACATATAGTGATTTGTATACCGAGGGAAAATGGGAAGTCTTTGCAGCATATACAACTCCGGTTACTGATGATTATTTAAAAACTAATTTTGATACTAAAGAAGAATTTCAAGAGTTCATAAAAACCGTTCGAGATCGAAGTATATTTGCTAGTGATATTGAAATTGGCGATGATGATAAAATCTTAACTTTATCTACCTGTGCTTCTAATGACTCCCGTTTTGTTGTACACGCAGTCTTAAAAAAAGAAGCTTAAAAATCAATTTTAACTAACAGTTGAAGAATCTAATAAAAGATTCTTTTATTTTAGGCTTAATTTACGGCATTTTGTGGTAAAAACAACTTTTTTTACCGATTTTTACGTGTTATAATCATAATATAATTAATACTAAAGGATATGGTGCTATGAGTTATACTATATATGGTTATTTGGAAGAAATAATAAACTTTTCTCTTTATGAAGACACTAAAATTACCGATGATTTAAAAGATAAATTAAATAAAATAATTGACTTGTTAAATACTAGTCCCAATATAGTTGGTGAGGTTTTAAAATTAGAACAATATAGAACTAATAACAATGCCCTATATTTTGATCGCTATTTAAATGTTATATTAGGAAAATTAAGCTTAAAATTAAGTGATAAATATGCTTTATTAAAAGAAGATATTCCCGTAGAACAAACTACTTATTTATGGCAAAAAATGAATATTAATAGTAAAGTTAGCTATTTGGAAAATAAGAAGTATCTATCTAATTTGGATATTAAAAGGTTAGCAATTAGTCTTAACTCTAAAAAATTCAACACTCCTATTTTAGAAAATCAAGTAATTATGAAAAAAATTCCTGATGGGGCTTTAGTAATTGATGCTTCTAATTTAACTAAAAATATTTTAAAGTATGAATTGTTGATGCCAAAACTAAACGGCAATACTATTGCTAATTGGCTAAATAAATATTTTAGTGAGTTTAATGATTTTAAGGAGATAATAAAGAATAACAGCATAATTAAAGTAGTACCAAAATACAGTCTTAATTTAATTGATGTTTCTAGGGAAGAATTTAATGAATTTGTTGGTCAACACCCTATTTTGCTTACCAAAATTAAAGCCACGATTACAACTAAACTGGTAAATTTAGATACTTTGAATAATCTTTTAGTAAAAAATTTAAGTAAAGAAATTCTTAGTACCATTAAAGAATTAAAAATGGTTATGGTAAGTAAAAGTGGAGATAAATCAGTAATTACTAAATACTTTACAGATAACTTTATTATTCAAAGTCCAGTTAATTCTATTTATATTTACCCTTTTGATAGCTTAAGTACCGAAATGAAAACAAAGTTTAAAAGCAATTATACTTATTTGCAAAAATTACATTTTAATACAATGGTAACTTTTATCAATAAAGAATTAACAGAAGAAGAAAAAATCAACTTGCTAAGAAATACAACTTTTATTAAAGATATAGATGGTATATATCTTACAAAGATTCTTAATGAAATGTCATTCCGTAGTGTTTTTAATATGTTGCAAAACATAAACATTTTGAATAAAATCAAAAATTTAAATGTCAAAATTAAGGCTATCGATAAAATATTTATTGCTGGTTTCTTAGACTCTCCTAGTCTTATTAATATAATTAGTGTTGAATTTCTAAAAAATATGTTAGATTTCTTAGAAAATGATGATTTAATTAAGTACCTTAACTATCCTTATATATATATTCGTTTTAAAAATAAAGATTTGTTGAATATTTTAATTAAGCATAAAATCAATTTATTTGTAAGCACGCCGAAACTACTGAAATATTTTAGTAAAAGTGAAATTATTTATTACCTTAATAATTTAATAACTGATGGCAATATGCGCTATGACTTATTATTTTCTGATTACTGTCTAACTCAGATAATTGGATTAGAGAAAAAATTGGGTGCAAGTGAGATTGAAGATATAAAATACTTAATCGAAAAGATTTACTTAAGAGATATTACAACACTTTCCTACCCTACTTTAGATGTAGAAACTTTCAAGAGTTTTATTGGTGCCTATCTAATATTTGGATTAGATGGAGTTAATAAGATGTATGAACTTGGTAATAAAACCATATTACTTAGTGAAATTAATAAATTAGAAACGATTTATTTAAATTTTTTTGGCTCCAATGTTATTAATAATGAAACTTATATTGTTTTAAAGAAACGCTTTAGAATTAACAGAGATAAACATTTTAAATTAAAAGATTACTTATATTTTGAATATCAAAAAAGATTAGAAAAAAACTTTTTAACTAAATATAAATTTAATATTTTAGCCCAATTATTGAAGATAGATGAAAACAGCGAAGGAACTAATAATAAAGAATACACATTCTACTCGAGTTTCTTTGTTAATTATGATGTCCTTATTAGTGATGATAATGAACTAAAAATAGCAACATTTGATAAGAAAAAAGTCTTAGGTAACATGGAAAACTATTTTAACAGTAAATGTGATTTTCAACTTGATTTTGCCTTAAATAATGTTATATATCCATATGCAAATAAAGAAAGTATTGCTGATATAATGAATAATCTAGGATTTAGTAAGCCTGCTTATTTTGATATTTGTTTTAATGAAAATAAAGAAATAGCCAAAATCAAAAAAATAAATAAAAAATTAGAAATTTTATTAGATGCCTTTAATGACAATGACAAAATAATTATTCTTAATAGTATAGTCTACAATACGGCCTTAACAGTTGATGTTAGTTCGTATGTTATGCAAGAATTAATTAATATTAAACGGACAATTAAAGAATTTTATGGCAAAATTAATGTATCTAAAAGTGATAAATGTCTTACTTATGTTAGTATTTTAAATATTACTGAAGATGATGATTTACGTATCTATAATGATAATTATAGAAGATTATTAAGAGTGATAAACTATTTTGAAGATTTAGCTAATAAATATATAAGTGATGAAATTATCAAGGAAAGATTTAGTGATGAGTATTTGAATGCCATTAAAAGCATCTGTATTCCTAGTGATGTTAGTGATGATGATATTGTATTGATTGAACATAAAATGTATTTGGATGATTTTAAACTGTTATTTGGTAATGTAGATATTAATCAAGAATATAATTTGGATGATTTAACTAAAAATAAGTTATATGAAATAATTCCTTATATTATAGATGGATACTTTAAAGATTATACAGTGAATTTTAGTAATTTATTTAATCCAAGTAATACTTTAGATGATTTTAGTTCTTGGGAAAATATTATTAGATTGGTAACTAATTAATTATTTTATTAATAGTGATTTTAGTTTATAAATTCTAAAGAAATACTAAAAAACTCTTGGCAATATTAAATATTTATGATATATTTATATTGTCGTTTGATGCGGATGTAGTTTAATGGTAGAGCTTCAGCCTTCCAAGCTGATAACGTGAGTTCGATTCTCATCATCCGCTCCATTTGAAATCAACTTACGGACTTAATTGTTCGTAAGTTTTTTATTCTATATAAAACTTTACAAGCTCTCCTATTACCGAAAGGAGAACTTTTTTAGGATCAAAATTTAAAATGATTGAAAAGATAAAGCCTAATAAAAATTTAATCTGTTTCTTAAAGCCTTTAAATATAAGGTTAAATTATGATAAATTAAAACCATTTTTCCATATGATAATTTATTTAATTACTCCACTCCTTCTATAAAATCAGACAAATTTCATGGTATAATTATTATATTATTATTTAACTAAACTAATGGTCGAGTCATCTTTTTATATTTATATGATATGATTATTTTGAGGTGAAAAGTAATGGATAATAACAAAATAGGAAAATTTATAGCCACTTTAAGAAAAGAAAAAAATTTAATTCAGCAAGAACTTGGCAACAAATTATTTGTAACAGATAAAGCAGTTAGTAAATGGGAACGAGGTTTAAGCTTGCCTGATATCTCATTGTTAAATCAATTAGCTAAAGTACTAGATGTAGAGGTCATTGATATTTTAGATGGCAAAAAAGGATCTACTAGAAAAATAAATATTGAAGAAGAAATGGAAAATATTAAGGATAACTTTAAAAAACAAAATAAGAAAAGAACAAAAAGAATTATATTATATATGATTGGATTAGTTTTTATTATATTATATCTTATCTTTAGAAATGTTTATCTTGGCTTTGAAATTAAAAATGTACATTATTCTCATTCTAATAGAAATGTAAATATAGGTATTCCTAAAGCATCTTTTATGATTAAAAACAATGATCGTAGTTATTCATTTAAAAACTTGAGAAATTCTAATATTGTTGAAAATGAAGTAAAAAAATATTTAAAAACTTTAAAATATTCTACTTGTAATAGTACCATTTATTATTATGATAAGAATGATGATTTTTCTATAATAAATTATTCAGTTAAAAACCATATAGTTTATAGTACAATTTCTTATGAAATAGTTGAAAAAGATTATTGCTTCGCAGAAAAGACGAGTGATTATTCTAAGAAATTAAACGGATTAAAAAGATTCCATAGCCTTAATGCTGGTGGATTTTCACTTTCTGAAGATGAAGAGTTTACGCCACGATTAGTTGTTACTTTTTTAGATGATATAGATATGGATAGTCAAGAATTTACTGCAACTTTAGAAATTACATATTTAACGCCTATCCCTAATAACTGGAAATTAGTAGCAAAAAAAGAAATTGAAAAATCAGTAGGAACTTATGAAATCAAAGAAGATAAATTATATTATTATAGAACTGAAATATTAGAAAAAGCAGATGATATAAATATTCCAGAAGTTTCAGTATTTAAAATCGAAAATGATGGCTTAATTTTAATTGACAATTATTTATCTGATTATGAGGAAAACATAATTTTAAAATGAAAATGACGTATTTTTAATGTTGTATTAATTAGTTAATTTTTGATTTATAAAGATAATTATAACAAGTGTTTCTGTTTAAAATAAAAATCCACCACTCTATTGTGGTAGACTAATTTGTATAAACAAAATAGATTTATAGTATTTTTGATATTTTGCTTTCCTTAACGAACTGCACTAATCATTCAAATATACATAAGACTGTGGATGATAATTTATTCCAATGTCAGTTAACGATTTTGGGTGTTCATAAATAATAACATCTCCTAGTTCATAAGCATAAGCTGTTCTTTTATTTTTAAAGTATTTCATCAATATAAATATGAGAATTGAGATTATATATTGCTATCCTCAAAGAAAATTGGATTTAGATTTAAATAACAGTAAATATAAATTAATGCTTAATAATGCCATCGAACTTTATGAGCAAATTTTAAAAATAACGACTAATTTTGAAAATAAACTATTAAATAATATTGATTTAGTAGAAAAATATTTACAAGATGAAAGATGCACTCAATATAGAAGGTATATCTCACTCATATTAAGGAAATCTAAACATCCACTAAAGGATGAATGTTCAAAAATAGAGTATGAAAAAACACTACAAAGCATAAAAAGTAAATATCAAGCTTTATTCAATAATGGTTTTGAAATAAAACAGCTATCACTAGGGGATTAAACCGTCGATTTAAATAGATTTAATTACTATGATTTAATGATAGATGATAATCAATTACATCGTAAAATTATTTTTGATGCCTATACTGAAGAATACGCTAAATGTAATGAAATATTGGCAAATTTATATTTAGCTAAGCTAAAAAATGATATATCTCTAGCACGACAACAGAGAAAAATACGACTATTACTATTACTATTACTAAGAGGACTGAAAAATTTGGTATAAATAGAGCATTAACTAGGGCTTTTGAAATAGATGGTTATTCATCTTATGATGCGATGACAGAGTTTACAAATGGAACTTATAAAATTACTGATGGGGAAATGATTAGTAATTTTTGTGATTTTGAATGTGTCATTAACTCTGAACTAGCTAAATTAAATGAGATAAGTGTTGGAGATACTATAAAGCTTAAAAATAGTACTACTAAAGAAACTTATGAATTTAGTGTAGTCGGCATTTATGAACATAATTTTGAACAAGAAAATACCCAAAGTATGTATTCAAAAAGTGTTAATACGATTATTACTGGAGCTGAAGTTGTAAGTAAATTAGTAGAAGATGATGATACTTTAGTTACTAATATTACTCCATCATTTATTATTAAAGATGAAGGTTCGATTGATAGTTTTAGTAGCGAATTACAAGAAAAAGGTTTAAATGAGTACTACACTCTAACAACAAACTTAGAAGAAATAGAAAGTGCTACAAAATCAATTGAAAATGTTAGTAAATTTGCGACAACGTTCTTGATTATTACCTTAATAATTTCGACTGTTGTGTTATTAATTGTCAACATGATTAATATTAGAGAAAGAAAATATGAGATCGGTGTTTTTAGAACTATTGGGTTAAGTAAATTTAAACTTACTATGCAATTTATTGCTGAGCTTTTAATGGTCTCTCTAGTTTCACTTACTCTAGGAGCATTTATAGGCGGAGCTTCGGCTAAGAATGTTGGTAATTATTTGTTGCAAAGTGAAATTAGTGAAACTGAAGCTAGTAAAGAACAAGAAAGCAACAATTTTGGTCGTGATGATATTGAAAGAAAGTTTAATACTGGTGTTCAATTAAAACAAATTGATGAAATAAATACGGTCGTAAATTGCGTTGTAATTTTGGAACTTTTAGGAATTTGCTTATGTCTAACTTTAATAAGTGGTTTAGCCTCTATGATAAGTATTCAAAGATTTTCACCACTAACTATATTGAAAGAGAGGTCTTAACATGAAAATTTTAGAACTAGAAAATGTTTCATACCGTTATAGTGATGCAGCTCATGATGATTATGTGTTTAAAAATTTAAGTTATACATTTGAAACTGGTAAAGTCTATGCAATTAAAGGTAAAAGTGGTTCGGGAAAGACAACTCTATTATCATTAATAAGTGGCTTAGAAAAATGCAGCGAAGGAAAGATTATATTTGATGGAAAAGATTTAAAACAGATGAATCTTGATGAGTATCGTAGTACCCATATAGGTATAGTTTTTCAAAGTTATAACTTGCTCCCCTATTTAACAGCTTTAGAAAATATTACATTGGCTATGGATATTAGTAGAGAAAAAATAACTAATCCAAAAGAAAAGGCTTTAGAATTAATGCAAAAAGTCGGCTTAGATGCATCTTATGCCAATCGTAAAATATTAAAGTTAAGTGGCGGCGAACAACAAAGAATTGCTATTGCTAGAAGTCTTGCCTATGATGCGAAAATGATAGTAGCTGATGAACCAACCGGTAATTTAGATAAAGATACAGAAAATGACATTATTAAAATCTTGAAAAACTTAGCGCAAAAAGATAATAAATGTATAATTATTGTTACCCACTCTGAAAATGTTTGTAAGCAAGCAGATGTTATTTATGAGTTAAAAAAGAAAAAATAAATATAAAATCACTTTTTAAGGCACATATAAAGTTGTGTCTTTTTGTTTTGGTATATGTTAGAATAGAACTTGGAAAGTGCGTACTTTAGGGAGAATTGAAGTTATGAAATATATAATGGACATATAAAACTAAGGATGGTTTTACAGATATCAAAATGAGCAGTGGCGGAGAATTTTTAACGGGATTATGTTTTTTAAATTCTTATGATAGTAATTAAAAACACGATGGTGAATATATTGAAAAAAAGTTACCCATATTTGTAGAGACCATTAAGTGGTTGGATATTTATTTTTCTGGTAAAGACCCTGGATTTATACCGAAATATAAGATAGAAAATTTAACAGAGTTTCGAAATTTAGTAATTACTGAAATGTTAAAAATTCCTTTTGGTCAAACTGTTACATATGCCAAGATTGCTAAGGCCATTGCTAAACTTAAAAACTTAGATAAAATGTCTAGTCAAGCAGTTGGGGGGCGGTTGGTTGGAATCCAATATGTCTTATTATTCCCTGTCATCGGGTTGTTGGTTCAAATGGTTCCTTAACTGGTTATGGTGGTGGCATTAAAAACAAATTAAATCTTTTAAAATTAGAAGGAAATGATATGAATAAGTTTACAGTGTCAACGAAAGGAACAAAGTTATGAAGACATTAATTGATAATGAAGAAATGAAAATATTAGTATCAGAAAAATTTATGATGCCACATGAAGAATTAAATGGTAAGTCATTGGCAGACTACATCCTACAAAATACGTTGGAAAAATTTGAACTTTATAGAAAAATTTTTGGAGTTACTAAATTAACAAAGATAACTTTTGAAATTTACGATGAAAAAACAGAAATAGATACTTGGAAAGCAAGATATGTTGATATTTATGGTAAAGAACCGCCAAGTTATAGTCGTGGTTACTTTGAACCCAATTATAATCTATCTAGTTGTTGTATGCACGCTAATTCAATTTATGGTACTGGTTGGTGGAATAGTGCGGTATGCACCAAGGCTCATGAGGCTTTTCATTTGTACTATAAAACTTATATTTATGGTGATGATAGAATTACTTGGTTTGATGAGGGAATGGCACAATTTATATCTGGTGAAAAAGATTCTTGGTTAAATGATTCTGAAAAATTTTATGAAAAATTTATGTATTTTTTAGATAATTATATACCAATTAGTAATCTAAATGAACGACGTCAAGGCAACAATTCGGTTGGTGATGATTTGATTTTTCAAAGAGAAAACGTTTTTAATGGATATTTAGCTAGCGTATTAATAATAAAGTATATTGTTGATGTTAATGGCACAAGTTACCTTTATGAATTAATGAAAAATAATGTGGAAATATGGACTTTGGGAAATCACGTTCTTGATTATATGATTTTATACTATAAAAATAAATACAATATTGAATGGGCTAAAAAAATATAAAATGATTATTATTTAATCTTAGAAAAGAGATGATTTAATGCGATGTAAATGGTGCAACGATGCTAACCATCTTTATGTACGTTATCATGATAATGAATGGGGTATTTTAAATACAGATGATAAATATCTACTAGAAATGTTAATATTAGAATCTTTTCAAGCTGGTTTATCATGGGAATGTGTTCTAAACAAAAGAGAAGCTTTTAGAATTGCATATGATAATTTTGATATTAACAAAATATGTGACTATGATGATACCAAGATTATAGAGTTAACACAAAATCCTAATATTATTAGAAATAAATTAAAAATAAAGGCTAGTATTAATAATGCCAAAATTTTTAGGGATATTGTTAATAGTTATGGTGATTTTTATACTTATCTTAAGACTTTTAGTAAAGGCAAAATTTACTATGAAACTGATAAGACAACCTCACCCATATCAGATGAAATATCTAAAGACTTAAAAAAACGAGGTATGAAATTTGTTGGTTCAACTATTATTTATTCATATTTGCAGGCAATTGGAATAATATATTCTCATGATATAGGCTGTTATTTATATAAAAAGAAAAAGAACTCCTTAAATGAAGAGTAAACTAATATGTTAAACTCTTAAATAAGGAATTCTTTTTTACTTTTAAATTAAACTTTTTATTGATTGTCTTTTTGTAGTATCTGTTGGAATACGATTTAGTTTTAATGATTGGCCCCCAAGATGAGATGGTGAGGAAACTTCAAAGTAATTACCATTAGCAACGTAAGTTACAACAACGTCTCTTTCTGGTATTTTCGTAGCTTCTTTATCTAAAGCATCTTTGTTACATCTAACTGTATTTTGTAGTGCTTGCTCTAGGTAAGCAATTAAAACATCTAAGACGGCGGCCTCGCTAGAAACTCTTTTATCTATATTTGCACTATCTTTCTTATAATTTTGTAAAAATTTTATTTCTTTGCCAATAAAACCTTTAAAAGCTTCTAAACTTGATTCTTCATAATCGCCTTGCCAAAATGAAGACATACCACAATAAATATCCGTTACACTGTAAGAAAAATCAGTATAAACATTTGTACAATATAAGTCACATAAACTCTTTGGTGTTGTCAAATGGTTATAGGCATTTACGAGTGCTACTAGAGTACAAGCATCATATTTGTTATTATTAAGTGTTTCATCAAAAACAAGATCTCTTAAAACATTGTATCTGCGCCAAAAAGATGATCTTACTAAGGCAATATTGACGTTATTGGTAAAACCATTGGCATCTACTCCTTCTGGCAATCTTAATAGTTTAAAAAATTGACTTGGCATAAATAAATCAATGTAATCATTTGACATAATACATCCCCCTCTTTTATTTATAAGCGTTGCTTATATTAGCAGAATTCTTTAACTATGTCAATAGACCATCGCCAAAAAGTTTGCAAAAAGAAAAACTTGTGTTTTTCACAAGTCTCTTAATTAGTCGCTAATCTCAATATATTTCTTTTCTGGTGCTTTTTTACTTTCTTCTACTTTAGGTAATTCTAAACTTAAAATACCATTTTTGAAAGATGCTTTAATATCATCAGATTTTACATCTTCACCAACGTAGAAGCTACGAGAGCATTCACCATAGTATCTTTCTTTTCTAATATATTTACCTTTTTCTTTATCATTAGCTTCATTGCTTACTTTAGCATTGATTGTTAAATAACCATCAGTTACATCAATCTTTATATCTTTTTTATCAAACCCTGGTAAATCAACATCTATTACGTAATTATCTTTATTTTCGCGAATATCTGTTTTCATCATTTTATTTTCATTTCTTGTAAAGAATGGATCTCTAAAAATATCATCAAATAAATCAAAATCATTTCTTGGTACTAACATCATATAAATCATTTCCTTTCTTGATACCCCTTATTTAGGATATCCAATAATATAATTTTAATACCTGTAAGGATTCTTTTTCCTTACGATTATGTTATATCACTTTTTGTTAGCATTGTCAATAGCCGAGTGCTAATTCATGAATTTTTGATTCGGATTTATATTTTAATTATTATTTAGTATCAGAATAATTAATTTTTAGTTTTTCTGGAAACCCATAACTGATAGTAACGGTTTTTGGATCACTTACTACATACTGATGGCGTGTATAAAAATTAGTATTTAAGCTGCCTAGTGAACTTTCATAATACCTTCTTTGTTTAAGCACTGCTTGATAAAATTCATCAAAATTATGAAAAAAAGTTGCTACTAAGGGATCACTTTTTATCCTTGAACGCATTAGCTCACAATGGATTTGCAAGGGGATATTAGTTTTTATTATGGTTATATCATCATCGTATTGATTAATCAACTCAATCATTGCTAACAGACTAGAAACATATTTTTCTTCAATTGCCGGAATGTCAAAAATAACTAGTTTAATTTCTGGATTGGTTAAGGCATCAAACATTGATGCCATTAATCGACTAGATATTTCTGCCATCTTTTCTTCTTCGGTTTGATTTTGGTTTATTCCCATTCTAATTTTATCATGAGATATAATTGTCGTTTTGACTGGTGAGGTTGCTTTTATCATTGCTGCTAGGGTACTTTTCCTGTGGTTGTTGGTCCTGTGATTACTACTATTCTATCTTCAATATTTATCTGCATATTTCTCTTCCCCTTCTTAGGACGTTTATTATAGCAAAGTTAAATATTATGTCAATATTTACCAATAGTAAAAAATAAATTTGATATTAAATTTTAATATTATTAAAGCTAGATACTTCTTCTTATAAACTCACACTATTTTTCTTCTCTTCATATACTATCTATTAAGGAAAGGAATATTATGAAAAAATATATAAGTATTTTAATTTGTCTAGTTTTAATTATTATGATTAGTTTATTATCCGTCCATAATGAGAAAAAGGATGAAGATAAATCTTTAACTAAAGTTAAAGTAGCAGAAGTTACCCATTCGGTGTTCTACGCTCCTTGGTATGTGGCAATAGAAAATAATTATTTCAAAGATGAAGGTTTAGACATTGAACTCATTTTAACACCAGGTGCTGACAAAGTAGCGGCGGCGGTATTATCTAATGATGTTCAAATAGGTTTTGCGGGACTAGAAAGTACAATCTATGTCTATAATGGTGGGGAGCAAGATTACTTAGTTAACTTTGCCGGATTAACCAAAAGAGATGGTCAATTCATTTTAAGTAGAAATAGTATTGATTCTTTTGATTGGAATGATTTAAAAAATAAGGAAGTTTTAGTTGGACGTAAAGGCGGAATGCCGGCTTTAAATTTCTTAAATGCGCTTAAAAATGCAGGGATTAACATAAATGATGTAAATTTAAATTATTCAGTAGAATTTGCAGCCCTATCTGGTTCTTTCATTGGTGGTATGGGTGATTATGTAAATTTATTTGAGCCTACTGCGACCAAAGTAGAAAAAGAAAATTTTGGTCATGTTGTTGCTAGTATTGGAGCGATGTCTGGAGAAATGCCATATACAACTTTTTATACTAGAAAAAGCTTCTTAAATAATAATAAAGAATTAATTAATAAATTTAGAAATGCTTTAAATAAAGGATTAGAATTTGTAAGTAACAATGAACCAGAAGTAGTTGCAGAAGTTATTCATAATCAATTTAAAGATGAAAGTATTAATAATTTAACAACAATGATTAAAAGATATAAAGAAAATGATTGTTGGTATGAGGACACTAATATTAGAGAGGTCGCTTATCAAAATTTAGAACAAGTCATGTTAGATAATAACCTTTTAGAGAAAAAAATAGATTTCAATGTTCTAGTAAACAATGACTAATATATTAGAAGTTAAAAATTTAAAAAAAGAATATAATACTCTAAAAGGAGAAGTTTTAGCGCTTAAAGATATTTCTTTTACTGTCAAAGACCAAGAATTTACGGCTATTGTTGGTTCTTCTGGCTGTGGAAAGTCAACGATTCTCTCTATTTTAGCGGGATTAGATAATGATTATGAAGGAACTATTAATGTTTATGGTAAAAAAATTGGGTATATGTTACAAACTGATTGTCTACTCCCCTACTTAACTATTAGAGATAATGCACTACTCGGTCTTAGATTAACGCACGCTATGACTAAAGAAAATATTGCTTTTGTAGACAATTTACTTGAAAAGTATAATTTAAGTGAATTTAATGATAAATATCCTAGTAGTTTATCCGGTGGAATGAAGCAAAGAGTGGCGCTTATAAGAAGTTTAGCTGTTAAGCCAGACATATTACTGTTAGATGAGCCCTTTAGTGCACTTGATTATGAAACAAGATTGAAGGTTAGTCGTGATGTTTATGATATTATCAAGAAGGAGAAGAAAACCGGTATCATTGTAACTCATGATATTGGAGAAGCTGTTGCGACATCATCTAAAGTCATTGTTTTATCTAAAAGACCAGCAGTTGTTAAAAAAATATTTGATATTGAATTAGATAATCCGAAAGATCCTATTAGTAATCGAAAAGATAAAAAATATCAAGAATATTATGACTTAATATGGAAGGAGATGGAGGAATATGTCGCTTAAACAACAGACTTATTTAAGAAAAATAAAAAGAGATAATTTCCTCATCTTTCTAAGCCAAATATTAATTATTGTAAGTTTTTTGCTTACTTGGGAACTCTTAAGTAGATATAACATCATTAATAGCTTTATTTTCTCAAGCCCTAGTAAAATCATAAAAACTTTAATAAGTTTAATTTCTAATCACAATTTCTTTAATCATTTATTTACTACGGTAAAAGAAGTATTAATATCTTTTGGTCTTGGTTTTATTATTAGTCTTTTCGTATCAATATTATTTTATTTGGTTAAACCTATATACCGAGTATTTGATCCTTTTATTACTATGCTAAATTCTTTACCCAAAGTTGCCATTGGTCCTTTAATCTTAATATGGTGTGGCGCTAATATCAAATCAGTTATTATTATGGCTTTACTTATTAATTTAATTGTTAGTTTAGTTACTATTTATACGGGAATGTTAAATGTTAATAAAAATCATTTATTATTATTTAAAAGTTTTAAAGCTAGTAAATGGCAAACTTTATATTATTTAATTATTCCTAGTAGCTTATCTAGTATTATTTCTTCAATTAAATTAAATCTATCTTTAAGTTTTATTGGTGTTATTATGGGTGAATTTTTGGTTAGTAAAGAAGGTATTGGATACTTAATTATTTATGGCACGCAAGTATTTAATTTGGATTTAGTTTTGACTGGCGTTACTGTTCTTATTATTTTATCTTATATCTTTTATAAACCTATTGCTCTATTAGAAAAAAATTTTGAAGAAAAAAATTAAAAAGCACTGGTTGGGTACTTCTATTTCGTATCCAACTTTTAAAGTGCTTTATTAGTAGATTTAGTATCTTTTGTAGGATTATAGGCAACAACAACAAATTTGTTATTTTCTTTAACAATAGTTATTGTTACACTTTTATCATAGCCAAGGTCAGTAAGATACGTAACGGTAACATCAACATCATAAGCGTCAACTTCATTTTCACCTAATTTATAAGTTGTTTTGGTATCTTCAGTTATTTCGGCATTTGTAACTTCTGGTAATGTTTGCTTACGGTCATTATATGAATTGTCTTCAATAATATCATAAAAATTATCTACGACTTTATTAGTTAACATATCCTGTTTTGACGAATAATAATATTGTGATGCGGTTACTTCATATTTATTTATTTTATTATTTAAGGATAAGAGGTCAATTGTAAATAATTTGGCTATTTGATTAATATATGCTTCATCATCGACGGCTTCATTGGCTAGCAATTCTTTTAATTTTGAAAATTCTTCTTTATAATAGCCGGAAGCATTATCATTTATATAATAACCATATTCAGTAATATTGTTTTCGACTTTACTAACATTGGTTGGCTCTTTTGTTTTTTTGAGTGTTCCATAAAAATAAAATATTATCCCAAATATTAAAAACAGTGCCACTAAGGTTAGTAACATCTTAAATATATCTATTTTTTTCATTTTTCCTAACATATAACCACCTATTTTTCTTATATTGAAAATATTATATCATATTTTTAATATTTTTACTTGAATTTTTCCTGGATATTTGATATTATTAAGTAGTCATTGCAGGTGTGGTTCAACGGCTAGAATGCGACCTTGCCAAGGTTGAGACGGGAGTTCGATTCTCCTCACTTGCTCCATAAGATAAAATCGTCGCACCAAGCGATGTTAATGATTAAATCAACGCAAGTTGATTTTTTTGTTGCTATTGCAAAGAAAGGGTGTGATGTGGTATGATTAATATCGTAAAAAAGAGAATCAATATGAGTGATGAACTCAAAGCCAAAATTAATTGGTCTTGCAAATTTAATAAGAAATCCTATCAAATAATTGAAGGATACTTAAGGATTGTGGAACATACCAATTTAGCGTATGTAGAACCACATAAAGTAATTATTGGAGATAAGTTATACCTATTCTTCAATGAGCAGAAACATTTTTATATAGGGAATTTAAAGAAGAAAATCCCATTGTCTGAATTATCAGAGTACATAGCAAGGCATTAATGAATTGGTGAGTTTATATACTCCCACAATATTGGTTGTTTTTGTCGTATAAAATAATCAATTATTCAAAGGTGTCCTTGTTATGTGACACCTTTTTACTTTGGTGCCTTTCATTACTAAAAGAAAGGAGATTGATAATTATGGATAATGAAAGGAAAGTTGCAGGAGTTTATATTCGTGTTTCAACCGAAGATCAAGCAAGAGAAGGATTTTCACTTGGAGAACAAGAAGAAAAATTAAGAGAATTATGTAAGTTTAAGGAGTTAGAAGTTTATAAGGTCTATAAAGATGCAGGAATATCTGCAAAAGATATGGAACATAGACCACAGTTTCAAGAAATGCTTAAAGATATGAAGGAAGGAAAACTTAATTATATTATTGCCTACAAATTAGATAGAATAACAAGAAGTGTTAGAGATTTAGAAGAATTAATTTCAGTACTAGAACAATATAATTGCTTTCTACTATGTGATAGAGATGATGTTAATACCTCTACTGCTAATGGTAGATTCTTTGTAAGAATGCTTACAGTATTATCTCAACTAGAAATAGAAATCGTATCAGAAAGAACTAAATTTGGCTTAAATGGAGCCATTAAATCAGGTCATATTCCAGGACAGCGACCATTTGGTTATAAGAGTGCAGAAGATAAAAAAATGATTATAGATAATGCTACTCGTCCCTATGTAGAAAAGATATTTGATATGTATTTGGAAGGTAAAAGTTTTCAGCAAATTGCTAACTACTTTAAAGAAAACAATATCTTCCCTAAAAAGAATTGGAAAGATACAACTATTCAAAAAATTATTGATAATAAAATCTATATGGGAGATTATGAACAATATAAACGAATTGGTAAACAAGAAAATTTAGAACCAATAGTTTATATGAATGTTGTAGAACCTATTATATCTCGTGCTAAATGGGAAGAATGTCAAAGACAAAAAGAAAGAAATCAAAGAACTTATACTAGAGATAGAGTTTATACTTTCTTTCAAAGATTAAAGTGTCCTAATTGCAGTAGAATTATGAAATGTAAAGGTTCAGGTGGTACTAAAAGAAAGTATATGTACTATACTTGTGAGCATTGTCACATTAACTTTAATGAAGACCATGTAGAACATTTATTAAGAGAATTTATCTATGATTTATTAGAATATGATATGGCAGTTAAAAAGTTCTTCCTTCCTGTTTTAGAAGATAAAACAAATAATATTGATACTACTTCTATTGATAAAGAGATTAGAGATTTAGAAAAGCAAAGAAATAGAATTAAAGATTTGTATATTAAAGGCATTGTAGAAATTGATGATTTTAAAGAAGATTATAAACTAATTGAAGATAAACTTGATAACCTTGAAAGCAAAAAATTAGAGTTAGTTAATTTAGAAACTTTTAACTACTCTCCACACGAATTACTCGCACAAAGAGATTTAGAAAGAGAAAAAATGATTAGACTTGATACTTTAAATACTGTTTTAAAAACTAAATGGAATGGTATGGACAAGTCTGAAAAACAAGAATTTATATCAAAATTTATTGATACTATTGAGATTAAAAAAGATAGTAAAGGTAATTTAATTCTTGAAAAAATTAATTTTAGAAACGGATTTATAAGACAATTAGTAAAGTTTTATGAAAGAGGTATCTTTGATGTTGCAGTACCTGTTATGGTTGTTAATGAAGAAAAAACTATTAAAGGTGGCAGAATGAATGAAGAACAATTAGATAAATATTTATCTAAAATGAATGAACATTTTGAAACATCTTTTTATGAAATGTATGAAACAATTGATGAAGAAACTAATGAAGTTATTTTAGAATATCAACCAAAAGAAAATGAAAAAATTATAAGATTTGTAGCAATTTCACCTAAAGAAAAGTTTCCTATAGCAGTTGATAATATTAAAGATAAATATGGAATTATAAGTTATAAAACAAATGAATTATTAGAAAGGATTTGATTAAATTATGAATATTGAATATGTAAAACAAGGAGATTATTTATTACCTAATTTGGTAATAGAAAATCAAAATTATGGAGAAATAAATAAGTATGGTTACTTGCGATTAAACTATATTAAGGAACACAAAAAGGGATTATATCAGGCACTTTTAATGAAGAATGAACTAACAAAAAATCTTCTTTCAGTCAGTAATGAAGCAAAAGAAAGATTAAAAACTTTAATGGATAACTATATTAAAAATGATGAAAAACTATCTGAAAAAAGTAAAGAAACAAATCAAATTGAATGGGTAAAATTGATGAATAATTATAAGAATACTGCTGAAGAAATTATCTTAAAGGAGTTAATTAATGTGTGATGTTGTCATAAGCAAGCAAGGTGGTATTACTCTCACCACTCCCAAAGAAAGGATAAACCTATAATGGCGACAACATCAATTTGGAGTATTAAGAATAATTTAAAGCAGTCTATAAATTATATTATCAATCCAGAAAAAACTCTTAATAAAGATTATGGTAATAGAGAGTCATATAGTTATTTAGAAGAACCTATTAAAGACTATAATTTTAAAGAAGAAAAAGTTTGTTATGTTAGTTGCTTAAATTGTGATGAAGATAATCCTTGTGATGATATGGAGTTCACTAAAGAAAGATTTAGAAAGAAAGATGGAGTTCTTGCTTATCATGGTTATCAATCATTTAAAGAAGGAGAAGTTACCCCAGATATTGCTCATGAGATTGGAGTTAAGTTTGCTGAAGAAATGTTTAAAGATTATGAAGTGGTCGTTGCTACACATCAAAATACAAATCATATTCACAACCATTTCATAATCAACTCTGTATCTTTTAAAAGTGGTAAGAAATATAATAACAACCTAACCAATATATCAAAGATAAGACACATTTCTGATTCATTATGTTCGGAATACGGACTATCTGTTTTAGATGAAGATAAGTTTTATAAAAGAACTTATACCAAAAGCATCTCAAATGATGAATATTACAAAACTCTTAAAAAAGATTTAGATAATGTTATTAGTTATTCAGTAACTTTAAAGCAATTATTTGAGAGAATGAGATCACTAGGTTATAAAGTTTATTCTCGTAATGGTGTAATAACTATTTATAGAGATGGTGAAGATAAAGTTAGAATAGAAAATGTATTTGGTGAAGAATATTCAAAAGATAAATTAAACCAAAAATTATATTTATCAAAACAAATAATATTTAGACCTATGCCACAAAAATCTATCTTTGAAGAATATTCTAAAACTAATAAACCACATAAAGGCATCTACGGACTCTATTTATACTATTGCTATTTATTAGAAGTATTTCCAAAGAAACATCCTAAACAATATCTTCCTTATTCCATTAGAAAAGAAGTTTATAAATTGGAGCAAACCTCACAGCAAGTCAGATTTATGCACGAGAACAATATTGTTACAAAAGAAGATTTAGATAATTTTGTTAAAAGTAATAACGAACAATTAAGTGAATTAAAAGGTAAAAGAGAAAATCTTTGGAAGAAATACCATAGAGCAAAAACTGAAGATAAGAAAAATGAAATACTTAATGAAATAAATGATATCCAACCTAAAATCAAAGAACTTAATAAGTATGATAAGTATTGTAAAGAAATAATTAAACGAGCTGAAGGCATACAAAATAATCTTAATAATTTTGATAAAGATATACAAAAGGAAAAAGACAATTCTAGGTCAATGTGACTTTTTAAATTGTCTTTTTAATTATGTAACTTTTTATCTATAACTAATCGTAATACATGTACTAATTCTGTTTGTTTTTGTTTTCTTTGAACTTCTTCATTATATTGTGAAATTAATTCATTTATTTTTCCAGAATAAGTGCAACTATCAACTAGATTTATTCCATTTTCAGTTATAATATTATCTAATATAGAATCTTCATTAATACTAAATGGTATTCCATTTATATTAAATACTACTGTACCTTTATCCACTTTTGCAATAATCATTGCTTCCATAAAAATATTTTCTAGTGTTGCATCTTCAAGAAATTCAATAAAATGAACTTCAGCATTTTTATCATAATGATAATCTTTTATTGATGTATTCCAATCCATATAACGAGAAGTGTTAGGTCTTGTTAATAATTCCATATATAGTCTATTTAGAGCACTTTTAGCCTTATTTCTTTCATATCCAAACTTTCTTTTTCTCAAAGCATCCATTGCATGTAGAACTTTGTCAGTATGCTCAAAGAACATAAAGAAATCATTTTCAATATCCCACCAAAAATCTCTATCATCTTTATAGCCAAAATATGTGTCTTCTTCATTTTTTCTTCTTTTTGAATGTGTCTATGTAAGGAACAATATTCTTGTAATCCATATCCATTTACTGCTAGTCTATCAACTATATTTTGTATATTTTTAAAGAATACATGTGGGCATAAACTTTTAATGAATTACCATTTTCGTCTTTATATTGATTGAAAACAAATACTTTGTAAAAATCTTTATTTATTGTCATTCTTCTTGAAGATTTTGGTAATGAATCCCATTCAAATTCAGCAGAGCCCATATAGTCTAGTCCTACAATATCATCAAGACCATTTATATCTTTTTTCTCTATATCATCAACATTTCTTCTAAAATGCCCACTTTGTACTAAACGAACTCTTTTTTGAATTAGTGTATCTCTATCTTCACCAAAAAATCTCATATTTTAATTACTCCTTATATTTTTCTGCCTTTGCTTTCACCAATTTCATTATTTATAGCATAAGTTGAAACAGCTCTAAAATTATCATCGTATGGATAAACTTGTTGTCCAAATTGAAGCCACATAGTTGACCAAGAAGCACCTGTTTTAAGCAATTCTTGAACTCTTGCATTTTTCATTGTATCGTTTCCATCTTGTTTATTTAAATCAACACAACCTTCTTCATCATATAATTTACTTTGTAAATCGCATTCTAACTTGTCACATTGATAAGCAAACATTGACTCTTTTGTGCTATGAGAGTCAAATTCTAAAAATAATTGTTCTATTTGTTTTCCATCTAATAAACCACCTAGTATTTTACTAACTGCTTCATGCTCCATTTTTTCTTTTTCTACTTTGGAAATTTCAAATTGTGTTAAATCACCAATAACTGTTTCTCCAAGTTCATGAACGGCTAGCATAAATATTACTTTCATAATATCTACATCATATTGGTATTCTGATTTCATAGCAATCGCAAGCATTTGAACTCCAAATATATGCTCTGCAACACTTTCAATTCTTTCTCTTTGAACATTCCAATTTTTCCAACCAGTTCTTATAACATCTTTCTGTTTATTACATAAAACATAATAATTAACTACATTTCGCTCTTTAGACATAAAATCCCCTCGTTTCGATAGATTATTATATTATTTTCTTCTAAGTTAGTCAATACAACTGTAATATTTTGTAATAATTCTAATAAGCTATTTATTTTATTATTTTTTTTTGATATAATTTTATTGACATTATTCAATCACTTTTATGTTTATATGTTATTAGCTTCGTTCATAATATTTAAAGAAGGGATTGATATTATGAACGACAATTATATTTATGTATTACTTCGTATTAATAAAAAAAATGGAGGAGTAGAAATGATAAAAAGTGAAAAAAAATTAATGAAAGAAATTAATAAAGTTTATAAAGATCTAAAAATTGAAAAAAAAGTAATCAATGTAGATAAAAGTAACATTAACTTTTCAAAAAAAATAGGTATTTATGATAATAACAAAAAAAGTTATTTAGATAATAAAACTAGTGTCAGGGCGAGGTATGGTTATTATGGCGGATTGGAATAAAATTTTAAAAGAAATACAAGATGAGGAGTTTCAATCTCCTATTGATACTGTTCGAAAGAAATATATAAAAAATCTTTCTGATTTAACTCAAAGAAATACAATATGTTATTATTCCGGATTTTTAAATTGTGCCGATCATCCAGATACTGCTATAAATGATAGAGATTTAAATGGGTTTATGACTGTTATTCATGAAATGGATAAATCTAAAGGTCTAGATTTAATCATTCATTCTCCTGGTGGTGAAGTTGCTGCAACTGAAGCAATAGGAAATTATTTAAGAAAAATTTTTGGAAACAACATTCGTGTTTTTGTTCCTCAAATTGCAATGTCTGGTGGCACTATGCTTTCTTGTATTGGAAATGAAATATATATGGGGAAACACTCAAGTATAGGTCCAATCGATCCTCAATATGGAGGTGTTCCAGCATATGGGGTAATTCAGGAATTCGAACAAGCAAAAGAAGAAATTATAAGCAATCCCCAATCAATTCCATTTTGGCAACCAATTATAGGTAAATATCCACCTACTTTTATAGGACAATGTTATAAAGCAATTGAATTATCATCTGATGTAGTAAGAAAATGGCTTGAAGAAGGTAGTATGTTTGAAAATGATAACAAGAAAGAACAAAAAATAACTAAAATAATGAATTATTTAAATAATAATGAGCATACAAAAATGCATTCACGACATATTGGTATAGATAAAGCCAAAGAAATTGGTCTTAAAATTAAAGCACTTGAGTCAGATGATAAACTTCAAGATGCTATACTTTCTGTTCATCATTGCTATATGCATACATTTCAAAATACGAATGCCGTAAAGGTACTTGAAAATCAAAAAGGTGTATCATTTATAATGATTGGAGAAAAATAAAACTATTGATTTTTAATAATAAAAAATATATAATTTATTTAGTTGATTTAATCAATGCAACTTTGGGAGTATAAATTTTCGAATATAAGCAAAGTTATCGCTCCAATTGAAATCAACTTACGGACTTAAAAGTTCGTAAGTTTTTATTTTATATAAAACTTTAAAGTTCTCTTATCACAGAAAGGAGGACTTTTTTCATGCTTGAATTTAAAGTAATTGAAAAACTAAAACCTAATAAAGATTTAACAGACATCTTAAAAGATTTTAAATACAAGGAATGATAAAAATGAAAGTTACTTATACAAGAAAATCTGAAAAAAACAAAGAATTAAATTCATTGGAATGAACAAAATTAATGAACAACTATAAAAACACAGCAGAAAAAATTGTCTTAAATGAATATGTTTTTATATAAATAATCTTCAAAAAAGAGGAAAAAATTATCGAAGTAATTTTAATCCTCTTTTTTGTTTTTTTGAATATGGGAGTAAAATCTATGTCTAGCCAGCACTGAATTTGTACTCCCACACAAATTCTACTATGGGAACTCGCATACCCTTTAATGGGAATAATATTATTAATTTGCAAATAATTTCAATTATAAATTGTAATTTATCTTTAACATTTATATTCTCTTACACACTTAATAATAATATTTTCGACATCATCAATCGACTC
>CAKOKU010000013.1 GCA_934095865.1 uncultured Bacilli bacterium
AAATGTTATAATAATATCAATAAGTAGTTGATATTTGGTATATTTTTATTGTAAAACTTAAATACAATTAAATTAGTTCGTTTTTATGAAGGTGTCGATGGGTTAAAGACGGGATATACTAAAGAGGCTGGTTATTGTCTTACGGCTACTGCTAAGAAAAATAATATTAGATATTTGACAGTTGTTATGGGTGAGCCTAGTAGTGATATAAGAAGTAGTGAAACAACTAATATGTTAAATTATGCTTTTAATTCTTTTAAACTAAATACGATTATAGATAATAATGAAGAACTAGCTAAAACATTTGTGGCTAAAAGTAAGAATAAGACAGCAACAATTGTAGTTAAAAATAGTATAACAGAATTAATTAGTAAAGATAAAGAAGCTCCTAAATATAATTATAATTTGAAGCTTGATAACATCAAAGCCCCAGTTAAAAAAGGTGATAAAGTTGGAACGGTAGAAATTATGGATAATGAAGGCTTAATAGTTAGAGAAGAAGAAGTTACAGTTAGTGAAGATATTGAAAAAGCTAGCCTTGGTCAAGTGATAATAGAGAACTTTTTAATGATTATAAGAGGGAAAGATACTAAAAGGGTATAGTCTATGAACTTTTTAGATATTTTACTTATTAGTGTTGGTCTTGCAATTGATGCTTTTGCTGCTTCTGTAAGTATAGGCTTAAATGATAATAAGTCTAAGTTTTGGCTACCAATGAAGGTGGCTTTGACTTTTGCTTTGTTTCAAGTTTTGATGCCGATGTTGGGTTTTATTATTGCCTTTAACTTTAATGGTCAAATTAATTTATTGACAAGATTTCTGTCGTTTCTAATATTAGGGATTATTGGTAGTAATATGCTTGCAAATAAAACAGAGGAGTGTGAATCTAGTGATGTATCACTTAAAAATCTCTTGCTTTTAGGAGCCGCTACTTCTCTGGATGCTTTTGCTGTTGGTTTAACTATTGCTTTTTTGAAAGCAAATATGGTTTTATCTTTAGTCTCCATTGGCCTTGTTACTTTTATATTATGTTTTTGTGGTGTACTTTTAGGTAATTTAGTTGAAAATCATTTTACTAATAAAGCTAGAATCATGGGTGGAATTATCTTAATTTTGATTGGCTTAAAAATTTTGATAGGTTTTTGAAATTCAAAGAAATAGTCTTTTCTTTGAGTTTTTTGGTTTTTACAATATCTTTTGTAATGGCTATAAGCTAGTTTTTTTCTTGCTATACAAGTTTATTTTTAATATAATTATTTTAAGATAGCGAGTGAAGTAAAGTGAATGGAAGAAAAAGTTGGGGTTTTACAATACCTGAGTTGTTGGCAGTTATTGTGATTATTGGTATATTGGCAGTGATGGCTACTGGTAGTTATATAACTATATCTAATCAAGTGAAGGCTAAAACATTAAAGACGAAATTAGATTATATAAATGAGAAAGCTATTGATTATGCGAATGATTATAGTATTGAAGATACGACAATTACTGTGGCTAAACTAATCAGCGAAGGTTATCTAGATATGGAAAATGTTACTGATGATAATACGAAAATTAATAATCCCGAAGGAGGTTACTTAGACTGTTATAAAATAAAAATTGCCAGAGAAAGTGATAATTATAATAGTGAAATTACTCCAAGTGATGATTGTAGTTTAGCTAATAGTGATATTTTGGCATCGAATTTAGATGTTGGTGTTTATTCCATAAATAATTTAGGGACTAACTTAGTTAGTAATAGTAAAACTAACTGGACTAATAGTGATGTGGTTTTATATGTTAACCCTAACTATTTAAGAAATAATGGTCTTTTAGATAAAATAGTAAGTATTACTTGGGTATTTAATGGTGGTAGTACATTTAAAAATAGTAAAAAAATGAGTTGGTCAGCCGTAAATGATACAACTTATGATAATATCTTTAGAGTAGAGAGCTTATTACTTTTAAATTCTAGAGTAATGGTGAAGATTGAAACAACAACTACTACATTAGTTAAATATGTTGATGTTAGGATAGATAAAGAAAATCCAACTTTAGAAATGTCTGTATCTAATGATTATGTTAATGGTAATACAAATAAAAAGAAGATAATTTTTTCGGGTAATGATGGTTCTGGTTCCGGTTTTAGTGGCAAGTCATATTACTTAACAACTAATCCTAATAAAAGACCAAGTGCATCAGAATTTGATATAGAGTCTACTAAAGAAGTGGGCGAAAACACAACATATTATGGTTATGCCAAAGATGCCGTAGGAAATATATCAACAAATCCGGCGGTAATTGAAGTTAGTAATATAGATTATACAGGTCCAGTATGTTATGAACCGGTAAGTAATCCAGGATGGAGTCAAAGTTATACATATTATTATGGTTGTCGCAGTGATGTTGGTAGTGGTTGTTCAACACCAATTCAATCAAAAACTATAACCAAAGATACTGTGTCAGTAACAGAAAAATGGTCAATTACGGATAATGTAAATAATAGTAATAATTGTGAAACGACGTTTAATGCCAATGTTGATGTAACACCACCAACGTGTAGTATAACTGTTGATCCAAGTAGTGTTATGGGTAAAAATAATTGGTATACATCGGATGTAAAATTAAACATAAGTGTAGCAGATAATCTAAGTGGCGTAAAAAGATATGGTATAACGACTTCAGCGACTGAATCTTCAGATGTTTACAATAATTTTGATTACGCTACTTTAACTAGTGATACAACGAGAGAGGGCGTTACATATTATGGTTATATTGAAGATAATGCCGGTAATAAAGGAACGTGTAGTATTAATGTTAAGCGATTAGCAACACCACCGACTTGTTCTTTAAGTGCTTCACCTAAAAATCCAAATGGCAACAATGGTTGGTATACGACCGATGTTACTTTGTCACTTAAATCTGTTGGCAAATATTTAAGTAGCGAAAAAATAAAATCGTCAAATGGGGAAGTAAATGGTAATTCTTATATCTTAAAAAGAGATACAGCATCAAGTGGCGAGACGATGACTGGTGAAGTAGAAAACGAAGCTGGTTTAACTGGATCATGCTATAAAACCATAAAAAGAGATGCTTCTAAACCGATTGCGTCTTTAGGGATGCAAGTAACACGTTGTAATTATGATGTTTATTATGAAACTAATCAGCAAAAAAGCGATTGTGATGGTGGCGGTTATAAAACGGGTACAAAATCAATAACATGTTCAACTTATGAAAGCAACGGTTATTCAGATAGTAGTCGCTTAAATGCTTATATGCGTGATAACGTTAGTAACTTCACTAAAGTTTTGGATACTAAACATAACATTCAGTATTCGACAAGAGTAACAGAATTGAAATGTACTGATGCTGTCAGTGGGATTGCATCTTATAGTATAGGTGGTAAATCCGGTTCAACTTTAGATATCTATAATGCTTCGCCAGAATATTATACATTATCAGGAACTTGTACTGATAAGGCTGGAAATCAAACAACAGTTACAACAACATTTTATAAATACGAGGCAGAATATGATTGTCCTTCTGACCGTGACTATTTTAGTAAAACTAATTGCGAAAATGGTAATAATACTTGTGCAGATAAAACTGGTGATTGTTGGGCTGGTGGCACTGAAGAAGGTGAAAAGTGTGAATACCGTCCATGTAATGAAGGTAGTAACAAATGTGATAAGCCAGATAGTCAGACTGAAACAACTCATAATACTTGTGGTGAAAATAAATGGCGAGTTGCATAAAAGATTTTTGATATAAATTGAGGCTTTAATGCCTCTTTTTTAAATATACGTACTAATTTTGTAATTAATTTAGATCATTTGTCGAAAGCCTTTAATTTTAGTTAAAATTAAGATAATATGACATTGGGTGATGCAAAAGAGTGGATGAATACTTTAATAGTTGTATTGGTCTTATAAAAAGCTTGGCACAACAATTTTATGGTGTTGATAAGCGTGAACTTTACCATGTTGGACAGATAGGATTATTCAAAGCATATCAAAATTATGATGCCTCTTCGAATGTTAAATTTTCTAGCTTTGCCTATATGTACATTTATGGGGAAATGTACAAGCTTTCACTCCAAGTTAAATCGGTTGTGCCTCCCTAGAGAATTATTAAAAACGGCCAAGTTGGTTTTGAAGGCAAAAGAATTTTTAGAACAACAAAGAAAGCGCGAAGTAAGTTTAAGTGAAGTAAGCTCTTATTTGGGAATTAGTGAATCACAAGCTTCTGAAGCTTTGGCTGCTACTAATAGTGAGGCTGTTAGTTTGGATGAAATGCGAGAAGATGATACTAATTTATATAATATGTTTGCAGCTGGTGATACCCACGTAGATGAAATGTTAGATTTAAAAGAAGCAGTGGCTAATTTAGAAAGTCCTGATCGTGAAATTTTTCTCCTTCGTTATTGTAATGATTATACACAGAATGAACTTGCTGATATGTTTAATATGAGTCAGGTTAGTGTATCAAGGTTACTTAGTAGAAATTTAAAAAGAGTAAAAAGTGCTTTGTCCTCTGTATAAAAATATTAATAGGCTTCCATAATAAAAGTGGAGGTCTTTTTAATGAAAAGAGAAGAATATCAAAAGTTAGTAAAAAAATATACTCCTAGTGAAGAAAAATTAAAAAATGCTTTAATTGCCTTTGTAGTTGGCGGATTAATTGGCGTATTAGGGTGTATGATTTTGAATTTATTGTTGTATTTTAATGTTGATAGTAAAGATGCTAATGTTTGGACCCTTTTAATAATTATTTTTATATCATCTTTATTTACAGGTTTAGGTTTCTTCGATGAATGGGTAAGCAAGGCCCGCTGTGGTCTTATTATTCCTATAACAGGATTTGCTCATTCGGTAACATCAGCAGCCTTAGAATACAAAAAAGATGGTTTAATTACAGGCTTAGGGGCCAATATCTTTAAATTAGCTGGTTCAGTGTTATTGTATGGTATTATTAGTGCTTTCTTACTTACTTTAGTAAAGGTGGTGCTTCATGGCTAGTTTTAAATATAATAATGTTTATATTAAAGATTGGTACAGTATTGCTTCTGAAAAGGAAACTTTATCTGGAATAAAAAAATATAATCAAATTATTAATGACTCTTACTTTGGCGAGAAGACTTATGAGAGAGCTGAAGCTAAGATGCAGGAAGTTGTTGTAGATAATTTAATTAAAAGAAATGATTTATGTGGCAAGATTGATGTCATGGCGATGGGGGATTTATCTAATCAATTAGCTATCAGTAATATAACTTGTTCTAAGCATAATATTCCTTATTTGGGGTGTTACTCGGCTTGTGCTTCTTTTAATGAAGCATTGATTATTCTTGCTAATATGATAGATACTAAAAGAATAAAAGTAGGTTTAGGTCTAACTAGTAGTCATCGTAATGTTGCTGAACGGCAATTTAGATATCCTATTGAATATGGTTCGCCCAGATTAAAGAGAAGTACTTTAACTTCAACTGGTAGTGTGGGTGTAATATTGTCTTTAGAAGGTAAGATTAAAGTAGAGTCTTCGACGATTGGTTGTGTTGTTAATTATGGAATTACTGATGTAAATAATATGGGGGCGGTTATGGCTCCCGCTGCTTATGATACTTTAAAAAAACATTTAAAAGAATTAAAAAGAGATATTAGTTATTATGATCTTATTTTAACGGGTGATTTAGGACGAGTTGGGCTTAACTTGCTAAAAGATATGCTAAAACAAGATGGATTAGAGATAAATAATCTTTTGGATGCGGGGGCTATTCTTTATCAAGAAGAAGATTTTAAAGTTTCAGGAGCTTCAGGACCAGTTACTTTGCCACTAGTATTTTTTAATAAGATTATTTCTAGTAAGAAGTATCATAAAATTTTGCTTCTAGCAACTGGAGCTTTACATAGTACAACGACAACTAATCAAAAAGAAGAGATACCTAGTATTAGTCATGCAGTAAGTTTGGAGGTTTTATGACATATTTAATTTCGTTTTTGTTTTGTGGTAGTGTTTGCTTACTGGGAGAACTTATTTTGGATAATACTAAGTTAACGCCTGGTCATATTACGTCTTTATTTGTTTCACTAGGCACTTTCTTATCTTTTTTAGGTATTTACCCATGGTTTGTTAAAAATGTTGGGGTAGCTAGTAGTTTACCAATCACTAGTTTTGGTAATTTGCTTTATCAGGCTTGTTATGAAGGCTTTAGAACTAAAGGGGTTCTAGGAATGTTTAGTAATCTTTTAACTACAACTTCAGCTGGTATTTGTGCCTCTATTATTTTTGCTTTTATTATAACGTTATTCTTAAAATCTAAAGATTAAAACTTAATTCGACAAAATGTTTTTCCATCACCGTATATTATGTATATAGGTGATTTTTTAATGACAGTCTATTTAGATTTAGTGGCTATTTTAAATTATTATTTTGATATCTTGATTCTTCTTACTGTCAATATTACTTTAAAACGTAATGTTTCGTTGGGGCGTATTTTATTAGGAGGGATAATTGGTGAGGTCAGCTTATTAAGTATTTTTATAAAAAATGGTTATTTCTTTATAATTTTTAAGTTTTTTTTAGCTATTTTATTGTGCGTGGTTACTTTTAAATTTAAGGACATTTTTTATACCTTTAATAACCTAATGTTTTTCTATATGGTCAGTATTATTTTAGCTGGGTATATGTATTATTTACGAATAAATAGTATTAGTTATTTTGGCATTCTTCTTTTGGTACCTTTGATATTTCTTTTATATATTAAACAAAGTAGGGAATTAAAGCTAAAAATAGAAAAGACTGTTCCGGTAAAAATAGTTTTTCCTAATAAAAGAAGTGTTAATTTACTTGGTTATGTAGATACGGGTAATAAATTAAGAGATCCCATTACCAAAAAATGGGTAGTATTGGTTAATCGGAAAATGTTAAAAGGCGTTATTCGGATTAGAACACCCATTTATGTTTCCTATAAATCATTAAATAATCATGGGTTAGTGGAATGCATTAGGGCTAGTTCATTAATTATTAAAAATAAAGAATATAGTAATTTTTTAGTAGGGTTGATGGATAATAATTTAATGATTAATAGTAATGATTGTATTTTAAATATGGAGATAATGGAGGAGCTAAATGTTTAAAAAATTAATAATGTTGTTAAAAGAGAAGTATAGTGAGGTCTTTTTTATTGGTAGTGATGATAAGTTGCCACCACCACTTAGTAGAGAAGAAGAATTGGCCTATTTAATCAAAGCTCAAGCGGGAGATGTAGAAGCACGCAATGTTTTAATTGAACATAATTTACGTTTGGTAGTGTTTTTAGCTAAAAAGTATGAGTCGACAGGGTATGATTTAGAAGACTTAGTATCAATTGGTTCGATTGGCTTAATTAAAGGTATAAATACCTATAAAGTAGATAAAAATATTAAATTAGCAACCTATGCTTCCCGATGTATAGCTAATGAAATATTAATGTTTATTAGAAAAAATAAGAAACGAAAGTCAGAAATCAGTTTAGAAGATGCTCTTAATTATGATAGTGAAGGTAATGAGTTACATTTAGAAGATGTTATGGGTACTGATGCTGATATTGTTGCCGATGAATTTGAAAGTAAAGAAGAGAAGCAATTATTAACTAGTGAACTGCGGAATTTAGATTCTCGAGATAAAGAAATTATGATTATGCGGTATGGCCTTTATAATACGAAAGAATATACTCAAAAAGAAATTGCTGATAAGTTGAATATTAGTCAGTCTTATATTTCGAGAATTGAAAAAAAGGTTATTAAACGATTAAAAAGTATGCTTCACTTAGCATAAAGAGGTTGGAAATCTTAAATTATAGTTGATTTTAACTATTAATTTAGGATTTTTTTGTTATAATAGAGAAACTTAAGAAGGAGTTGATGTAAATGGAGAGGGTAGTAAAAAGGTTAGAAGGGGTTAGTCATGATTCGGCTTATTATATAGCTTTGGCCCAAAAATGCTTAGATAATCATGGGAAAATAATTGATCCGGGCGCAATTACAGACAAAGCTAATGATTTTAGTAAAAATTATTTTGAACATAATCCACATTTTTATATTAATCCAACTGAAAAGTTATGTATGCAAGCTTTAGTTGGACAAGGGGATAAAGTAGCAACGGTGCTTGGAAGTGGTGATTTTGCTTTAGATGCCGTATATCAAGGTGCTAGTAGGGTGGATACTTTTGATATTAATGAATATCAGGAGGCTTTGGCTTCTATTAAAATAGCGTCGGCTGGTCTAATGAGTTATCAAGATTATATGAATTTTTATAGTGATCCTTTATCTGCTAAATATTTAGATCCATTTCTATTTAAAAAAGTTCAAAAATCAGCAGATAACCATGATTCCTTTTCTTTTTTGAGTGCATTAATGGCCGTAAAAAGAATGGATGATATGTCTTTAAAAAGAAATAAAGTTTATCAATTAATTAAAGATATTGCTGCCCGTAAAAAAAATGGTGCTTCTTTAAGCAGTACAGAATATGAATTCATTATGTTTCTTATGAGTTTTGGCATTGATATAAATGATTATTTGAATTTAAGTGATATACAATTATATTATTTTATTAGCTTTATAAGTAATGATATTGTGTGTCATGTCTATGATATTATTATGGGTCAAGAATATAAACCTGTTAGTGGTGCTTATAATGAAGATAAAACGAGTTTTTCGAAGATGCAAGGGTTATTAGAGTCTGTACCTATTTCATTTACACCTGGTAATATAACAACATTAAATGGTTTTGGTGGTATTGGTTATGATTCTATTTATTTATCCAATATTCCAGAATATTTTAATGAATCTCAGTTTCTTCAAACTTTTCCAAATTTAATGGGATTGCTTCAGGATGATGGGATGATTGGTTATGTTGTTCAGAATATGAGTTTTGAAGAGCTACAAAATTGGTCGCTAGGCAAGCAAACTGCTGATTATGAAATGCTAATTCGAGCAGATAAAGAAAAAACTGTTGATGCCCTAAATATTCTTCGAAGAATGAATAGTCAGTTTGGTTTTGCATTTTTAAAAGCTAATTATGATGTTTCTTTAGAAAAATTATCTCCTAATAGTTCGTTTAAACCAGATGTTCTAGTTAGGGTAAGAAAAAGAAAATAAGTAATTAGTTAAAAAATAAATTAGGGGGGAATTTATGGAATATGAAATAATAAAAGATATAAATGGTGAACATAAAAATAAAACTTACTATCAGATGCTTGGCAGACAATGGGTAAAGATGGTTCAAAGTTCTCATGAAGAAGCAAAGGCTTCTGCAACTTCAAATTGTAGTAGTAATAATTTTAATAATAGGACAAGTTTCTATTTGAATCCAACAGAAGAATTAAATTTGGGTGCCTTTATTACACCTGGCAGTAGAGTTTTAACAGTTCTTAGTAGTGGTGATTTTGTTTTAGATGCAATATATCATGGTGCGAGTGAAGTCGTAACTTTTGATGTGAATAAATATCAGTTACCTGTGGCGGCTGCTAAATTAAGAATGGCCAATACAGTGTCATTTCCTGAATTCATGCAATTTTTTACGGAAAGTATTTCACCAAGGCATTTAAATTCAGATTTCTTTAATCAAGTTTATGAAAATGATAAATCTTATCCAGCTTATGCCTTCTTAAAAATTTTAATGGATAGAAAAAAAGAAGAAGAGAGTGCTTTACATAATGATTTTATCTATAAAAAGCTTTTGGCTTTACAATCACGCTTACTTTGTGGGGAAAGATTAACTATTGAAGATAATTGGTTATTAAATGCTTGCCGAGGCAGCCAAATAAGTGCTGATGTTATAAGATATGCTGATGATAAAGTTTTAAATAAGATTGTTTGGCTGTTAACTGGTAAGACTTATCCGGTGTTTTATGAATCAATTTCTGGCCGTGCTTATGATAGTATAACTGGAGCTTATAATGAATCAGCTAGAAGTTTTGCTAAAACGCAAGCAAATTTTGAAGGAGCATCAATTTGGTATGCTAACCAAGATATTAGAACCGTTGATAAGATAAATCAAAAAGACGGGTATGATGCTATATATTTGTCAAATATTCCTGATTATTTAGAGCATGAAGAGTTTTGTCAATTAGTGACTAGTAAATTAATGCCACTGTTAACTGAAAATGGTCAATTAGTTTATTTATGTCATAGTACAGATAATTCTGGTTTAACGAAACCAATTACTCAAGAAGATGAAGTAAATTTATGTAAAGCCCGTTTTTTTGCTTCATTTAATCATGAAGCCGCTATTAGTTTAAGAAGTTATGTTTATGGCAGATATAATTATCATCAATTAAAAGAAATGTATGATGTGTCTTTAAGTGAAGTTAAATCAGTAGATGAAATAATATATGGAAATACTTTTAATGAAAATAAACCATATTCTTTAATTAGAGTTAGAAATAAACGTTAATAGATAGTTTTTAAAAAGCTTTAAAGATGATATAATGAAGAAGCTTGCTAAAAAATCATAATTGTAAAGGAGTGAAAAATTATGGCTGTTGTAGAAAAAGAAAAAACACCAAATCGTGGTATTTGGAAAAATTTAAAAACAACATATAAATATGCCAAAAGTGGTAGAAAATATTTAATGTTGTTCATGCTTGCTAATGTATTATTAACAATTATCTCAGTTGTTGTTCCAATTATAGTGGCAAAAAGATTAATTGTATTGACAAGTGGTTTTTATCAGAAGTTACTAGGAATTATTTTCTTGATATTTGTTATTGAAATTTCTAGAAATATTGTAAGATATTTTGCTAATTATTCTTATAATAAGTTTTATTATGACGTAAGAAGAAATTTACAAATCGAATTAACAAGAGAAACGTTGAAAATAACGCAAAAAGATTTAAACAATAATTCAAGTGGAGTTTTTATTGAACGAATAAATAATGACACAGATAATTTGACAGATATTTTTACATCATTAATAGATTACTTGACTAGTATTATTGGCAATTTGGGTATTTTAATTAGTGTGTTTTTTATTAATGTTTATTTAGGTTTAGCGTATGTATTTTTAATTGTTATTATCATTTTATATAATAAGTATGCTAGTAATATAAATTATAAAAATCGTAAGACTTGGAAAAAGAGTAGAGAAAAGACTGGTGGTTTTGTTTCAGAAATTGTTAGAGGTGCCAAAGATATAAAAATACTAGATGCCGAAGAGTCATTTTTAAGTAAAGTTAATGAATGTATGGAAGATACTAATAATGTATCTTATAAATATCAACGTACACGTGCTACCTTACGTTTGTTTGGTGGTTCGATTAGAGATGTTGGTGATTTATTAATAAGTATTTTGATTTATTTATTATTAATTTCTAATTTGTTATCAGTAGAATCGGTTTTAATTATTTATAATTATCATGATAGACTTACTTGGACAGCTGATTGGATTGAACAGATATATGAAATATTGAAGCAATTTAATTTAGCAGCTAATCGTATATTTGGGGTTTTGGAAGAAAATGAATTTGAAAAAGAAACTTTTGGTACGAAGAACTTAAAAAATTTCAAGGGTAATATTGAATTTAAGAATGTTTGTTTTTCTTATGAAGATGATATGCCTGTCTTAAATAATCTTTCTTTGAAAATAGATGCTAATGAAACTGTTGGTTTTGTTGGACCAAGTGGGGCTGGGAAATCGACCATTTTTAACTTGATAAGTGCTATTAATAAGCCTAATAGTGGGCAAATAACTTTTGATGGAGTGGATATTAATAGTCTTAATAAAACATCAATTCGTGGCAACTTATCTGTTATTAGTCAAAATGCTTATATTTTTAATATGAGTATTATGGATAATTTAAAAGTAATTAAAGCAGATGCTAGTGAAGAAGAAATTAAAGAAGCTTGTCGTTTGGCTTGCTTGGATGAATTTATTGAGTCTCTTCCAAATAAATATGATACAATTGTTGGTGAAGGTGGCGTTACTTTATCAGGCGGTCAAAAGCAACGTCTAGCCATCGCCAGAGCCTTACTTTTAAAAACAGAAGTATTACTTTTTGATGAAGCAACAAGTGCTCTTGATAATGAAACTCAAACTAAAATTCAAGAAGCAATAAATAATTTAAAAGGCGAGTATACGATTCTTATTATTGCTCATCGTCTTTCAACAATAATAGATGCCAATAAAATATTTGTTATTAATGATGGCAAAGTAGAATGTAGTGGTACTCATCAAGAATTATTAAAAAATAGTAAAACTTATAGCAGGTTATATACTAAAGAGAATCAGGAAAATAATAATTAGAAGCAAGATTTACAAAATTATTTATTAATTTTTGTAAGTCTTTTTTTGATGATATTAATTTATATTTAAAAAAGTTATTAGCTTGTGATATGATATTGTATGAAATATAGATGATGTGTTTTATGGATGAAGATGCTAGTTATTAATTTTTAAAGATGGAGATATTTATATGTTGTTAAAAGTTTTAAGTTCTATTTTTGTGATTAATTTATTTTGGTTTTTTCTTGCTGGTTGGTCAACGGTTGCTCCTAATAAGTGGGAATATCTACTGTATTTAGTACCGGTATTTTATGTTCTTTTAGATTTTATTTATTTATGGAATTATTTCTTTGTAAAAGATGGTAAACCGGTTGATACAGTCGAGTTTATGCCGCCTGAGGGATTAAATAGTTTAGAAATTGCCTATATTTATAGAAGAAATATAAATGATTATGATGTTCTTTCTTTAGTAATCTCTTTTATTTGTGCTGGCTATATGAAAATGATTAAAAGTGAACCTTTAGATGATGTAGGAAATTATAAGATAATAAAATTAAAGGAATATGAGGGAACAAATATAATAGAAAAGAATTATTTAAATGGGTTATTTTTGGATGAGGATGGTAACTCATGTAATGAAGTGACTTTAAGAACTTTTAAAAATAATTTCTATAAAATGAATTCTAGTGTGAAAAGGTTAACAAAAAAGAAATTACAAAATAAAATTTTTGGCAAAAACTTGGGGTTATCAAATGCTTTTCTTATCCTTAGAGTAATGATAACTAATTTAATTATTGTTGCTTTACCTATGTGGAAATATAATGAGACATATGGTCAAGTTGCAGTTGTATTAAATATTTGTTTCTTTGGAACTTGGTTATGCTTAGGTGATGTTATTTCCGATGCTATTTTCGAAGCTGACGTTAATACCCTTAAAGCTACTAATAAATTTACAAAAATATTCGATTTATTATTAATTCTTTTAGCAATAGCACTATATGGATATATTGATTTAATGTTCGCCTTTAATCAAAGTACACTTTATACCTTTGGGTATATGCTTGGTTTTCTTTGTATTTTTGAAATGCTTTCTTTTGCTATATTATCACCAAAGCGAACCACTTATGGCGGTAATTTGTATGGAAAAATAAAGGGCTTTCGCGATTTTTTAGAAACAGCTAGAAAAGATGAGTTGGATAATCTAACTAAGACTAACCCAAGGTATTTATATGATATTTTACCTTATGCTTTTGCATTGAAAATCTTTGGGAATAGTAATCTTCTAACTCAGTTAGAATCGCAACAGGCATCAATTACAGTACGTACTTTTGCTATCTGTTTTGATATTATAATGCCTTCTTTAGAAGAAAAAGAAAAGTCATTGTCTTAGATGTTATTACAATGGCTTTTTTTCGTATTTTACATATTCGTAGGTACTATTTTGACTTCTTTCTTGCATGGTATTATATATTTGATCACGTAGTGAGGCAGCTTTTTCCTTAGCTGTTTGACCTTCTTGGGGATAGAAAGGGCCATCAAAATATACTGTTGTTTTGGGCTTTTTAAAAAATTTACTTTTTTGATAAGTGGTAGTCATACAAAAACTGGGAACGTTATCCTTTATGGGGAATTTAAAAGAAGAAGTTGGTAAGGGACGAATCTTGGTATACCATGGCCAAACATGAGCTTCAGGGTAAATAGTAATAACGTTTTTTTTAACTAATAGACTCATAGCATTAAATAAATTCTTTTTCTCATGGATTTTATTTGGGATGGGAAGTGCCCCAACAAAGGGGAGAATTTTGCCTAATATAGGAATACCTAAATTAGCGGTACTGACAACACAATAGTTCTTTTTTGGAGCAGTGGCTAAAAGAGGTATTAAGGCATCACCAATTGGTTGAGTATGATTTCCAAATAAATAATATCCTTCTTGTTTTTTTAGAATTTCTTTATTTTTAAAGGTAACGTGTAATATTAATTTGCAGTAAATTACAGCAAAAATGTAAGCAAAAAAATATAAAATACGAGAAATAATTTTGTAAAAGATACTTTTATTAAGCCATTTGTAGTTATCTTTTAATTTAAAATCTTGCTTGGCCGAGGTTACAAAATCATCACTATACTCATCATAATATTGGGTTTTGTTATTATCCACTTTATTCCCTCTTTTCTTTAGTAAATATTATAGCACAAACCCAATAATTAATTGACTAATTATCTTAATTTAGTTATAATTTGATAGAAAGAAATGAGAGATGTTTATGCGAAAGTTAACTGAGCAAGAAATAGTAAGAAGAGAAAAGTTAGAGGAGATAAAAAAAGTATGTAATCCATATCCTGATAGTTTTAAAAGAACGCATACTTTAAAAGAAGCGCGTACGTTAGATGATGGTACAACAAATGTTAGAGTATGTGGTCGTGCTATATTTATGCGTAAAATGGGAAAATTATCTTTTGTTCGTATTAGAGATTTAGAAGCCGATTTACAATTGGAATTTAAAATTGATGAAGTAGGAGAAGAGGCCTATGCTTTCTTTAAGAAATTAATTGATTCTGGTGATTTTATTGGGGCAGAAGGTGAAATGTTTACGACACAAACTGGAGAGAAGACCTTAAGAGTTCATGAGTTTACATTTTTAGGAAAATCTTTAAAACCGCTTCCAGAAAAATTCCACGGTTTAACAGATACAGAATTAAAGTACCGTCAACGTTATGTTGATTTAATAATGAATGAAGATAGCCGTAGAGTATTTTTAGGTCGTAGTAAATTTTATTCATTTTTACATAGATATTTAGATAATCATGGTTTTTTAGAAGTAGAAACTCCAATTATGCAAACAGCTGTCAGTGGTGCGGCTGCCAAACCTTTCTTCACTCATCATAATGCTCTTGATTTAGATATGAATTTACGTATAGCTCCTGAAACTTATTTGAAACAATGTATAGCAGCAGGCTTTGATCGTGTTTATGAAGTTGCTAAATGTTTTAGAAATGAAGGAATGGATACAGAGCATTTACAAGAGTTTACACAAGTAGAATGGTATGTTGCTTATTGGAACTTTGAAGATACTATAATTTTCTTCCAAGACTTTATTCGTAATGCCTTATTAGAATTAGTTGGAACAACAACTATTAATTATCGTGATAATGTTTTAGATTTTGGTAAGGAAAATTGGGACCGTATTAATTATATTGAAGCAATGGAAGAGTTACTTGGAAAGAACTTCTTAGATATTGAAAATCCTGAAGAATTGAAACAATTAGTTGTAGATAAAGGCTTATTTACTATGGCTGATATGGCAGATTACAAATCTTTAAGTCAAATCATTGATTTTGTTTATAAAAAGAAGATCCGCGCTAATATAGTTGGCCCAACAATTCTTTATAATTATCCAGCTGTTTTAAAACCACTTGCTAGAAGAAATGACAAAGATAAATCAGCAGTTGATGTTTTCCAAGTAGTTGTATGTGGTACAGAAATTTGTAACGCTTACTCTGAGTTAGTTGATCCTGAAATTCAAAGACAAAATTTTGTATTACAGGCCGAGGCTAAGAGTCAAGGTGATGATGAAACAATGGAACTTGATGAAGACTTTATGGGTGCAATGGAACAAGGTATGCCACCTATCTCTGGTTTAGGTTTTGGTATTGACCGTCTAATGATGTTGATTTATAATCAAGAGTCAATTCGTGATGTTGTATTATTCCCAATAATGAAACAAAAAGATAATCAAGGAGAGTAGATGAAAATCTATTCTTTTTTAATTGCTAAGTATTATTTGCAGCAATTAATATTGGTATAAAGTTTTTGATGATTACATACTCTTTTATAGAGAGGAATTGATTATATGAAAATGAATATACCTTATGAAAAAGAAATAGTTTTTAATACTAAAATTGCTGAGATTACTTCTATTTCCTTAGAACACGAAGCTAATGTATTAAATGATTGCATTGAAGGAGATTTCATTGTATCTGGTGATTATAAAATTCATGAATTAAGCGTTAATAAAGAACCTTTTAAATACCGTATTCCTTTTAGTGTTGAGCTTGCTGATAATATGATAAGGGATACAATTAATTATGATATAAGTAATTTTACATATGATGTTGTAGATGGAGATACCCTTAAGGTAAATATTGAGTTGTGTATATCTTATGAAAGCGTTAATGATACTCTAGATGTAAAAGAAGAAGTTGAAGAAACAAAAGAAAATGAAAGTAATAATGAAGGCTCTACTGAAGATATTGAAAGAGAAAATCAGGAGATTAATACTTTGACGAAAGAAGAAATTGCTTCGAAAGAATTAAATAATCTTTTAGATGATATAGAGATGAATAATAATAGTAGCATTAAAGATAATAAAGTCAATGATAGTTTTAATAATAGTGTAGATAATACAGTAAAGTCTAATGAAAAGATAAATTCTAATAAAGAAGAAGTAGTTTTAAATAATGTTAGTAATGCTCTTAATACTTATGTGACGTATCATATTCATGTTTTAAGTGATGGTGAAGATATAAATACGATTGCTAATAAGTATAAAGTATCAAAAGATACTATTAGTGAATATAATAATGAACTTGAATGGATTATGGGAGAAAAAGTTATAATTCCAGAACTTCAAGATGAATAATTTTATTAAATTAATAGAAGATAAGTATAAACCTTTAAAATATACAATGCGAGGCCGGACACTTAATTTTTTTAGTACTCTTGGTAATTATGTAGTTAAACCACGGCCTGTTGATAAAGATATTTCTAAATTATTCAGTTACTTAGATAGTAGAAATTTTAATAATTTTCCGAAATTAAAAGAAGTTAATGATGATTATATAACTTATGAATATATAGATTCTAAATGGCAACCACCAGAACAGAAAATGCAAGATTTAGCCTTATTAGTTGCTAAATTACATAATAAAACAGCTTATTTTAAAGAAGTTACTCAAGATAAATATCAAGAAATATATGAAAATATTAAAAATAATATTACTTATTTGAAAGAGTATTATTCAAATCTTTATGATAAATTTTTTGATGAAGTATATATGAGTCCAAGTAAGTATTATTTTATGATTAATTATACTTTAATAAATAACGATTTAGCTTTTGTAGAACAAGAACTTGATGAATGGTTTAATTTGGTAAAAGATAGTACTAAACAAAGAGTGGTTCTCCTTCACAATAATCTGTCATTAGACCATTACTTAAAAGAAAAAGAGCCAACTTTAATTAGTTGGGATAAATATACTTTTGATACACCAGTTTTAGATATTGTTACTTTCTATAAGAATGAATATTTAACTTGTAATTTTGAAAGTCCTCTTTCTTTGTACATGAAAAATTTTACTTTAAGTGAAGATGAACAGAAATTGTTATTTATACTGATATCTTTGCCTGAGAAAATCGAAATAACAGAAAATGAGTTTAATAATACTTGTAGTTTTGTCAATTTGATAGACTATATTTCTCGAACAGAAAAATTAATAAGGCCATATTATGCGAAAGAGAAGAAAGAATAATAAAGATACTTCTATTAAAAGAATAAAAATATTAAATCTTAATGGTAAAATTAAAGTTATTAAGGTTTGATAAAAAATTAAAATAGATAAGCCAATAATGGCTAAAATAGTAAAAAAATTGGGGACTCTTGGTCGATTATTACACATATATAACACCTAACTTATTATATGATAATTATAGTAATAGGTGTTTTTTGTTGGCGCTGGATTGTCAGTTTTAGATGGTTTAAATGCTAAAGTATTTCTATTTTGGCTTTTTTTTGCTATAATCTAGATGATAAAAGGTAGGCGAAGTAAAGATGGTTCTTAGATTATATGAAAATTGGCGAATGTTTAAAAATAAGTCATATTTAAAAATAGGAATATGTTTAATTGTTATAACGACATTTATTATATTGTTATGGCATGGTGTTTTTAAAGTACAAGCAAAAACCAATTATACTGCGTATATTACGGGGGATGTTAATTTTCGTAGTAAGCCTACTACATCTTATAATGAAGATGGAACCACTAATATTATTGGGGAGATTGATTTAGGAGAGACAGTAACGGTTGTTAGTGATGAAATTCAAGGAACTCATGGCTGCTCCAAAGGGTTCATCAATATAATTTATAATAATGTCAGTGGGTATGTGTGTTCGACTTATGTGGGGTTGCCGGATACAGATGCTTATAATAGACCTTGGAATACACCAAAGAAAGCCATTGTTAATGGCGCTAAATGGATAAGTTCTGGTTATATTTCGAGAGGTCAATTTACATCTTATTTGAAAAAATTTAATGTTAATCCTAATGCAGATAGTTATTTATATAACCATCAATATCAAACTAATATTGCTGCTCCTTCTAGTGAATCTGTAACTACTTATAAAGCTTATAAAAATACGGGCTTTTTAGAATTACCTTTTGTATTTAATATTCCTATTTTTAATAATATGGGCGAAAAGTATGATAGACCAATTGGTAATTTAGCTGCTGTTGAAGCTTTAGATGAAATAGTTGATACCGAGTTCGAAAATACATTAGATAAAGAAGGCTTTCCTGAAAGTTATAAACGTATTTTAAGATATTTACACAGTATTCATCCAACTTGGCAGTTTGTGGCGATGCAAACGAATGAGGACTTTAATTATGCCGTTGAACAAGAACGTTTAGCAGGTGCGATTGATATAAAAGGGTTGTATCCTAGTGAAAAACCAGAACTTGTTGAAGGTTCAAGATGGTTTCGTCCAACTAGTGAGGCTGTTGCTTATTATTTAGATCCAAGAAATTTTTTAACCGAAAAATATATCTTTCAATTTGAAGCCTTAAATTATAGTGAAAAATATACGGAAGAGTTAGTACAAGGGGTTTTAAATAATACTTTTATGAGTGGTAATGATTTAGTTGATAATCAGAGCTATAAAAGTATCTTTGTAGAGGCTGGTAAAGCCAATGATATTTCACCTCTTTATTTAGCATCACTTGCCCGTCAAGAATTAGGAACAAAGGGAAGCGTTGCTAGTAGTGGGGCTAAGTTTTCTTATAATGGTAACGATTATCAAGGCGTTTATAATTTCTTTAATATTGAAGCTCGAAGTGGGGTTTATGATGGATTATTGTATGCCACTGGCGGCTATTGTCGAATTTGTAGTAATTTTGTACCAGTTGTTAATCCTGATGATAGTAGTTCTGATGAAGATAAAAATAATTCTAATAATGAATTAACTAGCAAAGAAATAATTGAAAAGTTAGGGCTTGTTCAATATAATAGTTATTTAAAGGGCTTTAAAGTTAGTACGACTATTAGTAGTTTAAAGGCTCAGAATTTAAGTGTTAATTATGGTAGTGATAATATAGTTAAGACGGGAATGAGTGTAACATTTAGCGATGGTGTTAGTTATACGGCTGTTATTTATGGTGATTTGACTGGTGATGGTGAGATTAATTCTGCCGATTTATTAAGATTAAGACAACATTTGTTAGGTAAAAGTAATTTAAATGGAGCTTATAAAGAAGCTAGTGATTTAACTGGTGATGGTTTAATTAATTCAGCTGATTTATTAAAGTTAAGACAATATTTATTAGGTCAAACTAATATTAATCAATTATAAAATGGAAGGTAATTATATGAAGAAAAAGAAAACAATAATAATTTATAGCTTATGTCTTTTAATGGGGGGTATTTTAAAAGTTAATGCTGCTCCAAGCTATACGTTTAAGATATCATCAAGTAGTATCACCGCTGGTAATAGAGTTAGTGCCTCAGTTACAGTAAGTAATACGGCTGCTTGGCAAATTAAAATTGCTAGTGCTGGTAATACCAATGGCTGTACGCAAAGTTTTGCCGATGCCACAAGTAATGCTAAGAATACAACGAAGACATTTCAAGTAACTTGTAAAGGTAGTAGTGCGGGAACAATTGCTTTTACGATTTCAGGTAATATTACTGATGAAGATGGCAATACAATTAATTTAAGTGGCTCTAAGAGTGTTAGCGTAAAAGAAAAAGCGCCAGATTCTAAGGTTAATGCATTAAAAAGCTTAGAAGTTGAAGGATATTCGTTATCACCAGCATTTTCGGAAGATGTTTTAGAGTATAGTGTAGTAGTCCCACCAAGTACCACTAAAATTAAAATAAATGCTAGTAAGAAAGACAGTACCTCAAGTGTATCAGGAACTGGGGAGTTTGACGTTTCTGAAGGTGAGAATAAACTTAATGTTGATGTTAAAGCTCAAAATGGTGATTTAAGAACTTATACAATTAATGTTTCTGTAACTGATGCTAATCCTATTAATGTTAAAGTAAATGGCGAAGATTATACGATTTTAAAAACATCACGAAATATTGAAATACCTTCATTATATACAGAAACTACCATGGAATTTGAGGATAATACCATTCCTTGCTTTGTTAATAATGATACGAATATAGTTTTAGTGGCTCTGAAAAATGCTTATGGTAATGTTGGTTTTTTCTTGTATCAAGATGGTGAGTTTTTACCTTATGTAGAACTAGTTAGTAATAATGAAATTGTTATGCCATTAAATGAAGATATTGACATAAAAAATTATGAAAAAGTAGATTTAGAAATTAATGGTAATAAAATAAATGCTTATAAATATCATGGCTTGGATAATGGATACTATTTATTTAAAGCCAGAAATTTAGTTGATAATAGTGTTAATATTTATTCTTATCATAAAGATAGTAATACTTATCAAATATATAATGCTGATTTAATTAAAACGGTTTTAAATGATAATATGTTTTATCTTTATATAATAATGGGTTGTGGTTGTGTTATTCTTCTTTGTTTAATAGTAATAATGTCATTAATGGGTAAAAATAAAAAGGTACGCAAATTAGTTAATGTTTTAGAAGAAAAGTTAAAAAATAAAGAGCGAGAAATGGCATCTTTTGAAAAGTATTATAAAAAACATAAGAAATTAAAAAAGAGTAAAAATAATGTTGAGATAACTAAAGAAGAAGAAAATACGTTGGCAGTTAAAAAAGATGATAATGCTGATGCTCATAGTAATGAAGAAAATAAAGAAGAACTAAAGAAAGTAAATAAAGAAGAAGCAAAAGAAATTTTAGAAGATAAAGCGGATGTAAATGAACATACTAAAGTACGAAATGCTATGTATGCAAACGTTACGATGGATAATTATGATTCTAATGAAAATACAAATGATGATGAAGAAACATATAACATCTTAAAAGATTAGGGGGATTTATGGAATTTATTGTTAATGGACATAATATATTTTTGATAGTTTTAATTTCTTTTGTTTGCAGTGTCCTTTTAGTACCAATAACGATGAAAGTGGCTATTCATGTTAATGCTATGGATTATCCTGATGGTAAAAGAAAATTGCAAAAGAAACCAATGCCAAGGTTGGGGGGCTTAGCTATATTCTTATCATTCATGGTGGGATATATGCTTTTTGCTAGAGAAAATACAATGATGTTATCTATTTTAATGGCATCTTTCTTGTTGGTATTAGTTGGTTTTGTTGATTCAATTAATCCAGTGAAGGCTAAATATCAGCTACTTACCCATATTATTGCCGCGATGACAGTTTGTATTTATGGAGGATTAGTATTAAATGATGTTACTTTTTTAGGTTTGAACTTTAGTTTTACTTATCCTTTTAATTATGTTGTAACAGTAATATTTTTAGTTGCTTTTATTAATATGATAAATTTGATTGATGGTTTAGATGGGTTAGCCGGTGGGATTTCTTGTATCTATTTTGCTACAATTACAATAATTGGTTTAATCTGTACGCAAATGGAAGGCTTGGATGTTATTCTAGCTGTGATAATGTTTGGGGCGACGGCTGGCTTTTTGGTATACAACTTTCCACCCGCCAAAACTTATATGGGAAATTGCGGTAGTGATTTTTTAGGATTTATAATTGGTGTTATTGCTTTATTAGGATTTAAAGCAACGACATTAACTAGTATTGTTATACCAATTGTTATTATGGCTATTCCAATATTTGATACTGTTCTAGCTATTTTAAGAAGAGCTATTCAACATAAAGGAATTTTTACACCTGATCGTGATCATTTTCATCATCAATTATTAAAAATGAAGTTTTCACCAAGAGTTTCAATTTTGATTATTTACTTTATTACTATTATGTTTAGTTCAGTATCTATTTTCTTTGTTTTAGGAGATCAAAAGCAAGCAATGTTTATTTATATAATTTTGATGCTATTCTTGTTGTTTATTGTTATGAAAACAGATATTTTATTTAAACATAAGAAGACTAAGGAAGCTGAATTGTTAAAAATAAAAGAAGATGTAAGAAAAGCCCACGAAAGTATGGCTAAACGTAGTAAGAAAAAGAAGAGTAAAAAAAGATAAAAAATTTTAAAATTTGAAGTAAGAACGTAGGTATTATGGTATTTACGTTTTTTTATGTTGTTAATCAGTTTAAATTATAGCTTCATTTGGACAAGTGAATTTTGATATTAATATAAATTACGGTAGTAAAAAAAGATATTGATTTTGTAAGTCTGTTTATAGAGAATATATTACTGAATATAATTAAATGTGAAAATTAATCAAATAACATACATTTACTATTTAGTAGTCAACATGATATAATCTTTATTAAGAAAGGGTAAATATGAAAAAAGAAGAACAAAAGAAATTGGAAATAGTAGTAATGGCAGTGGTTTTTGTTTTACTGGCAATGGCTTTAATTTTAAAAAATAGAAATAGTGAAAGCTTATTAGTTGGTGATGCAAAAAGTGAAGGGGGGTATGTAAAGTTAGGCGAGTTATCTGAAGGAAAGAGCTTATACTCAAGTTTTGATGAAATTAAATATATCAGTAAAGACCATAAAACGTATTCTTTAATTGAAGCCTTAAATAAAAATATTGTATCTATTGATTATATTTTAGAAAAGGGAAATACTGCTAATGGTTTAAATGATGGTGGCTCACTTATATATAGTTTTGATAACGGTTTTGTAAATAAAAAGGTGTCAATTGTTAAGTGTCATAGAACAAAAGATGATGATAGCCATAGTTATGTTGAAGATGTTTATATTCTTAATTTTGATCCAATGAGTAAAATTGATAGCTTTGATACAATTTGTAAATAATAAATAGAATGTTTAAAATTGAAAATTAATGTGAATGTAGGTAATTTAATAACGAATACAAAAGAAATATTGAATTTTCGTAATAAAAAGGTGCACGTGGTAGAGTATGGTGCGTATCTATAATGCTTAAAACTAGAAATGGTTTTAAGTTCTTTTTTGTTTTGTAGTTAATAATTAGTAATGATTTCTTGACATATCAGTTGTTAAATATACCAATTGTAGTAATGATTTGCGCTGATGCAATGTAAATTTTATTGAAAATATATATCTTAAAATGGAAAAGTGATACAATGAGGATATATGAGATTACATCTTTTGAATAGGAGGTTAAATGAATATGACTGAAAGAGATAGTTATTATATGAATTATGCTCTAGACATATCAAAAACTGCCAATTGTATTAAAGGTAAAGTAGGGGCTATATTAGTAAAAGATAATCAAATAATTGCTGAAGGTGTTAATAGTGTTCCTAATGGAATTCTGCCATGTACAGAAGAAAATTGTTTAAGGAAAAGATTGAATTTAAAAAGTGGTGAAAATCAAGAATTATGTTTTGCTGTACACGCAGAGCAAAATGCTTTAATAAATGCTTTAAATAATAATGTTGATATTAAAGGCAGTACTTTGTATGTAACTAAACAACCTTGTATAATATGTGCTAAGATGCTTATAAATTCTGGAATAAGAAAAATTATTTATTTAAAGGCGTATCCAGATCAATATTCAGAAAATTTATTGAAACAAGCTGGTGTAGAAATAAAAAAATTACAGGATAATTAGATAAAAAAATAAAATTGATTAAAACAAATTACAGTGAAATTAAATAAATGTGTATTGATAAATATTGTGGCTATAATTTAATCTATTATTATAAAAATAATGATAAAAAGTATATGATTTTTAGACCTATTTTTATTATGTAATTTCATTTCTAAATTCTGGAATATTGAATATATTTACAATTATTTTATTTAATAATTCCTAATAGAAAAATCACTTTAAAAAAACTACATTATTTTAGTATTTTCCTAAATGTTAAAAAAATTTGCGTATATTCCAAATAAAATTGGTAGAATATTTGTCATGAAAAAGCTAAAGTTAAAGTAGAAAGGAGAATTTGTTATGTTAGGAGAAAAAATTATTAATGAACGAAAAAATCATAAATTAAGTCAAGAAGAGTTTGCTGAGATGGTTGGCGTTACAAGACAAACAATATCTAATTGGGAACTTAATGAAACTAGTCCAGATTTAAAACAAGCTCAAAAGTTGTCTGATATTTTCAATATTAGTATGGATGAATTGATTGGTAGAAAAAATGTACTTTTAGAAAAAGTGGATAAAACAGAAAGTAATTCAAATCTTATTATTAAATTAATTAAAATTCTAGGAATTACCTTAGGAACACTTATTTTTATTTTGTTGTGTGTCGTTTGTATTTATCTTTTTACAATTAATTATTATAAAAGTGAACTAACAGCCAGTGGTGAAGGTAGAATTTGTTATTATAATGGAAAAATAAGTAATTATGTTATTATGAAAAATAATGCTGATGGTAGTCTTTCTTTTGATATAGAAGATTTAAGTATAGTAAACGAATTTAATCTTTCTAATGTTAAAACAGGTGAGCCAAAAGAGATATTGGATAAGATAGTTGTCTACATTCAAGATAATGGCGGCGTATGTTTAGATGAAAATTAATAAAAAAAGAAATCTAAGTTAGTGATTTCTTTTATTATTGTATTAGTTTTTAACTTTTATAACGCATAAAAAAATTACCGCGACATATATAACACGCAGTAATTTTTGCAGTAATTTATATCAAATATAGCTCATTTTGGACTATAAATACACCATTTGGAGCAGGCAACGGGAATCGGACCCGCATCCTAAGCTTGGGAAGCTCATATTCTACCACTAAACTATGCCTGCATTAACTTATCACATATTAATTATACGCATTTTAAATTGGTAATGCAATAATTTTATATTAACTACCCGTTTTAATGAGAAACATTTTAAAATATAATTAATGTATAGTTGGCATAATTATGATAATAGTTTATTGCTATTAGTAATTTTAAATGTTACTATTTAACTGAGAGATTGAGTTATAAGACTATGGAATTGTAAAGTGAAAAAATTTAAAGTTAGATAAATTTTATTTAATCAGGGAAGAGGTATGTATATATGAATTTTATAAACAAAATGACAAAACTTATAGATAAATATAAATTAGGAATATTGTCAGTGTTTTTGTCTTTAGTACTAGTTAGTGGAATATTTGGAATGTCATTTTTTCTTTTTTATAATAATAATTTAAGGAAATATGAAGAGAAAAATTATAATTTTAAGATTTATAGTGCATATCTTTCTAAAAAAGATACTATTTTGTATTCTAAATTGAAAGAAAGTAAATATATTGTTGATACTTTTTATTCTGAGGAATATAAAGGCTTAGTTAGATTTAATGATAGTGATAGCTTTTACTTAAATGGTACAATTTCTAATAATATTCAGGTTATTAAAGGACGTAGTTTTGATGAATCTTCTAGTGATGAAATTGTTTGTCCAACTAATTTTAGTAACAATATTGAAGAATTTTTTGAGGGAAAGACGGATAATATTGAACAGTATCTTGGTCAAGAAATAACTTTTACAGATTTAAATAATGAAGAATTAAAAATGAAATTAGTTGGTGTTGTTGATGCTACTGATGGATTTTATGAGCCAAATGAATGTTTTACATCACATAAAGCGGTAAGAAAAATTAATGAATCTTCTAATGAAATTCCAAGTAGTGATGAATCTACTAATTTGTATATTCAGATTGATGATAATAAGAATTTAGAGCAATTAAAGAATGATTTTCCTTCATTGGATTTCTCGGTTGTTGCGGCTGGAGATAAAGATGTTAGAAATCTTGTTTGCGGTGTAGTATTATTTATTTATATTATAAATTTCTTTTTGCTTTTTAAAATTGTTAGCAATATTTCCAAGGAAGTTAAAAAAACGAACAACTTAAAAGAAATGGTTAATAATTGTTTAAAAATCGAATTAAAACCAATGGCTATTAGCTGCGTATTTGGCGTTTTAGGTTCGGTTTTTATTGGCAGTTTTCTGATATCTAAAATAATTCCTAGCGTTTATTTATTTTACAATAGTAGTATTAAAATTGCTTGGTCATCAATTGTACTTAATATAATATTAATTAGTATAATAATAATTATGATTAATATTTACTATATATGTGATAGAAAGATTAAGAAAGATGAAGAAAATTAATTTATTTACTAAATTGTTTGAGTTAACTTTAGTTTTGCTATTGATTTATATTTTAGAAATCGTGATTTTTCGTTGGCAACCAAATATAAAAATATTCATTGCTTTAACGGTTATTGTTTGCTTAAGTGTTTATTTAAAAAATTATTTTTTAGTAAAAGAGGTTAAAGATAATTCTAATATAAGCGGGATGTTTTTATTTTACACAGTAATTTATTTTCTTACTTTATTGTTAGTAACTAGTGTTTTTAGGGGTCAAAACGTTACTATTAAACCAAATAATAATACAATTAATTTGCTTCTTGCTTACTTGTTACCAAGAATTAAAAAAAGTATCAATATGCCAATGGCGATTGCTATAATATTAGCCTTATCATCAATACTTGAGTGTTGTCAATTTATATTTGGAATTGGGGGTCTGGATATAGACGACATTATTTTGAATACTTTTGGTGCTGCTATTTTGTATCCATTATTAAATAAAAGTAAAGTTGCAAAAATAATAGATAAATTTTTTCTTTTTAAAACTGAAACTTTTTCTTTTATGGATTATTTATTGGCATTTATAGTAATTGTAGCAATGGTTTTGTTATTTATAAATTTAATACTTTCGTATTGGCAGCTTAATTAAAGTATATTTAGATTGTAAATTGACCAATAATTTATGTTATTTTCCTTAAAAATTATTGCTATATAGATTTTGCAATCTTTTAGAAAACCTTACTTAATAAATTATAGATTAGTGGTACTATACGATCACTTGAAAAATAAATAAGAGTCATATAACTTAGATAGAAAAGATAAAAGCTAGAATTGACCATTATATCATCAATGTTTTTAGTTCTTAAGTAATAATCAATAAAACTTATTAAATATATAAAAATAGTGGTGATGATAAATAGGGGAATTAGTGCTATAAGGAGAATTAAAATTATGGTGTAAGTATTATAAGAAGAAGCATTGGAAAAATAATAAATACTAACTGGTATTAGAGAAATAAAAGTGCTTAAAAAGTATTTTTTATTTTTGACTAATTCATGAATTTTAAGACTAAAAGGGGTAAATAAAGTTATTGGCGTGGCAATCATTTCACATTTTATAGCCCAGAAAAAGAAGAAAAATAAATGAATTAAGATTATCATATTGTTTATCACCTCTATGTTGATAATACCATAAAATATAGTAGGTGGATAGAAGATAGTATTTTTTATAGATTTATTCCTTTTATAAAGCTCTGTAAATTGGCGAAATTCATAATATCACAATTGACAATTATCTACTAATAGTGTAAAATTTAATACGTGTGAAGGATTTCACATACCAATATTTTTACAAAATGGGGCTTTAGCCAAGTGGTAAGGCACGGGACTGCAACTCCCCCATCACCAGTTCAAATCTGGTAGGCCCCTCCAAATTGTAATGAGAAGAAGCTTTGCCTTCTTTTTTTGCGTTTTAATATATAATTTATATTTAAAAAATAAAGAGCCTGTAAACTTTAAGCAAACTCGAATGCAATTATTTCCTTTTTTTATTATTTATGATATTCTTTAATAGAGGTAAGATATGAAATATAAATGTAAAAATTGTGGTTATGTTTATGATGAAAATGTTAAAGAAATAGAGTTTTCTAAACTTTCTAGCGACTATAAATGTCCATTTTGTGAAAGCGGCATCGAAGCTTTTGAAATATATGAAGATAGTGTAAAAAAATATGACAAAGTTATAAAAATCGAAGCATCTAATCCCTCTTTATCATTTATTCCTGAAAAGTGTACTAATTGTGGTATGTGTAAAAGAGTTTGTGAAAATATAGTTGGTATTAAATATGATGATAACAAAGTTAAACGACCAGTATGTATTAATTGCGGTCAATGTATTATTAATTGTCCAACTTCAAGTTTAGTTACTAAATATGATTATTTAAAAGTTATAGAATATTTAAAAAAGAAAGATACGATTGTAACTATTTCGGTAGCACCAGCCATTAGGGTTTCAAT
>CAKOKU010000014.1 GCA_934095865.1 uncultured Bacilli bacterium
AAATTTTGCAAGAGTTTTATTTCATTTTATGGAATTTTCATTTTTTTAAATATCATATTTAAAACACCTCCTATCATATTTTTAGTTTTTTTATAATGAGATCCCTATAAACTCATAAATAATTGCAATAAAAAAAGGAGCGTAAAACTCCCTATATGATTGCTATAAATTAAAATTTTTACTTATAAACTACAATGTTAAATACTATTCCAAATCTTATAACTGCACTATCTTTTACGATTCTAAAAGCATCTTTACCCATACCAAATTTATCTCTAACTGATACTTCACTTTTGCCACATAAAAGACAATCATTAATATAAGCATTTTCAATTTTAGACATTATAGAATATAACTGATTTAATTGATAATTGAATTCGTTGTATGCAAGTTCATTATCAAAGTTAAATTCTACTTCCGTTCCAACTGGATCTGACTTACGATTAGTAAACATTTCATATTTAGGAGAATAATCTGGTGTAAGTCTAGCATGATAACCATTTATGTATTTGTTTCTTGCAATTTTAAACTCCTTTAATTTCTCCATAACCTTTTCAAATGTTCTATCAACATCATAAGGTTTCATATCCTCTCTTGTTAGCATTAGATTATCTGCATAATCTTCTTTGATTTGTATGCTTTGATTCATAGCAATCACCCTTTCATAAATTAAAAGAGAGAAATAAACCATATAACACAGTAAATTTCTCTCTTGAATTTAACTTAACAACTTTTTTAAAGGATTTAAAAGACACTCTACTATTTTTAGTAAACTTGAAGCTATTAATATATTTTGTTAATTGTAATAAATAATAACTGTTCATTTTTAATCCCCCATATTTTCAAAAAAAGAGCAGAAAGGTGTAGTATAAAAAATCTTAATAGAAATACATACTACTTTTCTACTCTTTAAATATTCTTTTTCAATCGTGTTTCCTCACATGAATAAACACCAAATTAATTGAGTTTTATTCTATAATTTTTGAAAAAGGTTGTCAAGTATTTTTTTCAAAATGAATAAAAAAAGCAAGAAAGGGTTGTTCTCTCTTGCATAATTATTTCATTTTACTATATTTTAACACTTGACAATCGGAAGTCAAGTCAATTTTGGACTTATTTGGACGAATTTGGACTTATTTGGGAGATTGGTAAAAATCTCTATTTTTCTTCGTTTAAAATGCCATTAATCCTATTTTCTATATCTAAAAATATAGCTTTTATATCTGTATCAGTAAACCATTTTTTTAATTTATCATATATATTATTTGCATCTTCTTCTTTTAATATTCTTCCACTATAAATTCCACTAATATAATTATTAGTTTCTTTATTTGTTATAATGGAATTATATTCATATATATCTTTATAGGTTAATTCTTTGACTATATAATTTTCATCAAGCATATTATCATCTGCTATTTTGTAGTTAAATAAGTATATATCAATACAATAATTTTCCTTTTTTATTTTATCATGATTGATAAGAGTATCATTAAAAGTACTTTTATCAATTTTATTTGGCATTGTATCGATTAGTTTTTTTTGTTCTATTTTGTAATTATCAAGAGTTCCTAAATTTGGTATTTCTTTTAAAAGTTTATTATATTCCCTTTCTAAAAGAACTTCATTTGAGTCATTATATTTTTGACACAAGTTTTCAAATATCTCATTCAACATTGTAAATTACTCCTTTTAAATAAGTTTGTTTCAATTAGTGAACTTATTGTACCACAAATCTAAATAAGCAAACAATTTTTATTAATAGTTTATTATAAAAATTTAATTTTATAATATAAACTATTTATTATTTTGTTTTTTGATAGTTTATTAACAAAATAAGCAATAGTTATAGTTTCAAAAAAAACTAATAAAATTATTACTTCGTTAAAAAATCCAGGACTCATCATGGTTAATGCTAAATCTTTTGGAATTTCTAATGAGTTACAAAGTGCATTTGCAATGTCTATATCAACTTTAAATAAATCTAAACCAAAGCAAATTGCAATAAAGAATACAAATGTTAAAATTACTGACTTACATAAAATTCTTAAAATATCTGTAGAACTAAACATATTATCTCACCTCTCAATTCAATTATACCATACATTTTATATTTTTAGGTAATAGCCCGACACTTTTTAAAAATCTTTTTTTTATTTGAGAAAATTATTTAAGAGGTGTGATATACATGTACGATAGAATGAAAACTTTAAGAGAATACTATGACAATACACAAAATGAAATAGCAGAAAAACTTGATGTTAGTAGATCTACATATGCTGGCTGGGAAAATAATATTGATTTTATTCCACTCGATAAATTAAATGATTTTTGTAACTACTACCATGTTAGTTTAGACTATATATGTAAATTATCAGATATTAAAACTAAAGAAATATTAAACGATAAAATAGATATAAATGTGTTAGCAAATAATTTACTTACTATCAGAAAGAAACATAATGATACTCAAGAAAAGATAGCTGGCATAATTAAAGTCGACCAATCTAACTATTCAAAATACGAAAAAGGAAAATTCTTAATTCATACTTTGCCATTAATTGAATTTGCTAAATACTATAATGTGTCTATGGACTATTTATGTGGCAAAACACAAAATGAAGAAATTTACTAAAAAATATAGATTAAATTATAAAATTATGTTATTATGTATATGTCAGTTGATTAAGTAGTACAACTGATGTAGTAGAAAACAACTGCAAGTACTGGGTTGTTTTTTTTTACTTTAAAAGCAGATATTATTGAACCAATATCTGCTTTTTTAATTACCCCAGTCAATGTATCCTTTATCAGTTAGATTTTTACATTTCAAAAATATTTTATATGATGTTTCACAATTATGCATTTGGTCTTGTGGATCCTCAAAATATGGATCTATTTTTACATATACATCACAATATGATTTATCATCAACATCTTTTAGTTCTTCTTTTTTAATATATCCATTATTAATTAGAAAAGAAGAATTATAATACATACCAGCACCTTTAGGTTCTTTGTTGTTATTTGTAATAGGACATTTAGGATAACTTGCTTTAATATTCCATTCAACTGCTTTTTTTACACCTTCTCTTATTTCATCATATCTTTTTTCGTATTTTACTTTAAATTTCTTATCATTGTTATTTTTTATTATTAAAATACTAGATATAACAATAATAACTAATAAAAGTATTGTAAAAATTATATATATTCTTTTTTTCATAGATTCTCCTTTTATTTTTGTAAATTCCAATTTTCACCATTATCATAACTTACAAATATTAATTCTTTATCTTCATAATTATCTTTGCTAGAATTTAACTGATATACAGAACATTTTATTTTTAAAATACTATTTTCAAAATAAGGCATTTTTTCTATAGTAATATAATCTGCATTTTCATTTTTATAATTTACTTTTGAATTTTTAAAACTCCTACCACCATCATTTGATACATATAAACTAATTGCATTTTCACTTAGCATTATTTTATCATTTTTAGATGCAAACATTAAATCTTCGTTTAATATAACATATTTTGCATCTTGTGATACTTGAATTGGTTCATTTGTTATTGTGTAATACTTTTTACCATTATCTTTGCTCTTATTTACTTGTACTAAAATATTTTGTCCTAAAACATCATCAAGTTTTGAAAATCTATAAATTGTTTTATCAAGTTTTTTTTCATAAAGAGTTTGCATATCTTCTGGTAATAAATAATTATCATTTTCGTTTATGCTTGATTCTAAATAATTATCTTCATAACTTGTTTTATTAGTTATTTTGCCATTTTTATCTTTTATATAAAATTCTTTTATTTTCTTTTCTTCTTTACCATTTTTATCATAGAACACATACTCAGCTTCTATTGGCGTTTCTGGATTAGTTATTGGGTCATATCCACCTTTACCAAAATAACCATGTACTTTTACCTTTGTTCCCATTAAGAACGGACCATAATAATCATAATAATCTACATCAACCTTTAAAAATGAACTTACAACCGCCACATATTCTTTGCCATATAAAGTTACTCTATGCTCTGGTTTATAACTAAATGCAGCAGTAATAAAAATAATAGGTGAGAAAATTAATACCAAAACTATTAATGGTATTAATGCTAGAAAAAATAAACCAACTGCTTTATATATGTTTCCAACTGCTTTTGAAAATTGTTCAAACATACCAATTATAAAACCTACTATTGAAAGAATAAAAATTAATATAATTACCCATAACCTAAATCTTATATTTAATAAATATAATAAATAATTAAATATTATATTAAATACTATAAAAATTAATGCTGAAATTAATATTTTTCCTTTTAATTTATCAATAATCTTTTTCAAATTTCATCACCCCTATTCTAAAATTATTCCTTTGTCATAGTCATTTAAATAATCATCTTTTAATATCAATTTATTATTTCTAACAACAAAATGTGTCTCGCTAGGTATTTTTAAATTATCTTTGTTTATAGTAATTTCTTTTCTATAATAAGTTAATTCATCATTTTCAATTTTAAAAGTACCGCTTGATTTTTCAATAACTTCTTTATCATTATAAACTGATAATTCTGCTTTCCAAGATAAGTTTTCTGATAGTATATCTGATTTATCTAAAAATGCTACCGAAAAAGAATTATCTTCGCTTTTAAAAATATGAAATTGTAAAAGTCCACCTAATTTAGTTGTATATTCTTTAATTTCTAATTCATTACAATAATTTCCATTCCTTATTCCATAAGTTATATTATTATATAATAATCTATTTTTTACTGAGTAATCAACTATTGTAATATTAGTGTTTTTATCATAATAATATATAGTATCATAGCAACTAATTTGTTTTAAACTGGATAAATAGTTTTTAACTTCTGATTTTAAAACATTGTTTCCTCTAAGATTTTTTATAGAGTAGTTATTTTCATTATTCTTTACAAAGAAAGAAAATTTAGGAGCACCAAGATTTATCAATTTATTTTCACCATTAAATTCATATCTGACATGAATAACATCATATCCAATGGGTAGTAATTTAAATAAAATTAAAGCAATAATACATCCAAAGATAATAAGTAAAATTTTATTTTTTTTCCTCATTTCCTTTTTTAATTTTTTTGTTTCTTCTTCTAATATTTTTTCAACATCAATATCTTTCTTTTTACTAATTTGTAAAATAGTATAAATATCTGTATCAAGTTCTTCTGCAAGTTTTTCAAGTAAAGTTATATCAGGTAATGATAATTCTCTTTCCCATTTACTAACTGCTTTATCAGTTATAAATAATTTTTTCCCTAATTCATCTTGAGTTAGACCTTTTTCTTTTCTAAGAGATGCTATCTTTTTTCCTATTTTATTATTATCCATAGTTCTTCACCTCATAATAATTATACTACATAAATATTATTTTTTTCTCGACCGTTAGTTTAGTAATGCTTTTTTTATAAATAAAAGAAAATTTCAATCTAATTATATATCTTTTGTTAATAATTATCAATCCACTTACTACAATTCAAAGTCATCTAAAAATAAATCATCTTCTTTCCATAATTCATCAGGTTGGTTATTTAACTTATTAATATTACTTATAATGGCATTTTTAAAGTACCCAAATTTGTTTTCTATTGGATTATCTTCTTCGTCTTTAAAACCTCTACTAACAACTCTTGGTATTATGTAGTGAATATATGTTAATAAATCTTTATATGAATTACCATCTTTTAATAAATTATTAAATAACTTATCATAATAAAATACTTGAGTATCATCTTCTTTTATATAGCCTCTTTCAATTAATTCTAGCGTTAATATATTATGTTCCTCAGAAATAAAAAAAGACGATATTTTGGTTTTATCGTCTTTATCTATTTGTTTATTAGTATTTATTTTATTAGTATTTATTTGTGTTGGTTCTTCCATATCTGGCTCATCCATATATGGAATATCCGTAGCTGGATTATTTTCTTTTTCTAATTCAATAATGTGAGGTATTTCATAAATAAGATAATTATATTCAAAATAACCTTTATCTCCTCTAACTTTTTCAATTTCTAAATAATGATGTTCCTGAAGTTCTTTTAATATAGATCTTATTCCATCTCGACCTTCCTTACTAATGGCACATAATCCATCAAGTGAATAATCCCAATCTTCGGGTAGTGACAGCATAAATGATAACAAGCCTTTGGCTTTATATGATAATTTTTTATCTCTTAAGTGATAATTACTCATTACTGTATAATTTTTATTCTTTTCTATTTTAAAAACTGACATTCAAACACCTTCTTTCGCAAAATAAAAACTAGAATAAATCTAGTTTTGTTGTAATATTCTTATATATTGAATAACTTTCTTCCATATTATTACATTCATAATAAAATAATATTTTTATTTTATTATCTTTCAATAAAACTTTTTCTACAATATAAGTATTATTTTTCTTTATTAAGTTAAAAACATAAAAATCACCATTTTTTAAATCTAAATTATTATTTTCTAAAATTATTTCTTTCATAAATCACTACCTCTTAAATTTTACGGAATTTATTATTAATTCTTGTGAATCAGTCATTTTAGTGACTTGAATATTATCTACAAATCTTTCTAAAAATTGTTGTTTTTCTTTATTAGTTAAATACTCCCAATTTAATTTTATATTTGAAACTAAATCCTTTATTTCATCAAAAGTAAATTCTTCCTTTTCTTCGTTTAAAGTTTTCTCAATGTTACTTAAACTAGTATTTAAACTTTTCAATGAATTATCAATTTCATTACTCATTTCTCTATAATCATCTATCCCTAATAATTCATTAATAAATTGTGTTCTAATTTTTTTCTTTCTATTATTCAGTTTTGCAATTTGATTATTCAAATTTTGAATTTTTTTCTTATTTTCATTTAAAACTTTATTTTCTTTCATTATACTTTTATCTGGTTTCATTATTTCTAACGACTCTAAATACTTTAAAAAACTTTCTTCTACTTTCGTATGTGAAAATCCTCCACATTCACAAAAACCCCTAGCAGAATTATTACACCTATAAGTTATATAAAGCTTGCCATGTTGCGTTTGCTGTCTTGCTGATATATTGCCTCCACATTTTCCACATTTTATTATATGAAAATAATAAGAATTTTCACTTGGATATCTTCTAACACAATAATGTTTTCTAGTTGCCACTATTGAATTTGCTCTATTCCATTTATCAATATCAACAATTGGTTCAATATTATTTCCATCAACAGTAAAACTTTTGTCTTTTAATTTCTCCGTAACACCATACCTAACTTTTCCTAAATATAAAGGATTTTCTAATATTGACTTTATAGTTGAAGATGCCCAATGTCCACCTCGTTTAGTAGGTACTTTTTCTGCATTAAACAATTTTGCAATTTTTAAATATGATTTTCCATCTATATATTCATCAAATATTCTATTAACAATTTCTTTTTCAAGATCATTAACAACTAAAACTTTTTCTCCAACAATATAGTCATATCCATAAACGCCATTTGTGTTTGTATAATTTCCTTCTCTCGTTTTTTGCTCATATCCAAAAGATACTCTTTCAGCAAGATTTTCTCTCTCAAATTCTGCAAATATTCCTATTATTTTTACAAACATTCTACCAACTGCATTAGAAGTATCTATTTTTTCAGTTTGAGAATTAAAAGTACAATTATGCTTTTCAAATAATTCAATTAAATATATTAAATCTTTAGTACTACGAGTCAATCTATCTAATTTATAAATTAAAATGTTATTAATTTTTCCATTTTTTACATCATCAAGCATTCTTTTTACTTCTGGTCTGCCTTCAAGATTTTTACCACTAATACCATCATCCACATAATAATCGTGTATATCCCAATCATTTGCCTCAGCATATTTTGTTAATTTTTCTCGTTGAGCATGAATTGAAAATCCATCTTTAGCTTGATCTTCAGTTGAAACACGAATGTATATACCTGTAATTATTCTTTCGTCCATTTCTATCTCTCCTATTCTCAAATAGTTTTGATATTGGTACTACTTAAAATTCTAGGAATACTAGTTTGTAAAAAGAATTTCATTATTTCTAACTGGATGTTTCTCGTGATTACTTCTTCTTTCATACTTATCCCCACTTTCTAATTAAGTATAGATAAGCACTTTGAAAAATATGCAGTTTAATTATAATTACTTTCTTTTAAGTAAATAAAAAATAGATTTATTGTTAAATTTAAATACCATACTAGTGGTATTTATGTTTAACTATAATAATCTATTATTGTAAAATTTATATACGACTTTATTAGTATTAACCAACCAAGTTCTTGTACCATCTGGCTTATTAAAATAATCTTCATAAATTGATGTATAATTTAAAACGCTTTTATGACTTATTAAATTCAACGCCATTATTGCCATATCATAAGCTGATGAGTAATGATTTTCAGAGTGTAATCCGTGAGGGTTAGCAAAATGGGTATCTTCTAACCCTAAATCAGCGGCTTTTTGATTCATCATGCTTACAAAGTTTTCCACACTACCACCAATGTATTCAGCTAAAGCCACCGCCCCATCATTCGCACTACAAACAGCAACGCCTTTAATTATTTCTTCTAATCTTACACTACTATTGGCTTCTAAAAACATTTGAGATCCACCCATACCAGCCGCTACACTAGATATATGTACCATATCATCAAGAGAAACCTTGCCACTATCTATGGCTTCAAAAGTTAAAAGTAGAGTCATGATTTTAGTCATCGAGGCAGGTTCTAAACGTTCACGGCTATTTTTTTCAAAGATTATTTTTTTAGTTGATTCTTCTACGATTATGGCACTTTTAGCATTACTAGCTAATTCCAAAGCAAAGCATTTACTAAAAGGAACCAATAATAAACATAATCCAAATAAGATTTTTTTCATATTATACCTCTAATAAAATCTATGAAAAAAAAGATACTTTATTCCCTAAATATTTAACCATTATCTATCACGTAATCCATAACAATAATGTATAGATGTTAATAAATTTACAACATCAAAATAATTAAACAAAAATATTTTTACTTCTTTAATTCTAATTAAACTTATCTCTAAAATTACATAATACCTAAACTACTATTATTAAAAATGATGATTTTATGTTAAAATAATAATATAAATCAAAAATAGAATAAGGAGTAAAAAACTAACTATTAGTTAGCGAAGACAAAGATATGAATAACGAAAATCAAAATAAAAATACTAAAGCCAAGAATAACAATAAAAAAACTAATAATCGCAATAACCAAAATTATAAAAATAATAATTCCCCAAAAATAGATAAATCAGAGAATAAAAGAACTCCAAAGGCAAATAGTTCTAACCAAACTACGCCTAGTATTAACAGCGAACTGCCAAAGAAAAAAGAGACAAAAAGCGTTCATAATGGCAATAATCAAAATATAAATCAAGAAAAAAAGCAAAATACGGAACTCAAAAATGTTTCCAAAATATCTGCACCACCTAAAGAAAAGCAAGTGAAGAAAACACCTCAAGCCAAAAAAACTAATCAATCAAATAATTCTAAAAAAAGTCCAATAAAAAAGAAAAAAGCCACTCCAAAAAAAGAAGAAAAAAAGATAACCATAATTACCCAAGAACAACCTAAAGATTATAAAAAAGAACTAAAAGATATTAACAATAATCAGGAAATGGCCAAAGCTATCTGGAATACTACTAATATTAATACTGCCATCGAAGAAGAAATAACTAATAAAGAAAAATTAGATAAAGAAATCAATGAAATGCTTACTAAGCAGAAAAAAGTATCAGTAATTGAACCATTTATTGCCATTGTATTTCTAATTATTTGCTTTATTGCTATGTATATAATTCTTTTTACAAAAGACAGTTCTATTATTAATTCATTCTTAAATAATTTACTAGCCACCAGCAGTCAATACTTAGAAATAGCCACCAATTATAAAGAAGATATCCAAAAAGGATTAGCTATTGAAGCTACCTTAGATACAACTAAACTAGAATATTCCAACTTAAAAGACTATTCATACAACATTGACATAGTAAATAAAGAAACCAATTACTTTGGAACATTATACATTACAAAAGATACAACGGGGATTACAACCGATTTTGCTTTCGACAATGATAACTTTTATTTAAAATTACCATCTTATTATTATCCAATTAAAATTGCATCACCAATCAATTTATTAAACATAAATTATGGCAACCTTTACAATAATCTCGAAGCAATTAAAAATTATCTATTTAATAATTTTAAATACTCTAAAAGCAGTAAAGAAAAAGTTAACATCAATAATACCAAATTAAATGTTTTAAATATTAACTTAACAGAAGAAGAAACAAATAATTTTATTAACAATACTATTAATGACATTACCAATGACAAAGAATTAATGACTTCTCTAGCTCAAAATTTAAATATTAGTGCCGAAACTATTAACAATTATTTAAATGATAATATCAATGTATCTGGCAATTATACAATTAAAATTTATACCAAGGGTTTTAGAAGAGAAATAAAAGGTATAAGCATTTTAAAAAATCATGATACTATTCTGGAATATCTAAATCTAGATAGTAAAACACTAGAATTCAATTTTAATAATAATCATTACAGTATCACTAAAACAGACAACAAACTAATCGGCTACTATAATGACATAAAAATATTTGATATTAAGAAAAATAAAGTCAATAATGAAACAAGAATAGAATATCAATTTAGTAATATTATAAATAACTATCAAGGTAGTCTTTATTTTAAAGAACTAGATAAAGATACCGAAGAAATAATTTTTAGCATAGCAAATACTAATAATAAAGATCAAAATTTATCTTTAACATTCAACATCACTCATAATCCAGGAGATGTAATTCCAATGGATACAACTGATGCCATTGACATCAACGATTTAACAGAAGATAATTTTAGTGATATCTTAGCAAGTCTCATGGATATAATGTGGAATAATGGTTCTTTAAACGAAATTGATATGCAAGAAAACAATTAAATACTTTATAAATATAAATTTTATATGTTATAATTTTACTATAAATAATAATACATAGCACATAAGATAAAAAGGAGTTAACATGAAAAGTGAAAAAAAAGAAGAAAAAACTTTATATAATGAAATATTTCAAAGTAGCAACTCGCCTAAAGTTACTACCATTGATGCTAATAAAGAAATTACAGATGCTATTGATTCAACTAACTTAAATGATGTCGTTAATATGGAAGAAATTTTTACTCTTGATGATAAAAAAAAGACTGAAGTTCAAGAACCAAACCTTAATTCTCAATCAGATGAAAATCAAATAACATTAGATGACGCTAGCTTATACAGTTTCATCGATGATACCTTAGTTAATGTCAAGTTAGATTTACATATGTTAGATAATATTGGGGTGAATGAATTACCAAAGTTAGATAAAGAAACAATAAAATCAGAAACTAAACCAAAAGATGATATAACGCCACTAGTTAAGCCAAAAGAAGAAGTTGTCAATGCCACTATCACTCCAAATGAATTAGAAAAAAATTTAGATAAGTTAGATAAAATCGGTAAACAAAGTCATAATTTCTGGATTAATTATGCTATTGTAGCCGTACTTATCATCATCGCTATCACTAGTAGTCTAAACTTTCTAATCAAACAATTTAAATAAATCCCATTTTAAAACCACGGCGTTTAATAGCCGTGGCTTTTTTATAATGTTTTATACTTTAATCTTGAGGTTGCTTTTGTTCTAACTTCACTAAAACCTCTCGTGGTTTCGACCCGTTAGCAGGACCAATTATCCCACGTTCTTCTAATAAATCTATACATCTAGCTGCTCGATTATAACCAAGACGGAATCTTCTCTGTAACAAAGAAGCTGAAATCTTACCCGTAGTAATAGCAAATTCAACTATTTCATTATATAAAGGATCCTCATAGTCATCTTTTTCTGCTGAAACTGGATTATGATCATCTTCTTTAGGAGCAGTAATACTAGTATCATAAGAAGCCTTTTGTTGAGATACAACATATTCAATTAACCTTCTTATTTCATCATCGGAAATAAAGCAGCCTTGAATACGAATTGGTGAATTTTCTCCCATTGGTAAATACAACATATCACCTTTACCCAATAGTTTTTCAGCTCCGGAGCAATCCAAAATCGTACGCGAATCGATTTGACTAGATACAGCAAATGATATACGTGATGGAATATTTGCTTTAACAACACCAGTAATAACATCAGTTGAAGGTCTTTGCGTAGCAACAATCAAATGAATTCCTGCTGCACGCGCCATTTGTGTAATACGCATAATGGAATCCTCGACTTCTTTTGAAGCAACCATCATTAAATCAGCAAGTTCATCTATAATAACAACAATATACATCATATGCTTCTTTTTATCATCAGGATTATCATTATTATACTTATCTATCATCTCATTATAAGAAGTGATATTTTTTACGCCACTTTCTTCAAACTTATCATAACGACTTTCCATTTCCGTAACAATTCTTTGTAATACCAAAGAAGCCTTTTTAGGATCAGTAACAACCGGACACAAAAGATGAGGAACACCATTATAATTTGACAACTCAACCTTTTTAGGGTCAACCATAACTAATTTAACTTCATCAGGACGGTAACGCATCAAAATACTACATATGAAAGAGTTAATACAAACTGATTTACCGGAACCAGTAGAACCTGCCACCAAAAGGTGAGGCATTTTAGCAATATCTGCGGTCTGAACGCGACCCATAATATCTTTACCTAAAGAAACTAATATTTTAGCTTTCAATTGACTTGGTGGAATATTAGCCATAACTTCTTTTATTTGGACTGAAGAAATTACAGGATTAGGAATTTCAATACCCACCGTATTTTTTCCTGGTATTGGCGCTTCAATTTTTACCGATTTGGCTGCCATTGCCAGTGCTATTTCTTTATCTAAAGAAACAATTCTACTTAACTTAGTACCAGCGGGTATATGAACTTCATATTGAGTAACAGCTGGTCCCATATGTATCTCTACTACTTTTCCTTCAATACCATAATCTTTTAGGGAACGTTCTAAAATATTTTTATTACTACGAATAAACTCTGTTGAGTTAGATCTATTATCTTTTTTAATCGGATCTAAAATTTTATTTATATCAGGCAAACGGTAATTATCATTAACAAATACTAATTTATCTTCTACTACTTCACTAGGAGTAGATAACTCTCCTGTCGTTACAGGAATTTCTCTAACTTGTGGACTTATAGTTTCATGATGTTTTAATTCATCAACACTAGTAATAACAACTTTATTATCTGGTTCCTCGGTTTCTTTAGCGTTAGAAATTGGAACCTCGGTAACTTCATTATTTTCTTCAGAATCAGCATCTTCATCCTCATCATCTAAGAATGTATTACTAATGAAATCTTTTATCTTATTAAACATATCTGCTAAATTTAAATCAAATAATAAAACTAAGCCAAAAATAGCACATATAACAACAACAATCATAGTTCCAACATAACCAAACAATTGAACAAGACCGCCAGCAAGCACCGCGCCAACTACACCGCCACCAATACTTATACTACTATTCCCACTCGCTAAAATTGGACCAGTTCCATTAATAGTAGCAATTCGTTCCATATAGTTATCCTTAGTTGCATTGATAACAGAAGCAAAAGTATAATTAGTCTTAATAAATGTTGAATGAGCCAAAACCAAAGTTAAAGCTAAAATAATAAAGACTCCTAAATACTTTGATGACCCAAAATTGGGTAAATTACGATGAAATAACATTGAAAAACCTATTACAATAAGTAAAATCAATAAAGCCCACCAAAACTCCCCAACTAAAAATAAAGCAAACTTTTTAATCATCGCTCCAACTAAGCCAAAGCCAAAGCCAATAATACCTATTAAAACAACTAAAAGACCAGTAAGTTCAACACTATAACCAAACTTTTTTTCATCACTATTTTTACGTTTTTTCTTTTTTGCCATAATATACTCGCTTCCTACTTACGCAACAATAAATACCATCTTACCTACTTATTATAACTTAAATTGCCAGAGAAAAAAAGGGTTTTCCCCTTTTAATAAAAAATAAAACTAGATAAAATAATTGCTAATAATATATAAAGGACTATTATAAATAGATAACTTTGATTATTATTGCTACAATTATCTTTTTTTACGCATTTTTCCATAATATCACCTTAAATAAATGCTCCAACTATGATAATAAGTAAAATAAATAAAACTAGAATGATAGCAGGACCCATGCCGTTTCCACCGCATCCGTTATTCATAAATTTCCCTCCTTTATTTGGTTTCACTATATTCTATGGTTAACTTTATTTTTGGTGTATGCTATTTACCAAAGAAAAAAGAAACTCTCGAAAGAATTTCTACATTCATATTATTTACTAAAGTTAATTTCTAGTTTACCAATTCCGCCACTAGCATTTAATGTATTTTTCCCATTACCAAAAGTTCCACTGCTACTATCTACGCCATCAACTTCAATACTACCAATGCCTTTTTCTAGTATAAGTGCATAGTTTTCCTTAGTATCTTTAATATCAAGACCAATTTTACCAATGCCAACTTCAATTTTACTATTACCAGTGATATAGCCAGAAAAATCTATTTTGCCAACACCACCATCTAAAGTCAAATTATTTAAATCACTATTAACAATATCTAAAGAACCAACGCCAGCTTCTATCATGATTTTCTGGGTTGCTAATATATGATCAAAAGTAAATTTACCGGCTCCTAACTCAATCTGCCAATTATTGGCCTTTAAATTATTTATCTCACTTAAACCGGCTCCTAATTCTAAATTTATCTTATCAAAAACTACATACTCCGGTATTTTTAAAGTTAAAACAGAATCATTATTACCATACTTTAAACTTTGATTTTTAATAGTAATTTCATTATCCTTATACTCTGCCGTTATTTTACTATTATTGGTTAATACTTCCAAGGAATCTCCCAAAACCACATTAAATTTTCCTGATTTCATCAAAACATCCAAATTAACATTATTTAATTCGTCATCAATTTTTAAAATGCTAACCATTTCAGCTGTAAGTTTATCATTACTGTTAAAAGTCAAGATGCCTAGAGGTATACTGCAAATACTTAAAATAATGACCGAAGCTAAAATATAAGCAAAAGTTTTAGCTAATTTAAGCTCATTCATTTAATTATTATACCTCCAAATAAAGCATTTGATTTAACATACACATTATGTTTACCAGAAGAAATTTTATGTTCATCCTTACTACTACCAAAAACACTATTAGCTTCTAATTTTAAATTAACATTATCAGGTAAAATAACATTAACACCAGCAAATAAACTATTTATTTCTATATAAGCATCATTACTAAAATCAACATCACTTAAATCTAAATCAAATGACCCAAATACACAGTCAACACTAGCTTTTTTAAAGCTCTTATCATAATGCATATTTTTACTGCCAAAAACAGAATCAAATTCTACATCATTGGTATCATTAGCAATTTTTGCCATTGCATTTTTATCACTAGCATCTAAATTATTTTTATCTTTAAATACTAACGAAATACCAATAATTACTAATATAACAGGTACTAATAACTTCCATAATAAATCAAAACTTACTATATCTCTAACTGCTAAAAATAGAAATACACCAATAAATAATAATATAAAATCGCCAGCTTTATCTTCATCTTTAGTTAAACCAATAAGTGCGGGAACAATTAAAAATAATGTCCACCAACCTTCAAAAAACACATTAATATCAGTTAGCCCTAAAGCATTTAAACCAAATATAACCCCTAAAATAATTAATAAACATCCTAAAACAATATTACTCTTTTTCATATATTCCTCTATTTTTCACTACGATTTTTAAACTGCAAAACAATAGGTGTGCCAGTAAATAAGAAAGCTTCTCTTATTTTATTTTCTAAATATCTTTCATAACTAAAATGAACAAGTCCTTTATTATTAACTTCAAAAGTTATCTTTGGTGGTCTTATTCCTGTTTGATGGGTAAAATATATTTTTAATCTCTTTCCTTTATAAGAAGGTGCTTCATGTAAATTGTATGCTTCGGTTATAACATCATTCAATACATTAGTTGGTACTTCCTTAGTCGCATTTTCATAAGCTTCAATTACAGCAGGCATCAACATATGTACTCTTTTTTTCGTTTTGGCACTTAAAAATATAGTCTTTACATAAGGGATAAATTGAAATTCATTTTTTATATTTTGTTTCCATTCTTTTAAAGATTTATCAAAATCAGTGATTGTATCCCATTTATTAACAACTAAAACAACAGCCTTCCCAGCATTTATAGCATAAGATACAATGTGTTTATCATGTTCAATAATTCCTTCTTCAGCATTTATTACAACACAACAGACATCACTTCGTTCAATAGCGCGCAAACTACGAATAACAGAATATTTTTCAATACTTTCGTACACTTTACCTTTTTTACGCATACCGGCGGTATCAATTACCGTATAAACTTGACCATTATATTTAAAATCAGTATCAACGGCATCTCTAGTCGTCCCACTAACATCACTAACAATAGCTCTTTTACTATTAAGTAAAGCATTTATCAAACTACTTTTACCAACATTAGGACGTCCAATAATTGAAAACTTTAAATTATCATTTTCGATTTCAACACTATCAGGCATATCTGCTACTATTTTATCCAATAACTCGCTAACACCTATATTATGAGTAGCACTTATTCCTATAACTTCTTCAAAACCTAATTCATAAAAATTATATATAAGTTCTTGTTCTAATTTAGGATTATCTAGTTTATTAACGGCTACTATTACTCTTTTTCCTGATTTAATAAGCATATCCCTAATCGCATAATCATTTTGATTTAACTCAAAACGGCCATCTACAACAAATACTATTATATCTGCCTCATCCACGGCTAAAGAAGCTTGAACTTGAATATCTTTATTAAAATCATCATTTCCTAAATCAATACCACCAGTGTCTACTAATAAAAACTTTTTATCTTTATGTAAAACATTACCATATATCCTATCTCTTGTTATTCCTGGAGTATCCATAATTATTGATTTATCTTCTTTTATCAAACGATTAAATAATGTTGATTTACCTACATTTGGTCGTCCAATTAAACACACACAATTCATAATTACCACCTTTCTAAAGCGAGTTTATCATATCATAAGACTATTTTATTTTCAATTAATATTAACTTATCTTCTTCCAATACACAGTTATTTGATTAATTCCTGCCCTATATAACGTATTATTATTAACTTTTGAAGCCCCACTTAATGATACTGTCAAAATAGATTTCTTACTATTAGCAACATAAAAAGTTCTTGAGCCAGAAGTATTATTTGAAGTATCACTTTTCGTATTAATATTACCAGATGTTTTATCATCAATGGTATCTATTTTTATCTTTATTTTAGCATTAGAATCTTTTGTATAACTTACAACCACACGATCTATTATATAGTTTCCAAATATATCATTTTTATCTCTACTAATCATAAAAGATTTTTCTAAAGACCAGTTATCTTTGCCAGCAAAAGTAATTGATATATTAGCATTAGCATTACTAGTAGTACGAGCTGTTGAATTACTAGCAGCCTGATAAAGTACATTTTGACCACAAACTTTAGTATTATAATCACTAGAAGTCCCCACATTATTATATAGATAAGTTGAATATAATCGATTATTTTCCGTCCATACACTAACTAAATCATAGTCCATTCCTCTATCATCACGAGGGTCTTTAATACAATCACCACCACTACCAAACAAAGTACAAGTATTTTCCGTTGTAAGATAACCCAAATTAATCAAATCTGCTAAAGAAACATAACCTAAAGTCTTTTTAGACTGAGTCGTATTATCTTTATAATAATCATTGGCATAATCAGCGGCAGCTGCTTCAATAACTTTGACTTTAGTGCAAAAAGATTGGGTTTTAAGACCCTTATTTACTCTTGTAATACCTGGTACTGCTATGGTAACTAATATAGCCATTAAGACTACAACGGCTAGTAACTCTACTAACGTAAAACCTTTCTTATTCATAAAATCCTACTTACTGCACAATTCTTTATCACTATTATTATCATAATTATATGAACCATAATAACGATTATTAATTTTTTTAATAGTTACAATCTTATTAAGTAAAGAATCTCCACTTCTTGGATCAGTTACCGCTTTTGTTTCTTTACTATCCGCTTTGATATAACCTTTTTCTAAAAGAACAGAAACTCTAACACCTGCTTCATTATTACTATTAAAAGCAATACTTTCATAATAGTCCTGAGCATAATTTTTTGCTGACGATTCTATACTAGATATTTTTTGGCAAAACATTTTTTCTTTATTCTTTTTTATTAACCCATTAACATTAGGAACAGCAATTAAAGTAACTATGGCTAATATTACAATAACAGCTAATAATTCAACTAAAGTAAATCCCAACGATTTTTTTCTATTTTTCATCACGTTCACCCTATCATAATTATATAGTAAATACACCAAAAGATAAAGAAAAAAGCAATCTTTAAATTACTTTTCTACTTCACCATCTAGACTAAAACTCTTAGCATCTGTTATATGAACTTTAACTATTTTTCCAATTAAATCCTGACTACCAAGGACATTTACTAACTTCATAGTATCTGTATAACCATATATCTTATCATGACCTTTTTCACTAACACCTTGAATTAAAACATCAACTGTTTTCCCTAATAATTTTTTATTATTTTCTAAAGAATATTTATTCACAAGTTCATTTAGTGTATGTAATCTTTCTTCTTTTACAATAAGTGGGGTATTATCTTCCATCTTAGCAGCTGGAGTTCCAACACGTGGAGAAAAAATAAATGTATAAGCTCCGTCATACTTACAAGCATTAACTACTTCCAAAGTTTCTTGAAAATCTTCATCAGTCTCGCCTGGGAAACCAACAATTATATCCGTCGAAATAGCAACATTAGGAATTCTTTCTTTCATTTTGTTAAATAAAGTTAAATATTCTTCTTTAGTATATCTTCTCCCCATTAGTTTTAGTATTCTTGAAGAGCCAGACTGTAATGGTAAGTGAATATATGGCATAATATTTGGGTACTTAGCAATAACATCTATCATCTCATCAGTAAAATCCCATGGGTGTGATGTAACAAATCTTACTCTTGGAATATTTGTTTGCGCTACTAATTCTAAAAGACTAGCAAATGTAACTTCATCAGATAAATCTTTACCATAGGCATTAACATTTTGACCTAATAAAGTGACTTCTTGATAACCATTTTTTACTAAACACTCTACTTCTTTAACGATTTCTTTTGAACGACGACTTCTTTGTTTTCCTCTTGTAAAAGGCACTATACAATATGTACAAAACTTATCACAACCGTACATAATATTTACCCAAGCCGTAATTTTAGAATCTCTTTTATAATCAACATTCTCATAAACATCACCTTGAATAGAATAAACTTTTATATCCTGTTTATGATTTGTATTTAATATCATTGTTGCTAACTCATGAATATTATGTGTACCAAAAATAATATCAACATAAGGATGCTTAGTCTTAAGTTCATTAACAACTACTTCTTCCTGAGCCATGCACCCACCTATACAAACAATTAAATCTTTTTTTGTTTCTTTTAAATGTTTACATCTGCCTAGATAGCCAAACACTTTATCATGAGCATTTTCTCTTATTGCACAAGTATTTAAAACTACTATATCACTATCTTCTAACTCATCAGTCTCGGTATAACCTAAATTTTCTAAAATTGCTTTGATTTCTTCGGAATCATGAACATTCATTTGACATCCATAAGTTCTTAAAAAATACTTTTTACCAGCATAAATATCACTTTTTTTACTGTCTTCTAAATAAACTACTTTACTGTCGCCTCTACTTCTTTTTTTGGCTTCGAACATATCTGGTAACATAAGTAACACTTCCTCTCGTAAGGTTGATTATATCAAAAAAAGTGCATATATGCACTAATTTTTAAACAGTTTACTATGTGGTCTTCAAAAAGCCTTTCTTATTTTCCTTTGAAAATTTTAGGTCAGTAGTTTTATATTCATTAAGCTTTAACTAATATGTAAGGAAAATAACTGACTGTTTTAAGATTATAGTATAATCTTCAAATTTTTATTATGTCCATATAAATTAAATGTATACTAAAAAGCTACTTTAAAAAAATTTAAAATTATACCAACTAAAACACCTATCAAATATGTCAGCAAAATTATAACCAAATTTTCTTTTTTATTCTTATTTGTTTTAGCTAAAATGATTAAAGCAATTCCTGAATTAGCAAGTAAACCGGCAATTAAAGAGCCAAAAGATATAGATGAAACTAAATACAATTTAGTAATAATAATACTAGAAGCACAATTAGGAATTAAACCTATTAAACTAGTAATAAAAGGACTAAAAATACTATCTGAAAGTAACAAATTACTTAATAAATCTTCCAAGCCATAACTAAAGATTAAATTTAACAAAATATTAACAACTAAAATAAATAAAGAAATGTTTACTGTATGCTTTAAAGCGGAAATAAAAATATGTTCTTCACAATGGCAATGTTCTTCTTCACATAAAGAATAATCTTCAGTATTTTTCTTTTGATAGAACAAATCAATTACAAAGCCAGATGCAACGCCAATCAAAAATTTAATCGCCAAAACAATAAAAATAAATTTTAAAGAAACATTTTCACTTAATAATATAGGTATCATCTCATCACTAGTAGATAAAAAAACACTTATTAATGTACCAACACTTATAATTCCCGTAACATACAAATTAGTAGCAATACTAGCAATCCCACATTGAGGCACTATTCCTAATAAACTACCAAATAAGGGACCAAGTTTACCAGCTTTTTCTAACTTTTTATTAGAATTTAACTTATGTTCTAATATTTCAATTATAAAAAAGGAAATAAATAAAAAAGGAACTATTTTAACAGTATCAATTACTCCATCTAAAATGGCATCTAACACATAAACCACCTCTTTCGTAAAAAGAATTATATATTATTTTTTTAAAATGTGCAAGAACACAACATAATTAAAACATTTTCTATTCCATAAAACTACTAACATGAATCGTTGAAAATTGAGAATTATTCATAATATCATTCAAGACGTCCACTGTATCTTCAACCATTACAAAATACTTATCTTCTAATTCAGGAAAAGATTGCTTGATTTCCATCATTTTCTTCACCTTATCTTCATTTTTATCAACACCAAAAACATGATTTTTTAAAATTCCGTAGTTTTTATTACAATAATCAATCTTACAATGCCACTCTTCCTCATTATTTACTTTACTAATCACAAAAACTCGCTTAACATCTTTGTTACTAATAAATTTCTGAAAAGTTTTAAATGGTCTAATATTGCTATACATATTATTACTTTTTATAGCCTCCGCCCAGTCTTCATCATTAAGTAAATAATGATTATACTCACCATATTCTAATGGTGCCAAAACACCATCAACATCAAAAAAATATACCGTTTTATCACTTTCTAATAGTTCTTTTATTTTTGACATACTTCCTCCTAAATACCATTTAATGGTATCATAAATAGTTAATATTTTGAATAATTTTTTCTTTACCAAATCAGATTTACTACACTAAAGTTTAATCAATTAAAGTGCTATCATTCTGATGCTAACATAAACACATTTTTTAATTAAACTATTGCATTATCAAAAAGGATATGTTAAAATTCTTTTTGTAAACAAAGGAAATGTCTCCTTAGCTCAGTTGGTAGAGCAACTGACTCTTAATCAGTGGGTCTAGGGTTCGAATCCCTAAGGGGACACCATTTTGATAATATCCCCGTATTAAAATACGGGGTTTTATTTTTGCCGAAGTAGCACAATTGGTAGTGCAGCTGAATCGTAATCAGAAGGTTGGGGGTTCGAGTCCCTTCTTTGGCACCATTTAATGTATTTATAGGGCTTAAAGTGCCCTGCTACAATATAAATTACTGTTAAAACTACGGCATATTATATATGTTGCAGTAAATCCGCAGTAATTTTTTTATGCATTATAAAAGTAAAATCTAATAAAATCAAAACAGAAACTACTTCTATGGTATAATAAATCATACAAGGATGGTGAATTTATGAAAAAAATAGCTTTAGATTTAGATGGTGTTGTCTTTGATTCTGAAAATTTATATAGAGTTTACACAGAAATTTATGACACTGATATTCATAAAAAGAATACAATTATAGACAATGCAGAAAGAACATTCCAAAAAAGATATAACTGGCCCCAACCAGAACTGGATCAATTTTATAAAGACAACTCAGAAATAATTCAAAAAACTGCTAATATCATGCCTGGTGCCGACATTGTTATCAAAAAACTAAAACAGAACTTTGACTTAATTGTTGTAACATCAAGAAATGATGCAGAAACGGCTATTGCAAAAGAAAAATTTAAGGAACTAGGAATAGATAATATTAAAGTATTTAATAATGAACAACATAAAATTGATAGATTGCTTGCCGAAAATGCTGACTATATAATAGATGATGACCCTAATATTTGCATGAATGCCGCAAAGAACAATATCTGTGCTTTATATTTTAAAAATAATGCATCTAACAAAATTGAAAAAGAAAATGTTATTAACGTCAATAACTGGGGCGAAATATACAAATATCTAATGTTAAGTAATAATAATTAAATATTTTTTAGGAACTGCAAAACTCTTTTATTTTGATAAGAAAAATGCTTCACTTTTAAACCAACTCTTGATACAAACTTCAGGAATTGCTATAATACCATATAGAATAAAAAGGTAGCAAATGGAGGAAAAATGGAAAAATTTAACACAAAAATTGGTCTGTTGCCTAACCAATTTCGAAAAGAAAATGGCACATTTGATAAAGAAGGAGCATTAATTTTATCCGGAAAAATTGGCGGCGTTTGTTATGATAAGGAAGGTTTTGATCACATCAACGAAGAACCATTAAATAAAACACAGCGACGCATCGAAAGAACTTTAAATAATGGGCATCACAGTGTTTATGGTCATATCAGCGTTTCACTAAACATTTCTAATATTCCCAAAATCTTAGCAATGGTATTAAACAATGAAAAAGAATACAATACTAGTGAAAAATCAGCCAGATACACCCCTGTAACAACCAGTGTTAATTCAATAATAAGTACAAAAGAAATTGAATTATATAATAAATGGCTAGAAATATTTAAAATTAAAATTCAACTTCACTACCCTAATAGCTTTAGCGAAACCAAAATTAGAAGTCTAGCCCAAGAAAATGCCCGCTATTTAATAACGGTCTTTATGCCAACCCAAATGGTCTACACAACATCACTTCGTCAATTAAATTATATAGCATCTTGGATGATGGAATATATAAATAAAGCTGATAAAACGAACGTTTTCGAACGTAAATTAGCTCAAGCGATGCAAGAATTTATTACAGAACTTGATAGCCTAAATCTTCTTGAGGAAAGATTACTAACTAATGATAAAAATCGTAAATTATCTTTATTTGGAAATAATTTAAGTGACACTAAAGATGTCTTTAGCTATCCTTATTATACAACTTACGATGGCTCTTTTGCCCAATTAGCCCAAGCTCAAAGACATAGAACTATTGATTATCAAATGGAAATGATTCCTCAAAATGGTTTCTTTATCCCCCCTATCCTTCTTGATGATAAAGTTTTAGTTGATGAATGGCTTAATGATATGAATTCTGTTGCTAATATTACCCCAAATGGCCAATTAGTAACCATTGCTGAAACTGGTACTTATGACAATTTTATTTTGAAGTGTAAAGAAAGATTATGTACAGCAGTTCAATTAGAAATAGCAAATCAAACCAAAAACACTTTATTAAGATACAAAAAAGCTCTTGAAGATTCTTGTAGTCCTCTTGCTCAAGATATAGAAAAATATAGTCACGGTGCAAGGTGTACATTCCCTGACTATGCTTGCCACGAACAATGCCACTTCTCAGAAGGAATAAAATTAGAAAGAATTATATAATTAAAAAAATAATACTAATAGGGCTTTAATCTTATTAGTTTTTATTTACCAAAACTTTCTATTGCCACCACAAAAATTTCCAATTATAATATATCTTCATTAGAAAGAAGCAACTTATGGCAAAAGACCTAAATTCATTATTACAATCAGAAAGTCTAACTCCTCAAGAGATTAAATTTATTAAACTTTTTAACAAAACAAACATTATCACATTTGACAACGAAACTAACTTTTTTTCTCATAAAAGCGAGAGCTACTCGACGCCTTTGGAAATGTTTAATATTTTCGTCACTTTTTTTAGTAGTCCAAATATCATCATTCCAGAAAGTCTATTAGCCCTATGTAATAATGGTGAACTATCCTATACTGAATTTAAAGAATTAATGGCTCTTTGTTTAAATTTTATGCGCCAAAAGGGTCTTTTTAATAACACTATTAATTATGACTGGTTGGATGATAATTTCAAAAAACAATTCCCCGAAATATTTATTGATACAAACGCTCCACTTGGTCTTAAAAGAGCCTTTTATAGTTATAAAATAAGTCCTAGTCTTCTTCATAACCACCCTGAATACATACCATTCTTGCAAAATAAAAAAGCAACATCAATTCTTGATATTAAAACAACTATCCAACAAACATCAAAAAATCAAGAACATATTAGAACTATCAGCCTAGAAGAGGAATATAGTCAAAAATATGGAACCTTGGAATTTTTAAAGTTATGTGCAAAATACGGAAACAGTATAACTAATCTTGTTATTACAGTCGATGATAGTTTTCATTTTAATCAAGAACAAATAGAAGAAAAACTAGAAAAAAGCATTTATCAAAAATTGCTGCAAACCCCTTTTCCATATTCATACTTAGAAACAAACGTTCATTTTAAGACGGCTTATCCTGACATATTTATATCTTTACAAAATATCCAAACCATACAAGAGCAGGAAAAACAAAGAATAGAAAAAGATTTTTATGATGGTACTTTAAAATATGAAGACATAAGAAGATATCCTGAACTAATTGGCATTTTAAAATCCAAAAATCTTCTTTTAGCTTTTCGAGCAGTAAAAAATTTAGATTTGTTAAAAATATTAGGAAATGCTCTCTTTTTAGAACTGTGTTTAAAATATGGTCAATTTTTAAGTTATGCAGCTAATGGATTACAAGGTCTTACCATTATAGATGGTAGTATCTACGACACGACAAGAAAGATGCCACTAACTTTTTCTAAATTATGTCAACAAATTGAAAACATTATTGCTGCTGATTGTATGAATGGAATTATTAACTATTCTATGGGTGATGCGCCTGAATTTCTAACAAAAAACTATCCGGAACTTTTTCTCGATGACAAAGCTCCAACCGAGTTAAAAGCCTATTTTTATAATAACGACAATAAACATCCACTGGATTTTATCATACTTAATAAACACCGAGATTGGATTTCATTTATTCAAGGAAAAAATATTGCTACGGCCTTATTAAAAAATCCAAACACTAGAGAAAATATGCAATCTTTCTTGAGACTTTTTGGCTTAGAAGAAGCAATTACACTCGGTCTTGCCAAAAGTATAACCGTTACAGAAATGATAAATCAAGGAAAAGTAACTACAATGAAAGCTTGGTATAGTTTAACCAATAAAACTTTTTTACCAGATTCTACGGTCATGTTAGCTTTTCCAATAAACGAGGCCAATAAATTTATTAAAAGCAAAAATAAATGGCGCAAAATTGTCAGGCTTATTCCTTCTACTGCCCCTAAAGAATGTCTAGCCGCTTTTTTAAAGTTAGCATATACCTTTGGCGTATTTGATGATAACGAACAAGGATTCAAAAGATTAATCAACTTAATGACCTATATTCCTCAAATTATAGAAAAAACATTTCAAGAAAATTTAGAAAAAATTAATTCAGTAATTAACCATTATACTAAAGGTATAAAAATACCTAAAGATGGTCAGAATCAGGAGCAATCATTTGATGTAATATTAAAGCACATTCAAAAAATAGAAGATGACAACAAAATTGCAAAAGAATTAGTAATTAACTTTTTAACCGCCTGCTACTCTGAAAAAATAGACATTGATTATAGTCAAGATATTTTTAGCCAAGTATATCACACTAATTCCAACGGAGATTTTACTTTAACGTTTGATCAGCAACAACATCAACATCTTGTAACAGCCATCCGAAGACTCTTAGAAACTGACAATGCTTTTCCTATTCTAACACCATTTAAAGCCCATCAAATATTTGGGAATTTAAGTTTAAGCTATGATTACGATTTTCAGAAATTTCTCTCTACACAAATGAAAGCACTTTTAGCAGATAACAACAAAGCCCAATTTATAGATAATATAAAGCGTCAATTTACAGATATCAAAACAGTCAACAACAATCGTGCATTAACCTTAGACCTTGCCATAGCCTATATAAAAATAAATAGATATATTAACGTCGAACCGGGTAATGAGTTACTTGCCAATGCCGTAACCGTCGCTGGTTATGACCAAAAATCATTTGAAATTCTACAAAGAATATATAATTTTGGTAAGCAAAGAATTTTTAGTAGCATTCCAAGAATTACTGGAACGTATGGTGATTTTACCTATGAAGTAACTAGATTGGACAATCCGCTACCACTAGTTATTGGCATTCTAACTAATTGTTGTCAAAAATTAAATGATAAGGCGGAAATTTGTATGGAACACAGCATGACAGATAAAAATGGCAGATTATTCGTCATAAGAGATAATAAAAATAATATTGTTGCTCAAAGTTGGCTATGGCGTAATCAAGATGTACTATGCTTTGACAATATTGAAATTCCAGATAAAGCCTTTAAAAGAGCAGATCAAAACGAAAACGCCTTATCTCCAGAAGAACTTTGTCAATTAATTTACAATATTTATAGACAGGCAGCCAGTCAGTTTATAGAAACTGATAATCATAGCTTATTACAACTTCTAAATAAAGAATATATAACACCAGAACAATATGAAAATTTAAGATTATCCAAGATAACCGTTGGTATTGGTCATAATGATATTGCCAAAGCAATTACAAAATCAACAATTATGGGTAATGGGGTTCCTACCAAACCACTTGATTACACACCACCAGTCAATCTAACAGTAGGTGGTTTATATTTATGCGATTCAGAAACACAATACATAATTTTAAATACAAATACAAACCGTAACAAACAACCTGTAATAACTCCAGCTATTTATTTTGATGCTCCTTTATTATATACAGATAAATTATTTACCAAGGTTCACTTATATGCCCTAGCAAGATTAGAAGAAGTAACTAAAAATAAGCCATGTAGTTTCAGCAAAGATATCAAAGAAACACATATTGTTACTGGTATTGCCCATTTTTATAATTTAGATCCTGACAACACTAGAATTATTTTGCACGGTAATTTTGCAATTATCTTCTGTACAAGTGCTGATGTTATTCAAATAGCTGATTTGTTTTTCGTTCAACACTACTTCAATAACCAAGAAAACCCAATTGAAGAAACTTTAATAATTCAACTAAGTCTAGCCTTACAATACATAGCTAAAGATAAAGAAATATATGCTCCGAATTTACTGCCTAATCAACAAGATATATTAAATAGAGCTCTAAAAGCCAATCCATTTTTAGAATATAACACATTAAATTCAAAACTTAGCATAGATTTTCTCCAATAAATAGAAAAAAGCTGTTAACTATTACGTTTGCAGCTTTTTTTAATTTAATTTTATAAGCAATACTTAAGATTAAAAATTAATAATTTCAAAATGTAATTAACTTTAGGCACTTAAAAACCCCATAAAATGGGGTTATAATCGCTTTCTGGTGGCTCCAACGGGAATTGAACCAGTGACACAAGGATTTTCAGTCCTCTGCTCTACCGACTGAGCTATGGAGCCAGATGGCGGTTCGTACGGGATTTGAACCCGTGATCTTCTGCGTGACAGGCAGACGTCATAGGCCTCTAGACTAACGAACCAATGGTTGCGGAGAATGGATTTGAACCAATGACCTCAAGGTTATGAGCCTCGCGAGCTACCGGGCTGCTCTACTCCGCGATAAATAAATAAGAAATGGCGGAGGAATAGGGATTCGAACCCTAGCGCCGCTTACACGACCTGCTGGTTTTCAAGACCAGTCCCTTCAACCAACTTGGGTATTCCTCCATAAATCTCACCCTAGGTGAGATCACAACTTCATAAAATGGTGTCTCGTTGGAGATTCGAACTCCAGACCCTTTGATTAAAAGTCAAATGCTCTACCGACTGAGCTAACGAGACGTAAATAATAATTAAACAAAATGGCTGCCTCGGATGGACTCGAACCATCGGAATGTCAGAGTCAAAGTCTGATGCCTTACCACTTGGCTACGAGGCA
>CAKOKU010000015.1 GCA_934095865.1 uncultured Bacilli bacterium
CATAATCCTCAGTAGCTCAATGGCGGAGCATTCGACTGTTAATCGAAGGGTTGCTGGTTCGAGTCCAGCCTGGGGAGTTTTTTCTATTATTAGGGCAAGAATTCGTTTCAAGCCCTTTTTTAATGTCTGTTTCAGGAGTTCGATTGTTAGCATTTTTTTGCTTCAAATTGTACTGATTTTCTACTATTGTTTGGAATATCGGCTTTAGTTTTATATCAAAGTTTTTGTCTTTATATGTGATTTGTTCTGAAATAATTTCCATGATTTTTCTTCTTTGAAACAGGTTGCCTTTCAAGAAATAATCATGTGCGTTATCTGTAAAACTAAGCAGTGTGTCGGCTTTGTCGTAAAATGCCTTATCAAGTTTATCAATTTCTTCCAGTTGAATTTTCAGTTTGTCTTTTTCAATTTGCAACTTATCATTTTGAGCTTTCCAAAAATCATGAGTTATAGCGTTGTCCAATTTGAGGGTAAACGCTTCCTCTATCCTATTCTCAAGTCTTGTTATTTGCTTGATAATATTATTTTTAACTTCTTTTGAATATCCGTTTTTCTTTTCATGTACAAATTTTAGCTCCTTCAAGATTCGCTCTCTAATATCTTGAGGAATCACTATCAATCGAATAATTTCTGCAAAAGTCTTATCAACCACTAATTCATTGATATAATCTCTTTTGCACTCGCCACCTTTATTACCAGTACAATGATAATAAATATACTTACCTTTTTTAAATTCTGCCGTTAAGCGACAGCCACAATGTGCACATCTTATTAATCCTGTATAAGCAAAGTCATAATTCTTTTTTCTAGCTTTATCAGGGGATAATAACCTATCTTGTACACTGTAAAAAAGCTCTTTACTGATTAGAGGTACGTGCTTTGCATTTTCATAGACTTTATCTTCAAACTTGAACACTCCTGTATAGAAAATGTTTTTTAGGATAAATTCAACAGTGGATTGTGGCACTCTTCTTCCGGAACTATTTCTAAATCCATCTTTGTAAAGTTTTGCAGTTAAACTCCTTAAAGAATACAATCCACTATCATATAAATTGAATGCTTGTTTTATGTAAAAGGCACAAAAAGAAAGTAGATTTCTTAGGAACCACAGATATTGACGAAATAACAAAAATGCTGTCTGAAGAAGTAAAAGTCAAAAAATCATCTGAACTCAAAAACACAATCGGATTTTAAAGCCCACCCACATTCCACCACCTCTATTGCTATGTGGAGTGTGGTGCTGGGTGGGTGTTTCTTTTTCGACCACGCTGATAATTTTTCTCGATTAGCCAAAACAAGTACGTTTTAACATTTCTAACCAAAACAATTTTCCAATAGTTTTCTTTGAAAATTTAACTTATTTATCCCCTTTAAAGTCTAAAACTAACTATTTCAAAAGAGAACTACGGCAATTACAACTTATTTTTAAAACAAAAATTTATGCCAGAGGGAAAACTAGGCTAACGAAGTTTATAACTAACTTTGTAGCAAGATTGTGGCAAAATGCTGGCATTAAAATGGAGTATTAATAAAAAGTTCTAAACTTTTCTACAGACTAAATCTTTATTTTTACCTTGACGAAATATTCACAGAGAGGCTGCTGACACGAGTTTGCAGGGGTGTTCAAGTGTATTAGCATAGTTTCCCCTGCAATTAGAACTCCAATTCTCTTAAAACTCGCATGAACAGTGGCAAAAAGATTTATCATTACTCCCACAAATTATTAATCGGAACTGTAAACATTCCATTTGACCAAGTCATTGTTCGTTCACCGGTATATAGAATAAGCCCAGTAAATGACTTCTCTTTTGCCAAATTATCTCTAAACCATTCAAGATGTTTAAATGCATCTAATTTTATTTCGGTTCCTGATTTAACTTCTATACCGAAAATCTCATCTTCTGTTTCTATAATAAAATCAATTTCCCTTTTACGGCTATCACGCCAATGGTATAGTGATACATTCCTTTCTAAATCAACTTGCGAAGCTAATTGATTATATACAAATGTTTCAGTTATTTTACCAGATTTATCACTATCCTTGTAAACTTCTTTCTCGTTCCAATTTAATATCGAAGACATTAAACCTGTATCACAAGCAAAATATTTAGTTTTATCTTGTGCTGATTCATAATCTCTCTTATACCAAATAGGCAATCCGTCAATTAAGTAAACTCTTTCTAATATATTCAGATATTCATCTAAGGTTATTCTGGAAATTGCAAGTTCTCTTGCTACATCTGATTTTGTAATATATTTTGATGAATAAGCGTTCATTACGTTAAAAAGCATTCTTAGCTTGTTTTGTCTTTTTACATTTGCAACGTATTTTAAGTCATTATCCAATATCAAATCTGTATAATCTGTATACCATTCTTTGATATCAGTAGGGGCTAAATGAAGTAACGGTTCTGGGAAACCTCCTTTAAACGCCAATTCAATAATCTTTCTTTTATCGTAACCAGAATTATTAACAAATTTTTTACTTTTTAAACGATTCATGAAATTAGGTTCAAGTTCTAAATATTCACCATACGAAAATGGTCTTAGTCTAATTTTCTTTGCTCTACCAGCAAGAGATTCCTTTACTGATGGCAAACTTTGAATATCAGCAGAACCAGTGATTATATACTGACCGTAACGAGTATCTTTATCAACAGCCTTTTTAATTGCTGTGATAAGTTTCGGAACTCTTTGTATTTCATCTATAATCATTGTTTCTTTATCATGTTTAATGAAACCGTTAGGATCTGCTTGTGCAATGTCTTCTTCATCGTCTAATGTTACATATTCAAAATTATCAGGCTTAGCAATATCGCAAGCTAAAGTTGTTTTGCCACACTGTCTGGCACCAACAAGCATTGTAACACGTCTTGTTTTAAGCGCTTCTTCTATCTTTGTTGTTGACCATCTTTTCTTTGTCATAATTGAATTATAAAGCATATTTGCAAATTTGTAAAGTATAAGCATGTAAATTTGTATAAAATAAGTAAGTGATTTTGTATATTATTGGCTTAGATTTATACATGACAAATATTAACATTTGTCATGTATAAATTTTTTATTTACAAACAAAATACAGATTGTGTATATGAAGATTTAGCCAAAATAGTTTATTCGTTAATTAATTATATATTACCAAGAAGCAAGAAACTTATATTATCAGAGAGATCTAGAAAAATAGGAGCGTACTTTTGGGAAAGGATTCAAGTTTTCAACATTTAGAGAGAACAACCTAAAACTTTCTGATAATTCATTTTTTATAAGTTATGTATCTTTACATAATATATAAATCATCTATATCCAATTTTTGTAATATCAATGCAATAGAAACTTTTGATAGGCACCCTGTCAAAGTGCTAATTGCGTATATATCCAAATCCTCTCTACTGGCAAATGGTTCAACAATGTTATCATCTGTAGGAGTTTTTAACTTCCCATCTCTATATGGATGAATAGAATGATTACGCAAATTCATTATTTGCTCACTCAATGCAGACATTTGTTTCTCCGTAGTATCACCTAATTTGTTTATATCAAAATCAAAAATGATATCGCCTCGTCTAAATATCTTGTTAAAGATGTTTGGATTTAGTTGCGATAAGGCTGCTTTAATGTCATTTCTAGTATTTGCACCTTTACTAATTATATTCCCAAATGTTTCGAGAAGTTGAGCCTTTTTAGAAATTTCATATGATAACACATTTGATACTTCATAGCTACATATAGAATCTATTATCATTTTATATTCCTCATATATTTCAAACCATTTTTGCAATATTATTTCTAGTTTTTGGCTTATTTTTTCATAATTAATATTAAAATAAGGAATAAAAATATCTGGTTTTGAAACAGATGTCAAAATATCATATTTTATAAAATAATCAAATTGTTTTGATTCATATATTGATGTTACATTTGCAACTTGATTAAAGAATAAAGAAAATAGCTTTTGTATTTTTAGAATCATACGATATAAAAATTGAACTGGAAATTCTTTTTCAGAGGAAAGTCTTAAATAGCAACTTGGATAAAGACTGATTTCTGGATATTTCAAAAAATTCGTTTGAAATTCATCAATTATTGATAATACAAATTTATTATCTTGGTATGTAAATTCATAACTATTAGACTTATTTCCAACTTTTATTTTTATAAAATCTGCGTTTTGTTTTAATTTTACATTTTCTCCATTGCTATCAAGATAACTCCATAAATTATCATTAATACCAGATTCTTTAGGGTTGTATAACCATTGCTTTAAATTTTCAATTCTAAAACAGATCTCTTTTCTTTTCGAATGTAAATCTATATATTGTGCATTACATGAATCTCCGAAAACCCAATATTCTATGTGATGAGCAAATTCTATTTCGCATTGCTGTATATTATAGTTGCCGCAGTTTAAAAATGTTATATTTAAACTGCCTCCAGTTATTTCAAAATGACCTTTTAAATCGCCATAAAAACGGTTTATATTACTAGGTTTATCCAAGACTTCTAATTTTAATTTATTGTTTTCACCTTCTTTTAATCTTACTTTCATTTGAGTATTATTATTTAATTTTATTATTCCATCTGCAGGTAAATCAATATTTCTCATTATCATTCCTTCTGTAGCGATTCATGAACATTATATGACAACTGTATTTTAGCATAGTTTTATTAATTAATAGATTTCAAACTATCTGGTATCAATTTCGAAGTTCAAGATAATTCATTTTTTAATTTACTAATAGTATTAACAAAGAACTTGAAATAAAAAATTATCCAATACTTGCATAATTTCGTATAGCATTGACAAGTTTGTAGTTATCTAAACTGATAATATTTTCATATAGTTTACTTACAAAAAGTTCCAGCGTCTTCTGGCGGGTGGGGCCATAAAGGAGATGTCAATGACATCTCCTTTATTTTATCTAATTATCTAATAATGCCTCGTTTTAATTTATAACATTATTCACCGAGATATTTAACATTTATAAATCCGTTTTCTTTATCTAGCCCTGTTACAAAAAATCTAGAACCGTTATTCAATAAAAATTCATCTTCCTTCCAATGATAAAGGTCAATATAGAAAAAAATAATTGCCACACCGGGTTTTAATGGGACATTTGAAAAAAAGATTTTTCTGCCGAAACTGGGCTTTGTGTTTGACTTTAACCCGCTTACGAGTGGTTGACTGAACCTACTCCAAAAGTTACTTTATTGTCCACAATTTGGCGGCAACTTTCCACAATATATCCGCTCAAATCACTATACCCTAAATATATCGTCTCATTCTCCTATGACACTTCCAGACAAAAAGTCCGTTTTGAATTTACCTATCCCCAAACTCGGAACCTTGTCGGAAGTTAATTTTCCACCATTTTTATATACTTTTCATAATTATTTATAAATTCTATATTCGCCATGGTGTATACACGATAATCCTCTATTGTTTTGTACTGTTTATTTTGTGGGAATACAACGACATCTTCATTGTTACAAATAACATATTTCTCATCATTTTTAATGGATTTTTTGAATTTCATATTACTCTTAATTTCATCATTTATTAGTCAATTTGGGGTACAATCATTTATTGTTTTTGAAATAACATCTAAAATATCAATGTTTGTTTTATTTAAGCATTGTTTTATTTCAATTGCGGGCTTTGTTAAACGATACCCTGGATTTTTAGAAGCATAATCAAATCAAAACATTATAATTACCAAAAGAAATAATTTCAGGGTAATCAACGTATAATCCCTTTCTTCCAAGATTTGATGTTTCTAGAAACCCATAATCAATAGCCGTAATTATTGAGTTGAAGTCATCTGAATTACCCCAATAAAAACCTACTTGATCACAATATGGGAATATTTCATTTTCTAATATATCTGCTATTTTTGCATCCAATATTTCAATTAATTTTATTGCTTTTCTACTTATCGTACCTGGCTTACATGCTTCTTCTGTATATAGTTTTGCCCAGAGTTTTAAAACTTTTTCTTCAGATGTAGTCGATACATTATCTCGAATTAGCAGTAATTTATCAGTTTCAATAAGGCTATCAGAGATATCTTCATTATTTTTTTACTTTTTCATCAAATTCTTTTGCTATGTAGGCTAAATGTTTTCTCATATTTGCTTCTTTAGTCATTGCAAGTTTTAAATATATTGATTGATTAGCTAGTTCAATAGATGCTGTTTTCCCATCTATAATTGCACCAATAGGTCTTCCTAATGTTGACATTCCATTATAAAACATATTTACAACTTTCTGTGAACAATTGCTTAATGTATTTAAGAAAGTTGCTGTTGCGACACATAATTCATTAGTGCCTTATGATGGCAATTCTAACTCGGCATCACCTTTATGTGATGTTGGAGAAACTTCATATCCTAATTTTATTTTTGAATTTTTATTCATTTTAAAATTCTTATATAATTAACACTGTACCGATTATATTATAAATATGCTTGCAAGATTTTAAATATTAAGATATTAAAATCTTTTTCATACCTCCAAATGCGCTCTGCCACATGCTATGCGAGGTTTTGTTTCATTTGGGAGTGGTTTATCGACTACAAAAAGTTTATCGTCGTACAGATAAAAATAAACCGGTATATCGTAAAACCTTCGCATCTTTGGAATTTTCGGATCTCGTTCAAAATGTGTTTTAAGGGTATTCAACTGCCGTTCATAAATCATCTGCCGAAAATGTTTATAAAAATTCTGCACCGTAGCATCCGCAATATCCAAAAGAAAACTTGCATGTTTTGACTTTACCCTGGCACAAAAACACTTTCTTATCATCTCAATTTTTTCTTGAGAATGAAACTTAAAGTAAAACGGCAAGGGTAAATGTTTAACAGGTTCTCTGCAAGAATAAATCTCGCCAACCAAATCCAACTGCCCGTCAGCAACTAATGCCTGTAAAATATCTTTTACACCATCCTCACCTATAATCGACTCTATATCTTCAAGCCTGAATTTATCAAGCCGTTTGGCAAACTTTAAAATTTTATCTTTCATTTAATATTCCCACCAAGACGGCTGGCGTAATCACACCCAAATTGTTCATCGCGGCAACGGTTTCGACTTTATTTATAAGTTTTACAATCTGCCTGAACTGGTTGAATTTGTTGAAAATCAACTCCATAGCATCAGGCTCAGACTCAACTTCCGAAATCTCCGACACAATTTTTTCGACATCATTTTTATTAAAAGTTTCAAACTTCAACACACCTAAAAGTCTGTCATAAATATGCTTATGCCGTTTGAGTTTAGCCTCTGCTATACTCATCCCGACAAGCACAACGGGAATTCCAATTTTGTCGTGCAAGTCGCAGACAATCTCAATCGCAGAAGAGTTATTGAGCAGAAAATCAATTTCATCCATCACCAAAACCTTCGGCTGTTCGCGTAATTTGTCCTCAATCTGCTTAAACAAAAGCGACGTCAGATATGCTGGCACCTCATCAAGCTCCTCGACGATTTCGGTCAAAAACCAATGCGCAGACATCTTGTGGTTGCACCGCACATAAATCGCATCGTTATTCGTAACCCACCACATAATCATCTGCGACTTGCCGAGCCCAAAATCACCATAAACAAGTGCCATCTTCGGCAAATTCGCGGGCGCATTTTTGAGCGTATCCATCAAATCCACAAATCGTTTTACATTCTGCGTTATCACAAATTTACGTTTCATAGAGACCTCTATATTCCTCACTTTGCTTGTATTCAGCGAGCCACGCCCTGTCCTCCTGATTGGTACAGCCGTTTTTCATAAGCCATTCAAACTTTTCGTACTTATTTAAAAACACAGGCGCGTTCATCTGTTCTTCTCGTGGTGTCGGCTTTCTCGGCTTTGCGGGCTTAACGTCAATAACCTCTTGAACATTTTCCTCAATATCTTTTTCAATAAACTTCAAATCCACATTCGGCAAAAATTTCTGCAGTCCTTTAATAGTCTTATTTTTAAGCTGTTTTTGCTTTTGAATTTTCTGCTTAAAATCTTCAATATCCTTGACAGTTCCCATACGATATGCCATCGGATGAGTACCTGTAACGCGTTTTGCGACACATATAAATTGATTTTTTGTTGTATAAACTCTAATCTCTGTCAAATCAAAAAGCGAATATCGAATCATAACCTGAGTTTTGAGCCCATACAATTTATCAGGATAATAAAAAGTTCCGAGGAACCGAATCCCGTTTTGATAAATCGTTTTAATGTCAGCGGTCATCATCAAATCATCAAGCCGTGCGGTATCAATCTTGATTTTTGTCCTGTTTTTAAAAACCTGCGCTATTGTTCGCGTTTTATCATTCGGGCAAGGTTGAGCATTCTTAAATTCAAGCCATTTATCGACAAGCATTTTAACCTCATCGATTGTCGGATAATAATTCGGCTTAAAATATTGCTTATGAAAATTCTCATTCCGCTTAAAATGTGCTGGTTTATTCTCAATGCTTGAACCCGAATACGTTGGCAAAAGCTTTTCAAAACTTTCCTGAAACTCTTTGAAAAACCGCTCAATAACCTTTGTCCTTGCGTTATGCACGGCTTTGCAAAAACCGTTTGAATCCCAAGCCGTGCATAAATCCCCTCAAACCCTGTTTCCTGAAAATCCGTGTTCACAAAATACTTTGCCCCGAACGCTCTGCCGTTATCCTGATAAACGATTTTTGGGATATTCCCCAAATTGATTATTGCGTTACGCAGAGCCGATGCGATACTTTGAGTGTTTTCTTCAAGCATAATCTCATACCCGACAAGTGTCGTTGATTTCCAATCCAAAAATCCGATTAAAGTTACAGGCTTTCCCGTGAAGGGATTTTGAACAAGGAAGGATAATTTATGCCCGTCAGCCACAAGAACATCCCCGACTTCAAGCTTTGAAATATCGTGCAAAATATAAGGCCCGACAGTATCTTTCAGAGCTTTTTCGCCATCTCGCGCCAACGTCCAAATATCATAATGATTATCCCGAAACCAATTTGCATAACGGCGAAATGTAACATCTGCAACATTTACGGGCTCATCTTTTGATAAAATATGCTTTGTTATAGAAATGGCTTTTCCGACACAAAATTTGTTCGGATGCAGCAGAATTTTCAAAAACACTTGTTTTTCATAATCCGTTAAAGACGTGCGAAATTCTGTCAAATACTCATATTTTGGCAATAACAAATGATAATCCATTGTATTGCCTAACTTCCGTTTCCACCTTTCAACAGAGCCGATTGAGGTTTTACCAAGTATCTTAAAAAATATGCGGATACAACATGCCAGTATTGTAGCTTTCGATAAACTCAATCCCCGCACGGGTTTTACCTTTCGGATGAGCATTCCTGTATTTATTCCATTCCCTGAGCAGATCCAACCGCGCCAAAGCAATTTCATTCACTTTGGTCGGAAGATTTTTTGATTGCGTGACAGTAATCAAAGCCGTCGAATCCGAAGTTATTTGTGTTTTTTTGGTTAAGATACTTTTCCTCAAATTCAGGCTCAATACTTGATAACAAAATTTCAAAACTTTTTCCGTCTCTGACAATAATTTCGCGAGTGACATATTTATCACGCGACATCCGAATTGCCCGAGTACTGACACCTTTAAGGTCTGCTAATTCTTGAATTGAAATGTATTTGTCCATACTCTATATATCACTCTTCCGACCTCAAATTGGAACTGTTTCCGAGTAATTTCGTATCATTCAAACACAAAAATTTATGGACTTGATGTTTCTTCGAAACAGAGTTAAGATGTGTTTCCCCAGAGTATTTCGGAGGTTTTAATGAAGAAAAAAGAGCTACAAAGCATTGATTATATTAAACAACGTGCCGATGAAAATTTGGCAAAAACAAAAAGCGTGTTTTTATACAGGCGTGAACTCGCTATTCGGCTTGCATTGAGGCAAAAAGAATTTACACAAAAGAAACTTGCAAAACGACTAAAAATGACAGAAAGCTAAGTTTCTAAACTCATTACGGGCAAAAGATACAGCAAGGATTTTGAGTTTTTCATCAGGTACCACTTGGGAGTAGACTATTTTGGAATATAGGAGGAAATATGAATATTGTTCAGCCGATAAGGGATAGAGAGGATATCGAGGAAATGAAGGCCGTGCTGAAACGCAAAAAACGCGACCTTGTGCTTTTTATTTTCGGGATAAATTACGGTTTGAGGATTTCTGATATTTTGAGACTCAATGTCAGCGACGTTAAAGGACGGGATTTTATTGAGATACGTAAAAAAACAATAAAAACAAACGTTTCTCGATTAATCTGGGGTTAAAAGTTGTTCTTGAAGATTTTGTAAACGACCGCAACCCCGAGGAACCGCTATTTATAACGCAGCAGCATAATCGGATTGACCGCAATCAGGCTTACAGGATTATAAGCAAAGCTGCAAAACTTCTGAATATTCCTGATAGAATCGGTACGCACTCGCTGCACAAAACTTTCGGCTATCACCACTATAAACAGTTTGATAACATTGAACTTCTGCAGAAGATTTTCAACCATTCATATTCAGCCATCACCCTTCGCTACATCGGTATCGAACAAGATATTATTGATGAAAGTTATATGAATTTTTATTTGTAAAAATTATTTTAATTCTGGTAGACCAAGCTCTTTTAAAAATTTGTTGTGCTTCTTTTTAGCATTTTCTATTTCTTCTTCAATTCTATCTAAATCTTCTTTTACTTTAGATAGGTCAATAATTTCTTCCTCTTCTATATTGCTAACATATCTTGAGATATTTAAATTAAATTTATTTTTTTCAATTTCTTTCATTGAAACACGTCTAGAATATGTTTTATCATCTTCTTTTCGATATTGATATGTTTCTATGATTTTATCAATATGTTTTGGTAGTAACATATTTTGTTTTTTGCCCTTTTCATAATATTTTTTATCACTAGCATTAATGAATAAGACATCATCAAATTTTTTACATTTTTTCAAAACTAATATGCAAACAGGTATCCCCGTTGAGAAAAACAGATTTGGTGGCAATCCTATTATTGCATCGATGTTACCATCTTTTAAAAGTTTTGTTCTAATTTTTTCTTCTACACCACCTCTAAACAAAACACCATGCGGCAAAATAATAGCCATAGTGCCATTATCGCTTAGAAAATGAAAACCATGTAATAAAAAGGCAAAATCGGCAGCTGATTTTGGAGCCAAACCATATCCTTTAAACCGAAAATCTTCTGCTAAAGATTCATCTGGTTCCCATCGATAACTAAAAGGAGGATTAGCAACTACTGCATCGCACTCTAACTTTTTAGCCGGATTCATCTCATTTAATAAATTCCAATCATTCATCAATGAATCACCATGATATATTTGGAATTCAGAATCCTTAAGACCATGCAGTAACATATTCATTCGTGCAAGGTTGTAAGTCGTAATATTTTTTTCTTGCCCGTATATCTGGCCTATTTTTCCATTTTTTATATGTTTTTTTACATTTATAAGTAATGAGCCGGAGCCACAAGCAAAGTCTAATACATTATTTAATTCACTTTTAGGACCTGTGCTAGGATCTTGACAATCCAGTGTAACAATACGCGAAAGAATTGTTGATATTTGTTGTGGAGTGTAAAACTCTCCGGCTTTCTTTCCCGAACCAGCAGCAAATTCACTAATCAGATATTCATATGCATCCCCCAATATATCAGTATCATTAGGAAATTCTGATAAGCCATTGGCTATCTCTTTTATGATTGAACACAGTTTTTTATTTCTTAAAGTGTAATTTTTGCCAAGTTTTTCTGAATCCAAGTTAACCTCAGAAAATAATCCCTTAAATTTGCTATCAAAAGACTCATTTTCTATAAATTTAAAACCTTTTTGCAATGTAGTAAGCAAATATGGATTTTGAGTTCTTGCAAGTTCAGAAATATTACTCCACAAATAATGTGGTCTTATAATAAAATGAATCTTTCTTTTCATTTGTTTTTCAAAATCAGTTATGCAATCAAGATTTTCTATATACCAAAGGATAAAAGGTGTAATTTTATTACTGTTTAACATTTCTTTTTCTTCTTTGACTTTACGTGTTAATTCACTTGATGAAAGATTCTGTTTTTTATAAAAATTATCAATTTGATTTTCTAATTTTTTAATAAGAGAATCGTGCTCGTTATTTTCTAATATTTTATTTAGTTTTTTTTCACATTCAACATAATCTTTACCAAGTTCTTTTTTTACTGCAGTCTCATAATTATCAGACAAGTATCTTAAAAATAAAAAAGACAACATGTAATCACGAAAATCGTCTGCATTCATTACACCACGAAGACGATCTGCTATATTCCATAATGTTTTACCTAATTCTTTTTGTTTGGTATCGTTCATTATTGATCCTCCAATTGAGTTTCCTCAAATAATTTTTCATTAAAACTATAATTTTCAAGAAAAGTATTTAAAACTTTTTTAAAATATTCTTTATTTTCATTAACCATTTCTTTTGGTTCAAAAATAGAATAATTTCCATGGCTCATTAAATCCACAATCCTTTTATAAATTAAACCTTCTTCATCGTCATCCGCCCGTTTTATACATGAAGAAAAGTGTGCAAACCCATGAAAAGAAGCAGTCTTTTCAAGTATGTTTCTTAAAATATTAAAATGATATGTATATAATTCCCCAGAATCTGCTGCTTTTTTCAATTCCTTTAATAATGCTATATGATGAAAAAAAGGAGTTTTAGAAGTATCTTTTAGTATATAACCCTCATCATTAGATTTTTTTTGCAGAAATAATTGTTCTGCTTTTCCAATTTCATTACATAACACATTAAAGAATAAAGTATGATGGGTTGATACAATTATTTTAGCATCGTCCTTTTTCATCATTTGTGCTAAATTACTTGCTATAGCAATTACATTGTTGTCATCAAGTGAAGAAATTGGATCATCTACATATATATATTTAACCCAATTATAAACAGGTTCTTTATTTATAACTAATTGTACAATTGCTAAAAAGAAACACCAAATAAATATATTTTCTTCGCCACGCGATATTTTTATATTGTCAACTTGCTTACTTATACCATTTTCAATAACATTTCTGTTAAAAGTTACATATGACTCTTCATCTTCTTCATAAGTTATATGAAAATCAAAATCAGCATATTTTTGTAATATAGGACGGATTCTATTTTCCATTTCAAATTCTTTAATCCCGCTAAAAAATTTGGAATTAGTATTTAGAATAAGCTTTCTGTTATCATCATTTTCTAAATCATTATCCCAATGAAAAAGATCTTCGGTAAAAGCATTATAATAAAGAGTATCAGCTGATTTTCCCCCTGTTTCTTCATTTAATTTTTGTCCAATTGCTTTAAATTCACATGACAGCCTAGTTTTACCTGTGCCATTGTATGCAAATATAATTATATATTTTTTTTCTTCTGTTAGCATTCTCAAGTATTCAGATATGTCATATAATGTTGAGAAATCTATAAAACTAATCCGTTTTAATACAAAGTCAATTTTTTTTAATATTTCTTCCGATAAATTTTCTTTTAAATTGTATTCTGCCATTCCCCTTGGACATTTATAATTCTCCGTTATGATTTTTTTATAATGAGAATATTTTTCATTGTTTAATTTTTTTTGAATTTTATCAAAAGTATTTTTTTCTATTGTTTTTGGGATTGTATTACTCATTATCGACCTCCTCTATAGAAGGAAATAAACCTTGCAACAAGCTTTTTTTGTGTTGCTTTAAAGCTTCAATTTTTTCTATTTGAACAGAAATTAAATCATCAATAGATGATATACAGTCCGCAATTTTTTGCTGTTCTTCTATTTTTTTAGGAATCTTTATACAAAACGATAATATATCTTCTTTTGATAGATTCTTTTGATTTGCACCTTGTCCATGAGTCATAAAATATTTTTGATTTTGATTTATGAAGTATCTTATATAATCTGGAGATTTATTTTTATTAGTTCTCAGAAGTCCAACTCGTTGATTTAAAACAAACTTATTGTTTTGTGGTATAAGGGCGGACAGTCCTAGGAATCTCCCTGTGGCTACATCGCTTAAAATCATAACAATATCATTTTTACGTAAATACCAATCGCCATATTCTATTGTGTGATGTTTATCTTTTAAATTTCCATCAATATCAATACTATTTAATGTAATTAAGTTATATTTGCCATTTTCAACAATATTATTCTCATATGAACCCCCATTTCTAAATATACAAATATTGTCAAGTTTCTTTATATCCCATTTTTGATTAAATTTAGGAAACCTTAATTCGGGAATATTTTTATCTTGTTGTGGAAATAATTTTTGTAAAAGACCATTTTTATGAGATTTTAATTTTTCAAGTTTTTCTTCCTCCGATAGAATTAAATCGTCTACAGATTTTAAACACTCTGCTATTTTTTCTTGTTCTTTTTCAGACGTATAAAACAATTTTGTAGCATATACTATATCACTACTAATATTTTTTACTATACCTCCTGCAGAAAGTCTTTTATATTGATATTGAAGTAAGTTTGAGTTTAATTGATATTTTAAAAAAGTTTTATTAAAATATGGTCCATATTCTCGAAGTACAAACCAACCATCATATATACAACCATTTAACCCTAGTTCGTATGTATTACCATAGCTCATTGAATTTGCAAGAATTAGTTCACCTTTTTCAACAAAACGTGATTGTTTAGCCCCTTCTTTAGTGATTTGTTCTTCAACAGAAGAAATTATATAATTTTTTGAATTTTTTGTATCTCCTATTTTTATCCAATTTATACCATTTTCATTTGTTAAAAAATCTTGGATTGGACGAGGAGAACTCCCACGATATAATTTTATATACTTTTTAAATTTAACCTTTTCCCAATTATTATTAAAAAAATCTTGAAATCTATATCTAGGATTTTTTATTTTCATTTTATTCATAAGCATTTAATCCAATAATTTCTTTACCATTTGCCATTTTCTTTAACAAAGGAATTAAATCCTCCATTAGTTCAAGTTCTTTTTTTGTTTTTTCACGCCAACTTAATTCTAATGGTTCCATTAAGTCTGTTAACTTTTCACCATCGAAACGGCTTAATTTGATTATTTCTTCAATGAATGTTTTTAATAAACCTATATCAATATTGTGTTTTTGTGAAATATCAAAAATAGCTTTATTTGATTTTGCTTCTTTAAAATTTTTGTAGCCATTTTTAATCTCTTCTTCACTCATTCCTCTACCAGTTTCAAGAGATTTAATATATTCTATTATATCTTCTCGTTCCTCCATCATATTAGAACTCGAAGATAAATATTTGATGAGTTGTTCTCTACTCATAGTTTCTTTTTTCGGATCATTTGATTGTGTACTTTTAGAAATAAGTGACATTATATAATCATAATCAATTAGAGCTGATGAGAATAAAATAAACTCAGGATCTACTTCTCTTACTATATTTGGAATATCATCTGTGTCTTTTTCTTGTTGCAATTTTATTTTTTGAGCAACATCTAAATATACACCACGAAAAGCTTGCATTTGCTCTTCTGGAACCAATTTATTTATCTCATCCTTTTGTTCTTCTTGAATATCTATATATTGATCTAATTGAGTTTTTATTCTTTGAATTTCTTTAAATTTGTTTATAAATTCACATTTCGCAATATCACCCTTTAAGTTATATACCTCCTCTGGCCTGTATTCTAAACCCTGAGCTTCCATAAATGTTTTTAAATTGTTTATAGTATTATTTAATTTCTCAACAACAACAGAAGCAGGATCAACTAACCAGATTTCTTTTGCCTTTTTACTATTATTTTGTCCAGAAAATAGAGTTATTGCTTCATCTACTTCTTCTTTTAAACCTCTAAAATCAAAAATTAATCCAGCAGGTTTTGTATCATTTAGAATTCTATTTGTTCTTGAAAAAGCTTGAATCAATCCGTGTTGTTTTAAGTTTTTATCAAGATACAAAGTGTTCAAATATTTTGAATCGAAACCTGTTAATAACATGTCAACAACAATAGTTATATCTATTTTATTTTCATGGGAATAATCATGATTAGAATATTGTTGATCTTTTATTCTTTTTTGAACATCTTGATAATATAAATCAAATTCATTTATTGTATGTGCTGTTCTAAATTGAGTATTATATTCATCAATTATTGTTTTTAAAGCAGCTTTCTTTTCTTCTGGATTTTTCTTATTATCAGCTTGTTCTTGTGGCAGATCTTCTTGCAGTTGTTGAACATCTTTATTACCTTCTGCGGGAGGCGAAAATACACAAGCAATATTTAACGGATTATTTGTAGCGTATTCTTTGCTAACAGTTTTGAATAAATCATAATATTCTATTGCATCATTTATTGAAGCAGTCGCAAATATAGCGTTAAATCTTCTATTGTTTGTTGCTTTATCATGATTTTTTATAATTTCTTTTACAATTGCTTTTTTTATACTAATTTTTGATGCTTTAGCTTCATCATCAAGCTTAAAATAATTTATATTAAAAGGTAAAACATTTCTGTCATCAATTGCGTTAGTAATTGTATATGCGTGCAATTCTTTTTCAAAAACATCTTTTGTTGTAACTAAAGATCCCACAGTCCCATCTATTTGTTTGTATGTGGCATTCTCTTCAAAAATTGGAGTACCAGTAAAACCAAAAAGTTGAGCTCTTGGAAAGAATTCTTTAATTGCTTTATGATAATCTCCAAATTGTGAACGATGGCATTCATCAAATATAATTGCAATACGTTTGTCTCTTAACTGTGATAAACGTTCTTTATATGTTAATTCTCCATTTTTTCGTTTTTCTTTGTTATGCTTACTATCATCATTTAGTGCTAATCCTAATTTCTGAATTGTTGACACGATAACTTTATCTTTATAATCATCAGACTTTAAACGCCTTACAAGGTTTTCTGTATTGGTATTTTCTTCTACACAACCTTCCTGAAATTTGTTAAATTCTAAGCGAGTTTGTCTATCCAGATCCTTTCTGTCTACAACGAATAAACACTTTTCTATTTCATTTCTTGCTTTTAATAATGTAGAAGCTTTGAATGAAGTTAATGTTTTACCACTTCCTGTTGTATGCCATATATAGCCATTACCTCTATTTTCAAGTATACACCCCATGATAGATTTAACAGCATATATTTGATATGGACGCATAATCAATAGTTTTTGTTCACTTGCAACAAGTACCATATACTGACTAATTAAATGTCCTAAACTACATTTTTCTAAAAAACGTTTTGAAAAATCATGCAAATGAGTAATTTTTTTATTATTCATATCTGTCAAAACGTATATTGGTAAAAATCTTTCATCTGCATTAAAACTGAAATGCTCAACATTATTGTTCGCAAAGTAGTACGTGCTTGACTCATTACTTACAATAAAAAGTTGCATAAAACAAAGTAAGGAATTAGTATATCCATTTCTGGGGTCATTTTTATAATTTACAATCTGTTCCATCGCTTTTTTAGGCGTAATATGTAATGTTTTTAATTCAACTTGAACTAGTGGAAGTCCATTTATTAATATAATTACATCATAGCGATGATTACTATTTTCGGTGTTAATTCTTAACTGATTTATTACTTCAAATTCGTTTTTACACCAATCAGAAATATTTACAAGAGTATATTGTAATGGGGTATCATCATCTCGCATTAATGTATTTATTTCTCTTAATGCTTTTGCAGCTTCATATACATTGGGTTTAATAATATCTTCTTTTAAGCGACTAAACTCATTATCACTGAGGTGTACTTGATTCAATCGTTCAAAATGATTTCTGAAATTAGCTTCAAGTGTTGCTCTATCTTTAATATCTTTTCTATAGATATATTTTTGTTCTGATACCAAGAATTCTATGAATTCTTCTTCTATTTGTCTCTCCTCTTTCATTTATATACCGCGTTTTACTACCCTTTTCTTATTATTTTTTCTTATCAGGATGATAATCTAACAAATCACATTTTAAAACATTGCAAATTTTGTTTAGGAGGTCTAAATCTATACGTTTTACTTTTCATTATATAGATCTCCTATTGTATTTGCTCTGGTTCCAACAAGCTCAGCAAGTGCTTTACGTGTCATCTTGTTTTTACCAAGTAACTCAGACAATTTGATTCTAATCATATTAAGCTCTCTTATGAATAACAAATTTTGTTATTAAATAACAGAAATATAATATACGAAATTTTTAATTAATTCAACAAATTAACTTTTGTAAAATGTATTTTAGTCTATATATTTTGCGTATAAAATTATAGAATGAACGAAATTAATAAAAAATGTAAATTTTGTGGACAAGAAAAAGATTTAATAGGGGCTCACATAATTCCTAGAAAGTTCTATTTAATTTATAAAAAGAGCACTATCAATCAATTGATCCGTTTGAAGGGAAATCAAAAACTCAGCAAGCTGGAGCTATAGATAAAAATATTTTGTGCCACGAATGCGATGTAGATATTATAGGCGAATTTAACAAGGAAAGATATCGTGTTTTACTTGAAGAAGTATCTAAACATTTAGTTCATCGTGATGTTTATCAGAAAATTTATTATTTAAGATCTGCGGATTTTGATTATGATAAGTTGCGAAAATTTTTTATTTCTATTTTATGGAGAGCCAGTATTTCTCAACTTAAAGAGTTCCAAAATATAAATCTTGGGCCTTATGAAAATAAAGCTTTGGAAATATTAAAAGGAGTGAAATTGATAATTTAAATCGGCTTGCGGTTGTACAAGAAAGCGGTATGGGAGCACTAACATATAAACCGGAACACAAATTTGAAACAACAAAAGAGGAATCTAATTATGATAAACTTGCTGCTGAATGTTCAAAAATATTGGAATCACAAAATTCTGATAATTTGGATGAGCTTTTTAAACTTGGCGGTTCATCAGGCGGAGCAAGACCAAAAATCCTTACAAAAATAAACAGTGGAGATTGGATAATAAAATTTCCATCATCACAGGATCCTAAAAATATCAGAGAGCAGGAATATAAATATTCTCTTTGTGCTAAGGATTGCGGAATAAAAATGAGTGAAACTCGGCTTTTTGAATCAAAAATTTGTTCAGGATATTTTGGCATAAAACGATTTGATAGAGAAAACGGCAAGAAAATACACATGATATCTGTTAGCGGATTATTAGAAACAAGCCACCGTTTACCAAATCTTGATTATAATATTTTGATGAAATTGACGCTTGAACTAACAAAGAATTATCAGGATATTGAACAGTTATACAGGTTAATGTGTTTCAATGTTTTTGCGCATAACAGAGATGACCATTCAAAGAATTTTTCCTTTTTGTATGATGAAAACCCAAAAAGAATGGCACTTATCCCCTGCTTATGACTTAACTTACAGTTCATCCTTCAACGGAGAACACGCAACTACAATCAACGGAGAAGGTAAAAATCCAGATTTAGAAGACATTTTATCAGTTGCTAAAAACATTGGGCTAAAAGAAAAACAAGCAAAAGACATAGCACTTGATATTAAGGACAAATGTTTATCATTGTTTGATTAAGATTTGTCATTTTGCGAGTAAATGGTACACACAGAAGCTATTGTAAATAAATTTTCTAATGCTAAAATCTACTTGAACAATTTTATTATTCCCAGATCGTCTAGTGGCAGGACGAAAGATTCTGGCTCTTTTAACGATGGTTCGAATCCATCTCTGGGAGTTTTTGCATTCTAATTTTCCCACATCCACATCTTTCAAAAAGATTTTCACTTTCTACCATTCTCTTGGAGAAGAATAGCAAATTACAACGTCATACTGAGCGAAGCGAAGTATTTCTTACTAGTGGGTAAAGTTTGAGATTCTTCGGGTAAATTTGTAATTTATTTTATTATCCCAATTGCAAATCCCTCAGAATGACGTAACTATAATGAACTTATTTTTATATTCCCTATTTCCTTATTATCTTCAAAAAGTAGGTCGGCGTTGCCACGCCGACACATAACCAACTTATAGACTTAAAAACTATTTTCCTCTCAAAAAATCACGCCAATAATTACCTTTACCTGTCGGACTAATATTTTTATGAGCAAAATACGCACAAGAATGAACAGGCGTTGTAGTCGAAGTACTACAATATTGGGCAATTATTTTTTCATCCGTTTCTTGAAGCGTCAGACCATTCCAAGATGTTCCCGTATATGGAACAACCGCCGCAGTATCAGTAAAAACAAAAACAAATCTATCAACACCCCATTTATTGGGTCTATCAACACCATTTATATCTACACAGATTTTTGGACCAGTTGGGAGATTATAACGAGCCGCATTATCATCCATTGAGAACAATCTTCCAGAAATATCCATCTCCATATCAGATTGATCGCACGGCCATTGAGTTATTTCTTGCCCATTTAAGTTCAAATTCTTTAACCCTCTTCTATTTTCAAAAGATGTGGAATATCCTTGTGATTGAGTACCTTTAAAATATGACATAAAATATTTTAACGATGTTCCACTATACTGAGAACCAGTATAGATAGAATCTTGATAATCTCTAAATGACATATCATTATCAGCATAGAAAGCTCGTGAAGCTACATTCAAATCTGCATATGTCTTTTCAAATTGTGATTTCAATTTTTCAGCTCTCAAATTTGCCATTAATGTCGGAATAGTCATCGCTGCAACTACACCAATAATACCCAAAGTAATCAATACTTCCGCTAAAGTAAAACCCTTAAATAATTTTTTCAAAATGTTACCTCGTTAAATGAATGTATTTATTATTACATTATTTTATTTATAAGTCAACGATATATTCCATTTATTCGTTAAATTATCAATGAATTTATATAATTTTAAATGGATAAATGGAGTTAAAACAATGTCAATAATGAATGATTTAAAAAAGATATTATTGGATGTCAATGTAAATTTGACAGAACTTGCAGAAGCATTATCAAAAAGACTAAACAAGCCATACTCAATGCAAAATTTGTCAAACAAACTCCGCAATGAAACTATCACCCATAGAGAAATGATTTTAATTGCAGATATACTCGGTTATGATTTAAAATTTGAGAGAAAAAATTCTTAGTTGACGGATTTTGAAATAATATGATATAATAAGTTGTTATTTCGTTTTAAATATTTTAGTCAAAA
>CAKOKU010000016.1 GCA_934095865.1 uncultured Bacilli bacterium
TAGCTAAACCAGATACTTTTAGAAGAATCATTAATGGATATTTTAGCCGTAGTTCACTAACAACATTTACTTTTTCTCGTGTTGTTGATTCTTCCTTGCTTGAACAACGGCTCTCAATTTTTTTGAGTATTCAAGCTCGGCTTTTAAATATAAATTTTCCTTTTTTAATCTTTCATTTTCTTCTTCAATAGTTTCTTTTTTATTAATTTGTTCTGGCTTCTTAATCATAGTCGGACGACCTCGCTTTCGTTCAACCATATTATAGCAATTTTCTTTATATTGTTTAATCCAATTTATTAACATTCCTAAGCTGGATAATTTTTCATCAATTGCCACAGATAAACTCGATTCGTTATTTATTAAAACTCTGTTCTTAAAACATCAAATCCATGTTTATCAATTAATCTTACTAAATACTGTACATTTGATTCTTGGATTTTATACTTAGAAGCAATATCTTTTCTTGATCTTCCTTTTTTCTTTTCATAATAAATTTTTACTTTATCTTCATAACTTAATTTTTCCATATAAAAACCTCGTTTCTATGTCCAAGAAACGGGGTTCATATCACTAATTACTAAGTATGAGCTTATTTTTTATCTTTCTCTTTTTTAAATTCATCAAATAGTTCTTTAACTTTTTCGAGTGGTAACTCTGTTGAGATTGCAATCGTTTCTAATGGCACTTCTTGTTTTATTAACTTTTTAGCTATTTCTATTGTTTTTTCTTTAGCTCCAGACTTAATACCGATTTCAATACCGGCTAATTTACCTAATTCAACACCATTTTTAGTTGCATTATCTAAAGCAAAATTTTGGAGTTTTCTATTTTCCTCTTCTTCATCATAGTATATTAAACTATATCCATCTTTTGAAAAATCTTCCATATACTTTGCCACGCTCCTTAATATTTCATCATCGCCAGCAATTTCTTTACTAAGCTTTATACTAGTTGATTTCATTAATTTCAAAGCTCGAAATAACCAATCACTTATAGCTTCATTATATGTATTTTTTTCCAAGTTATCAAGAGCTATATGAATAAATCTCGGCATATTTGGTAAATATTCATTCGTATTTTCTTCACGCGTAGTAAAAACATTTATTATCTTCTTATTGAATTTAAAATGATATGCGTCAAAATTTAACTGATTGACATTGATTATTGTATATTTTTCTCCTTTTATTTGTTTATCTAGTATTAGCCTATAAACATAAGAAGCATTTTTAATTAAGGTATCACCACTATAACTATTAGCTTCAATATTTATAAAGTTATTCTCATTTACTTCTAAAAGTAAATCAACAACCATTACTTTATTATTTTTAATTGGCACCGGTGTTATATTATCAACGAATACTGCGCTAGTAATAGAAGACAGTGGTAAGCCAATTAACTCAGTCATTATTTTATTAATATATTGTCTTTCATGTTTCATTACATTTTTAAATGCTGTATCACTGGTAATTGGGATTTGAAAGTCTTCACCTCTATTTCTTCTAAATTTAAAAATATTTTCATTAATCATAGTATCTTCCTTCCTTAATTTTTTACTATCTAATATATATATTAAGGAAAAGTTAGTGATTTCCTTTAAAATTTTAAAAAAACTTTTTATTATCTTTAATTTTGTTACTATAAGCAAATGTTATTGTTATAGCTAATTATAAAAATATCTTGCACATACTTAAAAAAAATTATATAATTTAGTATATAAGATAGGAGGAATAAGAAAATATGAAAGAAGCAACAGGTGAATTAAATATGACTGTTATTACTGTTGTAGCAATTGCAGCAGTAGGAGCTTTATTTACAGTATTCGTTTGGCCAAATATTCAAATGAATTTAATGCTTTCAACAGCTTGTTCACAAATTGATACTGAAGGTCACTATATTAGTGAAGAAGATGATGGTTCTGATACAAAGAGCATTTCTTGTGATAAATTTGAATGTACTGTAAGTTATAAAGGTCATACAGGAACAAGAAAGTGCAAGAGCTAATAAGCGGAGAATGTAAATGAAAGAAGCCAGTGGAGAATTAAACTTAACAATCATCGTTGTGATGGCCGTAGGAATGCTTATGGCTTTTTTCTATACGCTTATATGGCCAATGATACGCCAAAATATAACAGCCAATACTAAATGTGCGGCTGCCGTGTGTGAAAAATGTGATTCACCAGACGGATGTAAAGCAGTTACTTGCCACTATAAAGGCCAAGAATTTAAGTGCGTTTGGAAAGGATAAAAGGATATGAAGGAGTCAATAGGGGTACTAAGTTTAACAAATATAGTTATTGTGTTTATATTACTATTTACAGGTTATTTGTGTATATCCTTAAATCAATCAAAAGCATATAACGTAAAAAATCAAATAGTTAGTATTATTCAAAAAAATAATGGTATTAATGATCAAACTATTACAGATATTCAAAATTATATGAGTGAAGTTGGCTACCGTTCAACTGGTAAATGTGATGCCATCGATGAAGACGAATCGTCCTTAATTGCCGTCGACCAATATGGTCAAACCGGTAACAACAAAGGTATGATTTGTATAACTAGACATGATATTTATAAAAAATTATGGCGTGACGAAGACCATACTCGTCAAATACCAAAGACAGTTTATTATGAAGTAAAAGTATTCTTTGCACTAGATATGCCTGTTGTTAATACTGTCTTTAACTTTAATTTAAAGGGTAGTACAAGAATGATTTACTGTCCTAAAGAATTAGGCGATTGTGATGAGGAAGTGTAGAAATGAAACAAACCATAAGTTCCACATGGGAATTCCAAATAATAATTATTTTCATTCTTGTTTTCGTTTCTTATCTGACGGTTTCCGTAAGTTACTTTAAAGTATTTAAAGCCAAAAATGATATTATTAGTATCATTGAAAGAAAAGAAGGCTTAACAGAAGGTGCAACCGGTGCTATTGGCGTTATTAATAATTATCTTGTTAGTAATGGCTATAATGCTAAAGGCCATTGCCAAGAAGGATACTATGGAGCCGTTTCTCTTACAGCTACTGGTAATGAAGGATTTAGACGAGTAACAAGCGATGATAAAAGTAAATATTACTATTGTGTAAGAAAAACAACTAGATATTTTGAAGAAAAAATGACTAGAAGTTATTATGATGTTAATCTATTTTTTTCATTGAATTTACCAGTAATAGGGGATATAATAGACTTCGGTGCAAACGGAACAACTATTGAAATGGATGCTACTTATGATTGCAACAATGTAAGATGTCTATTTAATGTTTATGACTAAAGAAAGGAAATACTTATGAACGTAATAATTTCTAACAGATATAGTGAAATGCTAACTAATTTACCAATCGATGTAATAAAAAATGTTCGTGGTGAATATGAACCAGAAGTAATTGTTAGTAATTTTCAAAACTTTTTCTTCAATAAAATGATTTTAGATATAACTGCTGTCAAAGGATATAAAAATATTAGTAATATTCAAAAACTATCATTTGGTATAGATATGAATAAAGTAATACTTTTATTAGATGATTCTAAAGAAGTTAATTCGCCAACTTATTTGTCTGAATTAGTATCTATGGGAATATATAACTTTACTAGAAGCATTGACAATCTTGTTTATCTAATTGACAATCCTAATACTTATAAAGATGTAGCTAGATATCATATGCTTGGTGGTATGCCTAATAGTGGAATGAATGTAAATCTAGAACCTGGTATGATGAATTCTAGTTTCTTAAATGATAGTATTAATAGAGTATTCATGGGCTGTCGTGTAATAGCTATTAAAAATTTAACAGAACACGCTGGCGCAACAACTCTTACATATATGTTAAAGAAACAACTAGAAAATAATTACCGTACTCTTGCTATTGAAGTAGATAAAAATGACTTTATGTATTTTAATGATCAAGATATGCGTAGCGTTACTACTAGTGAATTAGATTCTATTATTAAAAATCCTAATAATACGTATGATATTATCTTGGTAGATATTAATGAATCACCAAAAGTAGCATCTATAAGTGAAGTATTACACTTAATAGAACCTAGTACAATAAAATTAAATAAACTTATTAGAGCAGATAGAACTGTTTTAACAAAAATGAAAAATTATAAGATAGTTCTTAATAAAAGCTTATTATCAGATAAGGATATTAAAGATTTTGAATATGAATCACGTTGTAAAGTATTTGAATCTATTCCTCCTTTAGATGATAAAAAAGAGAAGAATCCAATTCTTAATAATATCCTTTATAAATTAGGATTTGATAAACAAACACCTACTGGTGGGGCAAAGAAGCCAGTTGGCAAGCTATTTGGCATTGTTAAAGACGAGTAATTTCTTGACATTGCCTATAAATTATTGTAATATTATTTTAGAAATGAGGAGATGTTATGTTATTAAACGTTCTTGATACTAGTTTTGCTACTACTACATGTCAAAACTTGGCTCCATTCCTTAGAATTGTAGGATACGTTGTTGCCATAGTAAAAATTGTCATTCCAATATTATTAGTTGTTTTTGGTATGTTAGATGTTGGCAAAGCTGTTATTGCTGGCAAACCTGATGAGGTTACAAAAAATTTAAGAGGCTTTGCAATGCGTTGTATTGCTGCTATCTTGGTGTTCTTTATTCCTTCAATTGTATCAGTACTAATTGGTGCTGTTGCGGCAACTGGCGGCACTGGTGATAATATTACAGGTGATAATTCGGATGCTAACAATAACTGGTTAGAATGTTGGGGATATGTGTTAAATCCTAACAAATAAAAAATTGATTAATGTTTTATGCTAATATTTATTTTAAATATTAGTTTTTTTATGTTATAATCTACCTGTAAGAGGTGTTACTGGATGCAAAAGAGAAGATTTGTTTATTTATTTGTTGCTTTATTTGCTTTTTTAATTAATGTTAACTTGGTAAATGCTGCAAATTTTGAAATTGGAAAAAATAAAGATTCTGTATCAATTTCTACATATTCTTCTTGCGTGTACGCATCTGGTCCAACTGGATATTTAGGAACTTCTACTTCTTCTACTGGTGTTATTATTTATGTAGTTAAATTGCCAAGTCATGCTTGGTTTAATACCGGTAAAGAAAACGTTACGTTTACTTGCAAAACGAAAGATGGCGTAACAACAACTGCAAAGGTAACAGTAAAAGAAACAGCCAAAGTTTATGACACTAGCCAGCTGAATAGTGATAACAGTTCCTCATCAGATGATGGTACATCGTCAGATACGGAACTTGTAGAAAAAAATTGCAATGGAATCTTAGGAAGAATTGATGATGATGGTAGTAACAATACCAGTGGTGTTCCGTCGGTTGCCTATGTTTTACAAAAAACACTTAATTTTATAAAATTTCTTGGCCCTATATTAGTGATAGCTATGACAATTTTTGACTTAGTTAAAGTTGTTACTAGCAACGATAAGGAGGCTTTAAACAAATTAGGAAAAACAACGTCGAAAAGACTGATATATGCTGTCGCTTTGTTTGTTTTTCCATCAATACTTAACTTTATGTTGCTGTGGATATCAGTACATGGAACGTGTGAACTACACTAGAAAGGAGTGAACTCAATGAATTTTATTTTGAATATGGCTACACATACAATATTAGATGCCAGTAAAGGTTTTGATATTGGACAGTTTCTTCAAGCCGTTTTGTCAATAATATGTTTGCTTATAGATAGTGTAGTCTACTATATTACATCATGGGCATTCAAACTCTTTTTAGCAATTTCTCAATTTCGTGCTCTTAACGACGCAGCATTTGATGATTTAATTAGTAGAGCCTATATTTTGGTTGGAGTTATCTCTCTGTTTTTAATTGCATATGCATTAATAAATGCCATAATAAACCCAGATAATGCGGATAAAGGTAAAATGTCAATTTCAAAAATGATTAAAAATATAATTATATCAATAATTGGTATTGCCATAGTACCTTATGCATTTAATTATTTTTATTACTTCCAAGAGGTAATATTATGTAATGATACAATTCCAAGATTATTTTGGGGCACTGTTGAGAGCGATAGTGGTAATATTGAAAAAGTTACAACAGATTTTTCAGCTCGTCTGTTTGAATCGTTCTTTTATCCTAATGCCATATCAGAGAATGATGATAATTTAACACTTGATGACGCTGCTGAACAAGTTGTTGTAAAAAGAGATGGTACCGATTATACATTAAAACAAGCCTATGCAGAAGCAGAAGCTGGTAAATCATTTTTTACCACTTTCTTTCCTTTTATATTTGGCGACTGGGGAACAAATGGAATTATAGATAATAGTGTACAATATTTATTAGTTTTATCAACGGTAGCTGGTGGTTATTGCGCATATGTTTTAATTAGTCTATGTATTGACATGGGCTTAAGAGCTGTAAAGTTATCGTATTTAGAATTAATTGCTCCTCTTCCAATCATGACAATTATAGTACCTGGAAAAGACAGCGTTTTTAAAAATTGGTTAAAAAAAACAATAAGTTGTGCTGTCGAAGTATTTGTTCGGTTGTTTGTTGTTGTCTTTGCTGTTTATTTAATAGGGTCAATTAAAAACCTTCAAACAATAGGATTTTTAAATTCTAAAGTTTGTGGCTTAAAATTAGGACTTGTTACGGTTGGCTTATTAAAAGCATTAATTCATTGTTCAATATTTGCATTTATTAAACAAGCTCCGAAGTTTTTTAGCGAAGCAACAGGCATCAAGAGTGATGGTTTCAAAATCGGAATTACAGATAAATTACGAGAAAATGGTTTATTACAAGCATTTGGAGCTGCTGGTGGTGCAGCTACTGCTGGTGTAAGAAGTTTCGTACCAAATATTGCTAAAGGATTCGCTACCGGTGGCGTTTGGGGTGCAGTAAAAGGTGGCTTAAATGGCTTGGCGGCAGCGACCAACGCCGGCCAAAAAGGTTGGAACAAAGCCAAAGAGGCTAAAAAGTGGAGTGATGTTAGAACAGCAGCAAGTACAGCAGCTGCTGAAACAGAACAAGCAAGGTTAGAACGTGAGGATTATAAAGCAACTCATGGCGGAACTACTATATCAGCATTAAAGAATAAATTTAATGATAAAAAAGATGATTTAAAAGATTATTGGCTAAAATCACATCAAGCAAATTATGCACATGAAAGCCAAAATCAAAAAAAGCTTCAAACAATTATAGATGCAGATAAAGCTGCCACTGATAGAGCAAAATCTATATTAAATGATCATGCCCATGAAATTGAATTAACGGCCAAAGATGGAAGTACAAAAACACTACAAGCTATTCGTAAGGATGAGGAAGATGCTCAGCAAAAACTAAATGCTTCAATACAAGCTTTGGCAACGACAGAAATTAATGGAACGGATGCTCAAAAAACCGCTGCTAGAGCCGCAGTAATTGCTGCTAGAAAGGCTTATGATGAAATTCATACTTATAATGTTAAATTAGAAAAATCTGCACGAACAGATATTAAGCGTGGAATAAATCTAAGTGGAAAAGTAAAAGCAGACGAGCTTCAAGATATGACATCATTGTATAATAAATATCAAACAGCGTTAAAAGAAAATGCCAATGCAATAGCAGATAAAGAAACATATGATAGATTGAAAGCACTTTCAGATTTATCACCAACAGACTTTAGAGAAGCTATAATAAATACAGAAGATAAGAGTAGACCACAAGATGAAAGAGTTGTTGCATATGATGAGAATGGAAATCTTGGCGTTTACAGTGCGGCAGATGCTATTAAATTAAATAATGCTAAAGTGATTAGTAGAATGAATAAAGAAGGAGAAGCCGTTAGAAAACAACAAGAAAACAAAAAATAGAAGGGAAGAATAAAAATTGGATAATTATTTAATACCAGCAAATTCGAAGAAGTCACAATTGATTTTTGGCTTCTTTACCCGTGTTGATTTAGCGGTATTTTGTTTAGGTGCCTTAGTAACAATTGCTCTTTTAATAACAATAGACACTAATAACTTATACATAATATTGTTAGAATGCACGCCGTTATTAATTTCAGGATTTTTGGTAACACCAGTAATGTATTATCATAACGTAATGACATTTATTGGTAATGTTTTATCATTCTTCTTTGAACAAAGAATGTATAAATGGAAGGGTTGGTGCGTCAAAGATGCCTACGGTAGAGAAGACAACTGGAAGTAACAAGTATTGTGAAGATTGGTTGCCAGTAAAAAATATTGCAAACGGAATGATACAATTAGAAAATGGATATTTCGTTTGTGGGGTTAAAATAGAACCCAAAAATATATTTATTCTTGATGAACAAGCTAGAAATAATATAATTGTTCAATTAAGAAATTTCTATAATACAATCGACTTTGAATTTTGGCTTACGATCGCTGATAGACCAGTAGATATAAATTCATACCTTGCTCAATTACAAGTTTTATATCAAAGAACTACTAATAATGTTACTAGAAAACTAATTATGCAAGATATTAATAAAGCTAATGCTTTTATGGGAGCAGAATATAATGTTGTTGATACTGAATACTTTTTCTTATTTAAAGAAAAAAGAATGGATTTAATACAAAAAAAATTAAGAACATTAATAATGGGCTTAGCTAATTGCGGATTAAACTCTATGCAAGCGTCAAACTCTGATTTGAGAATGTTGCTTGATAATTTCTTAAATGGCGGTAGCCAAACTAATTTCGGGACGGTGATGTTCTAATGTTAAATATAAAAAGTGAATTAGCGCCAAAGGGCATGAAATTTGACATAACAGATTTTATGATAAGTGGTAAATATTGTACTATATTTACTGTTGTTAGCTTTCCAAAATATATAGCACCAGGCTACTTATCAGATCTTTCTAATATATCTGGTGTTAAAGTAGTTGCTAAACATATTCCTCTTGAATTTTCAACAATGCAAAAAATGATTAACAAAGAAATTGCCGATTTAAAAATGCGTTATCAAAATGAAAAAGATAGAACGATTCAAGAAAGAATTAGACAAGACTATGAGTCGTTAGAACAATTTGTATCAATGCTAGCAGCCACTCAATCTAAAGTTTTTGATTTTCAACTTCATCTTATGGTAATAGGAGATTCTAAAGAAGATTTAGAAAACAAAAAAATGAATGTCAGAAGTTTCTTAGATGCAATGGGAATGCAAGGCTATTCTTTGATGTTTGAACAAGAGAAAGTTTTAAAATCAATGTTACCGATTTTTCCTAAACAAGATATTGAAGATAGAATAGGAACACCAATACCAAGTCCAACTATTGCTGCAATGTATCCATTTATATTTGATAGTGTTAAAGATGTTGGTAATTCAACATTATTTGGTGTTGATTATTCAGGAGGCGTAGTTCTATTTAACCAATTTTTATATCAAGTAAAAAAAGAACATAATAGAAATAATGCCAACATGATAATTTTAGGTACATCAGGTTCTGGTAAATCAACTGCTGCTAAACTTCTCTTAAGAAGTCATATTAGAAATGGATATAAAGTAGTAGCAATTGACCCAGAAGGTGAATTAGAAGATATGGCTAAATTCCTAGGAGGTAATTTCATTGACCTAGGAAAAGGTGGCCAATTTGGTATGATAAACCCATTAGAAGTCGTTATGGATGCCGATGAAGAAGATTTAGCTCAAGGTCTTGGTTATACAATTTTAACGCGAGCTATTCAATCACAAAAAGCTTTCATGAAATACTATTCACCAGACATTGAAGAAGATGTCTTAACAATGTTTAGTGAAGTATTACAAGATACTTACCGAAGATTCAAAATAGACTTTGATACTGATTTTTCTAAATTAACTAGCGCTGATTATCCAACTTTTGATGACTTATATGCAACTATTCGTGGACGTCTTTTATCAATGCCAGACAAAACTAGAGAAAGAGACGTTTTAGAAAGATTAGAATTAAAAATAAGACCATTCACTAATGAATTAAGATATTACTTTAATGGTCATACAACTTTAGACATTGATAGTGATTTCATCGTCTTTAATATAAGAGAATTAATGAATAGTGATGATAATATCAGAAATGCTATTTTCTTTAACATTTTAAAATACGCTTGGGGTTTGTGTTTAGACAAATCTGTAACATCAGTGTTATCTGTTGATGAAGCACACGTCTTATTATCATCAAGAAATGAATTAGGAGCTGAATTCTTAGCCCAAATTCAAAGACGTAGCCGTAAATATAACAGCGGTACAATTATAATTACACAACAACCAACCGATTTTGCTGCTCCAAATTTAATTATGCATGGTAAAGCTATCTTTGATAATGCTTCTTACTATCTAGTTATGGGCTTAAAAAAACAAGCTGTTGATGATTTATCATTATTAATAGATTTAAATGACGCTGAGAAAAATAATATTAAATATTATAACCAAGGTCAAGGACTATTTATTTGTGGCTCAAGAAGAATGCAAATTTATGTAATTTGTACGAGTGAAGAACTTGATTCCTTTGGTTCCGGTGGCGGTTTATAGAAAGTAGTTTTTACTGCTTTTTTTTTTCAATTATGATAAAATAATAGAGATATAAGGCGGTGGTAATATGTCTAATCAAAACGAGAATAGTAATTCAGAAGCTAATGAAACAAATATTCCAAAAGAAAACTCGAATAAAAAAATGGTACAAACTGGCATCAAGGGTGCTGCCATTGCCGCAGGAGCAGTTGTTGGAGGAATTAAAGGTGCTGAAACGGCATCAAAAGTTGCAGATGAAGTGAATAAATCCAAAATAGCTGATGCTCCAAGTTCTGCATTAGATAAACTAGATCCTGCATTAAAAAAAGGTGCTTCTAATAATAATGGAATGCAAAAATCTCTTCAACCAACAAAAAATCAGGAAGCAAAGCCTAATAATCAAGCAGCCGTCACAAAATCATCTGAAAATCAGACAAAAATAACACCATCAAAACCAAATAAAGAATTAACGCTAACAGAAAATGATTTTCTTCCAAATAAAAATCCTTCGAAATTAAAGCCTGGAATTAACTATAATTCAAAAACAAATTCAAAGAATCCATCAAAAAATGGGTATGAATCCGCCTCTAAGAAAAATAAAAAACATGCCAAGGATCCAGAAATAGAAGTAAAAGTTTCAGAACCAACTCAAGAAAAAAAGAAACAAGAAGAAAGTAAACAGGCAAATTTACGAAAAAAAAATAAAGATACAACTTCTTCTGAGGACAAATATTCAGAAGAAAGAAAAGAAGAACGGAAAGCCTTTGGCAATGCTGCTAAAGTAGTTGGTGGTTTAGCAGCTGGCGCTTTAGCGATGTTCGGTGCCATAGTTAACTTTATTTTAACGCATATAGTTTTAATATCAATTGTCATAATCATTTCAATTATTATTATTTTTTTATCATCAATAGTAACTATTATTACGTCTTTTTTCGAGTATGGAAAAAATGATGATGGCACAGTTTGTTATGTTACTCCAAGTTGTAATACTATAATTATTAAATCAGATAATGGAGAAAAACAATATTCAATGGACGAATATATTGCTGGTGCAATAGTAAATTATTATGACTATAAGGATTACGCAACATCAGGAACAGACGTTAGTCAAGAATTGTTAAAAGCCTTAAGTGTAATTATTCACTCAGATGTAGCGGCATATTCAGATTATGATATGCAGAATGAAACGTGCACACTAATAGAAAATTCTCGATTCCAAAATATTTATACTCCAACAGATTCATCAGAATCAACTAATATAGATGAAGAAGAAAATGATACGAATCAAAATACAGATGAAGAAAATGTTTCTGAAGATCAATTAAAAACAGCATATTATAATGCAGCTAAGGCCGCCGCAACGAGCGTTGTATCAGAGGTTGTTGATGTTTATACACAGCGAATGGATATATTTTATGATGGTTATGAAAGCATATTAAAAAGAGTTTCAACAGCTTCGTATAAAAAAATAATTCAAGTTTTTATGAAAAATAGTCCGTATTATGAAGAAATGAAAGAAGAACAGGATACTGAAGAAAGTATTATTGAAGTATACCCAGTTTGCAATTATAGTGTATCTACATCAGATAATTCTAAAATTTATTTTGCAGATGATGTTTGTTCAAACGTTCATATTAATAACGGTAGTAATGCTGGCGATCATACCATCGAAGAATTTATTGAGGGTGTTGTAAAAAATGAAGTAGGTGCATGGTCAGCATATCCAGAATTACTAAAAGCGCAAGCCGTCGCAGCCCGTACATATCTAGTTGGCCGTGCCAAAGTTGAAAATGGTACCTGTTATATTGATGTAGGTGGAAATACGTTAGGTTATAGTCCAAATGCTAATCAAGCTATTAAAGATGCCGTCGCAGCGACCGCTGGTGAATATCTTATGAGAGATGGTAAAAGATTAACATCTGCTGATTCTCGTTGGGATGCCTTAAGAGTAATAGATGGATATACTCAAAATACCTCAAGTCCATATTATACAATTCAACAAAAAAACCAAAAAATTCCAAAAGCTTGGTTAGATCCTAAATTATTTAATTCTATTTCTTGGTATAATAAATATAGTCATGGTGCTGGAATGAGTCAATATGGAGCTTACTATTTAGCTCGTGAAGAAGGTAAGACTTATAAAGAAATCTTAAAATATTATTATGATGCTGAAGTAGCAATCTTAAGTTCAAAAGATTATATTATGCCAATTAATACTTTTAGTAAAATTACCGGTGAGACAACTGGCCGTTGTGGTAGTGGCAAAACACACAAGGGCATTGATTTTGCTGCTGCAGTAGGAACTCCTATATATGTTGCACATGATGGTGTCGTCACAAGAGTATATGATAATAGTAATAATTGCTATCCAAATTGTAATCCGACAGACGGTGTTGGTATTGGCTTTAGAATAGACCATCAAGATGGAACATACAGCATGTATATGCATATGAGTCAGAGAGCTGACTTACATAAAGGTGATACAGTTAAAGCTGGCCAGTTAATTGGGTATGTAGGAAATACTGGTAGTTCAGATGGCGCTCATTTACATTTTGGCTTATTTGATGCCACTACTGGAGCTGTCTTAAATCCTAGAAATTATTTGCCATTAGATGAGAAAGGATATGGAAGATGCTACAATTATTAAAAAAAAGCATTATTATATTAACTTTATTATTTTTAACTGGCTGCACGACAACATACACACTTACAATAGATAAAAATAACATCAATGAAAAAATAGAAGTTGTTGATACAACCAGTTCTACTAGAACTGTCACTGATATAATGAATAATTATAAGAAAAAATTTCCTGTATATGACATTGAAGATGTAATAGATGAAGACGACTTATATCAAACTTATGACAATGCAACATATTATAACCAAACTTATAATATAAACGGCTCTGATTATCATTTATATTATGAATATACTTATCCAATAAATAAATATATATCAGCAAACTCTGTAAATTATTCATATGACTATAAGGATATTATTTATGAAAATAACAAATTGACTATTAAAACAGGAAGTCCTAATAATTATTTAAAATACCGTGATATATTTACAGACCTAATAGTAAATATTGTCACAGACTATGAAGTTACAAACAATAATGCTGATAAGGTAGAAGGCAATCGCTATACTTGGTACTTTAATAAAACAAATAACTATGAAAAACGTATTGATTTTGAAGTCGATTTAACTAAAACTGTGGCCGAAAAAGAACAAGAGGCAATTAGCAATAAAACTAAAACCAAAAACTATATCATTACAGCCGTTATAGCTGTAATACTTTATATAGCAATTGTTAGCATTATTATAATTAAAAAAAATAGAACTAGGGAATAATAGGAATATGAATAAACAATTAAAAAGTATAATATTAATTTTTATAACAGTATTATTAGTAACTGGATGTAGTGGCCAATATTCAATAGATATTACCAATGATAGTGTAAAGGAAATTTTTGGCTTTACAGAAAATAAGACAAAAGTATACCAAGCTGCATACCAAGAAGCCAAGGGAACACTAGAAGGTTTTTACGCAAGTAATACATTCTTAAAACCTTATGTAAATAAGTATGAACAAAAATATGTAGAAGATTATTACCTAAACAAAGATTCATATTTTACTAGCAATAGGATAACAGCTAGTTCAGTATACTCTGGTGATTTCGAATATCAAATTAATAATTTAAAAAAAGATCTAGCTCAAAAAAACACTTTTTTTATCAATAACATAATAAAAGACAGCTTAATTGTTAATGATAACAACATAATAATCCATAATGATAGATTGCCAGAATATGTAATTAATAACTTTGATGAATTTAAAATAACAGTTAATACTAGCTTAAACGTTTCTAGTAATAATGCTGATAGCGTAGAAGATAATCAATATGTATGGAACTTTAATAAGGATAATTATTATAATAAGACAATATCAATTTACATCGAAAGAACAAAAGATGAGGATAAGAATCAATTAGATAATCAAAAAAATAACAACAATAATACAAAACAGAAAAATCCTATAATAGGTTTACTAACTGTCATAGCTATCTATGTTGTTGTCGTTGTCTTTATCATAAAATCAGCTAAAAAGAAAAAAATCTAGTAGTTATATTCTAACTAATATAGTATAATAAAAATAGAAATTGGGTGTTACAAGTGAAATTTAGGATATCAAAAAAAGATTTAATAATTTTAATTGTATTTTTAGTATTTCTTTTATACCTTTGTGCAATAGGAGTAATGAACTTTGTAACTTTTGGCTCGAAAGGAACTTTATATGGTCTTAATCCATTTCCCGCTTTTTCTAAAGATTATATTGCATTAACATTACTATTATATTTTATTTGTGTAATAGTAATTTTTGCTTCTGTATCATCATATGTCTTTGAAAAAAAGAGTGGCAAGGGCGTAGGCGTTGTAGTTGAAGACAAAGTAGAGACTGGTTATTCCTCATGGGCTAAAGAAAAATCTATTAAAGAAGATCGTGGCGTTGCAATGGTAGATTATACTGCTCCTACAATTAATGCCGCAGGTATTCCTTTAATTTATGATACTAAAAAACATGAAGTTTGGGTTGATAATGGCGAATATCATACTGTTGTTATAGGTTCGTCTGGCTCTGGTAAATCACAATGTATTGTTAAACCATTAGTTAATATGTTAGCTAAAAAGGGTGAGTCAATGATTATAACTGACCCTAAAGGAGAACTATATCAATCAGCTGCTACAAGATTGAAACAATTAGGTTATAATGTCATTGTTTTAAATTTCCGTGACCCACTTCGTGGCAACGCTTGGAATCCATTAACTTTGCCTTATCAATACATGAAAATGGGAAATATGGATAAAGCAACCGAACTATTAGACGATGTAGCACTTAATATTTTGTATGATCCAAATAATAAAGGGGAGCCATTCTGGGAAAAAAGTGCCGCTGACTTCTTTTCTGGTTTAGCTTTAGGGCTATTTCAAGATGCTAAAGAAGAAGAAATTAATATTAACTCTATTAGTTATATGTCAAATGTTGGTGATGAACGTCTTGGCCCTTCTAACTATCTTAAAGAATATTTTAATTTAAAAGGCGAAGATTCTCCAGCGTATACATTTGCTGCTAATACAATAAATGCTCCAAGTGATACTAAAGGTGGAATCATGTCTACATTTCGTCAGAAAATACGTTTGTTTGCATCTAGAAAAAATCTATCAGAGATGTTAGGACATAGTGATTTTAGTATTTTAGATATAGGAAAACAAAAAACTGCTGTCTTTATTGTAATTCATGATGAGAAAACCACTTATCATGCTCTTGCTACTATCTTCATTAAACAAGCATATGAAACATTAGTTGATGTTGCCCAAGAAAACGGTGGTAAATTGCCAATTAGAACGAACTTTATTTTAGATGAATTTGCCAATATGCCGCCATTAAAAGATGTTGACTCAATGGTTACTGCAGCCCGCAGCCGTTGTATGCGTTTTACTTTTATCATTCAAAACTTTGCCCAATTAAACGATGTTTATGGTAAAGAAGTAGCTGAAGTAATTCGTGGTAACTGCGGTAATACAATTTATCTAATATCAAGTGAACTTGCTGCCTTAGAAGAAATAAGTAAAATGTGTGGTGAAGTTAAATCTAAAGAAAAAGATAAAACAGCTTCAACTCCATTAATTACAGTTAGTGATTTACAAAAGTTTAAAATGGGAGAGGCTTTGTTAATTAGAACTCGTAAAGGTCCATTTAAAACTAAATTACAATTTGATTATAAAATGAACTGGGGTTATGAACAAATAGACGCTCAATTCCCAATTAGAGAATCAAAAAATGTCGAACTATTTGATATTAAGACATTTGTTAAAGAAAAAAAGAAAGAGCAATCACTAAAAAATCCAACTCCAATGAATCCTTTTGGGGGTACAACACCATTTGATAATCCATTTGCTCCAAATCAATTTGGTGCAACAAATGCTATTAATCCATTTGCACCTCAAGCTCATTCTCCAATGCCAAATCAAAATATAAATCCATTATCAACACCAACTCAAACGCCAGCATCGAATCCTTTTGGAATGCCAAATACTCAAGCCAACAATAATGGCTTTGGCAGTAATTTAGATTTAGATGCTATGTTAAAAGATATTGATAAAAAAATTGCTGAATTAGATGCTCAAGAGGCCAGAGAAAAAGAAGAGGCTAGGAAAAAGCAAGAAATGGCTATGCAGAATACCCAAAATACAGTTGTGCCTAATAAAGAGACGCCAAATATTAATAATATGACGCCTTTTCCAGATATTAACTATGACATAAATGCTCTATCAAATAATGCCATTCATGCCTTAGAAAATAATAAACCGCTTGAACAAACTAAGACTCCTGATATTTCAGTTCTACCAGAGAATAATAACTTCCATACTTCAATTCCTGATGCAGAAATTAAATCACCAGAATTAAAATCAGAAAATATCAATAATAAATTTATAAACGAAATTAATAGTATTTCAGCAGCTCCTTCATTATCTAATAATAATAGCATGAGTGAAATTCAAACTAATGCATATAAGACTCCAACTACTGATAATAATATTAATATTTCAGATGCTTTATCAAATCCACTAGCAGAAACACCTTCTTTCCCATTTAAGGAAAAAGTAGAAATTGAACCTGCTACCGAAGTATCAAAGAGTACAAATAATAGCCTAAGAGATATGCTTTATAATCCTGCTAATACTGCATTTAATACAGATGTTTTAGACGAAACTCCAAAAACAAATCCTATGGAAACCATAAGTAATATAGATAAAACATCACCTGTTAATCAAAATACTATAAAACAATTTGAAACAAAACCTATTACTAATGAAGTAATTAAGAGTTCAGATAAACCTAAAATAAATATTAAACCAGAAGAAATAACTAATACAGATAATTTAATTTCTGATGATGAATTTTTTGATGATTTCTTCGGCGAAGAATAAGTGCTACTAAACGTAGTGCTTTTTTAAAACTTTTAAAAGATGCTAAACGGACACCCTAACTTTTTAGACATAAAATATAAAAAGGAAAGGAGTGTATATGCAATCGATTTATTTAAAAGATTATAATCCAGCTATGGGGACTTTAATCGATGTTGAAGATGCCAGTATTTATAAAATGCATCATTTAGATGGTGCAATTAATATACCTTATTTACAATTAACATATCAATTCCAAGAATTATTAGATAAAAATAAAAAATATTACATTTATTGTAATGCTGGTCATAAGAGTAGAAGAGCAGTTTCTATCCTTGAAATCTATGGATATAACGTTACGCAAGTATTATTATAACCGTTAGTAGTCCAATTTGTTTACTTATAATAAATTTGATAAATCAAAAAAGTTTACAAAATGACTTGAAATCAATTTCATAATTTGTTATTATGTAATCATAGAGGAGGATAAAGAAATGGAGAAGAAAAATGTTATCTTTTTAAGTGTAATAGCAGTAGCTACACTATTAACTGCCGTAATCGGTACAACATTTGCTTACTTCACAGCTAGTGTTACAACTACTAAACCAGAAAATTCTAACACTACTGTAAAGACTAAAACAATTGCTAGTGCCATAATGGATATGGGAAGTAAAATCAACCCAACTGACGTATTACCTGGTTACAAAGAAGTTAAACCTGTAACTGTAACTGGTTCTGGTGCTGCTGATTCTGAACCAGCAAACGCTACTATTACTGTTACACCTAGTCTTGGTGAAGCATTTGCAACAGATGTAACTTGGAAATTATATAAATCATCAACTGCTATCACTTGTACTCATAACAGAGTAACAACTGGTACTCAATATTATGATGATGCTAAATGTACTATTCCTGCTGGTGCTGAAGTTGTAATTGACAACGGCGGCGCAACTGCTAAGTCATACAACACTTCAGTTGCATACAATACTAAAGATAGTTATTATCTAGTAGTTGAATATGCAAATAATGATAACCAAACAGCTACTCAAGCTGGTCAATCATTCAGTATTGATTTATCATTTGCATCAAAAGCTGACTAATAGCAATTTAAGACTTAACGACTCAATGTTAGGTCTTTTTTTGTTTTAAAAAAAATAGGGCCAATGAAATCTAGTGTGAAGTAAAAGTGACTAAAAATTGGTACTTAATTTTAAAAAACAATAAAATCTAGTGTGAAATTAAGCGAGCTAAAAATTACTTCGGATATTTATTGATAAAAAGAATTAAATTTGTTATTATTATACTAGGTGATAATAAGATGGATAGTATAGGAACAAAAGAGAAAAAAATATATCAGATAATGTCACTAGCATTATTTTTAATTTGTTTAATTGCGTTAACTGTAACAGGCTCATATGCCTATTTTGCTGCTAAAATAAATGCCAATGGCGATGGAAGTGCTGTTGTAACAACCGCTAATCTAAAAGCAACATTTTCTGATGGTAAAGATATATCCTTAACAAATGCATTACCAGGTGCAAAAACAAGTACTAAAACAATTACATTTACTAATACTGGATCTGAAAAATTAAATTATAGTATTAATTGGAAAAACTTAACTAATGGAGGTTTGACTGGTCTAAAATATACTATAACTTGCGATTCAAGTGACATAACAGGAACCGGTACGAATTTAAGTATGCCAACAAGCGCAACTTCAATTATCAGTGGCACTATTGCTCCTAATGTAACGCATACATGTAATCTTCAAATTGCTTATACAGATACTGGTGCTGATCAAACCGCTGAAAAAGGTAAAACATTTACCGTTAGCCTAGAAGCAATCGCTAGTCCAGTTAATAACTAAGAAGTAAGGAGTAATACTTCAATATGATAAACCAAAAAGAAAGTGAACTTGTTAAGAAAAAATTTTTACAAAAATTAGAATATTACATAAAAAAAGATGAACAAGAACGAAATTTAATTTTACGTTTAATGGTCTGCTGCTTCGTTGTTGCTTTAATCTTTACTGCTATATCATCACTTATGCTGTATATGTCATTTAAAACTAGTGAAGAAAAAAATATTTCCCATCCAGTTAGTATTGTAGAAGGAGATGTCCAAAATGAATAAAGAGGAAAATACAAATATTGTTAATTCATCAGAAAATCAAACTAATAACCAAAATAAAAAAAATAGTACAGAGAAAAAAATCTATAAAATAATTATGATAATAATAATCATAATTTTATTACTATTAATAACTAGTTGCTGCTGCTTTGGTTACCATAAAAAATATGGTCTAAACATAGATATTAACAACGATGGTTACCCAGAAGTAAATATAGATTTAGATAACGATGGCAAGTGTGAAAAAAACTGTGCCAAACCCTTTAGCAGAAAACCAAGAGTAAACATTACATATAGTAAGACTAATTTGGAAAAAGTACTATTTAATTTAGATACTGATGGTGACGGCAAACCTGATAGAAATTTAATGAACCAAGATACTAATAGTGATGGTAAGTGTGATTTGAACTGTGATACTGATGGTGACGGCTGGCCTGACATTAATATAGATGTTGATGGCGATGGCAAAGCTGATTTAAATATAGACATCGATGGCGATGGTAAAGCTGATTTAAATATAGATACTAACGATGATGCTATTGCTGACTTAAACATTGATTTAAATAATGATGGCAAATGCGATTTAAATTGTGATACTAATAACGATGGTAAAGCCGATTTAAACATAGATACCAATAATGATAATAAATGCGACGTTAATTGTGATACAGATGGTGATGGCAAAGCAGATATTAATATAGATACTAATGGCAACGGTTTGCCAGATACAAACCTAGATATTGATAAAGATGGTATTGCCGATGTAAATGTTGACAAAGATGGTGATGGCAAAGGCGATTGGAATAAAATGAAACAAGATACCGACGGTGATGGCAAGTGCGACTTAAACTGTGATACTGATGGCGATGAATGGCCAGATCGTAATGTTGATTTAGATGGTGATGGTAAACCAGATATTAACATAGATACTAATGGTAACGGATATCCAGATACAAATTTAGATATTGATAAAGATGGTATTGCCGATGTAAATGTTGACAAAGATGGTGATGGCAAAGGCGATTGGAATAAAATG
>CAKOKU010000017.1 GCA_934095865.1 uncultured Bacilli bacterium
TATCTGATGGCTCATAATCATATATTGAATTATTCTTATCCGTGGTTTCACTTTTTACATTAGGATCTTTAATTCTTTTTAACATTTCGCTAAGATCCATTATATCTTTTTCTTCCATAAATTATCTCCTATAACAATTATACCACAAAATGCTCCTTATTTTAGGGACTCTGGAAACTTTTTTTGTAAAAGCCCATAAAATAAGGAGTTCTTAACTGCCAATTCGTAAAAATATGCCATTTAGATACGAATCATCCGTAAAAAAAATCGTATGTAAAATCGTATCTAAAACGTGTTTTTTATAAAATATTGAATTTTTGCCTATGTAAAGAAAAACTCGCAAGCCCTTTATTTATAAGGCTTTGTGAGCTTATTTACCACAGCACTGTTTGTACTTCTTACCACTTCCGCAGCGACATGGATCGTTTCTTCCAATTTTTTCATTCTTTTTTGGACTACTCTTAGCATGTTCCTTACCATCATTAGCAATCACTTCTTGTCTTTTTGGTTGAGGGGCAACAGATTTAGAAATTTGAGCCTTAAGTAAGAAAGTAGAAATTTTTCTATCTATCTCATCTTCCATATTAGAAAACAAATCAAAACCTTCTTGAGTATATGCTTGTAATGGATTTGACTGACCATAACCACGTAAGCCAATACCCTCTCTTAAATGGTCCATAGTAGAAATATGGTCAACCCAAGCCTCATCTATAATTCTTAAGCTTATCATTCTTTCAAATTGAGTAATAACTTCTAAAGGTATTTCTTTTAATTTAGCATTATAATCATCCATTATTTTACCTTCAAAATATGATGCTAATTCATGATCTTTAATGCCTTTAATATCATCCATCGTAATTTTAGCCTTTGAAAGTAAATGATTATTAACTTCTTCTAAAATATCAGTTTTATCTTGTTCAGTTAAATAACCTTCAGGAGCAATATGACTATCAACTAAAGCAAGTAAATTATTAGTAAATGTTTCTTCTATTTCTGGAGTTATATCATCATTATCTAAAAGTTCATTTCTTCTTTTATAAATTATTTCTCTTTGTTGATTCATGACATTATCATAATCTAATAAGCTTTTACGCATATCAAAGTTATTGCCTTCAACTTTTCTTTGAGCAGATTCAATAGTTTTTGTAAATCTCTTAGAGCGAATTGCTTGATCACCAGTCATTCCTAACGCAATCAAAGCTTCTTTTATTTTGTCTATACCAGAGCCGAATCTACGCATTAAATCATCTTCAAAAGAAACAAAGAATTGACTTGTACCAACATCTCCTTGTCGACCAGAACGACCTCTTAACTGATTATCAATACGACGTGATTCATGTCTTTCAGTACCAATTACATACAAACCGCCAAGTTCTAAAACGCCCTCTCCTAGTTTAATATCAGTACCACGACCTGCCATATTGGTTGCAATAGTAATTGCACCTTTTTGACCAGCTTTGGCAATAATCTCAGCTTCTCGTGCATTATTTTTAGCATTTAACACTTCATGTGGTAAACCTTCCTTTTTCAACATTGCACTTAATTTTTCATTTGAAGACACCGAGATTGTACCAACTAGTATTGGTTGTCCAGTGGCATGAATTTCCTTAATCGTTTTAACAATAGCATTATACTTATCTTTTTCAGTAGCATAAACTAAATCCGGCAAATCAACTCTGGCCACCGGTTTATTAGTTGGAATTTGAATTACATACATATTATATATATTAATAAATTCTTCTTCTTCAGTCTTAGCTGTACCAGTCATACCAGACAATTTATTATACATTCTAAATAAGTTCTGGAACGTAATAGTAGCCATAGTCTTAGTTTCTTCATTAATAGTAACGCCTTCTTTAGCCTCAATAGCTTGGTGAAGACCATCACTATACTGTCTACCAACCATTAAACGACCAGTAAATTGGTCTACAATAATAACTTGACCATCATTTACTACATAATCAACATCTTTACTAAAACCATAATTAGCTTTTAGGGCCTGATTAATATGATGAACTAAAGCACTATTATCAATATCATATAAATTATTTAAATTAAAGGCTTTTTCAATCTTTTTACTACCAGCTTCAGTTAAGGAAACATTTTTAGTTTTAACATCAACATCATAATCTTCTTCGCTTAATCTTTTTACAGCTCTATCTGCATCAATATATAAATTTTTAGAATCAAACTTTCCACCCGAAATAATAAGTGGTGTTCTAGCTTCATCAATCAAAATTGAATCGACTTCATCAACAATACAAAAGTTTAATGGTCTTTGTACTCTATCTTCTTTTCTAACAACCATATTATCACGTAGATAATCAAAGCCAATTTCATTATTAGTAGAATACAACACATCACAATTATATGCTGCTTGTTTTTCTTTTGGTGTTAATTCACGTAAATTTAAACCAACTGTAAGTCCTAAGAAACGGTAAATATTTCCCATCCATTCCGAGTCACGTTGTGCCAAGAATTCATTTACGGTTACAATATGGACTCCTTTTCCTGTTAAAGCGTTCAAATAAGTTGGCATTGTTTCAGTTAAAGTTTTACCTTCACCAGTTTTCATTTCAGCAATGTTACCAAAATGGATTGCCAAACCACCTACTATCTGTACAAAGTATGGCTTTTCACCAATAACACGGTAAGCAGCCTCACGTACAGTTGCAAAAGCAGGAACAACTAAATCATCTAATTTTGTTCCCTCATCTAATTGTTTTCTGAACTGAACAGTTTTATCTTTTAATTCTTCATCGCTTAAAGCACTGTATTCACTATCAAGTGCAACAATTTCTTCAGCAATTTTTTCAAATCTGCAAAGTTCTCTATATTCTGAATCTATAAGTTTCTTAAAAAAATTCATTGCTATCCTCCATAATCACATTTTTATTTTAGCACAACAAGCCTCGATTTCAAAGAAAAACTGCCTTTCTTCCTCGTAGTTGCTCTATTTCTTTTCAAATTTAGGAATTGTGCTTAAATAATTCCTATCCAATTTTTTTACTACGCCTTGTTCTTCTCTAATTCTAGTATTTAACAAAGATAAAATCCATTCGGATTCACAAGCTTTAACTCTATATAAAGTTTGCTTATTGCCAAAAGGGTTATTATGTTCTAAAGTAACTGGCGCTGAAATAGCAGCTCGAAAACAATTAAATAATTTGTCATAATAAATAACTAATACCCTTCCTGCTCTTAAAGCTTGTTCAATATTAAAATAAGCTGCAAAAACACCACTTTGGAATACGACATTACTACTAAATTCAGACCATGAACCACAATAAGCATAACCAGTATCATTAACATATAATTTCATACCTTGTTTTAACAAATTACCATTTATTTTAAAAACTTTACTATTATTCATAATACACTTCCATTAAATATAAGCCATTAGCAGAGGCAGTTGAAAATCTTTTTTCTATATTAGGATTATCAATACTAGACTTTATCTCACTCAATCTTACTTTATTTTTTGCTACATCTAACATAGCGCCAACCATATTTCTTACCATATAACGGTAAAAACTTTTACCAACAAAAGTAATTTCCAAAATATTAGAATTGAGATTAAATTCTATACTATCTATTTTACTAGTATAATTATCCCTTAAACCAGCCGTATAATTTTTAAAATTATGAACACCTAAAAAATACTTAGAAGTTGATTTCATTTTATCAATATCAATCTTATAAGGGTATTGCAAATAATATTTGTCGAAAAAAACACTATAAGTTCCCAAATTAATTCTATATACGTATTTTTTGCCAATAGCTAAATGACGAGCATGAAAATCCTTATCTACTGAGTCAATATCTACAATTCGAACATCATTAGGAAGTATCCTATTTACAGCCTTCAGCAATCTATCTAAAGGAACAACTACATCCAAATCAAAGTGAATAACCTGTCCGTATGCATGTACGCCTTTATCAGTTCTAGATGCTCCCTTTATTTTGACATCTTTTTTATTAATTATACTTAATGCCTTCTCTATTTCTTTTTGCACAGTTCGTTCTTCATTAAGCCTTTGAAATCCATAAAAAAGTGAACCATCATAGCTAACTACTGCTTTATATCTCATTTTCCCTCTACACTTCTATAAATGCCTTTTATCAATTCATTCATATCTAAATAATTTGATAAATTAATATTTTTATCTTTAACCATCTTAATAAATTCAATAATCTTAGGACATCTAATATATTTATATAACTCTTCACTATATAAATCTTTATTTGACCCTTTAAAAACCAAAAATCCTTTTTCAAATATAACAAAACAATCTAAAGTATCTAAAAAATTACCAATATTATCACTAACAATTATTATATTTTTTTCATATTTATTTTTTAATTTTTTTAATAATCTTTTTATATAATCTATATCTTTATAATTAAATCCTTTTTCAAAATAATCTAAAATATACACTTTTGGATTATAATATAATATAAGTGCTAATTGTGCTTTTTTTAGTTCAGTTGTTGATAAAGTATTAAAGCTCCGACCTAAAATACTGTCATCTAAATTGGCCATTTTTAAAGCCGCTGCTATCTTAGTTTTATTATCACTATAATTTAGTTCATATTTTTCAGAAACCAAAAGCATTTCATCATAAAGATTTTTACATTTAAATTCTTTTAATGGATTATTACTTAAGTAGCCAATATCTTTATAAGTTCCAGTTGGTTGAAGCATAATCTGCCCACTTTGTTTTTGCTTTTTACCAATTAACAGGTCTCTTAACAATCTTCCAGATAGGCCACTAACAAATGTGATATTTTCTTTAAAAAAAGTATAAGTTACATTATTTAACTTTTTCTCTTCATTAACAGAAGTACATACTAAATTCTTTAAAATTATTTCCATACTGCTTTAATCATCTTTCTATTATTAGTAATAATCTCATTTAATAATCCATAATAACCAAGTTGGATAGATAAGTCAACCAAAAATGGTAAATTAAAGCCAAGTCTTTTTAAAAGTTGTTCTTCCTTTAAGCATTCCAAAGTTTTACCTTCCATAGCAATACCCTTTTTATATAGTATTATCATATATTGACTATCTAATAGATACTCCATATCTGTCGTAATATTAATTATAGTTATATTAAAGTTCTTGCAATACTTTACTATCTTTTTTATATAAGCATCACTCATATTAACAAAAATATCATCAAAAACAATATATTCACTATTTCTTATTAAAGTCTTAATAATTCTTAAATAATTTCTAAAGGTTTTGGTAAAACTTGATACTTTACTCTCTAATATATTTTCTAATTTAAAAAAATTAATTACATCATTAACTCTTTTTCTTTCTTCATCAACAGATAAGTTAAGATCATTCAAACTATTAAAAAGTTCATCTATTACTAAGTTATTAGTTGAGTATCTTTCATCGAGAATTACACTAACATATCTTTTTAGCAAATAAAAATTATCTTTTACAATCTCGACACCATTAATTATTATACTACCATCATATTTTAAACTACCATTTAATATTTTGGCTAAAGTAGTTTTTCCACATGAACTAACGCCAATTATAGCTGTATTACATCCTTTATTTATTTCTAAAGATAATCTATCAAATACTGTAACTAAACCATAACTAAACGATATATTACTCAATTTAATAGATTCCATTTTATCACCATTAAGTTATTATACAAAAAAGTTGACAAAAAGAAAAGAAAATATTCGCTATTTTCCCTTAATTACCATGGTAATATTTACCATTATTTTTCATTAATTCTTATTATTAATTCTCCATCTTTACTATAACCATATTTTTCTCTAGCATACCTTAAAACATATTCTTCATCCTGTAACTTTATTACTTCTTGTTCTAAGACTTCCTGTTGTTCTTTTAATTCTTGATATTCCTTTTCCAACTTTTTTTTAGAACTTAAATTTGAAGCAATAGCCACCCAATCTTTAACAATTCCATTTAAGACTGCTCCAATAGCAACAATAAGACATAAAAATATGGCTTTCTTTTGAATATTAATAAATAATTTAGAGCTCTTTTTTCTTTTCATTAATATCAAATCCCTATTAACTTAATTCTAACATCAAGAACTTATTTTTTCCAGTATCTAAAAGAGCAATTTAATATTTTTACATTTTTTAGACAAATTTATTTTGAAAATTTTTTCTTGCTTACTAGAAAGCCAATTAATAAGATAACAATAAAATAAATATGAAAAATACCCTTATTTAAAAAATAAAAAATATTAATATATAAAATAACTAATATAAAAGTTATTAACATATGCAAAATCACTTTACTTATTATATTAGCTTTCTTAATAAATTTTAGATTAAACTTATAAAATAAATAAATAAATATTCCATAGAAAAAAGAAACAACAAAGCAAAGTAATTGGAGCTTAACACTCATTTAAACAGCTTAGCAAGAATACCATTATCCTTCTTACTATCCTTTCCATCTAAATATACTAAAGAATTTATTTTACCTTTTATTTGTAAATTGCCATCAATAATATCTAATTTGACAATTTCTAAATTACTTCCCTTAAGTACTAAAGGTCCTAAATTAGTATCCATAACAAATTCTTCCGGATCAAAACTAACTAATTTCTTTAAGCCAGACAAACTAATTTTTTTACGTTCATTAATTTTTATTTCACTTATTAAAGTTGTAATACTATCAATTCTATTATCCATATTATCACCACTTAAATATATGCAAATAAAATATATATATGAAAAAACTACCAAGATTTCTCCTGATAGTCAAAGTTTTATTACTCTGCTTTATTATATTCAGCAATAATAGCATCTTCTAATTGTTTTCTTGCATCTGGATTAATAGGATGAGCTATATCTCTATATCCACCAGTAGCAGTTTTTCTACTAGGCATAGCGATGAATAAGCCATTATCTCCTTCAATAATTCTAATATCATGTACGGCAAATGCGTCATCTAATAAAACTGATGCTATACCACGCATTCTTGAACCTTCTTTTTCGATTTTACGTACTGTAACTGATGTAACTTGCATATAAATCTCCTTCTATTGTCTATTACAACATACCATAATTGTAAACCAAGACTTTTTAAAAATCAAGCTATTATATTAATTTTACATATGGTATATACACACATCCCCGATTGCAACATCAGCATATGTAAAACTCTTATTAACACCATCTACCAGCACCGTAAATATATTTGAATATACTTCATTAACAATGCCTTTCATCATCATTGTCTTAGCCCTACTACCGCTCACCTTTAACATTATTTCCTTATTAACTAAACTTTTTATCTCCTCACGTATATCATTTATACTCATCTTGGGTACCCCACATACATCATTCCATTACAAATAATACCACCCATACCCATCTCTCCATTTTTAGTTTTATTTAATAAATCTATCAAATTTATTTCTTTTCCTTTCTCAGTTAAGGCTAAATTACAGGCTATTATAGCTGGATCTAGTGCATGAATATTTACCCTTTTAGGACTACTAGCAAAATTAGCGCCAGCTCTTATTAATTCCTCATAATTACTTTGGCAAGCACCGGCTATTATAATAAGCTTTTCAGGAGACTTTTCATATTTTCTAGCATTTTTTACAGCTTTTACAAAGTTTAAAGAATTTTTGTAGTTTCGTAAATCTTTTTTATCTCCTTTTTTTCTTAAATAAGCATCATGACCAGTAATAATAACAATGTCTGGCCTAGTTTCAGTCAAATAAGAAATTATGTCATCACTAACATTATCCTCATCAATTTTTCGACCAACGGCAAAAATCTTATTTTTTTTATAATAATCCATACATCGCTGTAAATAGGCTTCATCACCGTCTAAATGTAAAATTCGTGCTGGCAAATAAAAGAAATTTCCTCTATCTTCTTCTTTAATTTCTTCAAAAACATTTTCTGGAACAAATTCATCTTTCAAGGCTTCTTTATCAACAACTACACAATCTTTTAAAGGACTATCTGCATATAATCTTGCATAGACTCCCTTTAAATATACTGTATCTCCCTTAACATTTAAGACTTGAAAAATTGTATCATTACTATAACTATTTCTAGTAATATAGTCGCCTCTTTTTATCATATATACCACCGTTTAATATTATTATTTTGGTATTAAAAAAAGAACTACGTATTGTAATTCTAATTTTAACCATTCCAAATTTTAATATTTTACAAATTATTTTCTATCTGAAAAATTTTGTAGCTCTCTTGATAAGCCTTCAAACAATTCATCACCAACATAATATCGTCTATCATATAATAGCCAACCATCGCTAGCATTATTAACTTGTGGCAATATCTTCTCTGTCAAACCAGGACCATAATTTTTTACGTCAGCTAAAGCTTTATCTAAATCGAATTGACCATCAGTATCATATTTTTTAGCTTGTAAATCTGATTCGAATTTTGCTACTTTAAATGCAAAATCAGCCTCCTTAGTACTCTTTTCTTGAACTTCTTTTAATAATTCTTCTACTTTTCTAGCACAACTTAAAGCTTTAGTTACATCCAAGATAGTCTTTCTTCCTTGCTCAGCCGCTTCTGCATCACTAACATTTGAATTTGTTGTATATTCTTGATTTAAATTAACCTTAGCTATTTCCTTAATCATGATTATTTCGTACACTTTTAACATATCTAAGCCTAATTTTTCTTCTTCGTTAATAGCAAAAGCTAACATTGCAGTACCGAAAACATGTTCAGCTACGCTTTCCAATCTATCAGCACTTATTCCTACTTCTTCCCAACCTGTACGAAGTTGGTGTTTTAATGCGTTTATACTATTATAAAATTCTATTATATTTTTATACATAATAAATTCCTCCAATCAGTGTTATTTTATCACACTTTTTTATTTTTTATCTATTTTTTTAATTGACATATACACTCTTTATACATCAAACAAATTTTTATATATCTCAATAAATTCTTCTAAGCTAATCTCCTCAGCTCTATTTTGTAAACTATGATTATAATTAATTAAAACACTATTTATCTTTTCCAAATCATAATTTATTAAGTTATTACGCAAATTCTTCCTTTTAAACTGAAAGGCACTTTTAACAAACTTAAAAAATTTTTCTTCATCTAATGATACATCTCGATTTTTTCTTGTTAATTTTATAACAGCACTGTCAACATTAGGAATCGGATAAAACGCTTTTCTTGGTACTGCAAACAACTTATCAACTTTATAATAATAATCTAAGAAAACACTTATTGAACCATAATCTCTACTACCGCAAGAAGCACTAAATCTATCAGCAACTTCCTTTTGCACCATCAAAACACATGCCTTTTCAGATAAATTACTGTTGATAATTTTCTCTATAATGGGAGTCGTTATATAATAAGGGATATTAGCAATAATATACAGATTTTTATAATTTTTTGGTAAATAATCTTTAACATCAACTGTCATAAAATCCTTATAAATCACTTCAAGATTAGCACTTATTATTTGGTTTAAAACATGCTTTACTTCCGAATCAATTTCAAAAGCTACAACTGGACAATTAAATTTAACTAGATACTTAGTCAAAGCGCCATGCCCTGGACCAATTTCCACAATACAATCATCACTTGTGCAATCTATACTATCAACAATCCTTTTTAAAACCTTATCATCTTGTAAAAAATTCTGGCCCAAATTTTTTTTATATCTAAATTTTTCCATATATTATTTTCCCTCATTTCTAACCAAAATTATACACTATATTAGTTTAATTTTAATAATATTTAGCAAAAAAGAAAAAAGATGGCCTACCATCCACTCCTTAATATATCATACGTAACAACTGATCTACCAACATTAGCAGAAGCATAGGCCTCACTAACCGTCAATAAATCAATATTATATTTACTAACACCTCTGTCTAAAACAATAGCATACAGTGGCTCTGAACCTAATTTATGTTCATTAATTCTAATAACAGAACCACATGGTATTGCTTTAGAAGTAGCAACTATATTTAACTTACCATAAACTGCATCATCATAAGTAACATTACCATGTAAAACATCCAAATCACTTTTACAGGCCAAATGCCCACTACATAAAGGGCAGTCAGCACCATAACCTGTTAAATAACCAGTATAGGTATCTTTAGCAGCATAAATATCATTTTCAATATCTTCTTGAACTTTTAAAGCCATGGCATTTAAATCTAATGTTAGATTAAAATTAGTATTACTAATTTGCATATAATTACTTCTTGTCGACGAAAACATAGCAAGCATTATAACACCAAGCAAAGCACTCTTTACAGTATTTATTATAAATTTCAATTATCACACCACCTGCTTAAAGTCTAGCATACCTAATCTTAGATGTCAAAAATTCTAGCAACAGTTTTGTTGGTAATTTCTGCTAACTCAGCAACAGAAATACCATAAATCTCAGCAACAAAAGTAGCTATATCTTTAATATGACTGGGATTATTTTGATTACCACGAAAAGGTACAGGAGTAAGATATGGACTATCTGTTTCTAAAACAATACTATTAATATCTATATTTTTTAATGTATCTTTTAAATTACAATTTTTAAAAGTAACTACACCATTGATTCCCAAAGCAAAACCCATTTTTATATACTCTTTGGCCACTTCTAAACTACCGCTAAAGGAATGAATAACGCCAAAATTATGATGCCTTTTTAAAATATCAATTGTATCTTGAGTAGCATCTCTACTATGTATTACAACAGGAAGATTAAGTTTTTCAGCCAAATCTAACTGATATTCAAACATTTCAATCTGTTTATCTCTTGTTTCTTTTGTATAATGATAATCCAAACCAATTTCACCAATACCAACAATTTTCTTATCTATATTATTAAATATTGTAAGATCTACTTCTTCTAGTACATTTTCAGGATGAATACCAATGACTCCATACATATTATCAAATTGTTTCGTTAAAGATATCACCTCTTTACTACTAGATGTATTATAACCAGCATTTATTATTCTATCTACGCCATTATTTTTAGCAAGCGACAAAATATTTCCAATCTCACCTTGATAATACTCTTTTAAAACATGACAATGAGTATCACAAAACATCTATTTAACCTCAATTCTATCAAACAAATGTTCAGGTTCTCCTAAAGTATTACCAGTTTCTAAAGCTCCAAAATGTAGTGTACTTTCAACGCTTACTTTTTCTGTATTTAATTGTTTTAAAATCTTCGCACTAGTATCAGGTAAGTAAGCTCCAAGTAAAATACCACAAACTCTAATACTTTCTAACAAATTATATAAAACCGTTGCAAGTCTATCTTTCTTAGTCTCATCTTTAGCTAAAACCCAAGGTGTTGTTTCATCAATATACTTATTGCATCTCTTTAAAACATCAAAAATTTCATCAATTGCCTCGCCAATGTGCAAGATATCCATTTTATCTTTGACCTTATTATAAATGTTTTCTGTCATACTAATTAACTCATCGTCAATACTTTCTTTAACACCAGGATTAGTAATAACACCGTCAAAATATTTATAACTCATACTAACAGTACGATTAACCAAATTACCTAAAATATTTACTAAATCACTATTTATTCTTTCAATTAACAAATCCTCACTATACACGCCATCAGCAGCAAATGGAATTTCATGTAAAAAGAAATATCTAATAGCGTCAACACCATATTTTCTTACTAAATCATCAGCATAAACAACATTTCCCTTCGATTTACTCATTTTACCATCAGCCATAATCAACCAAGGATGACCAAACACCTTCTTTGGTAGAGGTAAATCTAAACTCATTAAGAAACAAGGCCAATATATTGTATGGAATCTAATAATATCTTTACCAATTAAATGCAAATCAGCAGGCCACTTATAATTAAACTCTTCACTACTGCCATCTGGGTCATAACCAATATTAGTAATATAGTTAGTAAGAGCATCTAGCCATACATAAACAACATGCTTTTGATCAAAAGTGACAGGAATTCCCCAAGTAAAAGAAGAACGTGATACGCATAAATCTTGCAACCCTGGTTTAATAAAATTATTTATCATTTCATTTTTACGAGCAACTGGTTGAATAAAATCAGGATGCGATTCAATATAATCTATTAATTTATCTTGATATTTAGATAATTTAAAGAAGTATGCTTCTTCACTTTTTTCTTCAACATCTCTACCACAATCAGGACATTTACCATCTATTAATTGAGCCTCTGTCCAAAATGATTCACAAGGGGTACAATAAAGACCTTTATATTCACCCTTATAGATATCACCCTTATCATACATTTTCTTAAATATTTTTTGAACAATCTCTTCATGATGCTTATCCGTAGTTCTGATAAACCTATCATAACTTGTATTCATAATATCCCAAATTGCTTTGATTTCGCCGGAAACTTCATCAACAAATTCTTTTGGACTTACACCTTTTTCTTTAGCTTTTAGTTCTATTTTTTCACCATGTTCATCAGTACCAGTTTGAAAATAAACATCATAGCCTTCTAATCTTTTAAATCTAGCAATAGCATCAGCTAAAACAATTTCATAAGTATTACCAATATGTGGTTTGCCAGAAGTATAAGCTATTGCCGTACTAATATAATATTTTTCTTTTGTCATAATCTTACCTCTTTCTTTTTTAAATAAAAAAAGCCCTAAATATAAGGACGAATTACCGCGGTACCACCTTATTTTATGACTTTTTGCACACTCTCTTTAATCTTAACGCGATTTTTAAACGATTTAACTCCCAAATCCATACTCCCTAATTATTTTTACTTCTCTTCCACCATTGAAGAAGCTCTCTATAAAAAACTTTTAGGTACCCATTTGTTCCCTGTTAATTACTCATAGTATATCATATTATCTTTAATTTGTTATTCTTTTCTTAATAATTTCATAATAATATATATATATTCTAAGTTATTATAATTTACCCAATGATATTCTTAGTACATTATAACTTTCTCTTAGGCGTAAATCCAATCTTATTAATTTTTATTTCTTCATTATCACTTAATGCGTAAACAATTTCACCGTTATCTGTAACTTCAATGACAGAAGTCCCTAACCAAGAATTATTATAATTAAAATTATAACGATTCTCCAAATCCCTTGGTGAATTCTCTAAATGTTCAATCAAATCACCAATCATTTTTCTTAATTGAGTTGCCTCTGCTAATGGCAAATTTAAATATGCAATCTTCATACGGTAATTAACCAAAAGTTCTCGACACATAACTTTCCAATTACCAGTTATAACATAAGGTGGTAAACCAAATTTTTTTATAGAATCTAAAACAATACCCATTAAACTATCAAGTTCAGCATCACTTAAAATCAATTCTTTTGAGGCTAAATTTAGTTGATAGTTGTTAATGTCCTCCCAAATTAAATCTTTTAGTTTATCAGCAATAGCTGCCAATTTAACATTGCTAAAATTATTAGGAGAATACAATGGTATTTGTATTTTTAAAGGTTCATTCTCTACTTTTTTAACTGGTGAATAAACAAGATCAATATCTAAACTAGGAATTCTAGTTACTGTTAAAGTTCCATCTTCACCAAGCTCTTTGCATTTAAAAGTAGAAAAACACATTTCTTGATATTTTTGTTTAGTTTCTTGAGCGGGAATTTTTTCAATTTCTAATATTTTAATTCTTCCTTCTGCTGTTACTAAATAAGTAGGCATCCCATCTTCACACATGATACTTAAAGCATCTTTATTTTCTAAATAATAATTTTGCTCTAACGTATCAAATTTCCAATACTTTTCTAACCCTAATCTTTTTACTCCTTGTTTTAAATCTTTAACAAAATATGTAAAGATCTCATTATTTCTTTGCATAAATTTCCTCTCTGGCTAGAGTATATAATTAAACACAAGAAATATCAAGTTTAGAAGTTATTAATATGTTAATAATTTTACCTATTTCTTCGTTATTTTTACTGCCATATACCAAAATTATTCCCTCCACATTCGAATCAATAATAACTGGTCGCATATCTGATCCCTCTAAAATTTTATCCTGAATTGCATTCATATCATATAAAGACAAAATTATATACCTTTTTACATCAAAATCTTCTATTGCAGTATTATTAAAAATAACTTCTTCTCTATTAGTAGCCAAGAATTTATATTCACTATAATTAGCTAACGTACTTAAAAGTGATTTAACAAATTCATTATATTCTTTAATAGCAATATTCTTATTAATTATTATTTTTTCACCATCTAAACCTATTTCTAAAGTATCATTAGTTTTAATTGATAATCTTTTTCTTATATCTTTAGGAATTACAATACGCCCTAACTCATCTATTTTCTTTATTTGTCCATTCATATTTACCTCTCAAGAGTAGTATTACCAATATTCATTTTTTTATAACTTAACTATTATCAGTCAAAAACATTGTTATATCTATTAAAATATTAAATTTTAGTTTATACTATAAATAAGGTGATACAATGGAATTTGTTGAATTAACAGAAAAAGAATTTCAAGATTTTGTAGATACACAAACAAATAAAAACTTCTTTCAAACAGTAATGATGAAAAAGAAGTTAGAATGTGATCATACTAAAGTTTATTTAGTTGGCGTTAAGGAAAGTAACAAAGTTATTGCAGCTAGTCTAATTGCAGAAACGCATCAAAAATTCTTAGGTAAAACAACATTTGAGGCTTATAAAGGTTTTATTCTTGATTACCATAATAGGGAATTACTCCAATTTATGACCGAAAAAGTTAAAGAATTTTTAAAAGCTAAAAATGGTCTAAAATTAGTAATTGACCCTTATATTCCAGCGGTTTCAAGAAACATGGAAGCTGAAATTACTGATGATTTTGACAACCGTGATATCATAGAATATCTACATACTTTAGGCTATAAAAATTCTCAAAGCGAACAAGTAAAATGGACATATTGTCTTGACATAAATGGCAAATCAAGTCAGGAATTATTTAATGGCTTTCGCAGTAGTACCAGAAATAACATTAATAAAACGCTGACAAAATATGATTTAAATATTAGAACTTTAACAAAAGCTGAATTAAAAGAATTTAAGACTATTACTAGTGATACTTGTGACCGTCGATCTTTCGCTGACAAATCATTAAAATATTATGAAGAGATGTTTGATTGTTTTAAAGATAAGGTTACTTTTAAAATTTGTGAGATTAACTTAGGCAATTACATTCAAAAACTAAAAAATTCTAATAAAGAAATGGCTTCTAAACTCAATGAATTATCTGACTCTAATTCTAACTTAAAGAAAAAAGAAGTTATGAAGAAAGACATCGAAAATAACAATAAAAAAATAAAAGAAGCTCAAAATTTAATACAAGAAAAAGGAGAAATAATCCCTCTATCCGCCGCTATGTTTATGTTATACGGTGATGAAATAATCTACCTATTTAGTGGTTCTTATGCTGAATACATGCAATTTTGCGGCCAATACCGCTTACAATGGGAAATAATTAAGTATGCTGCCGACAGCAATTATAAAAGATATAACTTTTTTGGCATTCAAGATGTTTTTAATCCTAACGGTAAAGACCGTGGTGTCTACGAATTTAAAAAAGGTTTTGGTGGTTATGTTGAAGAGTTACTTGGTGCTTTTGAGTTATCACTAAGTCCTACCAACACACTATTTAACATTTTAAAGAAAATTAAACACGTAATAAAAAAGAAAGGAAATTAATGTATGAACTCAATTATTGTTGGTGGTTTTATAGAAAAAAATGGGAAATTTTTACTAGTACAAGAAGCAAAGGAAATATGCAGAGGGAAATGGAATATTCCTGCTGGACGCCTTGAACCAAAAGAAAGTATTTTTGATGGAGCTAAAAGAGAAATTTTTGAAGAAACTGGTTGTAAAGTTGAATTAACTGGTGTTCTAAAAGTTTGCAATAAGATTTTAGAAGATGGTATTTGGATGAGTATTATTTTTTCTACAAAATTATTAGAAGAAAGCATAAACATAAATAAATCAGAAATATTAGATGTAAAATGGTTTAGCTATGAAGAAATATTAAAAATGAAAGATGAATTAAGGTCACCTAACTGGATTATAAACAATCTTAACGTTCTTATTGAAAAAAAACAAACCGATTTAAATTTAATAAACATAATATTAAATTGACAACAAAATAAATTTTATAAATAGACTATTATGAAACCAATAAAATTTCATAACTTTTTTCTTATCTCCTTAATTAAAAAAACTGTCAAACCCCAAAGTAAAAGGCATAAACAGTTTTAATTTTATATTTTAAAGTATATTTTTTAAAATGACAGTCTTAGTTCTACTCATTTCATGAAGTGTACTAGCTACGCC
>CAKOKU010000018.1 GCA_934095865.1 uncultured Bacilli bacterium
TACATATTTATTTTACAACATTTTTCTTAAAATTAAAAGACTATTAACAAAGAAATTATTTGTCAACAGTCTGAAAACTTCCAAGTAAGGAAGTTTTTATTTTAATAATCTAAATCATCATATTTGCTTAATAAGTTTTTTTCTTCTTCTAAAATGTGTTTGACACGATTTCGGTACGATGAAATTTCTCTTTTCATAGCATCCGCATCATCTTGAATTTTGCTGGCTCTTAAAAGCGCATCATTGATTATGCGTGAAGCATTCTTTTTGGCATCTTCTATAATTGCCACAGACTCTTCATTAGCTGTTCTTCTAATACTTTGGTTGGATTCCTCAGCTAAAGCTAAAGTACGTCTTAGGGAACTTTCTATTTGTTTATATTGCTCTAAGTCTTTTTCTAGTCTTTTATTTTCTTCATCTGTTCTTTTTAATTTTTCTAACATTCCCTGATATTCTTTAGTAACATTATTTATAAAGCTATCTACTTCATTTGTCTCATATCCGTAAAAAGTCTTTTTGAATGCCTTAGGCATATTCCCCCCACCTCAATTACTATTTTACCACTTTACTTCTTCGTCTGTTTCCTCGTCGGCTACTGATGAATCTTCTGTGATTTTACCTTGAACATTGACATTTTTTGGAGCACACAAATAAATACCAACTCCAACTTTTTGCATTGTACCGCCAATGGCATAAATACAACCACTTAAAAAGTCAATTATTCTCTTTGCTTGGTCAGATGTAACTCTCTTTAAATTAACTACTACACTGTTTCTCTTTTTTAGATGATCAGCGATTTGTTGTGATTCTGAGTAAGCACGTGGTTCTAATAAAATCATTTTTGAACCACCATTTTTCAAACCAGTTGCTTCTTCTTCAGTTGCAGTATAGAATTCATCCTCAGTTTGTAGTGAATCATTATCTCCATCTAACCCCATCATTTTTTTTAAATTCAAAGCCATAATAACAATCTCCTTACTTTATCTAAAGTTAATTATACATAAAATAAGCATTATTTGCAATCATTTATATGACTTAATGCTTATTTATAATACCAAATTGTGTTTGTTTTAGCAACTATAAATTGTGCTTTTTAGAATTTAATTTTTTCAGCAAGAAATGATTTTAATTTGCTTACTGACATTGTTGTTTGTTCCATTGTATCTCTGTTTCTTACGGTTACAACATTATCTGTTATAGTTTTATCATCAACAGTAATACAATATGGTACACCAATAGCATCACTTCTTCTATAACGTTTCCCAATAGATCCTGATTCATCATAAGACACATAAAAATCTTTTAATAATTCAGAATATATTTCACTAGCTTTAGGGCCATGAACTTTTTTTACTAAAGGTAAGATTGTAGCTTTAAAAGGCGCTAAGGCTGGAATCAAATGCAATACTTCTCTTGTTGTATTATCTTCTAGTTCTTGTTTTTCATAAGCATCACATAAAACGGCTAAAAATAATCTTTCAACACCAACACTTGGTTCAATAACGTATGGTAAGTATCTTTCATTAGTTTCAGGATCAATATATCTTAAATCTTTTTTAGAATGTTCCATATGTGTTGATAAATCATAATCAGTTCTATCTGCGATGCCCCAAAGTTCACCCCAACCGAATGGATAACGGTATTCAATGTCCGTAGTAGCTTTAGAATAGAATGATAATTCTTGTTTTTCATGATCACGATTGCGTAAATTTTCTTTTTTAATACCTAAATCATTTAAGAAAGTGTTGCAATATGATTTGTAAAAGCCAAACCATTCTAAATCAGTATCTGGTTTGCAAAAGAATTCTAATTCCATTTGTTCAAATTCTCTAACTCTAAAGATGAAGTTACCTGGTGTTATTTCATTTCGGAAGCTTTTGCCAATTTGACCAATACCAAATGGAACTTTAGCACGCATTGTTCTTTGAACATTTAAAAAATTAACAAAAATTCCTTGAGCTGTTTCACCACGTAGATATATTTTATTTTTAGTATCTTCAGTAACTCCTTGGCTTGTTTCAAATAGCAAGTTGAATTGACGAATATCAGTAAAATCGCATGAGCCACATTTTGGACAAGTGATATTGTGTTCTTTTATATAAGACATCAATTCTTCATTACTCCAACCATCAGCACTGCCACTGATATCATTTTTAGCAAAATATTCTTCAATTAATTTATCAGCTCTACTTCTTGCTTTGCATTTGCGGCAATCAATTAAAGGGTCTGCAAAGGAAGCAACATGACCACTGGCAACCCATACGTTTGGGTTCATTAAGATAGCAGCATCTAAACCATAATTGTATTTATTTTCAACAATAAATTTTTTCCACCAACATTTTTTGATGTTTTCCTTTAATTCACGGCCTAATGGTCCGAAATCCCATGCATTTGCTAAGCCACCATAAATTTCACTTCCAGGAAATATATATCCGTATTGCTTGCAAAAGTTTACAATGTCTTCCATATTATTTTTCATCTTTTTTCCTTCTTTCTTCTAGGGCTAATTTTCTGATTAATTCTTTTACACCCGTATTGGGTATTAATTTTATACCCTTATCCAATAAGTCTAAATATAATGGTTTAATAAACATTTTATCTCCGACAAAACTCACCGTATTGTTTGGATATTTTACGACTAATCTACTAGGAATATTACTATCAAATTGACTATATACCTCCGAGTACTCGGCTCCATGCATTACTCCTAAAGATGACAAGCTTCTTACAACTGAACAATTATCATCTTGATATAAAATCAGATTTGAAGTTAACATATCTGGATTACTGGCATATATTTTCAGCCTGCTACCGTAGCCAGTTATTGTTAAAGTATTTTCTTTATTATTTACAATAGTTTCTATAAGTCCATTTTGAGCTTGCCAAACAAGTTTTTGACAAATAGTAGGATTTAAAGCTAAAATATTTTTTTTAATTTTTAATACTTTACCATCTTTTCTATGAATAATTGCAAAGTCAGGATTAGTATCTGAAGTCCACCTAATAATACTATCAGTAGTAAAAATATCAATTAAAGCTGATAATTCGTTGGCAGCTACAAATGCATCTGAATGCCAAGCGCCATTTGAATCTCGCCAAAATATCTTAAACTTTTTAACTTGCAAGTTCCTATCAAAGATACTGTCTACAACTAAATAATCAGAATCTGCATATTCTTGATTCTGCGTTGGATTAAGTTCTTGTTTTAACTCATTATATTTTGTCATACCTATCACCAATACACCTATTAGTATAATAAAATGCTAATTTTTTTTCAACTCTCAGCTATGATTTTATTTAAAAATTCTTTACTTTTAAGGTATAATCCCGTGTATGTATCATAATAATTACTTAAAAATAAGTTGATTTCCATTTTTGTTATTTTATCAACTTTAACAGTGCTAATTTTTTTTAGGTCAATATAATTATATAATCTAATCATCTTAATAGTATTTTGACCGACTAGCATCTCATTTTGATAACAATTTTTGCATATATAGCCACCCTCTTTGGCGTTTAGAGTTACAATATTTTTTTGACTTCCACACTTGCAACAAGCATCTAACTTGATAGTTATGCCTAAATATTTTAAATATTTTAATTCAATTATATTTGTTATAACTAAAGCGTCTAAGCCATTATTAATTTTTTGAAGAGCAGTTAAAAGAAGTTCAAGAATTTCTTTATTGTTATCTTGTTTAGCTACTTGATAAGTTAAATTACATAGATAATTTAAATAGCTTATTAGAGTTATATCTGTATGCAAAAAAGAATAGCTATCTATTATATCTATTTCTTTTATAACAGATAAGCTATTTTCTCTATAATTAATATAAAATTTTGCATAATTGTAACGGGTGGTTTTATTTAAAAATTTGCTTTTGATTTTTTTAGAGCCTCTAGCAATGGCTCCTATCAAACCATATTCTTTAGTTAGAATTTGAAGAACTTGACTTGATTCTTTGAAATCAGTAGTGTATAAAATAATTCCTTCTACTTCTTTATCCATAAAACCTACCCTATTATTTACTATTTAGCTTTTTTATATTTTAAATAATACTCTATTTTTCCCGTTTCTTTAAATAATTCCCATAGTTCATCTTTACTCATATAATCATCTCCACTATTATAATGAAGCACCATATGAGTTTTTATTCACTAAAATTCATAAAATCCAAATTCTTTTAGCAAATATTCTTTGTTGCGCCAGTTTGGAATACATTTTACATATAGTTCTAAGAACACTTTTTTGCCTAAAAGTTCTTCTATATCAGTTCGTGACTCCATACCAACCTGTTTTAACATTTCGCCATTTTTGCCAATAATAATTTTTTTCAATGATTCTCTATCAACTATTATATCTACATTACAATTAATAAGATTTTCTTTTTCTTCAAAATTAGTAGTTACACAAGTTATAGCATGGGGAATTTCTTGCTCTAAGTGATTAAAAAGTTTTTCACGAACATATTCGCTTATCATAAAATATTTGCTACTGCTAGTAATTGTATCATCACGGAAATATTTTACATCGTCAGTTAGATAAGCTTTGATAACATCTATTAATGTATTTATATTATCATGCTTTAAGGCACTTATTGGAACAATATCACTAAAAGCAAATAGTTCTTTATAATTAATAATACTATTTAAAATTTCATTCTTAGTCATACCATCAATTTTATTTAATGCTAATATAGTGGGAATTTCTTTGTCTAGAGAGGCAATAATTTCTCTGTCACCTCGACCTAAGCCACTTTTAGCATCAACTACTAATATGATAGCATCAACTTCTTTTTTTTGACTTTCAGCTTGTTTATTTAAGACTTTCCCTAGTCTATCTATTGGCTTATTAATACCTGGAGTATCTACAAAGACGATTTGCGTTTCATCATCGTTATAAATGCCTTCTATTATATTTCTTGTAGTTCCGGCTTTATTGGAAGTTATGGCAACATGATAGTTTACTAAGGCATTTAAAAGAGTTGACTTACCAACATTAGGTCGTCCAATTATACTTACAAATCCACTTTTTATCATCTGGTAATACCACACTCCTCTAATACTTCATCTTGTTTTTTAAACATTATAGCTTCATCTTCCTTAGTCATATGATCATATCCTAAAATATGAAGAAGACCATGGCAAGTCAAAAAAGAAAGTTCTCTTTTCTCGCTATGACCATAACTTATAGCCTGTTCCTGCATTCTTGGAATACAAATATAGATATCTCCTAAAACTCTTACACCTGGCATTTCAAAATCTTCTGAATCTTCAAGTGCAAAAGATATAACGTCTGTTGGTCTATCAATATTACGGTATTCTTTATTTAGCTTATGAATTTCTTCCAAATCAACAAAAATGATGGAGAAAATAGCATTGTCAACATTTTCTTTTGCTAAAGTCTTTTTAATAACTTCATTTAGGTAATCGTAATCTTTGTATAAATTATTATCAACAATTGTATAGTTGTTATTCATTATAGCCACCCCAAGTCTAAAATATTTGCTGCATATAAAATAAATATAATAAGTATTATAATGGAAATGATATCATAAATAAAGTCTTTTTGTAAAAATTTTGGTAAATGTCTAATAATAGCTTCAATAGCTACATATACAAAATAACCAACAATAGCCCCGACTAAATTTAATATAACATCATCAATATCAAAACTACGTCCTATCTTTAATTGGACCGTTTCAACGGTAACACTGGTAATGATAGCGTCAATAGCAATTGGCGTTATTTTTTTAGGCTTAATGTATCTGGATATAAAATAACCAAAAGGAACGAAAATTAAAACGTTACCTAAAACATTATAAATAAACATTTTACTCATAAATTTATAACGCATTATTTCTTTAAAAGGAATATAATTAATACCACTACCCAATGAGTTTTCGGTTCCTGTTAAAAGTTCAAATAGTAAAAGAACATAAATGATAAAAAGAAGATTAAATATTTCTTCATGAATTACCAGCTTCTTGCCATTTGATTTAAGATAGCTTAATCTAACACTGGCGATTACAACAATAAAAATAATTAGCATTGGCAAGGCTGCTGCTACTATACTATGAAAGGCCTCTGTAAACATATAACACCTCGTTACTCATTGCTACCTAATATTTTTTCGACGGTAACAAATACTTCTATATCTATTGTACTATCAAATTCATTCTTTTTCAAAATATTTTTATATAAAATTTTTTCTCCCTTTGCGAGGCTTAAATTAACTTTTTCAGTGATTATTTCATCTACTGTATTATTTAGTTCTTCCTCAGTATAATTTTTGGTGGTATAGGTATATTCTTTTTCTTTTGTTAGTATTATCTTTTTACCAAGAATGCTTATTAATTCTTTAGTAGAAACATCATAATCTTTGTGGCGACTTTTAAATATTTTGTAATCATTACGGCCACTAGAAAATAATAAATTATATTGATTTTTACCAGTATAATGTTTTTCTTTATATGTTTTTGGCACGGTTAAATTTACTTTATACCAAACTTCACCAAAGACTGTGGCTTTGGCACATACTTGTGATTTGGTTTCTTCATTTAAGGTTATATCACCACTTATTAAGATATCTCCAGCACGAACATATTTATTTTCTGATGCTATAACATTACCTTTTCTGGCAATTATTCTGGTAACTATGCCATCCGTTGTTGCGTAAACGTTACAATATGCCTCTTCGGTATTAGGAGTTGCAATCTTTCTTTCTTCTAAAGTAACTATATATTGCATACCATTTTCTTTAATTTCTAACCATTCTATTTCCTGGATATATTGTTCTTCTAATTGTTTTTTAATTTTAGTTAATTCATTGATATTTTTCTTAAAACTAAATCTTTTAATTCCTTGTTCTTCTAATGACTTAGCCAACCTTTTATTTAATTCATCGTTTTGACTCATAATATTTACTTCGACGGTTATAGAAATTAGTATTAAAAATAAAAGAAGGCCTATTAAAGCACTTATTAATGGTAGTAAATTTCTTTTTATAACGCTAACAATGGTCGTAAAATTTAGTGATTTAACTATGGTTAATTTATAATATTTTTGCAATTTGGCAACATCATCGGTATACATTTTGCAGCGAAGAATATTTTTATTATAACTTATTTTTTCTAAATAAATACCACTGTTAATGATACGCAGCATAAAACTATTTAAATTAAAAACGCGAATATCAACAACCGTCAAGCTATTCATGGAATACTCCGTTAAGTTCTCCCGTTATAATTATTTCGGTAGCACTCGATTTTTTGATATTTAGGTTGGTGCCTTTAATAATTGTCTTAATATCATTTATAGTTAAAATTATTTTATTAGGTGTTATTAACAAAATATTTTGAAAATTATATATGTATAAATTATCATTAAAATAGGCAATAAAATAACTTTTATCATATAGAAAATTTTTTAAGTTGGCCCATATATTCATAATATCACCAATAAATTGTATGAAAAAAGAAGTCTAATTTAGACTTCTTAACTAAGTTTTGCCCTAATAAGTTGGCTTACCAAACTCATATCAGCGACTTTTCCTAATTTACTGCTAGCCGATTTCATTATAGCTCCCATATCCTTCATAGTTGGATTTGGAAAATCTTTTAATAATTCATCTACTGCTGTTGCAATTTCTTCAGAAGATAATTGTTTAGGAAGATAACTTTCTAATATAGCAATTTCATTTTTTAAATCATTTACTGTATCTTCACGACCATATTTTTCATATTCGCTAATGCTATCATTTCTTTGCTTTATTTGCTTTTTGATAATCATTATAATATCGTCGTCAGTTAATTCTTTTTTGCCACTGGTTTTTTCAAGTAGTACGGCACTCTTTAACATTCTTAAAACAGTTGCCTTAAACTTATCAGAATTCTTCATTGCCACAAGGATGTCACTTTGAATTTGTTTTTCTAACATAATCAAATACTCCTATCCTCTACGATGCTTTTTAGCATTACGAATCATTTCTTTTTTAGCTTCTCTTCTTCTTACGCCTGGTTTTTCATAATGCTTTTTCTTCTTTAATTCTGAAGGGACACCACTTTTAGCAACTTGAACTTTTAGCTTTTTAATAGCTCCGTCAAGATTACCATCTTTTACCACTACTTTTGTCATCATTATCCCTCCCTTCAATCAACAAGCCAATTATACCACAGAAATCTGCGATTTTTCAACTAGTTTTTTTGTTCTTTCAGGAAAGTTCATTAATTTACTAAACATTCTTTTGAAGTAAATCAACATTATAAGAGTATGCCCCTTCGAAATAAGGCAAATAAGTGCTAGATTCAATATTTAAAAATCCATTTGAAATAGCTGTTTTCCTGTCATCAGAGCTACCTATTCTATTTACTATGCTTGTAACATCGGTCAGTAAAATATTATCAAAGCGAGCTACTAGACTGTCTGAGTTAGTATTATCATAGTGAGCATTAAAATATTTTATACCAAATTCACAGGAACCGCTGCGATTAGAATAAGCTATAAACCCTCTTTTTTCGGCATTAATGAAGCCACCAGCTATCCAAGTACTGTTTTTATTATTGTAATTATTAATGTCGATGCCAATTTGAAAACTATTTCGACTAGTATCATTGCCATTCATTATTAAATCGTAAGAAAAATAATAATAATGCCCATTTTGACAAGTAAAGTTTTGCTTCAAATAAATATAATCATTGCCACCTTGTCCTGAAGAAGAGCCTCTAAATTCTAATGATTTTGAACCATTGGTACTAGTTGAAACAATGCTGGTACTAAGTGAACCATAAGCACCGTTTCGGATCGAATTCCAATTATTCGTGCCACTTTCAAAATCACTATTTATTAAAAGACTATTTAAGGTAATATATTTGTTATCTATTTTACTATTAAGGGCACTAATAATATTTTTGTTATAATTATCTAAAGAAGTACGGTAGTAAGTATAGTTATTTAAAATTAGGGCTACTAAACCTGCAAATAAAATTAAAAACGAGTAAATCAAAGATGTAGCAATAAAACCGCGACTATTGGTATTGTTCATACTTCACCTCTAGTATAGAGTATACCATACCTTTAATTTTTTTAAAATCATTATATATAATTTAGTTGCTGGATATTTTAAATATTATAAAAACTAATATTGAATAAATATAGAATTTTCTTTACTAAATTTCTAATAAAATTCATTGCTATTTTTTCCTTTCTTTTGATATTTTCTAAAGCATTATTCTTGTTATATGTAAAATGGCCATGAACCATCTAAAATATCTAAACATTAGTTACACACCTTTCTACTAAAAATCATTCTTACCGATGTTCCAAGAGTACGTCCTAACTCACTAATAGTGCTGATAGTTCTAGCAACAGCATTAAAGAGCGTTGAATTCCAAAATGATGTGGCACCACCACAAATCTGTTTTAATTCTTCATTTGATAACATTATATCACCTACTTTCTGCATGGTAGTGGTCTTAAGATGCCATCAAGAAAACCAATGGCAAAAGTTACAAGACCTACCACGAATGATACGGCTCCTACTGACCAGGTGCCAAGGCCACCGCCTGTTATTGTTTTTAATTCATTATCTGTTATTTTCATATACTTTTCCTTTCTTTTTGGAACAAACTGACATATTAATTGAATAATCAAAATATTTGGCAAGATCTTTATGCGAGGAATAAATTATAGTCGTATCTTGATAATTATTCAAAATATTTTTAACAATTCTAATCTCTGTTGGCAAATCTACCTGACTTAAAGCTTCATCTAATAATAAAATCTTGGATTTTTTTAATAAAGATTGTGCTAAGATAAGTCGTTGTTGTTCCCCACCAGAAAAGTTAGAAGCCTGCTCTAAAATCATTGTATTTAAACCTAATGGTAATTTGTTAATTAATGATTCTAGACAAGTTATTTTTAAGACTTGTTTAATTCCTTCATCAGAATAGGAACAATTTAATGTTAAATTTTCTAAAATTGTTCCTAGAAATAAGGCTTGTTTTTGACTAACAAAAGTTATTGATGTTCTTAAGTCCTTCACATTATATTCACATATATTTTTATTATCTAAATAGATATGTCCACTGCTTGGTGTATAAATAGCATAAAGAAGCTTCATTAAAGTAGATTTACCAGTTCCACTAGCGCCACTTAAGAAGATTTTGCTCTTAGATTTAATTATTTGATTTAGATTTTTTATAACATATTCATCATTGTTATAAGTAAAACTTACATTATCTAAGACAATATCTCCCTTTTCTATGATTGTTTTAGATTTTTCTTTCCGTTCTTCTTGCAAATCTAGAAAATCACTTATTTTTAAGTAGCTTTGTTTAGCATAAAAATATTTAACTAGAAAGCCTGATAATCCCTCTAAATAACTAAATAAATAATTGACGACGGTAATATATGTGAAAAGACTTGCTAATATCAATTCTCCTTTATTTATGAGGATTAGGCCAAAGCTAATTGTTAGAAATAGACCTAATTCTAAGATTAAATTATTTAGTGATTCTTGCTTTAATCTATTTTTATAATACCGCAGTTTTTCTTTAGTTAAATCACTTTGCTTGCCTTCAATTTTTTGAGTAAAGAAAACAGTATTGTTAAGATTTTTAATAGTTTCATAATTATTAATTACTTCAACCAACGTATTTTCATACCTTGTATCTGCTTGAATTAAATAATTAATTTTATTAGTATTCTTACTATTTGTTAAGTAAATAATCGCTAGGTATAAAATTGTAAAAATCATTAATAAAATTGTTAATTTCCAATTAATAAGAAATAACGCCATTAAGCAAGAAAATATTATCAGTCCCGTATTAGTTATATTTATAAACAATTCATTAAAAATAGAACTAATATTTTCTAACTCCTCTATTCTTTTTAATATGTCACCAGTTGTTCGATTTGATAATGTTTGAATTGGGAGATGTAATATATGATTAATAAAATAAATATTTAACTCATTAGTATTTTTTTGCGCAAGACCAACCGTTTTTACAGAAAAATAATAATTTATAATGACTTTAAGAATGACTAAATTTAAAAATATTAAAAGTGATAAAAGAATGATTGAAAAACTCTTAGAAAGGATTAATTGTAAATAAAAGCTACTTATGATAGATATTATATTTAGACATATTCCTAAGCTTAAAATTACGCCAATGGTTTTAAAATTCTTCTTAAAAATATTAAACAGGAGTATCTTTAATGTCATTGATTTACTATATTGAGGTATTTTGGCTAAAGGATAACAGATTATTGCTACTTTTGACCAAATATCTAATAATTCTTTTGAGGATAATTTTTCTATTCCTGATGCTGGATTCATAACAACATATGAATTATTGCTGCTTTTTAATAAGACAACGTAATGATTATAACCACTTTGATATTGTAAATGCAGTATGCATGGTAAATGAAGACTTTCTAATTCTTTTAAAGTTAGCTTAGTCCCATACGAGTTAAAACCGTATTTTTTTAAAGTTTCTACCATGTCATAAGCGGTTATCCCCTCTTTTTTCATGTTAGCATCTAATTTTATTTGTTCCATTGAAACGTAACCCTTGTAATAATTTAATATTGTTTCTATACAAGCGGCGCCGCAATCATTACTATCTTGCTGAATATTTATTAAATTCTTCATTATTTCACCTCCTAATATACATATTGGGAAAAAGTTGGCGATTTCCTTTTAAAATTTAATAATTTTTTATTTTTTAGCTATTTTATTTACTTTTTGTAACAAATTAAAAAGTAGAACAAAGTTTTGCTAATATTTTTAACATTTCTTTATTCTACTTACTTTTTATTTTTTCACTTTTTTTAAGGCTTTTTTATGTTTTTTAGATTTAGTCTTTAATTTTTTACTATTAATTTTTGCTGTATGACTTTTTTCTTTTACTTTAGTAATAAATTCTTGTTCCTTAATTGAATCTTTCTCAATGTTAGGAAATGCTTTAAATAAACGATTGCGAACAAACTTTAATCGTGATATTTCTTCTTGATACTTTTTTTCGATTAAAACTGGTATCATCTTTAATTTTTCACTTTTTAATTCTTCTGCTATGATGATACGATGACGTAAGTTATAGGCAATAATGCAAGAAAAAAGCATATCAAAAATGAATATTATTAAAATAATTGTACCAGCAATTATAATAACATTTGAACTTAAAGACTCATAAATTTTCAATAAAAAAGGATTTAAAATTTTAATTATTAAACAAGTGCCAAGACCAAAGTATAAGGAATTTTTAAGACAAATACGACCGTTTATATTATCTTTTCTTTTAGAATAATCCCACCAACGATTATGAAATATTTTTTCTAAAATATAACTAGTATAGTATTCTACGGCACTGGTAATTAAAGCCCCCATTAGAAAAAGGACAATTAGGTCATTACTATATTTAGTTAAAATGGCGGTTATTAAAACGCTTCCGGCACCATAAATTGGACAAATAGGTCCAAAAAGAAAGCCACGATTAACTAATTTCTTGTAGCCAATACTACAATGCACAACTTCAAGAATATACCCCAAAAAACTAGTTACAATGAAATATAAAAAAATTTTCATGAGCTGGATGTACATTATTATTCTCCGTATCTTTGAACTTTACATTTAGTGCTATCATTAGGTGAAAATAAACAATCAAAACAACTTTTATAGTCACTTTTAGTACCATTTTCGTAATCTGAACCAATTACTGAATTAAATAAGCCATTAATAACAGTTGGGGCAATAAATATTAAGATGGCAGCAATGCTTCGCTTTGCAAAAGTTCCTAGTGATTTACGTAAGGCGTCCTCTTTGCCATCAATAACGGCTTTAGATACATCAATCGTACCATAAATGATAAGAACGATGGGAATAATAATTTTAACCGCAAAAATAGCATAGCCAACTATTTTAAAAGCTAATTTAATACCATTTGAATCGCAAAAATTAAGACTACTTACATCTTCAGCTAAAACAGTCCCACCAAAAAGGCGACTCAAACAGCAAAAAACAAATAGTATATTTAATAATCTTTTTTTCATTTTTATTCCTCATCTCTACTTAGATTAGTATAACATAAAAAGAATTGAAGGGAAAGTCTTAAATTAGTCTAGTAAAAAGCAAAGTGTTTTCCTAAACGCAGTGCTTTAAAACCTAAAATCATTATGGTAAAGCTCATCTTAATTCATCATAAACTAAGTAACAAAATCATAAAATGAAGAAAGAAAGAGGAATTTTATGAACAAACAAAATTTATGGTTTATTACCCTATTTAGTATTATTTTAGTATTAAGTATTTATTATATTAGTATGCCTGGTAATATTTTAGAAGAATATGCGCCAACAGAAACCACAAACGGTGAGGCTGCTGTTAATGCGACGGTTAATAAAGAAACTTCCTTAGTGGCACTAAGAGTGGCTGCTGACGAGGAGTTACTAGCTAATATGACAAATTTACAAAATACAATTATTGATAAAGAAAAAACAGTGGCAGAAAAAAATAGTGCATATGAGGAGCTTTTAGCTTTAAATGAAACAAAAGGTTTAGAGGAAACAATTGAGGCCATGTTAAAAGAAAAATTTTCTTATGATTCGTTTGTTAAAATAAATAAGGATCAAGTTAATGTTGTAATTTCTAGTACAACACATGATAAAATTATTGCTAATAATGTAATTAAAGAAGTCCAAAATATGTTTGATACAAAAAAGTACATTACTATAAAATTTCAATAAATGGTAACTAAATATTAATAATTCATACAATATTATAGAAAGTTGGTATTGTATGGAATTATTGCTAACCGCAAGGGAAAAAGAAGTATTTAATTTACTTATCAAAGCTAAATCAACAAAGGAAATAGCCGGTTTATTACGAATTAGTGAAAAAACTGTTCGCAACCATATTTCCAATGTAATTCAAAAGCTTGGTGTTAACAGTCGAAGTGCAGCCTTGATTGAGCTAATTAAGTTAGGAGAACTTACTATTTAGCCGATTACGGCTTTTTTTAGTCTTTTCTTTATTATATATTTATATAATTTATTAAGGTGATTTTTATGTATAATAATATTAAAAGAAAACTTCTAGTTTCATTTTTAACACTGTTTGTTTTAGTTTTAATTTATTTGTTCCCAACGGTTACTAAATATGATGTTACTCTTAGTTATAAAGAACCTGTATATAATACTGTCTATCTTTTAAATGACAATTATTTGGTAGAAACTAAAGTTGTAAGTGAAAGTAATGACATAGAGACCAAAATAAAAGATATTATTGCTACTTTAACAATTAATAGTCCTAAAAGTAAATATATTGATAAGAATTTCAAGCCTTTAATTCCAGCCGACACGAGGATTTTATCTTTAGATTTAAAAGATAAATTATTAAAAATTAATTTTAGTAAAGAATTTCTTAATTTGGCAAAAGAAACTGAAGAAAAAACGATTGAAACTATAATATTTTCTCTTACTAAACTGGACGAGGTTGAAAAGATTATGATTTTTGTGGAAGGTGAAAAATTAGATAAATTACCGATTAGTGGCAAAACCTTGCCTTTAGAATTAACTAAAAATTATGGCATTAACAAAGTTTATAATATTACTGATGTATTTTCGACTAATTGTTTTACTCTTTATTATTATGCTAATATTAATGATGAATATCATATTGTACCTGTATCTATGTTTAGTAATAACAGTGATGATAAAGTAAAAGTAATTATTGAAGAATTGAAATCAGCTCCTATTTATCAATCTAATCTAATGAGTTTTTTATCAAGTAACGCTAAACTTTTAGATTATGAAATTAAAGAAAATAAAATAAAGTTAGAATTTAGTAGTTATATCTTGGATAATTTCTTTGATGAAGATTTAATTGAAGAAGTTAAGTATGCTATTAGTGAAAGTTTTAGAGATACTTTAGGCATCGATGAAGTTAGTTTTTGGGTAAATAATGAAAAATTTTAAGTTTTTTACAAATTTAAGCTTTTTTATGAAACTTTTGACTTGAAAATATTTAGTAATTAGTTTATAATCTTATTTGTGCTGATAAATGTTTCCATAGCTCAGCTGGATAGAGCATACGCCTTCTAAGCGTACGGTCGAGTGTTCGAATCACTCTGGAAACACCAGTATGAATATTAATCCCCGTTGTTGCGGGGTTTTTTAATAGCTTTTTTTATTAAAAGAAGAAGAACTAAACACGCATTAGTTCTTCTTCTCAGACTGTTGACAAATAGGTAGAATTTTTACTTATTTGTCTTTTATTTTGTAAAAATAATAAAAATTTTCAATATA
>CAKOKU010000019.1 GCA_934095865.1 uncultured Bacilli bacterium
TATAGAATTTGCAATGTTTCACGTGAAACGTTGTTAAAAAAATAATAAATTTTGAAATATTAATGCCTTTTATTTTTATCAACAGTCTTTTTGACTCAAAAGATAACTTTTTTCTTGTCGTAATCCTAATTATATGGTATTATAAATACGTGCAATAGGTATGTAGGAACCTGGTCAGAGTAGGAATACAGCAGCCATAACTACCTCTATTTATGTGCACTTTTTTAATGGAGTTTTTTATGAAATCAGAAGGCGATTTTTATTTAGAAAAGTTATATAAATTGGCCGTTAAAGCCGCTAAAAATGGAGATATACCGGTTTCAGCGATTATAATTAAAAATAATAAAATTTTATCGTTAGGTTACAATAATAGGCATAAAAAAGGCTTTGTTATAGGCCATGCTGAGGTAAATGCTATTTTGAGGGCTGAGAAAAAGCTAAAGGATTTTAGATTGGATGATTGCATATTAATTACAACTTTAAAACCATGCAAAATGTGCGCGGCAATAATAGAGGCTGCTAGAATTAAAAAAGTGTATTATTTATTAGATCAAAAATCGTCAGAAAGTTGTCTACAAGTAAACTTTGAACAACTATTGATTAATGAGTCAAAGATGGCTCAAAAGTATCAACAATTGTTTACTTCTTTCTTTGAAAATATGAGATAAAAAAAGGCTAATATGGTATAATATTTCGGAAGGAGAGCTTATGGAATATCAAGTATTATATAGAAAATATCGTCCTCATGATTTTGATTCATTAGTAGGGCAAGAATATACAAAAAAATTATTAAAAAATAGCGTTCAGTCTGGTCATTTCTCTCATGCTTACATTTTTACTGGTCCTCGTGGAACTGGTAAGACTAGTAGTGCTAAAATTTTCGCAAAGGCAATTAATTGTTTACATCCGATTGACGGTAATCCGTGTAATGCATGTGTAAATTGCAAAGACTTTAACTCAAGCCCAGATATAATAGAATTAGATGCGGCTTCTAATAATGGGGTAGATGATATTAGAGAAATTATTAGCAATGTACATTTAGCGCCTACCAGTATGAAAATCAAAGTTTATATAATTGATGAATTTCATATGTTATCAACAAGTGCTTTTAATGCATTGCTATTAACTTTGGAAGAACCACCAAAAGATGTTGTATTTATTTTGGCAACGACTGATATTCAAAGTGTACCAATTACTGTTTTATCTCGTTGTCAGAGATTTGATTTTAGACCAATTAGCTTAGCTGATATTGAAAAGCGATTAAAATATGTTTGCGAACAAGAATCTTTAAATGTTACTGACGAGGCAATTAAAGAGATTTCAATGATGGCTAATGGCGGTTTACGTGATGCTTTAAGCATTTTAGATCAAGTGTCTAGTAGTAACACTAATGTAAATGTAGAAGATGTAATTGCTAATTATGGTGGTATTTCTAATAAGAAATTAGATGTATTATTAGCGTATTATAGTAATGGCGAAATAGAAAAACTTTTAGAATGCATTAGTAATTTTAAAACGGATGGTATTGACTTTAAAATTTTAATAGAAAAACTAATTTCTAAATTGAAACAAATTTTAATAGATATAAAATTAGATAATTATAATGGCGTATTAAATTTTGAGAATATTTTTGAGTTAGTATTTGCGCTTAACCATTTATTAACTAACGAAAAAAATGGTGCTGATTATTATGATTTATTAGAAATAGTTTTCTTAAAGTATATAAATTATTTCCCGGGAAATAATTCTGTGGATAAAAAAGTTATAAAAAGTAGTTTGAAAGAATCTGAAGATAAACAAAGGGTAGAATCTAGCGGGGTTCCTAACAAAGATGATAAATATACAAGTAATAATTTAAGCACTTCTAGTGAATTAGATGGGAATACACCTGTAAAAGAATTAAATGATGGTGAACTAGTTTTGGGAAATAATTCAAATTCCTCATTATCATTTGATGTAGATATACGAATAAATAATACTTTTGTAAATGCTAGAAAAGAATATTTATTAGAAATAAAAGAAAAATGGAATGATTTTGTAATATATGAAAGTAATGCTAATAAATCACTTTTATCATATATAGTTGATACTAATGTTGTAGCAGCCTCGGATAGTTATGCTATATTAAGTAATCCTCTTGAGGCCACAACTGATTTAATTAATCAAAATATGAAATCGTTAGAAAAAGATTTTAACTTATTTTTCAATAAAAAAATGTCTTTAGTGGCTATTTCACTAAAAAAATGGGATATTGAAAAAGAAAAATATATAAAAAATAAGAAAAATGGGTTTAAATATGAGATAATAGATAATGATATAATTATTAAAGAAGAAAAAAGTGTTTTATAGAAAGTTGCCAAACAAATCTATTGAGATAATTATAAAGTAGAGTAAGGAGAATTTAATATGAATATGCAAAATTTAATGGCGCAAGCTCAAAGAATGCAAAGAGATATAATGAAAAAGAAAGAAGAAGTTGAAAAACAAATTTTTGAAGGTGAATCAGAATTAGTTAAAGTAACAGTTAATGGAAAAAAAGAATTAATAAAAGTTGTATTTAATGATGGCGTAACTTTAGATGATTTAGAAATTTTACAAGATATGGTAGTGATTGCTACAAACAAAGCTTTTGAAAAAGTTGATAATGCTATGGAAAATGCTATGGGACAATACGGTAGCATGTTTAATGGTTTATTTTAATGATATATCCCAAAGTATTACTTGATTTAATAGAATATTTTAAAAAATTACCTGGAATTGGTGAAAAAAGTGCGGAGCGAATGGCTTTAGCACTTTTAGAGATTAATTCAGAAGATGTAACTAATTTTGCTGTGGCGATGAATGATGCTAAAGAAAAACTTCATCCATGTCCAATTTGTGGCTGTTTAACAGAGCTAGAGATATGTCCAATTTGTAGCAGTGAAAGTAGAAATGGTAATTTATTATGTATTTTAGAAGATTATAAGGGTGTTTTTGCTTTTGAAAAGACCGGAAAGTATAATGGAAAGTACCATGTATTAAATGGTTTGATTTCACCTATTGATGATATAGGGCCAGAAGATATAAATGTTGCATCTTTAATAGAACGAATAAAGAATAAAGAAAATGTAGAAATAATTATTGCATTAAAACCATCTATTGAAGGAGAAACTACAACTTTATATTTAAAAAAAGTTTTAGAAAAATATCCCAATGTTAAAATTTCAAGACTATCTTATGGAATACCAATGGGCGTTGATATTGACTATTTAGATGAATTAACATTATTAAATGCTTTAAATGATCGTAAAAATTTAACATAAAAAAATAAAGTCATACATAATATGAATTGGTGATAGAATGCTTATAAAGATATTTAAAAAATTGATATTTTCATTTTTATTATTATTTGGTTTAAACAGTATGTTAAAATACGTTGGTATTATAATACCAATAAATGCAATCAATATAAGCATTACTTATTTTCTTGGCGGTTTTGGAATAATAGCTCTTATAATAATAAAGTTATTTATAGTATAATTTATATAGTAGCAGGTGAAGTATGGAAGAAGAAAAAATTGAAGTTTTATTAGATAAATATGAGACTGGTCGTTTGGCTCATTCTTTTTTAATTGAAACAAATAATATTGATTTATGTTTATCCGATTTGAAAAAATTTATTAAACATATTAATTGTCCATTAAAATATGAAAATGATTGTAAAAAGTGTAATCTTTGCAATTTAATTGACTTAGATAATTTACCTAGTTTGCAAATAATAAAACCAGATGGAATGAGTATTAAAAAAAATCAACTTCAAGAAATTCAAGACAAATTTTCTACGAAACCCGTTTATTCAAAATATAATACGTATATAATTTTAAATGCTGAGACTATGAATGCATCATCTGCAAATAGTATCCTTAAATTTTTGGAAGAGCCAATTGATAATATTATTGGTTTTTTGGTAACTTCTAATAAAGAAAAAATGTTAGATACCATAATTAGTAGATGTCAAAATATTAAAATAATTTATGATAATAACACTGTAAATGAAAATATGGATTTACTAGCTACTGAATATTTAAAACAGATTTTGGAAAGTGATATTGTCTTAGTAAATAGAAATTTAATTTTGTCGGTCATAAATACACGAGTTGAGATTAAACAATTATTTTTAACAATTTTGAATTATTTTTTACGAAAAGAAATAGTAAATTATTTCCCGGGAAATAATTCTGTGGATAAATATTTAGAAATTTATAATAAAAGAGTAGAAATTATCAAGATTGTGTTAAAAATGATAGAACAAAATGTTAATATAGAATTATTGCTAGATTATTTTGTTTTAGAAATGAGGAATACTCGTGATTAAAAATTATAAAGTAATTAATGAATTAAAGATTCAATATAATATTGTAAGTAATATTTTAGATATGAAAATAAATGATAATTTGATTATAAAAACCAGTCGTGGGGAAGAATTTGTTAAAATAGTAGATTGCAAAGAAGTTGAATCTGAAGAAACAAAAGATATATATATAATAAGGAAAGCAGATTCAAATGATTATCAAAAATATTTAAAAAATCTAAAAACAGATGCTGAGGTTTTAAAATTTGCTAAAAAAGAAGCAGAGAGATTTAATTTAACTATGACGTTTTTAAGTGCTGATTTAAGCTTTGATAGAAAAAACTTGTTAATTAATTTTTTATCTGATTCTAGAGTAGATTTTCGTGAATTAGCTAAAGTTTTGGCGGCTAAGTATAAGGCTAGGGTAGAATTAAGACAGATTGGAGCCCGAGACAAAGCTAAAATAGTGAATGGTATTGGTCCTTGTGGGCGTCCATTATGTTGTGCAACATTTTTAACTAAATTAGATTCGATCAGTATGAATATGGCTAAAAATCAGGGACTTTCGTTGAATCCAGCTAAAATCAATGGTAGCTGTGGTAGATTAATGTGCTGTTTGACTTATGAAAATACCAACTATAATGAGTGTAAAAAGCAATTACCGACTATTGGTAAAGAAGTAGATACAGCATATGGCAAGGGTATAGTTATTGCTCAAGATGTTTTAAATTTAGTTTATACAGTAAAAATTAATAATGAAATAAAAGAGATAAAGGTATTGAATAATGAAAGTAGAGAAGAATGATTTATTTGATTACGGGTTAAAAATATATCAAGCTGATAATTTATTTAAATTTTCTTTAGATAGTATTCTCTTAGCAGAATTTGTTGATGTTAGAAAAAATTGTGAATTAATTGTTGATTTTTGTTCTGGGAATGGTGCTGTGCCATTAATTTTATCAACTAAATATAAAAGTCAAATCATCAGTTTTGAAATTCAAAAAATGGTATATAAATTAGCGTATAATTCAATTTTGCTTAATGGATTATCTGAACAAATAAAAATTATAAATGAAAATTTAAATGACGCTTTAGAGTATATTTTACCAGAAAGTGTTGATGCTATAACTTGTAATCCACCATATTTTAAAGTTAATGAAGGTTCTTATCTTAATGAAGATGAAGGTAAAAGAATTGCTCGTCATGAGGTAACAACAGATATTGAACAAATTATAATTATGTCTCGTTATCTTTTAAGAAATAATGCTTCTCTTTATCTTGTTCATCGTCCAGAAAGATTAACTGAAATTATAATTCTTTTAAATAAGTATAAATTTGAAGTTAAAAAAATTCAGTTTGTTTATTCTTCTTTTGATAAAAAGGCTATAATGATTTTAATAAAAGCTACAAAAAATGGAAGATCTGGTGTTATAATTAATAAACCAATTAATATAACTGGTAGAGTAACTTATAAAGGAATATTTAAAGATTAAGATATTGGAAAGGCATAATATGAAATTAATTATTGGGCTAGGTAATCCTGGTAAAGAATATGAAAATACAAGACATAATATTGGGTTTATGGTATTAAATTATTTCCCGGGAAATAATTTTGTGAAAGAAAAATTTAACGGACTTTATTGTGAGCAAATTATTAATGATGAAAAAGTTATTTTTTTGGAACCATTAACTTATATGAACTTATCTGGAGATTGTGTTGTTAAATTTGTTCAATTTTTTAAAATTCCAAAAGAAAATATATTAATTATTCAAGATGATTTAGACTTGGCTTTTTTGAAGTATCGTTTAAAGTATGATAGTTCAGCTGGTGGTCATAACGGAATTAAATCTATTATAATGAATTTAAATTCTCAAAAGATTCCCCGTTTAAAAATCGGTATAGCGCATGATAGAAATATTGATACCAAGGATTATGTTTTAGGACGCTTCTCTAATGAGTCTTTATCAGAATTTCAAAAAATTGTTCCAACTTATATTAATATTATTAATGATTTTATTAAATATGATATTGAATATTGTATGCAAAAATATAACCGAAAATAAAAAAGTAAAAATAGTTTTGGGAAATAATTAAGGATGTGATAGTAATGAAATTTTTAAATCAATACTTTAAATTTGATAATGGTATGGAAGTTGTAGGATTAACTAATGAATTAAATGTTCTTTATATTTTAGACTATTTTCAAAAAAATACATCTAAAAATGTTTTAGTATTAACTAATACTTTATATGAGGCGAATAAATATTTTGATTTGTTGGCGACATATACGGATGATTGTTTATTGTTTCCTATGGATGATTTTGTTGCATCTATTGCCATCGCTATTTCCCCAGAATTAAAGATTAAGCGTCTTGAAACTTTAAACGTTTTAAAACAAGGTTCCCATAAGATAGTAGTTACTAACTTAATGGGTTTTTTGAGGTATTTGCCAGATTTTAATACGGCAAAGAAATTAGAATTTCGTTTAGAAAAAAATATGTCGATTAATCGTGATAAAATTTTAGAAGTTTTAGATTCTTTTGGGTATAAGAGGGATACTATTGTTACTTCGACTGGTGAATACGCAGTAAGAGGTTTTGTTATAGATTTATTTTTGATTCAAGAAGAACATCCAATAAGAATTGAATTTTTTGGTAATGACATTGAGTCAATAAGATATTTTGATGAAAATACACAAATGTCTATTAAAGAAATAGATAGTATTGTCTGTTTACCATATCAAGAAATAGTTACATCTAAAAATAGTTCAATATATGATTATTTAAATGATCCAATGGTCTTTAAAATAGACAATGATTCAATAACAACTGGTTATAAAAAGTTATGTGAAGAAGTTATAGAATATAAAAAGAGCAATCCAGATATAACTTTATCAAAAGTTATGTTTGAGATGAATGATATTTCTGTTCAAAGTGAAATATACTTGAATAAATTTTTGACAATGCCAAAAAAAGCTTTAAATTTTCAAAGTAATGAAATTGAAAATTTTAATTCTAATTTTCAGTTATTAAGAGAATTTGTAGGTTGTCAGCTATCCGAAAATAAGACAGTTGTTTTCTGCTTGTCACGTAAATCAGAAATTGATTTTATTAAAGAAATGTTTCATGTAACAAGGGTTGTTGATGATGATCATTTGTTTATAGCAAAAGTTAATATTATTAATAAAAAGATTAATAATGGTTTTGTTTTTGCTAACTACGTTGTTATTGGCGAATATGATATAGAGAAAATAAAAGTCAGTGAAATAAAATATAAAAACTCATATAAAATCGGTAAAAAAATTCATGGTTTTGATCAACTTCAAGTTGGGGATTATGTCGTTCATACAGCACATGGTATTGGTCGTTACCAAGGGATTGTTTCGTTGTCTAAAAATGGAGTAACTAAAGATTATTTGCAAATTTTATATGCAGATAATGATAAGATTTATGTTCCGGTTGAGAAAATTAGTACTATATTTAAGTATTCTTCCAAAGAAGGAACAGCTCCTGTTTTAAATAAATTAAATGGTATGTCATGGGAAAAAACAAAGCGAACTTTACAAAAGAAAATTCATGATATTTCTATGGAGTTAGTTAAATTGTATGCTGCTCGTAGTAAAGTTGTTGGCCCAGTATATAAAGATGAACCGATGGAAGTAATGTTTGATGCAGATTTTAAATATGAACCAACAAAGGATCAAGAAAAAGCCTTCCAAGATGTAAAAAAAGATTTGGAAAGCAAAGTGCCGATGGATCGATTGTTGTGTGGTGATGTTGGTTTTGGCAAAACGGAAGTTGCTTTTAGAGCTATGTTTAAAACCGTTGTTAATAATGCACAAGTAGCTTATTTGTGTCCAACTACTATTTTAAGTAACCAGCAATATGAAAATGCTTTGCAGAGGTTTAAAAATTTTCCAGTTGAAATAGCAGTATTAAATCGTTTTACTACCAAAAGAGAAGCTTCAAGAATTTTGGATGGCTTGCAAAATGGAAAGATAGATATTGTTTTTGGTACTCATCGTCTATTAAGTGATGATGTTCAATATAAAAATTTGGGTTTATTAATTGTTGATGAAGAACAACGTTTTGGTGTTACTCATAAAGAAAAAATTAAAAAGTATAAAAATGATGTTAATGTACTTACTTTGTCCGCTACACCAATACCGAGAACCTTAAAAATGGCAATGTCTGGCTTAAGAGATTTATCTGTAATTGATACTGCTCCAACCAATAGATATCCAGTTCAAACTTATGTTATAAAAGAGCAAGATTTAGTTGTTAAAGATGCTATTTATAAAGAGTTAGGTCGAAAAGGTCAAATATTTATTCTTTATAATAGGATAGATGGAATTTTAGCTAAAAAAGATGAATTACAAAAGTTAGTGCCAGAAGCTCGAATTGTAATTGCTCATGGTAGAATGAATAAGAGTCAAATAGAAGATGTAATGCAAGATTTTATTGATTATAAGTATGATATTCTTTTGTGTACTACAATTATTGAAACCGGTATAGATATTGCTAATGCTAATACTTTAATTATTTATGATGCAGATAAATTTGGTTTGAGTCAATTGTACCAAATAAGAGGTCGGGTTGGACGTAGTTCGAAAATTGCTTATGCTTATTTAATGTATAGTAAAGATAAAATGCTTAATGATTTAGCAATTAAGAGATTAGAAGCTATTAAAGAGTTCACCGAACTTGGTAGTGGTTATCGTATTGCCATGCGCGATTTAGCGCTTCGTGGAGCCGGTGATATTTTAGGAAGTAGTCAAGCTGGCTTTGTAGATGCCGTAGGCTTAGATTTATACATGAAGATGGTTGATGATGAAATTCGTCGTATTAATGGTGAAGAAGTAGTTGAAGATAAGTCAAATACTTCATTAATAGATGTTGATACTCACATAAGTGATAATTATGTTTCTGATGAAACTTTAAAAATAGAAATCCATCAAAAAATTAATGAAATTGATAGTTTTGAAAAATTACAAAACATTCAAAAAGAATTGGAAGATCGATTTGGTAAAATTGATGAAAAGATTCAAATTTATATGTATGAAGAGTGGTTTGAAAAATTAGCTTTAGAATTACATATTGATAAAGTCGTCCAAAATAATCGTATAGTAGAAATAGAAATACCTCAGTCGTTAACAGAAAAGTTAAAATTTGATAAGTTATTTATGCAGGTATATAATATTTGCCCTAAAGTACAATTTAGATCAGTTGCAAAGAATGTTTATATAACTATTCCTTTAAATAGTCTGTCAAAACATTTTGTTTATTATTTAGTTGATATTTTGAATCTAATAAAGGATGAAGTTTCTAAGTTAACTGATTAATATAATAATTTAAAACGTGTACGTTATTGTATACGTTTTTTGACATATTAATATTTATTTTGTTTAAAAATTGTAAATAAATGCTCTTTTTATGATACAATTTAATCATAATAGGAGGTAAGAGATGGCTAATAGAATGGTTCTTAATGAAACATCTTATTTTGGCTGGAATGCTAGAGAAAATTTAATTCCAGAAATTAAAAAAAGAGGTTTTAAAAGAATATTAGTTGTAAGTGATGAAAATTTAGTCAAATGTGGAGTAACTGAGAAAGTTACTGGTTTGTTGGATTCAGCAAAAATTAAATATGCTTTATTTGATAAAGTTAAACCAAATCCAACAATTACAAATTGTCATGATGGTATTAAGGCTTGTCGTAAATTTCATGCTGATGCTTTAATAGCAGTTGGTGGTGGTAGTGTAATAGATACTACAAAATGTATTGGGATTGTTGTAAATAATAAGGAATTTTATGACATAAATTCTTTAGAAGGAGTTGCAGATACTAAAAATAAGTGTTTGCCAATAATTGCTTTACCAACAACGGCTGGTACTGCTGCCGAGGTAACAATAAATTATGTTATAACTGATGAGATAAATCAGGTAAAAAGAGTATGTGTTGATGTTAATGATATTCCAGTGTTATCAATTATTGATACAGAATTAATGAGTAAAATGCCAAAAATGACGGCTGCTGCTACTGGTCTGGATGCTTTAACACATGCAATGGAAGGTTATATTACTAAAGCTCACTGGGAAATACCAGATATGTTTCATTTACAAAGTATGAAAATGACATATAAGAATTTGATAAAGGCTGTAAATAAGGATAGAACTGCTCAAGAAGCAATGGCAATGAGTGAATATGTTGCTGGTATGGGATTTTCTAATGTTGGTCTTGGCATTGTTCATTCTATGGCCCATCAATTGGGAGCAACGTATGATATTGCTCATGGTATAGCGTGTAGTTTATTTTTACCATATGTTTTAGAATGGAATGGGGAAGTTGCTAAGGAAAGATATCGCAATATGGCAGAAGCTTTTGGTATTAGCACCAAGGATAAAACAGATGAAAATTGTGTTGAACTTGTTGTTAGAGCTGTAAGAAACTTAGAAAAAGAACTTGGAGTTCCTATGAATTTAAAGGAATTAAATGTTAATCCTGATTCATTTGAAGAAATGGCTGCTAAGGCTTTAGTAGATCCTTGTACTGGCGGCAATCCAAGAGAAGTAACTAAAGAAGATATAATAGAATTATTTAATCGAGCTTATTATGGAAAAGGAGTTAAAAGTAATTTGAAAACAAAAGTTGGATATAGTGAAAATGTAGATGCTTATAAAAGTGGTGTTGAAACTGCTAAAATGGCAAATAAAATAGATAATCCACAAGTTGGCTTACTATTTACAAGTTGCGTTCAAGATCAAAAAGAAATTATGAAGGGTATTAAGAGCGTTTTAAAAAACATTGATATAGTTGGCTGTACATCATCAGCAGCTATATGTACACAAGATGGTTATCTAAACAAAGAAACTGGCTATTCTGGAATGATGTTATTAGGTGGCGATGCTAAGATTGTTTGTAAAGGCTCTAAGAAAACCGAAGCATCGGCAAGAGAAATTGGTCAAAAATTGGCAAAGGCTGCTGTAAAAGAAGCCAATCGTATTGAAAGACCAGCTTATGTCTTTGTTAGTGCATCTCCTAAAGAAGAAGAAGAATATTTAAAAGGTATTGCAGATGTTATTGGCGATGTTCCTGTTTTTGGTGGAAGTGCTGCTGATAATACTGTTGAAGGTAAATGGAGTCTTCTTTATAATGGTGAAGCTTTTGCTGATGGTTGTGTTATGGCTCTAATTTATACTGATAGTGAAATTAAAAATATTTATGATGGTAATTTTATTGAGACTACAAATGCTGGCTTAATTACAGAAGTAAGAGATAATCGTACTTTAGTTACTATTAATGGTGAAAAAGCTTTAGATGTTTATGCTAAATGGACAAATAAAAATAAAAAAGATTTAATGGGGTCTAATTTACTTACAGAAACAATTTTTAATCCGCTTGGAGTCAAAGATCAAATTGGTAATGTTATTGCAGTAAGACATCCAATGTTTGCTAATGAAGATGATTCGATGAATATTGGTGCTAATCTAGAAGTTAATACCGCTATTATTAGACTTACAAATACACCAAATGGAATGTTAGATAGTAATGCTTGCGTAGTAAAAAAATTGGATAAATTAATGAAACACAATCCAGAAAGTTATTTCTTAGTACATTGTGGTGGCCGTCGTTTAGGTTTACAATTGAGTGGTCTTGAAGATAAGATTTATTCAGAGATTAAAAAAGCTATTCCTGATAAAGAATTCTTAATGGTATTTACATTTGGTGAATATGGTAGATGTGAACATTCAAGCAATATTGTTGGGGGCTTATCTTTATCATTTACTGGATTTGGAGAGGAATAATTATGGCAAAAAATTTAATTGGTAATAATTGGTGTGATGCGAGTAATGGGGAAGTTATTAATATAACTAACCCTGCTACTAACGCGTTAATTGACACTGTTCCTAAAAGTACAAAAGAAGATTGTGATAAAGCTGTTGAGGCTGCTTTTGTAGCTCAAAAAGAATGGGCAAAAGTTCCTTTATATGAAAGAGCTGCTCGTTTAATGAATTTTGTTTCTTTAGTAGAAAGAGATAAGGAATCATTAGCGAAGCTATTGTGTGATGAAACTGGTAAGCCAATTAATGAAGCAATAGGAGAAATTGCTAACGTTAGTATTGGTGTTCCTGCTTTTTGTGAAATGGCAAAACATGAATATGGTAAAGTGATACCTGCTGGTCAAGAAAAGGGTAACGAATCTACGATTCAATATACAGTTCAAGCTCCTTTAGGAGTAGTTGTAGCGGTAAGTCCATTTAACTTTCCAAGTGATTTATTTTGTCAAAAAGTACCTGCTGCTTTATTAATGGGCAATAGTGTTATTTTAAAACCTTCAGCTCATAATCCATTGACATTAACTAAATATGTAGAATTGTTAATCGAAGCTGGAATTCCTGGTGGTGTAATTAATCTTATTAATGGTGCTGGTGGTGAAGCCGTTCAAGCTTTAGCAGAAAATCCAAAAGTAGCTTTAGTTAGTCTAACTGGTTCTACTATTGCCGGTGCTGAAACAATGGCAAAATGTGCTAAAAATATTACACATGTTATGCTTGAACTTGGTGGTAATGATGCATTTATTCTTCATAAAGATGGTGATATTGATTTAGCTGTAAAGGAAACTATTTGGGGTAGATTGTATAATACTGGCCAAGTTTGTTGTGCTTCAAAAAGATTCTTAGTACAAAAAGATGTCGTTGATGAATTTGTAACTAAATTAACTGATGTATTCAAAAGCATTAGAGTATGTTTACCAAGTAATCCTGATGCTAAAATTGGATGTTTAATTAGTGAGGCTGCTGCTAAAAAAGTTGAAGAACAAGTTAATTCTACTGTTGCTTTAGGAGCTAAGATTGTTTTTGGTGGTCGTCGTAAAGGGGCTTTTTATGAACCAACTATAATGACTGGTGTTACTCGTAATATGCCAGTTGCTAGTGATATGGAAATATTTGGTCCGGTTGTTTCTATTATTCCATATGATATGATTGAAGAAGCTATTGAAATTGCTAATCAATCAAGTTTTGGTTTATGCGGTAGTATCATTTCTAATGATCAAAAACTATGTCATAAGGTGGCTAATGAGTTAGAATGTGGCGGTGTAATTATTAATGGTGCTTCTTTCTTCCGTTCATTTGAAATGCCATTTGGTGGTTGGAAACATTCTGGTTATGGTAA
>CAKOKU010000020.1 GCA_934095865.1 uncultured Bacilli bacterium
CATCTTTGTACTTATGTACAGCTCTTAATACTGTAACCTTTTCGATTTCAGTAGGAAGAGGAATTGGACCAGAAATAACTCCCCCAGTTCTTTTTACAACATCAACAATCTTGCCAGCTGCTAAATCAATACTTCTATGATCGTAAGCTTTAAGATTAATGCGTATTTTTGACATTTTTCATGTCCTCCTTTCGCCTATATCTAGTATAGACTTGCTCCGTTATGAATTACCTGATTTGCGTTTTGCACAGTAAATCTTTTCAATCAACTTTGCCTAGCGTATCAGCAACCTCACACATCCCCGCAGTCATACAGTTAAGATAATACCATACTTTAGGCCGGAAAATCAAGTGTTTTTTAGAAAAAAATACCCTAGAATCAAAATAATTAAATGGCCAAAAATATTTGTTAAATTTTAAAAAAATAATTAATTTTTTAATGTTTATATCTTGCTTTGCTTTCATTATTATATATAGGCATGTAATTAGGAATTGTCATTGCTTGCGATTTGGTATTAATGTTTATAAAAAAACAACTCTAATTAGAGTCGTAATTTTATTATTTTGTATTGTCTATGGAAGAAGCAATTAAAGTTTTAGTTTCTTTCATTTCTTTTGGAACTGCAATATCCATATATTCCAAAATTGTTGGAGCAACCATAGTTAAATCACCATTTTTTAATTTTAAATTTTCATCTGTAACTATGAATGGAACAGGAAATAAAGAATGGGTTGTTACAACATTATTATTTTCATCTAGCATATAATCACAGTTACCGTGGTCAGCTAAAATAAATAAGGTATAATCAGTTTCGTTAGCTTTAGCTAAAAGACGTCCTAAACATCCATCAATAGCTTCCAAAGCCTTAATAGCGGCTTCTAAGTTACCAGTATGACCTACCATATCAGGATTAGCATAATTCATTAAAATAAAGTCATAGTCTTTTTCCATGCAAGAAAGACAAGTTTTAGTTACTTCTTGACAACTCATTTCAGGTTGTAAATCATAAGTAGCAACTTTGGGACTAGGGATTAAGAAACGATCACAGTTTGCTAATTTATATTCTTTACCACCATCAAAGAAATATGTTACATGGGCATACTTTTCAGTTTCAGCGATTCTAGCTTGTTTCATTCCTAAATCAGCTAAGTAAACACCTAAACTATTTTTTATATCTTGATTATCTAAGAAATGTTTTGAATTTTTGGCTTCCTCAATTGGATAAATCGTATAAACCTTTAAATCATTAAATTTCTTTGTTTCATATTCACTAAATTTAGAATCAGTTAATACTCTTAAGATTTGTTTAGCACGGTCAGGACGATAATTCATCCACAAGACAATATCTCCATCTTGAATACTTGGAACATCATCTAGAATGATTGGAGGTAAAAATTCATCAGTTACATTCTTTTTATAACAGAAATTAATAGCTTCTTTGATGTCTTTTACTTTGGCCCCAGCGCCATTAGTCAACATATCACTATATAGTTTAGTACGATCCCATTTTTTATCTCTATCCATAGCATAATAACGTCCACAAACAGAAGCAACCTCATGATAACCATACTCTTTTAATTTAGCATTGGTTTCATCTATATAATTACAACTAACAGTTGTCGCTGTATCACGTCCATCGGTAATAGCATGAACATAGACTTTTTTGACCCCTGCTTCATGCAAATAATCTAACATACTAAGGTTAAATTTTATATGAGAGTGAATACCACCGTCTGATAATAAACCTAACATATGAATTGGCTTATCATTTTCCTTAGCATAATTTATCATTTCTTGAAAAGTTTGATTTTTTAAAATTTCTTTTTTACTAAACCAGTCAGTTATTTCCATAAAATTTTGTTTTATTAAACGACCAGCGCCAATCGTTGTATGACCTACTTCACTATTGCCCATCTGACCTTTTTCTAAGCCTACTGCTCTTTCACTGGCTAAGAGTTGACTGTGTGGATACTTATTCCAAATCTCAGTAAAGTTAGGCATTTTAGCTAATTTAACAGCGTTACCTTTAACAGTATTTCTAAGACCAAAACCATCTAAAATAATTGTTAATACCTTTTTCATATCTTTTCCTTCTTTCGTAATCATCATAAAATTTTATATTTTTAACTGTTTGTGATTAATTTTTTTAAGTACTATATTTGTCTAAACACTTAATTTTTTAATCATAGCACTAAAATAGTATCACTTTTCTTTTAAGCTTGCAACTATTGCTAATAGAGATTTGGAAAAGAAATAAACTGTTTTTAACTAAAAAAAGATAATTTTAGGTCTTCAATAGTTAAAAATCAATTCAAAAATCCATTGGCAACACCGGTAGTTTCTCTATATGTTATAAAAGCTTTATTATCAATACTGTTTATTAACTTAATTAATTTATTTTTACTATGGTTTTTAATTTCAATCAGTAATAATTTCTTTTTTTGGCCATCATAAGAATCATATATATCAATAGCAGTAACAGCAAAACCGTTATCCCGAATTTTACGAATATTTTCTAATGTAGCTTTGGTGGTAACGACTTGGACTGAGGTATTACCTCTGATTACAGTTTTACTTAAAGTTGTCCCTATATAAGTACCAGTTGCATAACCAAGTGCATACGAAATTGGAACTAATATACTAGTGATTGGTGTATTTATGGCCTCACGTGCTATGTAATACCAAATAAGGACCTCAAAAAAAGCTAAAAAGGCCGCCATGAAAGTACGACCCTTAACGGAAATAATTGTTCTTATTGTACCAATACTAACATCGGCAATGCGCCCGAAAAAAATCTTTAAGCATACCAAAGCTAATGACATAAAGCCTCACATTCTTTTTAAAATAGCTAGGCCAATAATTATTGCAAGTAATAAAATTATTCCTAGAATAAAGATGGCATATCCTATAATATTAGTATTACTTTTTTCTTCGCTTTTATTCATAATATTACGATTTTTAATTTCTTCTAATCGTTTCATATATGGATTATTTGCACCGTTTATTTCTTTTCTTATACTTAATTGATCTTTAGCCATCATAGCCCCACAGTTTGGACAAATAGCATTATTGCTTGGCAAAGCATGACCGCATCTTTTACAATTCATAATATCACCCCTTTTTTGGTTATTATTTATTTTATTAATTAAAAAATCTAGTCGGAACTTTCTTCAATAAAGTTTTTAGATTTATGTGGTTCATCACGGAGCAAGTCTAAATAATCTTGTTGTCTAAGGGCTTCATAAAGAACAATGGCTACTGTATTAGATAAATTTAGAGCTCGAACTTTATCTGTCATTGGGATACGCATACATCTATCAATATAAGGTTTTAAGATTTTAGGTGGAATACCAGTCGATTCTTTGCCAAAAAGGAAATAAATATTTTCATTGGCATCAGAGTAATCAAAAGAAGTATGAGGTTTATGACCATATCTGGTTAGAAAATAGTAAGTTCCTTTATTCTTGGCAAAAAAATCGTCAATATTTTCATAAACAGTGTAATCACAATATTGAATATAATTTACCCCACTTCTTTTTATATATTTTTCATCCAGTGAAAAACCTAGAGGTTTAATTAAGTGTAGTTTAGTGTGCGTGGCAACACAGGTTCTCATAATATTGCCAGTATTTTGCGGTATTTCTGGTTCAAATAAAACAATGTTTAACATAATAATTCTTCTTTCTTTTTAATTTTCATTTAAAGGAATAATTTCTTTGGTTGCTAAGATGGCTTTTGTAATAAGATTAGATGTACTAGTACTAATTTGATAACCTTTTAAATTTATCTTTGGATATCTTAAATCCTTATTATGAATATTAACCATTTTTAGGGCTGCTTGCGCTGATTCTTTGGATAAATTATGATTATCTAAATAAATAACTTCGGTAATACCACTTTGAATGATGGCTTTCATACACTCATTACAAGGAAATAGAGTTGTATAAAGTTTAGCGCCTTTTAATTCATTACGACTACCGTTATAATTTAAAATAGCATTTAATTCAGCATGAACAACATAAGCATATTTAGTATTTAAATAATCACCATCTTTTTGCCAAGGAAATTCTGTATCACCTATTCCATAAGGAGCCCCATTATAACCTGTTGATAATATTTTATTATCAGCGGAAACTATTACTGCCCCAACTTTTCTGGTTGGATCTTTAGATCTTAGAGAGGCCAAAATGGCAGCGGTTGCAAAATAATCTTCCCATGCTATATGGGTATTATTTAGATTTGTTTCTTTTTTCTTATTAATTTTTTGCATACATCTTTTCTTCATCGCAAATATGCGACCTCTTTCCTTCTTTTTCTTAATTATATCACTTGTATTGTACCATATTTTTAAGTTATGATATACTACTTTTATAGAAAGGATTAATGATTATGAAAAAGTTTATTGGAGTTTTATTAGTAAGTATTTTATTACTTTGCAGTGGATGTGATAGTAAAAGGGAAGAAAACTTACTAGGCATTGATTTTAATATTTCTGGTAATGAACAAACACTTAACAATTATGATACAGAAAATCCAATTGTTGCGATGGAAATTGAAAATTATGGCGCAGTTGTCATAGAACTTTATCCTAAAATTGCCCCAAATACGGTAAATAATTTTATTTATTTAGTTAAACAAGGCTTTTATGATAACAATTCATTTCACCGATTAGTGCCAGGCTTTGTTTTACAAGGTGGTGATCCGGATAGTGATGGTACTGGTGGACCAGGTTATTCAATTAAAGGAGAATTTACAAATAATCGCTTTACTAATTCCTTAAAGCATACAACCGGAGTTGTTTCAATGGCTAGGTCATCGGACAATGATTCTGCTGGTAGTCAATTTTTTATTATGCTAGGTGATGCCTCTTATTTAAATGGTAATTATGCAGCCTTTGGAAAAGTAATTGATGGCATGGATATTGTTAATGAGATTGCCAGTAAGGAAACGGTAAGTGATTCGTCTTCCGGTAAATTAAAAAAGAATTTAGTTATTAAAAAGGCTGTTGTAGATACAAAGGGCAAAGAATATGCAGACCCAGTAAAAATTGAAAATTAGATATTATTATATGACAATAAAAAAACACTAAGATTAGTTATATCCTATTTTTTATATTAGAATATCAACTTTTTTTCGGTGTTTTTTTAATAAATAATTAAAATAAATTAACAGCAAAGATTGATAGTAAGCCCATGATGATACCGGCTAAAACAACACCCGCCATAACAGCGACTACACTATTTTTGAAATCAAGATTTAGTAGAGAAGCTGCTAAAGTTCCTGTCCATGCGCCGGTGCCTGGTAGTGGTATACCAACGAATAAAAATAAAGCTACATACACACTGCGACCAGCTTTAGCTTGAAGTTTAGCCCCACCTTTATTGCCTTTTTCTAAACAAAAGCTAAAAAATTTACCAATTACTTTTTTGTCAGCTCCCCATTCAAGAATTTTTCTGGCAAAAAAGAAGATTAACGGAACAGGTATCATGTTGCCCAAAATAGCTACTATATAAGATGGTAATAATGGCAAGTTAAGATAAACGGCATAAGGAATAGCGCCACGTAATTCTATAATGGGAACCATTGAGATTAAAAAGACGATTAAATATTTTATTAACATTAAATTTCACCACGAACATTGTATCAAAAAAAAATAAGAAAGGGAATACCTTTCTTAAAAGTGTGAGTTTATTGTTTATATGTTATCTTAATTGTATAGGGTTTATATATAATAAGGAACAATCTAATTTTAGATTTCTTGTTTCAACCATCCTTGCATCTTTTAAGTTTTAAGTCTACAAGCTATGTCCGCAAGCGTTTGATTTGGTTAGTTCTTTAGCCTATCTTTATTACTACTTTTTTAAATTAACTGTTAATACTATTAATATTAACTTTCTTTAATGTAGTTTTCAGCGATGGCTGCCCATTGTTAAAAGTCAATGTGCTTCCTATTTCTTAGATTGTTAAACCATAATCTCCATAGGCGTTAATTCGGACAGCCACTGCCCTATTCTATTTTATCTAATTAACTTATTCTTTTTTTGTGTACGTTTTATAATATTTTTAATATCACTCTTCCTTTCACAATTACATATTACCAATCAATTATGAAAAGTATGTGATAAAAAAGTGAAACTTACTTTTTTATTTCGAAATAGAAGATAGTTCCTTTATTTTTGGCACTCTTGACACCATAGGCAAAACTATGTTGTTCTAAAATGTTTTTTACTATGGAAAGGCCAAGTCCCGTACCAACGACATTTCTTTTATGATTCTTTTCTTTTTTATAGTAACGCTCCCAGATATTTGGAAGATCTTTTTTATCAATCCCCTTGCCGGTATCAATTATTTCAACTAAACAGCTGTTTTTCTTATCAGTTAGACGAATAGTAACCGAAAGATCATCACCAGTGTAGTTGATTGCATTATTGATTAAATTATAAATTACTTGGCTAATTCTTTTTTTGTCAGCATGAACAATTATTGACTCTGGACTTTCTAAAAGTAATTTATAATGCTCTGTTTCTTTAATAATATCATATCTAGTTAAAATATCTTTAATCAAACTGACAATATCAAATTCGGTTATTTCTAAATCATTTTGAGCATTTTGAAGTTTACTTAATTCTAAAATATCATTTACTAGAATATTTAAACGATCAGTTTCAGCAATAATAACATTTAGATTAGAAACAGTCTTTTCTTTATTATCTATTGTAATGTCTCTTATCATTTCAGCATAAGCTTTAATCATGGTTAAAGGTGTTTTTAAATCATGAGATACATTGGCCATTAAATCACGACGATACTCATCAGTTTTAGAAACTTCTTGTTCTAAGTAATTTAAGGAATTAGCTAGTTCATCGATTTCATTTATGCCAGTCGACTCAAAATGAACATCATAATTACCTTCGGCTAACTTTTTAGCTTTTTCAGTCATATTACTAATAGGTCTAGCAATGCGTTTAGATAAAAATAATGCAATAATGATAGAGAATATAATAGCTAAAAGAGTTGTATATATAAGTTGGCTTTTAACTAGCGAGGTTGTTGTTCCTATATCCTCTAAGGAAGTAAAAAGAAAAATATAACCGTTATTTTTTTTAATACCATATAGTAATGAAACACTATTGTTTAGAGGATTTAATATTTTTTCAAAAGAAACATCTTCTTTTTTCTTTTTAATACTAACAATTTCTTTATCTATGGCATCGCTTTTACCTAATAGGCATGATGTCGTTTTATTATTATAAAAATATTTATTGCCCCAATAATCTATATATTCTAAACAAATATTATTATCTAGAGATAGTGTATCTATGCCGTCAAAGATATTGTTGTTATCTATATTAATAATTTTTTCAACTAATTCCGAAGTGTAATTCATTTGGTATTTTTCATAGTATATTTTGAAAAAAACGATTTGAACTAGCCAAAGTAAAAGTAAAATAGAGATGGAAAAAACAATTAAATATTCTAGTGTTTTAAAATGAAGGGAATTATGAACTTTTGGCATTTTATCTTTAATATTCAAATTTATAACCTACCTGTCTAACTGTAACAATAAATTTACGGTATTGACCGAGGCTATTTCTTAAGGTCTTGATGTGGGTATCTATGGTACGGTCATCGCCAAAAAAATCATATCCCCAGATATTTGTTAATAACTGTTCTCTTGATAGGGCAATATTTTTATTAGTGACTAAATATTTTAATAAATCATATTCTTTCGGAGTAAGATTTACTTTCTTGCCATCAACTTTTACTTCATGAGCTAAATCATTGATAGTAAGGCCATCAAAAGTATAAGTTGCTTCTTCGTTCTTACTTCTTTTTAAAATAGCTTTAATGCGCGCTACTAATTCTTTGGGACTAAAGGGTTTAGTAACATAATCATCTATTCCTAAGTCAAAACCAATTAATTTATCATATTCTTCACTTCTAGCTGATAACATAATAAAAGGGACATTTTTTATCTTTTTTATTTCTTTACAGGCTTGATAGCCATCCATTTTCGGCATCATAATATCCATTATTATAAGGTCATAATCATTGGCCTTGGCTTTTTCAATGGCTTCTAAGCCGTTTTCAGCTTCTTCGACAGTATATTCTTCAATAGTTAAGTACTCTTTTATAACGTTTCTAATTAATTCTTCGTCATCTACTACTAATATTTTCATGATTAGTCCTTTCTATTTGCGGTGTTATTGTATTATATTTTTGTGAAGGGATTATGAAGTATATTAAATTTATTGATAGTTAAATAAGAAAAAGAGCCTAGAAGTTGGCAACGTTATGATAAATATCAGTAACATCATCAATGGCATCTAAAAGATTATATAATCTTTCAAATAACAATTTGTCTTCTTCATTAAGCTCTACTTGTTCTTTAGCATACCAGCCAATTTCATCAATTTCATAATCGACATTAGGTATAATACTTTCAACGACATCTTTTAATTTATGTTGTTCGCTTGGATTTATTGAGATAGTCATTAATCCCTGTTCATAAGTTTCTTCAATTGGTTCTACTCCCGCATCTAAAAGGGCCATTAAAATGTCTTCTTCATTTGGGGCCTTAAAGGCAATTATATTTAAATAATCGTAATTGTAGGAAACAGAATTTGTTACCCCTAAGCTTTTATGAATTTTATTAAAAGCTGCACGTACTTCACCAACAGTACGATTAACGTTATCTGTTAAAGTTTTTATGATAACTGTTGAAGCACCAGGGCCAAAGCCTTCATAGACTACTGTTTGATAGTCTTCTTGACCAGCACCCTTAGCTTTGTCAATAGCTCTTTTGATAATATCACTAGGAACTTCATTCTTTTTAGCTTTTTCTACTAATCTCTTTAACTTAATATTAGTATCAATGTCTGGATTTCCTTTCGCAGCTAAATATAATTCTTTGGCAAAATTTGTATAAATCTTTCCTCTTGCTGCTCCTGTTTTTTGAATACTTGCTTTTCTTACTTCATATGCTCTTCCCATAATAGATTTCCTTTCTTTTACTTATTAGTAATTTATTAAAATAATTTTATCTTAATTATTATATTATAGCTCTAAAAAATGCGCAACTTTTTTATGAACTTTACTACATGATTTTGGCTTTGAGAATATTTTTTTAAATAATTTATGACTGATATAATATTATAAACTTGATAATATGACATCTTTTCTTTTTCAAGACAATACTCCACAGCTTTAATAATAGTTTCTTTAGTTGTAGAAGTTTTAAAAAATAGTTTTATTCGGTTAAGTTCTTTAGTTTTTACGCCTCGCACTAATAATTTTATAATAAATTCTGGGCATTTTTTAAAAGTATATTTATAACCATCATAATGTTTTAAGACTCGAAGGGTATCATAATATCCTAATAAAATGTTTTCTTGGATTTTTTCATGATTCATCTCCATAATACTGCATATATTACGAGATGGATGAATCGTTATAACTTCAGCAGACGTGTTTTTTAATTTACAATTACGACCAATGCCATTGATACGAATGGCGTATATTTTATCATAATTTTTTTCTATTAACATATTTACTGGGCAATTATCATAAAAACCACCATCTATATAAATATGGTCGTCAATTAATGGCTCTAATTTAAATATTGGTAAGGAGCAACTGGCAATTAAGTAGTCCACTAATTTTTCGGGTAAAATGGCTTCTTTGAAAACACAAAGTGGTTTCATTGTTTTAAGACGCACGGTTATTAAACCAAAATCTATTTTACTTTTGTATAATTTATCTTTATTAATTAATTCTTCAGCTAAATTTCTTAGTTTTTTAGTTGATAAACCACGATGATAAAGGGCATTTAATAATGTAATATTTAAACCTTTAAAACCTTTTAGCATGCTACTGGCGCCATTAATGTAATCAGAATAGTCATGATTTATATCTAATAATTTTTCAGGTTCTAAAGTTCGCCATAAATTTAAAAGCTCTTTTTCTTGATGAGCGGCAATTAAACAAGCATTAAAAGAACCTATTGAAGTGCCGACAATACCAGATATTTTTATATGACATTTTAAAAAGGCGTAATATGCGCCAATTTGATAACTCCCTTTTAAGCCTCCACCTTCAAGAGCTAGACCGATTTTTTTCATTTTTAAGCTCCACTGGCTACTATTTTTCCTGTTGTATAACCGATTTTTGCTTTAAATTCACCATTTAGTAATTCGGATTGATCTTTGTCTGTATAACTTAGCCATACTCTAAATTTATATGTATGAGTGTCATTTGGTTTTATTGTTATACTGCTAGTTGTTAAAGTGTAATCTTTACCACTGACAGCATCTGAAAAATTCCCAGATGCAACTTCTGTTTCAGAACCATTATCTACTTTAACTAGTTCCCATTTAAAATCTTGTGATACAAAGCCAGATGAAATAGTTAACTCGGTTAAAAATAATGTATATTCAACTGATACCGTGGTTGAAGCTTTTGAGGATACTGCAAAGGTACTTGAAGGAGCGCTATCTTTTTCAGAATCTTTTATCAACATCATTTTAGGTTCATTAATATAAGAGCTGGTGATAAAATCAATGTCAATGTTGGCTGCGGATATAGTAGTAGGTTTTACCGTATCATTACCACTTATTTGCATTAAAAAATATGCTCGTGAGGCCGAAAAAGCAGTCGTAATTAATATTACAGCAATTGAAATATACAGAATTGCATGTTTTATTGTATCTTTTTTCGTCATAACTAACCTCCGTTACTATAATTAGTATATCTTAATTTAAGATTATTTACAATATGCAATTTTTTTAAATGTAGATACAAAAAAAGAGCCGTATGCGCTCTAATATTAGTATAAATCAGCATTAGGTGTAGCATTTAATGATAAATCACTAAATTGTTTATTTAAAAACATTGGATATGCAGCCGCTCCTATCATGGCCGCATTATCTGTACAATATAATAACTTAGGCACAGAAATTTGAGCATGATATTTTTCAGCTAATTTAGATACTTCTTGACGAATATATTTATTAGCAGAAACACCGCCTGCTACTATTATGTTTTTAATGTTAGTTTCTTTAATTGCTAGCTCTAATTTGCGGACTAATTGATCAGTAGCAACAGTTTGAAAAGAGCAAGCTAAATCTTGTTTATTTATTTCTTTGCCTTGCATTTTTTCCTTATTAACCAAATTGATAATGCTTGATTTTAAACCACTAAAACTCATATTTAAAGTATCATCGTTCATCGGGATTGGTAAATGATAACTTGGAGTTCCTAAAGCTGCTAATTTTTCGACATTTGGGCCCCCTGGGTATTTTAAGCCTAAGACTCTAGCTACTTTATCATAAGCCTCTCCGATTGCATCATCTAGGGTTGCGCCAATGACTTTAAATTCATAATTTTTAGGCATATAAACAATGTCTGTATGACCACCGCTAATTACTAAAGCTAATAGAGGAAATTGCATAGTATTTTCTAAATTGTTAGCATAAATATGACCAGCTAAATGATTTACTGCAATTAAAGGTTTCTTATAAATGAAGGCAATTGTTTTGGCTGCTTCGACACCGACTAAAAGACTTCCCATTAATCCAGGTCCATAAGTTACGGCAATGGCATCAACCATATCAATTGTCATATTGGCTTTTTTTAAGGTTTCATCTAGTACAATGGTTATATTTTCAGCGTGCATTCTAGAAGCTATCTCTGGTACAACACCACCATAATTTTCATGAGTTGATATTTGAGTATTTATTACTATTGATACAACTTCAGAGCCATTTTTTACGATGGCTATACTGGTTTCATCGCAACTTGATTCAATTGCTAATATGTAAACATCTTTCATTGTGATATCTCCTTTATTAAAAATATTGCATTTTCATTATTATAATAATTTTTTATTGTTCTGATTTTCACAAAACCTTGCTGGTGATAAAATTTTAATGCTGTGGTATTACTTTCTCTTACTTCTATATTAATTTTTGTTAATTTATTTATTCTAATTAAATTAGATATTAATTTAGCTGCTAAGCCGTTTCTACGGTATTTTTCGTCAATTATAATATAGTTAATATCTGCCTCATCAAAACTTATTGAGGCGTCTATAAATCCTACGGCAATATCTTTGACAGTAGCTACTAATAAACAATGGTTAATATCCGTAATCATTGAAGTTAAATCATTTAATTTAGTAAAATTGTTATCTAGTTGTTCGCCTAGTTTATTAACGGTATCTATATCCTTAATTTGAAGTTTTCTTACCATTTAAAGCCTCAATTGATTTAATGTATAATGGATTTGCGTTGTAGCAGTCACTTAATTTTAAATATTGATAATTAGGTATTTTGCTATAATCTATTGTTTCTTTAATAATTAATTCTTCAGTTGGTGTATCTTTAACATATTCTATTTCTGATACCATAGCATCATCAAGAAATTTAGCTTTATAGTAACCATTATTTTCTTTGACAGCAAAAGTATTTTCTCCTTTATTATCTAGGGCAGATAATTCTAAGAAACTTATGGTGTAAATAGGTATGTTTAAGACATAGGCCATTGTTTTAGCAATTGTAACTGCAATTCTAATGCCCGTAAATGAACCTGGACCATTACAAACAATAACTTTTGATAAAGCATTTGTGGTAATACCACTTTCATTAAATAATTTTTCAAGTAATGGCATCACATTTTTACTAGTTGAATCTAAGTCATTTTTCTCAATTATCTTAACCACATTATTATCTTGATAAAGGGCTAAACGAATATCTTTGAAATGGGTATCTAAAAATAATGTATACATATTTACTCCTCTTTTCTTAAATACGGCTTATATTGCGTATTTTAACACACCAATTTTAAAAAGTATATTGTTAGTATTAAAATCTCCTTTTAAAAAGCAGTTTTATAAAACCGCTTGACATAATTCTTCGTATTTTTCGCCATGAGGCGTTATTTTTAATTTTCTGGTATTTTCATCAACTATTGTAAAGATAATATCTAATCTTTCTTTTGGTAAACAATCACAGATTAGATCTGACCATTCAATGATTGAAATGGCTTTCCCATCAAAATAGTCGTCAAAGCCAATATTTTCACAAGAATCTTCTAATCTATAAACATCCATATGATAAAGTTTAGCTTCGCCATTATATTCTTTTACTAAATTAAAAGTTGGACTTGTTATTGTTTCGTTAATTCCTAAAGCTTGAGCAAATCCTTTAACAAATACTGTTTTGCCACTACCAAGCTCGCCATTTAAACATATTATCATTCCCGGAAATTTTTCTGATTCTATATTTTGTGCTAATTCAATTGTATCTTCTGCCGATTTACTTATTACTTTATAATCCATTTATATCACCTAAATATAGTATACAAAATAATAATTTACTAAGCAATTAATTTAGTAAAAAATTTCTTTTAAAATGCCTATTTTAACGCAAAAAAAAATAGGCAACTTCCTATCTTCGCATTCACTATTGTCGGCGTTTAAGTGCTTAACTTCTCTGTT
>CAKOKU010000021.1 GCA_934095865.1 uncultured Bacilli bacterium
TTAAGCGTAGCCAGAACTGTTAGCCTTATAAGGCGTTAGAGAAAAACCACTAGCTAGGCTAGTGGATTTTTACTTAAGCTTTAAGCTTCGTAATATTTATTTATTCTATTTAAGATTTCATCTTTTCCTAAATATTTAATTAAATAATAAATATTTGGAGATTGATTCTTTTTACAAATAATGATACGAAGGAGAGCACAGAAGTCGGCAACCATACCATTAAATTTATCTGGTTCAGCTTTATAAGCCTTTTTATCTGCTGTGTAGTTGTTCTTAACTGCAAAATCTTTTAAATTGTTGAACCAATCTTCTTGACTATCATTTTCATTATAAATGTTTTTTATATAATTGATGACTATATCTTTATCACATTTTTTGCATTCAGCATAAGGAGTAGTATCTTTATAAAACAACTCATTAAACATGTAATATAATTCTTTTTTTACATCGCTTAGGGAAGCAATATCTTTTCTTGGACGTTCAATATCTCTTTCGATGTTAAATACTTCAAGAGCATATTCTTTATTTGCAACTAAGATGTTATAAAATTCTTCATCATATTCTTTTGTATAGGCTAAAGTCATATCATATAATTCATAATTTTTTAGACGACTAAAGTAAATTTTGGAAATACTTAATAATTTTTCAATATCAAATAAAGTACCTCCAATAGGCATCTTATTAAATTCAAATTTAAAATCATCAATACCTTTGCCAGAATTAGAATTGTACCATTCTTCAAAATCATAATTTTCGATGGTAGCAAGATATAATCTAATTACATCAGTTGGAATACCTAGTTTGTTGTAATAGCTAATAGCGGCTTCTTTATCTTTTCTTTTGCTTAGCTTACGAACAGTAGTTCCTTCTTTTATAGTAATAGGAGCTATGTGAGCATAAACTGGTTCTTGAAAGCCTAAAAGTTTAAATAATTCATGATGCTTTGGATAACTTGCAACCCACTCATCGCCTCTTGTAACGTGAGTTGTATGCATTAAATGGTCATCAACGACATGAGCAAAATGATAAGTAGGTAAGCCATCACTTTTAATGATAACATCATCAATATCATTTTCTGGCATTTCAATATCACCTTTAATGGCATCGTGAAGGACAATCTTGTTTTCAAAATCACCTTGACTACGGAAACGAATGATATACTTATCACCATTTTCTAAATGTTTTTTAATTTCTTCGGCAGTTAAATCACGACATTTAGCATATTTTTTATAATAGCCAAGACGTAATTTTTTATGCTCTTGATAACTTCTAATCTCTTCTAAATGTTCAGGGGTACAAAAACATGGATAGGCAAGTCCTTCTTCAATAAGTTTTTTAGCATATGCTTGATAAATATCTTTTCTTTCTGATTGTAAGTAAGGCCCATAATTGCCACCAAAACCTTGGCCTTCATCAAAAGAAATACCTAATCTTTTAAAATCATCAATGATTCCTTGAACACCATTTTCAACGGTTCTTTTGCCATCGGTATCTTCAATTCTTAGAAAACAGACACCGTTAGTTTGCTTTGCTAATTGTAAGGCTGCAAAAGATGTGTATAAACTTCCCATATGAACAAATCCAGTAGGTGATGGGGCAAAACGAGTAACATATGCACCTTCTTTTAGATTTCTTGCTGGATATTTTTCTTCATAATATTTATAATCGTGCAAGACATTAGGAAGCAATATATCTGCTAATTCTTTATTTGTCATAAAATTCCTCTTTTCTTTGTTTATTATAATATAAGTTCTGGGATTTTTAAAGCAAAAGCTTTAGTTAAGTATGCACTTTGTGATAAAATGATAATGAAGGAGAACGTATGAAAAAATATGTTACAAATATTTATCAAGGCTTTTATTTAAAGGAAGAGCAAATAGCAACGGTGCCATTTAATGATGATTATGAATGGAATGTTATTAATGTTTATCCAAACTTAAAAATTGCTTCTTGGGATGGTTTAGGTGGGGCAATTACAGAGGCTAGTAGTGTTAATTATTTTAAGATGACACCCCAAAATCGCAAAAAATTTTAGAATGCTATTATGGCCCGACGGGCTTAAATTATAATTTAGGAAGGATTTCAATTGGCAGCAATGATTTTTGTCTTGCGTCTTATGAATATTGTTTGCAAGATGACTTAAGTGATTTTAATATTGAACATGATAAAAAAACTATAATTCCAATGTTAAAAGATATTTTAGCTGTAAAAGATGTAAAATTAATGGCTAGTCCGTGGAGCCCACCTAAATGTTTTAAGACAAATAATGATTTAGAACATGGAGGCCGTCTTTTAAAAGAAAAATATGCTGATTATAGCAAATATTTGTTAAAGTTTTTAGCAGCTTATCAAGAAACGTGAATTTCCATTGATTATTTGACCATCCAAAACGAACCTTATGCTAATCAACGTTGGGAATCTTGTCTATATTCTCTAGAAGAACAATATTTATTTATGAAAAAGTATTTAGTACCTCGATTAAAGAAAACTAAATTAAAGACAAAAAATATTCTTATGGGATCATAATAAAAATAATTTATATAATGTAGTTAATAGTTTGAGTTTTAGAAATAATTTAATTGCTGGGGTTGCTTTTCATAATTATGCTGGTATGCATTTTGAAAATTTATCTCTAGTTCATAAAAATTATCCTTCTTATAAGTTATGGTGTACAGAAAATTGTACTGGATTTAGCAAATATGATGAGAAACAATGGGTACATGATGCTGAAATTTATATGTTAGAGATGTTGGGAAATATAAATAATGGTATGAATGGTTATATTGATTGGAACATTTTACTTGATCAAAATGGTGGCCCAAGTCATAGTCAAAATTATTGTAAGAGTCCGATTATATTAAATGAAAACAATGAATTCATTTTGACACCGATTTATTATTATTTAAAACATTTGGCATCTTTAGTACCAGTAAATAGTGATAGTGTAGTTGTTGATGCTTATCATCCTGATTTATTTGCTTGTGCTTTTAAAAATGGTAGTAACTTAATTATTTTGATATTAAATGTTAATGATTATCCAATTGAGATTAGTTTAGTAATAGAAAATGAAAGATGTCAAGATATGGTGGCTGAGCATTCTATTGTTAGTTATTTATGTGAATTAAAAAATGCTTAACGTGATTTGTTAAACATTTTTTCTTTTTTGACATTCTCTAACTAATCTTCTTAGAATTGGGAATGCTTCTTCTAATTCGATATGAAAGTGAACTCCTAAGATAAAATAGTCTTTATTGTCATATTCAACAGCTTCTTTTACTCCATCGGGAGCAACGGCACTGATAATAAAGTTTTTGCCAACGGTACGGTAATCGTGATAGTGAAGAGACACAACATTGGTTTCATTAGAATTAAAGATGCTTTTTAGTATTGTATTATCTGCTATGGCTATGGTATGTTTTGCTGTATCAATGTTATACTTAGTTACTTCATGAAGATGCATATTTCCAGAAGGTAATTCCGGCAACAGTTGATTATTACTTTCTTTTTTAAGTTTTACATAGATTTTCATCATGTCGTTAATATCATAATTTTCTGGCAAATAATTCTTCATTTCACTGTAAAAAGCAATAGCTTGACTGCCTAGGCAAATTCCTAACAAGGGTTTATTGGTTTTAATTGCATAATCAATTACTTCATACCAACTTCTATCAATGCAAACTCCACCTGGTAATAAAAAACCATCACATAAATCTAGGGTTTGGATGTCAACGTCTAGATTATTTAGAAGAATACCAATGCAGCTAGCACCTAGCTTATACAATTGATTAGCATAGTTACGTACGAATACGGCTTGCTCTAAAAAATAATCTTCAGTATCATGTCCTTTTATGGTTGGCATAATGCCAATTACAACTTTATTATTCATAAAGATTCCTTTAAAAAATACTATTTGGTTAGACTTTCTAAGACAAATAGTATTAACAAACTTATTGGCTGCCCAGGTAGGACTCGAACCCACGAAATGTCAGAGTCAGAATCTGATGCCTTACCACTTGGCTACTGGGCAATTGATAATTTAATTTTAACGCAAAATGTGTTAAATGCCAAGATAATTTGTTAAAAATTTATTATGAACAATGCTTAAAAAAGCAATTGCACTATTTGCTAAGATATGTGATAATAAGTTTCGTGAAATGATTAAATGAGAGGATACTTATGAAAAAATTAAACTTAGATGAATTTTATCAAATTAAATTAACTCCTGAAGAAAAAGCCAGATTACCACATAATGGTCGTCTAGGAGCAACTGGTATAATTACGCCATTACGAGAAATATATGTTTATACAGTTCCGAAACTTGATGACAATGGTAATTTTGTTGATGGCTTAGGATTACATGAAGAGACTGTTTATAGAATTATTTGTAATATTTTTGGCCTGCCAACACCATTTACCAAAAAGGATGCTCGTGAAAAAGCAGAATCTGTTTTAGAAAATGGTAGTTTAAATTATATTGAAATTAAATTTACAAATATGATTAAAGAAGATGATGATGAAGATACTAAATTTGTTGATGTTTCGGTACCTGATAAGATATCATTTAGCCAATATGAAAGCTTATGTCGTTTAGCTGAAAAATTAGCAATTTTGGGCGTTCCTGCTTATGCTAGTTTGAATCATTTTAATCCTATAACAGGACAGATGAGACCTGGAGACAGACGTGGCCTTTCTCTAGATGTTTTTTTAGTAGCAATTTTAGATCAAGATGTTATTTTACCTAAAACGGAAGATATCCATCTTAACGATGCGAAATATGTTGAAAAAGATTTTACTGGCTATGATTTTGATTTTTCAAAATATAGTGGGATTTCAAAAAAATAAAAAAGATAATAACTAGATATATAATTATTGAAAAAATTATATGACCTAGTTATTTTTTTAACATATTTATGATTGCTTCTATTACTAATTTTTCCATTTCCTTATAATCAAGAGTAGGGTGCTTATGATAACATTCTTCATGGGCTAGATTATCAATGAAATTTACGATTAAGTGCATTTTTTCTTTTAAGTTTTGATCATTATAACCATTATTTTTAAATAATTCATATAGTTTATTGGAAAACACCATTTCTTGATTTTTAAAAATAACTTCAATATCTTCATCTAAATGTTCCATGGCAGATATTTCTTGATGCGCTCTTTTTGATGAAGTATGTTGCTTTTTACTAGTTTCAATTATTTTTTGAAAAAAGATAGTTAAATCTTCTGGCAATTTTCTATTTTCATCAATTAGAGAGAGGATTGGAAACATTATATTATTTGCATACTTATTAGCGCCCGCTATAAAGATTTCCTTTTTATCTTTAAAATATTGATATATTATACCGGTGGAAACGCCGGCATATTTGGCAATTTCTGGGGTATTAGTTTTAAAATATCCGTTATTACACATGAGAAAAAAACCAGCTTCAATTATTTTATCTTTTGTTTCAATAGATCTTTTTTGAGTAGGAATTCTTGTTTTAGTCATTTAATTATCACCAACTATTTATTAATTTCTTTCTTTTTCTTATAAACTTACCTTAAAAGCAGATATTGATGATAATACTTTAAAGACTTTAGAAAATACTTATGGAAATAATACTAGTAGTACTTTAACAATTGAAATAAAAGATAGCTATGATAATAGAAGTACAAATAGCTTATTTATAAATGATAGTAATGATTATGTTAAGTTTATTGATGATAAATATAATTATATTAATTTAGATAATAACGATGGTGTTTATGTTACTTACAAATATGCTGATACAAATAATGTTAAAATTGGAGATATGATAAATTGGCATATATATGGTAAAAAAGAGTATTATACATCTAGAGTAGTCGGCTTTTATAAAGATCCTCAAGTTCAAGGCCTTAGTGCTACGAGAGCTTATTTGGAATCTTTAGATATTGATTATCAACCTGATGCTTTATATACTAAATGAGTCTTTAGATAATGTAAGTAAAATAAAAGGTGCTGATATAATTCAAAAACGAGATGATTTAAAAACGGCTATTAGTATGCTAAGTATGATGCGTCAAATGATTTTAATTATTATTACTTTTGCTATTATTTTAGGTATGGTAATTATTTATAATATGAGTATTTTATCATTTACCGAAAAAGAGTATCAGTTTGCAACGTTAAAAGTTTTAGGCTTTAGTAGTCAAAAAATTGAGAAAATCTTTTCTTTACAAAATAGTATTATTTGTTTAATTTCCATTTTAGTTGGGTTGCCTTCTGGTTACTATTTAACTTCCTACTTATTTAAAGCTTGTTTAGATGAAAATTATGACTTTGTTGTTCATATTGAACCTTTAACTTTCGTTTTAGCGGCCATTGGTACTTATTTAGTATCTTGGATTGTGTCAAAACTATTGAGTCGAAAAGTAGAAACTATTGATATGGTTAGTAGTTTGAAAGCTAATGATTAATTTTTGATTTCTTTGAAAGATTGTGAATTAAAGTATACAATGAAAATTAAATATTGAAAAGATTTTGGCTAAGTGATATGAACCTTGTTTCTTATTATTGAGAAGCGAGGTTTTATATTTAATTTTTGCTTTTTTTAAATAATTATAGTTAATACAATTAATTGCATTTATGTAAATTAGTTGGGGGTTGCTGCTTGCAATTAAATTTACTGGCCTTTTTATAAAAGAGGGTGTTAATTTACTGACAGCTTTTTATTAGAAATAGAGTGTTATTAAGTAATAGAAACTATGCTTAAAGAATAAAGTATAGTACTTGACAATTGAATACTCATTCAACTATAATTAAGGCATAGTTGAATGAATACTCAACTGATTACGAATAATAATTAAAAAATAATTTGTTAAAAAGAGGAGATATCTATGGAAGAAGAAATTTTATGCGATTGTGATATTGTTCATAATAAAGCTGTAAATACGGCTTTAAATAATCAAGTTGCTGATGCTAATTTGACGGAATTATCCGAATTATTTAAAATGCTAGGCGACTTAACAAGAATTAAAATAATATGGAGTTTAGATAATCGAGAATTATGCGTGTGTGATATTGCCAAAGTTTTAAATATGACTAAATCAGCTATTTCACATCAATTAGCTATTTTACGTCATGCGGGTATTGTAAAGTACCGTAGAGATGGTAAAGAAGTCTATTACACTTTAGATGATGAACATATTACGAAGTTGTATGAAATAGGCCTAGAACATATAGATCATAGAATGAGGGGAATAAAATGAGTAAGTTTAAGTATAATATCAATAATTTAGATTGTGCTAACTGCGCTAGAGAAATTGAAGAAATGTTAAATAATCGTGCTGATTTTAAGAATGCAACAGTAAATTTTAATACTTGTAAAATCATTTATGAATCAGATAAGGATTTCAGTCTTGATGAATTAAACCAAATAATAAAAGCCGTTGAGCCAGATGCTTATATAACTATGGAAGAGGCAAAAAAAGAACAGAAAGAATTTAATATTTGGACATTGATTTTAGCTCTTGTTATAGGACTCGGTGGTTATTTTCTGCCATTGCCATCATTAGTTAAAGTTATTTGTTATATAATATCTTATGGGATGCTATTATATAGAATTTTTTTTAACGCTATAAAGCAACTGATAAAAGGTAAAGGTGTTAATGAAAATGCTTTAATGACTATATCCTGTCTTGGAGCTTTACTACTGGGGGAAGTTATAGAGAGCATGATGGTTATTACTCTTTATACTATTGGTAAAATTTTGGAAGAAAAGGCAATAAATAGCTCCCGAAAATCAATTAAAGATTTACTAGATATCAAAGAGCCCTTTGCTAATCGTAAGAATGGTAAAGAAATCGAAAAAATTAAAGTTGAAGAAGTAAAAATTAATGATACTTTAATAGTTAAAAAAGGAGAGAAGATTCCTGTTGATGGCATCGTTTTAACAGGAGAAACATTATTAGATACATCAGCCTTAACTGGTGAAGCTGAATTTTTAAAAGTAAGTAAGGAAGATAAAGTTCTATCTGGAAGCATTAATATGGGGGATGTTATTGAAATCGAAGCAACCGCATTATTTAATGATTCGACTGTTAGTAAAATTTTAGATTTACTAGAAAGTGCTACGGATAAGAAAACAAAGACTGAGACGGCTGTAACTAAAATAAGTAAAGTTTATACACCTGTTGTTATTGTTTTAGCATTAGTCATTATGATTGTATTACCACTAGCTTTTAAAGTGCCAGTTAGCGATGCTATCTACCGTGGATTGACATTTTTAGTAATATCATGTCCTTGTGCTATTGCAATTTCCGTACCATTATCATATTTTGCTGGTATTGGCGTTGCTAGTAAAAAAGGAATTCTTATTAAAGGCAGTAATTATTTAGACTGTTTAGCCGATGTTTCAAATATTATTTTTGATAAGACGGGAACTCTAACAAATGGGACATTTAAGGTTTCCAAAATTGTTATTACTGATGATGATTTAAAAGATAAATATACAATGGAAGAAATAGTTGATATCTTAATAAAAGGAGAATCATATTCTAATCATCCTATTGCTAAGTCTATTTTAAAGTTAAAAGATGTTAAAGCAGATAATAGTGATGTAACTAATTATAAGGAAATTGATGGTAAGGGTATATCTTTTATTTTAGATAAGAAAAAAATATTTATTGGTAATGCTAAATTATGTGGTTGTCAAAATGAAGCGATGTTACATTTGAATATTGATGGTGAACATGTGGCTTCTATTTCAATTGATGATGGTATAAAAGAAAATACTAAAGAGGTCATAGCTAATCTTAAAAATGATAATATTAAGACGTTTATGTTTACTGGTGATAAAAAGGAAGTGGCTCTTTCCATTGGTAAGAAGTTGGGGATAGATGAAATAAGATATGAAATGTTACCAACTGATAAATTTTCTTGTTATGAGTCAGTTAGTAAAAATCAGGGAATTACCGTCTTTGTTGGCGATGGTATCAACGATGCACCGGTTTTAAAACGGGCTGATATAGGTATTTCAATGGGTGCTATTGGAACTGATTCCGCTATTGAAGCTAGTGATATTGTCTTGATGAGTGATGAAATCAATCGTATTCCTTTAGGTATTTCTATATCAAAATTTACTAAAAAGATAATTAAAGAGAACTTGATTTTTGCTCTAGGTGTAAAAGCAATTATATTACTATTAGGTGTTTTTGGCCTTGCAAATATGTGGATGGCTGTATTTGGGGACACTGGTGTAACCTTACTTACTATTTTAAATACCTTAAGAATTATGCAAAAATTTAAAAACGAATAATAATTTTGATTAAAGTAACTTTTTAACATGAAATGATAAGATGAAAACAGATACAAAAATGTATTTGTTTTTTTAATAATTTAATATAAGTGAATTTTGTTGGTTAAGATTAAAAAATTGTATAAAAATTAAGCCCTTTAGTTAGAACAAAAGTGAGAATAGTGATAATTAGAAATAGTTCTTTTAAAAAATATAAAATTTTGCTTGACTTGGAGCTAACTTTAAGTGCTATATAATAAGTGTAATAATTGAATGAGGGGTAGAGAAAATGATAAAGCAAACTGCTGGTAGAGATAGCTTAGGAGACTTAGCTCCTGCTTTTGCCCATTATAATGATGATATTTTATTTGGAGAGAACTGGAATGATTCAACAATTGATTTAAAAACGAGATGTATTATTACCGTTGTTAGCTTAGTAGCAATGGGTATTACTGATAATTCGTTAAAATATCATTTAGAAAATGCTAAGAATAATGGTGTTTCTAAAGAAGAGATGGCTGGTATTATTACGCATATTGCTTTTTATGTAGGCTGGCCTAAAGCTTGGGCAGCGTTTAATTTGCTAAAACAAGTTTATTAATATTTATAAAATAATGATAAAGGAGATATTTGATGAATAAGAAAGAGTTTTTTGAAAAAAATGTATTTGGGTTAGGAAGCCCTAACAATGCTTATGCTGCGTATTTTATAGGTAATAGTTATTTAAATCCCTTAACAAAGCCTAATGATAATTTATTTATGGCTAATGTTACCTTCGAGCCTTGATGCCGTAATAATTGGCATATTCATCATGCTAGCAAAGGCGGCGGTCAAATTTTAATATGTACGGCTGGTTATGGCTGGTACCAAGAAGAAGGAAAAGAAGCAATTAGTTTAGAATCTGGTATGGTTATTACAATTCCTGCAAACGTTAAACATTGGCATGGCGCGAAGAAAGATTCATGGTTTAGCCATATTGCAGTCGAAGTGCCAGGTGAGGATACAACTAACGAATGGTGTGAACCGGTTAGCAATGATGAGTATGATAAACTAAGTTAAATATAAATATTGAATGTAAGGAAGGTTTTTATGGAAAAAGCAAAAGTATATTTTACAAAAGAATTAAACTCTAAAGGAATGATAAAATTGTATGAAACTTTAGGGGTTAAATTACAAGGAAAAGTTGCAGTTAAACTTCATTCTGGTGAAGATGGCAATCAAAATTTTTTGAGACCAGAATTTGTTAGGGAAATGGTTGATTATGTTAATGGAACCGTAGTAGAGTGTAATACTGCTTATGAAGGGGCTAGATACACAACAGAAGACCATGAAAAATTGATGGATAAACATGGTTGGACGAAATATTTTGATGTTGATATTATGGATGCCGAAGGACCTGATAAAGTTTTAGAAATACCAGATGGTATTCAAATAAAGAAGGACTATGTTGGTAAAAATATAGATAATTACGATTCAATGTTAGTATTATCTCATTTTAAAGGACATCCAATGGGTGGTTACGGCGGCGCTTTAAAACAATTGTCAATTGGTGTTGCTTCTCGCTATGGTAAAGCTTATATTCACGGTGCTGGAAAACCTGAAGAATTATGGACTGCTCCTCATGATGCTTTTTTAGAAAGTATGGCCGATGCTGCTTATGCTGTACATAATCATTTTAATGGCAATATAGTTTATATTAATGTTATGAAAAATATGAGTGTTGATTGTGATTGTTGTGCGGTGGCTGAAGATCCTTGCCTAAAAGATATTGGCATCTTAATAAGTACTGATCCAATTGCTATTGATAAGGCTTGCCTTGACTTAGTAGAAAATTCTAATGATGAAGGTAAAACTCATTTTATGGAAAGAGTCAACTCACGTAATGGTAAACATACAATCGAAACTGCTCTTCGTCATGGTTTTGGTACTACTGATTATGAATTAATTAATATTGATACTCTTTAATATCAGAGGAATTTATGACAATTAAAGAAGTAAGTAATAAATATGATTTAACTCCTGTACTTTAAGGTACTACGAAAAAATCGTTTTAATAGATGCTGTGCCTCGTAATAAAAGTGGTATTCGTAATTATGGAAATAAAGAATTACAAAGAATAGAATTCATTAAATGTATGCGAGCCAGTGGAGTAGAAATAGAAGTTTTAATAAAATATTTAAAGTATATGGAAGAAGGAAAGACAACAGTTCATTTACGAAAAGAACTTTTAGAAGAACAACAGCGTAAGTTAGAATTAAAAGAAAAAAGTATTCAAGATACTATGGCTAAATTGGATGTTAAGATTAAGCTTTACGAAGAAATAGAAAATGGAAAAAGAAAGGATTTTTCTGAAGAGTGAAAAAGATTATAATATATTATTCTTATACGGGCCATACAAAAGAGAGCTTATTAATTTTTAAATAATGATTAAAGATAATAAAAATGCTATTGATAATAGAAATTGTTTAGGAGATGATTAATAAAATGAAAAGTTTAATAATTTATTTTTCTCATGTTGGTCAAAATTATATGAAAAATGGTATTGAAGAGATAAAGAAAGGCAATACTGAAAAATTAGTTGAAATGTTACAAAAATTAACCAATGCTGATATTTTTAAAGTAGAGTCCAAAAATTCGTACCCTTTTAATTATCACGAATGTTGTGATGTTGCTAAAGAGGAATTGGCAAGAGATGCTAGACCGGAATTAGTAGAGTATTTAAATAATTTAGATGATTATAAAACGATTTATATTGCTGGCCCTGTTTGGTGGGGACATTATCCTTGCGCAATGTTTAGTCTTTTAGAACGTCTTAATTTTGATGGAAAAACAGTAAAATTTCTAACAACTCATGAAGGGTCCGGACTGGGAGATACAAAGATTGATATTGAAAGATTTTGTCAGGGGGCTTTTATTGGCTCAGGTCTTGCTGTTCGTGGTTGCATGGTAGAAGAGGCCGAAGAAACTTTAAAAAAATGGCTAGAAAAATAGTAGTGATTAAATCGTTTTAATTTTCATTTGTTATAAACAAAGATTACTTATTTACAAGTAGTCTTTTTTGTAGCTGTTTAAATAAGCCTATTATTTGCTACATAATTGTAATTTTTTCTAATAAAATTAATTAGGGTGATTAAATGTTTTATCATGACAAACATTTTCGAATGCGATTAGTTGTATTGTTTGTAACGTTGTTACTTATTGCTGTAATTTTAAAAGTATTTTATATTCAAGTTTTTCAATATCAAAAGTTAAATGATTTAGCTAATGATTTGTGGCAAAGAAATCTACCGATTACCGCGGATAGAGGACTTATTCTGGACCGAAATGGTAAAGTGCTTGCTAATAATATAACTACTACTTCCTTATATTTAGTGCCTAATCAGATTAAAAATAAAGAAGAAGCAGCAAATACTTTAGCATCGATTCTTGGCGTATCTTATGAAGAAATGTATAAACATGTTAGCAAGAAAACATCTATTGAAAGAGTACATCCGGAAGGCAGGCAATTGGCTTTTGATGTGGCTGATAAGATTAATTCTTATAATTATGATGGTGTTTATCTTTTAAAAGAAGCTAAAAGATATTATCCTTATGGCAACCTTTTAAGCCATGTTTTAGGATATGTTGGCATAGATAATCAGGGGTTATCTGGGTTAGAATTAAAATATGATAAGGAATTGACAGGAACTAGTGGTTCAATTAAATATTATAGTGATGCTAAAGGTAATAGATTGAATATGGCTGAGGAATATGTTGAAGCTGTCAGTGGCAATAATGTTTATTTGACAATTGATTTAGATTTGCAACAAGCTGTTGAAAGGGAATTGGATAACGCAGTTAGTAAATACAGCCCAGAACACGCCCTTGCTATTGCTATTAACCCTAAAACTGGCGAAATTTTAGCAATGGCTTCTCGGCCAAATTATAATCCTAATGAGTATAAGACTTATACGCAAGAAGTTTTAAGCCGTAATTTACCGATTTGGATGACGTATGAACCTGGATCAACTATGAATATTGTACCACCCGAAAGCGATACCTAATTAATGATATTCATATTTGGTGTAAATATGCATAAAGAATAATGATTTGACAAACATTTTTATTGGAGCTATCATTCACTCAATGGAGGATTTTTTATGAGTATGGATAAGTTATTTCTAAGAGATGAAAAAA
>CAKOKU010000022.1 GCA_934095865.1 uncultured Bacilli bacterium
CAGTATTATTTAATTCGTTCATAGCTCACCTCCCTATAGTAAATTATATATAATTAATAAAAAAAAATTCTTCAATCTGAACTGAACCCCAAAAGTTGGACAGTTTATAAATAGTTTCTAATTAGAGGATTGTAACCTGTAATTTACGGGAGACAGTCCTTTTAATTTTTCTTTAATTCTATCATAATTATAATAATAAATATAGTTATCAATTGCTTTTATTAAATCATTTAATGTTTTATAATTATTTTCTTGTTCATAAAACATTTCTGTTTTAAGTATACCAAAAAAGTTTTCCATCATGCCATTATCCATGCTATTTCCTTTTCTGGACATACTTTGCTTTATACCTTTATTTTTTAATCTTTGTTGATATGATTGATGTTGATATTGCCAGCCTTGATCTGAATGAAATATCAATCCTTCAAGGTCCTTATTTTTATCAAATGCCTTATTAAGCATATCATTTATTTGTTCTAAATTAGGTGATTTTGAAGTGTTATAAGATATTACTTCACCATTATATCCATCTAATATTGGTGATAAATAACATTTTTCACCACGAAGATTGAACTCAGTTACATCTGTATACCATTTCTTATTTGGCTTATCTGAGTTAAAATCTTTTTTAATTAAATTATCTGCTATTTTACCAACCGTTCCTTTATATGATGAATATTTTCGCTTGTTTCTTTTTAATGGTTTTAAGCCTAATTTTACCATTATTCTGTAAACTTTCTTATGATTAACATTATAACCTTGATTTCTAAGTTCTAATGTAATTCTTCGATAACCATATCTTTCCTTATTATTAATAAATATTTCCTTTATTTTATCTATTATTTCTTTGTTTTTATCATCTTTATCTGTTTTAGATAAAGTATAATAATATACTGATTTAGCTAAACCAGATACTTTTAGAAGAATCATTAATGGATATTTTAGCCGTAGTTCACTAACAACATTTACTTTTTCTTCTGTTGTTGATTCTTCCTTGCTTGAACAACGGCTCTCAATTTTTTTGAGTATTCAAGCTCCGCTTTTAAATATAAATTTTCCTTTTTTAATCTTTCATTTTCTTCTTCAATAGTTTCTTTTTTATTAATTTGTTTTGGCTTCTTAATCATAGTCGGACGACCTCGCTTTCGTTCAACTATATTATAATCCATTTCTCGATATTTTTTTATCCAATTGGATAACATTCCTAAGCTGGATAATTTTTCATCAATTGCCACAGATAAACTCGATTCGTTATTTATTAAAACTCTGTTAATAATCCTTTCTTTTTCTAATGGTGAATAATATTTGTTTTTTACTGTTCTTAAAACATCAAATCCATGTTTATCAATTAATCTTACTAAATACTGTACATTTGATTCTTGGATTTTATACTTAGAAGCAATATCTTTTCTTGATCTTCCTTTTTTCTTTTCATAATAAATTTTTACTTTATCTTCATAACTTAATTTTCCCATATAAAAACCTCGTTTCTATGTCCAAGAAACGGGGTTCATATCAGCTTTTATAAGTATTTAGAACTTTTTTTATTTTTTAGTTAATGATATTTCGACTTCACTTTCAACAATAAATTTGGCCATACTAGTTATAGATGTATTACCAGTAATGTATACAGGAACTTTATATGTTCCTTCGGCATAGCCAGTCAAGTCGATGTAAGCAGAAATACTTGATGTATCTATCTTGTCAATTACGCTCTGAACGCCAATTACTTGAACTTTTACAGATGCTGTACTTGTTGCATTTGGAGTTAGACCAGTCGGTGCGTTACGAACGTTAATTTGAACATTTTCCAATGTTTTTTGTTTAGCTTCACCAAACTCAACAACAATACTAGCACTAGTTGTTGGCATATAGCGGACACCACTTGGCTTAGATATTGTTACATTATAAGTCTTCGCCCCATTATTACCTTGATCTGTTAAATCAATTGTTACTGGTACACAATCAATGGCCTCAAGAGCAGATTGTTCGCCATAAATTGTAACATTATAATCTGATTTACCATTAATACTAATAGAACTAATGGCTTTACCAGCGACTAAATCACCGGTTGTTAAGACTTGAATAGGAACACTTTTACTGTATGATGTAAATGTTACCGTAGCACTGATACTTTCAGGAACTATTTCAACATTTTTTAAAATATTACCGGTTTCATCATAAGCAACAATAGGAACATTTTCAACATTATAAGTTCCTTTGTTAACAAATTCTTTGTTATTTAAGTCAATTAAAGCTTTAACCGTAGCTATTTTATCTAAAGTATCTTGAGAACCTTTAACTACTACTTCACTCTTATTTAATTCAATATTAGATACACTTAGTTCGGGATATCTTTCATTTAACTTATCTTGATTTATAACATCATAAGTAATTGTTTTTAAACTTGATACTTTCTTTTTAATAGTTACATATATATAGTTTGGATCTAATTTATAATTTAGAGTACTAATAGTTTGATTATAGGCTAATTTTACACGGTATGGTTCATCTCTTGGCGTATAATCAGTTAAATCTAAGACTACCTCATTTTCACCAAGTTGCTTAGCTAAATATAAATCACTTTTGCGGCCAATTAAAGTAATATCTACTGACTCCGGTAAATCTTCAATGACATAGGCTTCGGTGTTATATTCTACCTTTATTGGTTGATTTGTTATTATTTCAGCTTCAGTTTCTACTAGGGTAATTACTTTACTATCAATTAACAGAAACACAATGATAGCAAGACCTAGAGATAAATAAAGTAACATATTAGGTCTATTTAAAATTTTTTCAATCTTAAAATGATTTTTGTTTATTTTCTTATCAAGATTATAAATTACTTTACTAATAGGAGTAATTATATATTTATCTAAAAGATTATAAAGAAATTTAAAGAACATAACAAAGGGTTTAAATATCTTATTCATTATCTTCACCTTCTTCACTATCTACTTCTTTAGAATCGGCATCATAAAAGATCTCCATTTTTGGTTTTAATTCTTCAACAAGTGTCATTCTAAATTCATCTAAAGATAGGTTATATTTTAGTTCACCATCAACGGCAATAGAAAGTTTGCCCGTTTCTTCAGAAACGACTAATGCAATGGCATCCGTTTCTTCTGCTATACCTAAAGCGGCACGGTGTCTAGTACCTAAACGTTTAGAAATAGCGGGATTCATACTTGTTTTAAAAACAGCACCGGCACAAGTAATACGATCACCTTGAATAATTACACCACCATCATGTAGAGGACTATTTGGAAAGAAAATAGTACCAAGAAGAGGACTTGTTAAATCGGCATAAACCTTGGTCGCAGGAGTGATATATTCTTGAAGTGACATATCTCTTTCAATTACTATTAAAGCCCCAATACGGTTCTTTTTTAAATATTCTACGGCGTCCATAATTTCAAATACGACTTTTTCACGTTCATCAACCGTTAGAACCTTATGGCGACCTAAAAGTTGTGTACGACCAATTGATTCTAAAATGTTACGAATTTCAGGTTGGAAAATAACAATTATAGCAAGTGGTCCCCATTCTATAACATATTCTAGTAATAGGCCAATAGTATAAAGATTTAAAATATTACTAATAAATTTTATAGCAATAATTAAAAAAATTCCTTTAACTATCAAAACCATTTTGACATTATTTTTTATATTTTTCAGTATGTAATAAAACATCAACCAAACTAAAGAAATATCTATAATCTTAGTAAAGATACTCCATAATGTTTGTAGTGTCATATAATACACCTCTTTCTTATCCTAGTTTATTATAGCAAATTATTTTTTCTATTTCTACCCCTTTAATATTTCCTTATTTTTACTTTATGGCGGTTTTAGAGAATTTTAAAAATCCTTGCTATGAAGGATTTACTGGATTTTGTTGTATTTGATTATTTACGGTTTGATTACTACTAGCAGGATTGATTGATGATGGATTAACACTGTTAGGTACTTGATTAGGTACTGACTGACTCATAGATTGATTTACTCCTTGATTCATAAAGTTCTGATTTGGTGGCGTAAAATTGTTAGTAGGCGTAGACATATCTAATTGTTCAACTGTTTCTGTATTATTTTGATTTAAACTTGAACCCAAACCAACACCACTTTTAGCATTAACAGCATTCATGTCAATTTCTGTTTCTTTTTGTTCTACTTTTGGATATTTTTTATCAATAAAATAACCTATTATAGCGAAAATAGCAATCAAAGCAATTACTATAAAAATAATATAATAGTTTGATAAACTTCTTAATAAAGATTCCATTTATTTCTCCTTTTTATTCATTTGCACTTATTTTTAAAGTTTGGCCTTTAGGCTGTATTTGAATAAATGTGTTGCCATCATTTACTTTTAGTTCAGTTCCATCCTGAAGGGTATATTTTGTTTTACTATCACGGCTAGTTTTTTGCCAGTTTATTTTAACGGCGTAACCATCAGTTATATAATAACCGGTTCCAGAGCCAATGTTATCAAGATTTTGACGATCTTTACTGTCGCCTTGAATTTTAGAATTAGATACTTGATAAGTTATAATATTTTTAAAGGTATATTGCTCTTTGGTTACGTCATCAGTGTGGGCTTTATTATTAACAAAACGCTTGTAAGTTTTTGTTTCCTCATCATATTCATATCTGTCAGTAATACTAGAAGAATACTTAATAGTTACAACATCAGCTTTTTCTACATCTTCCATATTAGCAATATCAATATCATCAACAACATAATTAAGTAAAGGACTAGATGTCGTTGTGCTGCGGTAACCTAAACGTTCGGTTGCATCTTTTAACATAGTCATTGTAGTAAAGCCAGTGTGTTCTTTGGAAATGTTTAAGGTTTTATCACGGTAAAAATATTTGCCTTCCCAAGTTAAGCCGTTGATATTGTTAATATGATAAGTGGAGATATCACTTTCGGCTTGTGGTGACCAGCCCCAATGAACGTAGATGGCATCATTTTCCATAGCATAATCAAGAAAATAATGTCGACTAGAGCGAACACTACCAATCTTAGCCGTATCTTGATCTTTAAATAAGGCCATGTATCTTGTTAGACCGCCTTCTACTATAATCTCATAAATTAAATAGGCATCTTGTAAACCAGCATGGTGAAGGCGAGCGGAGCTGTGATTATTAATCATAACGGCATAACTACGTGAATTAGAGTCTAAATCCATAATTTTTAATTTTTTCTCTGGCGTTTGTTCAGAGGTAGAATTGCCATCTATATTGTTACCAGTATTGTCATTTGTAGTTTTTTTAGGCAATACATTTAAAATAATAATAAGACCTAAGGCTATTAAAGCAATTATGCCGGCTGTGATTACAACCTTTTTCTTTAATTTATGTTTACTCATAATATATTTCTCCTAACTCTACACAATTTAATATCTATTCTGACGCATAGCTTCTCGTTTTAAGTCGCGCTCTTTTATTGTTTGGCGTTTATCATATAGTTTTTTGCCTCTACATAAACCGATTGTAACTTTAGCACGGCCATTTTTAAAATGGATATCTAAGGGAATAAGGGAGTAACCAGCTCGACTCACCTTTGTAAATATTTTTTGAATTTCATTCTTGTGTAATAGTAATTTTCTAGTTCGACGTTCATCATGATTGAAGATATTACCTTCTTCATAGTGAGCAATGAAGGCATTTAATAAATAAGCCTCACCTTTCTTTATTATGACAAAGGCATCAGTAATATCACAAGATGACTTTCGCAATGATTTTATTTCAGTTCCCTTAAGTACAATCCCTGCTTCATAAGTTTCTTCAATATAATATTCAAATTTTGCTTTGCGATTTTGAATTTCCATTTTTATCTTCTACAATTTCAAAGTCTATCATGGCTGTCATTTTATTGGCAGCGACACATTTTACTTTTACTTTATCTCCTAGTCTATATGTTTTTTTTGTACTTTTGCCAACCATACTTAATAATTCAGGAACATATGTAAAGTAATCTTTTTTTAAGCTACTAACATGAACCAATCCTTCGATTAAATTATCTAATTCAACAAAGAAGCCAAAGTTAGTAACACCGCTTATTTTACCAATATATTCTTCTCCGACATGATTTTCCATATATTCAGCCATTTTCATATCATCAACATCACGTTCAGCGTTGACGGCTGCTACTTCACGTTCACTAGAATGTGCTGCTATTTCTGATAGGGACGCTGTAAATGAATCGATGGTATGATTAGAGTAATCTTTTTCCACCAAATATTTTTTTAAAAGACGATGGACCATTAAATCAGGGTAACGACGGATTGGCGATGTAAAATGAGTATACGCTCTAGAAGCAATACCAAAATGGCCTAAATTTTCACTGGAATATTCTGCTTTTCGCATACTTCTTAAGAGCATTTCTGATAATATTTCAAATTCTTCTTTGCCTTTTAATTCAGCTAAAATACTCTGCATTGTATGGGGCGTAATTTCTTTTGTATTAGTATGTAATTTGTAACCAAGAAGTTTTATCATATTCATAAAATCTTCTATTTTTTCTGGTTTTGGTTTTTCGTGAATACGATAAATAAAAGGTAACCCCATATTATAGATATGAGCAGCGACACATTCATTAGCGGCAATCATAAAATCTTCAATTAATTTTTCGCCTTCACCACGTACTCTTTTTTGAATATCAATGGCATGACCGTTGGCATCTTGAATTATTTTAACTTCATCTAAGTCAAAATCCATGTAGCCTCGACGTTCTTTCATCTTTCGTAATATATTAGCTAAATGGTGCATTTCTTTTAGTGTATCAGCATAAGCTTCATAACCTTCAGGAACGACATTTTCCATTATAATCTTATTAACGTTCTTATAAGTCATTTTCTTACTACTTTTTAAGTAACTTGGAAAGATATCATAATCAACAAGTTCGCCTTTAAGGTTAAACTCCATTACACATGACATACTTAAACGTACTTCACCTTCATTTAGAGAACAAATGCCATTAGACAATTTATGAGGAAGCATTGGAATAACGGTGTCAGCCAAATATGAGGATGTACCACGCATATAGGATTCATCGCCTAGTGGAGTATTTTCTTTAACATAATTTGAAACATCAGCTATGTGAACACCTAAAATATAATTTTCACCATGTTTTTGTAAACTAACTGCATCATCTATATCTTTTGTATCATCACCATCTATTGTAAAAATAGTTTCATTTGTTAAATCGCGACGGTTGGCTAAATCTTGGGGATTTACTTTATCTGGAATATCATCAAGTTGTTTAATAACTTCATCACTAAAATCTTCATATATACCATATTTATAGGCAATACTTAAAATATCAACTTGAGGATCGTTTTTATGACCAATTATTTTTAAAACATTACCAAGATATACTTTATTTTTTAATTTTTCAGCAACTTCAACCAAAACTTTGTGGCCTTCTACACAATTATGAGTAGTGTCAGGATTTAATAAAATGGTTATATCTTTTTTAGTATCATCTAATTTAAGATACATTTTATTTTTCTTAATTATTACTTCGCCAACAACATTTTTTAAGTCTCGTTTGATAACTTTGATTATCTTGCCTTCGATTTCACCATGATTTTTAAACACTTCACATAATACTATGTCTTCATCAATAGCATCTTTTAAGTTTGCTTTATCAATGTAGATATCATCTTCTTCTGGGAGAATTACAAAGCCAAAGCCTTTTTTGTTAATTGTTATTTTACCAATTTTTAGTGAAGGGCAATTTTTAAGAAGAATATATTTTTCTTTTTTAGTATAAAATACTTGATATTCAGCAATTAAGTCATTCAAGGTATCTTGAAGCTCTTTTAATTCAGCAGCTGTTTTTAAACCAAGTAAATCATTTATTTCAATTAAAGTTTTCGCTTCATGTGTTTTAGTTAATAATTTTAATAATTTTTCGCGCATAATTTTTCCTTTTCATATATTTAATTTATTTTGCAATCTTTAGTACAATAGCCATTTTTGCATTCCCAATTAACGGATACGGTTATACTGTCTTGCTTATCCTTTAATCTTGTGCCAGTATCATCATACTTACTATATCCATCAATCAAACCTAACGTTATTAGTTTTTTAAGAGTCACCTTACAACTACCACTATGAGATTTACACCAGTCTCTAGTGTTGCCATAAACGGTACTGACATTTACACTATCTACGGCATCACAGGCAACTTCTTTGATTCGTTCCTCACTTGTTTCTTTTACCGATTTACTTTGACTACTTTCACGGCCTTGCAAATTGATAACTACAATAGTTGAAGAAACTGTAATTAAAAGAATAGTGGCAATTAATTCAATTAAGGTAAATCCATTTTTATTCTTCATTTTAACCTCTATAATCATTATAAAACATTATTTTGGTAAAAAAAAGTATAAGATTAAAAAAAGAGGTCTGACTTTGAAAGCGAGACCACCTTATTTTTGTAAAAATATAATTAGAGAAAGCACAAAGAAAAGTATCCCTAGAATAAGGGTTAAACGACTAATAAATAATTCTAAGCCTCTTTCTTTTTGGTGAGTAAACAGTGCTTCATTGCCACCAGATATTATCTGACCAGCATCGCTCGCTTTATTACTTTGTAATAAAACAATTGCAATTAATAGTATTGATACAATAAGTAAAAGCATTTCGATTATTTCCATTGCTTGCCACTTCCATTTCTTGTAAAACTATACCATAAATATTTTGGAATTTCAAGGTATATCAACCGTAAACATCGGTAGTAAAAAATGGTATTAAAAAAAGAAAACCACTCTTGCGAGTGATCGTCTATTAATTATTTTCTGATAGTTTTTCTTCAATTCTTAATAATCTATTGTATTTAGCAATTCTTTCGCCACGAGATAATGAACCTGTTTTAATATATGGAATATCTAGACCAACAGCTAAGTCAGCAATAAATGTATCTTCTGTTTCACCACTACGATGAGAGATAACCATTTTATAGTTGTTTTTCTTAGCTAAAAGAATTGTTTCCATCATTTCTGATACAGTACCAATTTGGTTAGCCTTTAAAAGAATAGCATTACCAGCATTCATATCAATAGCTTTTTGAAGATATTTTTTGTTAGTTACAAAATAATCATCACCAACTAGCATTATTCTTTGACCAATTTTGGCTGTTAATTCGGCTAGAGAGTCAAAATCATCTTCCATGAAGGCATCTTCAATACTAATGATTGGATATCTATCAACTAAATCTAAGTAGTAATTCATTAAATCTTTGCTAGATAAAGATTTTTTATCAACCGAATATGTAGCAGTTTCTTTGTTATACATTTCACTTGATGCGGCATCTAGGGCGATGAAGACATCTTCACCTGGTTTATAGCCAGCTTCTTCAATAGCGCGAACAATTAATTGTAGGGCTTCTTCATTATTTTTTAGATTTGGAGCAAAGCCACCTTCGTCACCAACACCAGTTGATAATCCCATGTCATCTAATATTTTCTTTAAAGTGTGGAATACTTCAGAACCAGCTCTTAATCTTTCTTTGAATGGTTTAATAACTGGTACAATCATGAATTCTTGAATATCTAAATCATTATTAGCATGTTTACCACCATTAACTATATTCATCATTGGAATAGGAAGACCTACTTTGCCATTAGAAACAAATTCATATAATTCTTTATTATTCAATTTAGCAGCGGCTTTTAGGCAAGCTAGAGATACAGCTAAAGTTGCGTTAGCGCCTAAATTTATTTTAAACTCTGTACCGTCTAATTTTAACAACTCAGCATCGATTTGATTTTGAATTAATTCTTTACCAACTAATTCTTTAGCAATCTTGTCATTAATGTTGCTTACAGCTTTTAATACGCCTTTACCTTTATATCTATTTTTGTCGCCATCACGAAGTTCTAAAGCCTCACGTGAGCCAGTTGAGGCTCCTGATGGAACTGATGCTGTTGCAATGATGCCATTTTCTAATTCAACATCACATTCAACAGTTGGATTTCCTCTTGAATCAAGGATTTCTCTTGCATGTATTTTCTTAATTTTCATATGTTTTTTCCTTTCTTTATGCCCGTCATTTATTGGGTAATTTATTAAATAAAACCACTTGGAGTTTCACTTAATTTTTACATACTAAGTATACAACTTTTTAAGCAAGTTATCAATCTAAAGCAAAGGATAAAATTATATTTTCAAAAGAAAAAAAGTTGCTATTATAAGCAACAAATTATTCTTAATTATTCAAAAAATATCTCAATAATTTCTTTTACGCGTTTTCTAAATAACCATTGTTGTAAAATGTCGATGGCTGAGTATACGCACATAATAATACCAATAAACGTTGTTAGAACAAGGGCTGTTCCAAATGGTTTTATAATTACAATAATGCCAATTATTAAAACTAATAATGATGTTACAAGGGAGAATAACCATGTTTCTTCATTAAATTTCTTTAATTGAATGGCAAGTGCTAATTTAAAGGCGGATGATATTATTAGCCAAATTCCTAAGCCTACGGTTAAAATACTAGCAAGTGATAATGGGTTGGTTATGATGAAAATACCAGCTATAATACTTAAGATACCATAAACAATATCTAGAACAAAAAATGGCCCTTTATTCATATTAAGAATGTATTTTATAATGTTATATATACCGGATACACTCAAAACAATCCCTAAGGCTACACATATAGCAGTTGTTGAACTAGTTGGATTACTCGCACTATAAATGCCTAAAGCAAAAATTAAAACATCAATTACCATTTGGCCATAAGTTGCAATATTAAATAATTTCTTTTTTTCTTTCATATTTACCTCTCTATTAATTATATTTTAAGTCCTCTAGTTTTAATTGTCAATCAGTTAATTTGGACATTGTATATTTTCTGCTGACAATAATTTTTACGGTTTTCATAAAGGACATTCTGTAATTCTTGAATTTTTTTATTAATATTTGTAACAATACTCTTGTTACTATTTAATTTTGTTAAAACACTAATAAAATAAGGATTCTCCGCATAAACTATACCGTTATTGTGGAAATAAGTGTTATATTCTCCATATTTAGTAGCAGCTTCTATATTATTTTCAGTATCTTTTAAATAATTTTCATCACTAGTAATAAAATATGATTTTAATTCGGCTCCTAAAGTAGGATTTTCATTTATAAAATTATATAACTCTTGTACATATATGATTGCATCAGTAACATTAATATCTCCAAAGTTGTCTTTGCCTAAAACAGTATGTTCGAGGGTAGTAGTAGCTCCTAAAGAGTTACCGTATTGTTTTAAATTGTCATAGCCAATGTATTTAACTAACATCTGATGGGCTGTATTGTCACTTACTGTAATGGCATATTTGACTAGATTGCGAAGACTAATTTTATCACCAATTTTATGTTTAGAAACACCGGCTGAATTAGGAATTTTATATGCATAAGCGATGGTAGTTTCTAAGTCTAAATTACCTTTAGCAGCTTCTTGATAGATATATAAAGCATCTAACATTTTTATGGTACTGGCAGCATAATATTTTTGATTTTCATTATACTGATATGTATATTTTGTTTTAATATCTTGAAATTTAACACTAACACTATATTTTTTTAAATAAGCTGTGGTTTCAATTTCTTTTTCTTGAAGCTCGCCACTTAATTCATCTGATGAATATTCTTGATTTAAACAATCATTATATTTTTTAGTTTCTTCATTTTTCTTATCTTGAGCATTCTTTTTTTCTTCAATTTTTTGCATTATATAATCGTATGTATTACTAATATTTATTTCATAATCATCTAATGATTTTTTAGCTAAAAACACTAATACTATTATGATTATTATTAAAAAGAATATTTTGGGTATTTTTTTTAATTTTCGCTTTTTCTTTTTTTGTTTTTTTGCCATTTTTACACCTACATACTTACATTATAATCGATTTTAGGCAAACAAAAAAGCGAAATGGAACCATTTCACTTTTTTTATTAGTCAAATTACTCAATAATATCAGTAACAGAACCAGCACCAACAGTACGTCCACCTTCACGAATAGAGAACTTAGTACCTTTTTCTAATGCTACTGGAGCAATTAATTCTACTGTCATATCAACATTGTCGCCTGGCATAACCATTTCAACACCTGCTGGTAATTCAATAACACC
>CAKOKU010000023.1 GCA_934095865.1 uncultured Bacilli bacterium
ATTGAAAATTTTTATTATTTTTACAAAATAAAAGACAAATAAGTAAAAATTCTACCTATTTGTCAACAGTCTGAAAAATCTCTGGTGAGGAGATTTTTTTCTATTTTGTGATTTCTTCAAAACGGTATTTTTGTTTAACATCAGGATATTTTTCATGATCAACTTCTGATAAAAACATATCTAAAGGCCTAGCGTAGATACCGTTAACGTGATTTGAATTTATCCCTTTTCCTAGGCAGTAGTACACTACTAAATCTTCGCCAGTTTCACTGTGTTTAGCAAGACAAATTACTACTGCTTGAAATCCTTTAAAATGTTGCCATACACTATAAGGCTTTACTGTTCTTTGCATATAACTATCCTCCTAGTTAAGTATATCAAAAAATTGATTCCCCTTTCGAAAAATTTATTTAAAATGTGATTATAAAGTTAAAAAAATGTCACAAAGAGCAAAATTATGTTATACTATAAGCATATTTAAAAGTTTTGATTAAGAAGTAGTAATAACAAAAAACTTAATTTATAGAGATTAATTCAAGTTGGTGAAAGAATTAAAATTAAGTTGTTATGAATTCACCTTATGAACTGGAAGTTTTTCCCGCATTTATTTTGCGTTACCAAGTTTAAGAAGTAATTAAGGTGGTACCACGGTTCTTACGTCCTTTAGGAAGTAAGGACTTTTTTTAATTAAACTTTAGAAGAAAGGATTTTTTATGGAAGAAAAAATAAAAAGTATTAAAGAAACTGTTATTAAAAGATTGCAAACCATTAGTGATTATCAAGCATTAACTGAACTAAAAAATACTTATTTATCAAAAAAAGGTGAAATTTCTTTGATTTTAGGTTCGTTAGGAAGTTTGGATATTGAAGAAAGAAAAAGAGTAGGTATGCTTGTTAATAGTCTAAAGCAAGAAGTAGTAGGCTTGATAAATGAAAAAGAAGAACAAATTAAAAAAGAAATGTTAGATAAAAAATTAGCAAGTGAATCTATTGATATTAGTTTACCAGCTACTAAAATTGAAGTTGGTTCACCTTCTATTTTAGAAAAATTGATTTTAGATGTTGAAGAAATATTTATGAGTATGGGTTATGATGTGGTTGATGGTCCAGAAATAGAGCTTGATAAATATAACTTTGAGATGCTTAATTTGCCAAAAGGCCATCCGGCTAGAGATGCTCAAGATACCTTCTATGTTAAGGGTGAAGAATTACTTTTACGAAGTCAGACATCGCCAGTTCAAGTTCGAACTATGTTAAAAGGTGAAGGCAAAACACCAATTAGAGTAATTTGTCCAGGTAAAACTTACCGTCGTGACGATGATGATGCCACACATTCACATCAATTTACGCAAATAGAAGGGTTATTAGTTGATAAAGATATTTCATTAAGTGATTTAAAAGGAACTATTGATTTAGTAGCTAAAAAATTATATGGTAATACCACAGAAACTCGTTTCCATCCAAGTTATTATCCATTTACAGAACCATCTGTTGAAGTAGATATTACTTGTTGTAATTGTCATGGTAAGGGTTGTAATGTTTGCAAGCAAACTGGTTGGGTAACTGTTTGTGGGGCTGGTATTGTTCATCCTAATGTTTTAAGAATGGCTGGTTATGATCCAAGCAAGTGGAGTGGCTTTGCCTTTGGTTTTGGAGCTGAACGTTTAGCAATGATTAAGTATGATATAAACGATTGCCGTGTTTTTTATAATAATGATTTAAGAGAAATTAAAACATTTGCTAGAAAGGAAAAAGATAATGATTAGTTTAGAGTGGGTAAGTGAATATATTGATATATCAGATCAAGATTTAAAAGAATTAGCAGTAAAAATTACTAAAGCTGGTATCAATGTAGAAAAAGTTATTACAAATAAGATTGAAAACTTGGTTATTGGTGAAGTTTTAGAATGCATACCACATCCTGATTCTGATCATATGCATATTTGTCAAGTTTTAGTAGGACCAGATGATGTTCGTCAAATTGTTTGTGGTGCTCCTAATGTTAGGACTGGTATTAAGGTTATTGTTGCTTTAGAAGGATGTGTTTTACCAGAAGTAACAATAAAAAAATCAATGCTTCGTGGAGTAGAATCCAATGGAATGATTTGTGCTTTATGTGAAGTGGGCTTAGAAGCAAATACTAAAGAAAATTATGAAAAAGGAATCTTTATTGCTCCAGATAATTTAAAAGTTGGGTCTAATGCAATTGAAGCCTTGGGTTTGTTAAAAACATTGTATGAGCTTGATATCCATAAACATCGTAATAACGATTGCTATTATCATATTGGCTTTGCTTATGAAATTGCTGCTATTTTAAATCGTAAAGTTACTTTACCTGATATGACATATAAATCTTTGGATGATGATGTTAATAAATATATTTCTATTGATGTAAAAACGCCTAAGTGTACATATTATACGGGGCGTATTGCTAAAAATTTAGTAATTAAAGAATCACCAGATTTTATTAAAAAAAGACTTTTAGATGCTGGTATGCGTCCAATTAATAATGTTGTAGATATTTCTAATTATGTTATGTTAGAATTTGGTCAACCTCTTCATTTCTTTGATAAAGACTCTTTAGGTAAGATGGTCGTAGTACGTGATGCTTTTGAGGCTGAAAAATTAGTTACTCTTGATGGCGTTGAACGTAATTTAGTTAAAGATGATATTGTAATTAGTGATGGTAACAAGGCTATTTGTTTGGCTGGTGTTATGGGCGGATTAAATACAGAAGTTACTCCAGAAACTAAAGAAATCTTTATAGAAGCCACTATTTTTGATAACATTAGCGTTAGAAATACAGCAAATAGATTAAATTTAAAAAGTGAAGCTTCTATCCGTTATGGTAAGGGTTTAAGTTATACTTATACTGATTATGCTCTAGATCGTGCATGTCATTTATTAGAACTTTATGCTGATGCCGTGATTGTTGGTGGTACAGTAAAATATGATAAAGTTGATAAAACTCCTAAAGTTGTAACATTTGGGGAAAATGATATAAGTAAGTTACTTGGTATTGATATTAAACCAAAAGATATTGAACATGAATTAGACCGTTTAGAATTTAGTTATAAATTAGAAAATAATTTATTTACGGTTACAATTCCTGATAGAAGATTAGATATAGACCCTAATGTAAATGATATTGCTGAAGAAATAGTACGTTTATATGGTTATGAAAATTTAGTATCTACTTTGCCTAAAGTTTCAATAAAAGAAGGTCAATATATTGGTGATGTTAAGTACCGTAAATTAATTAGTGCTCGTTTAAGGAGTATGGGCTTAACTGAAGCAAGAACTTATACATTAACGAGTCCAGCCATGAGTTCGACATTTAATTATGATAATAAAGAGCATTTAGTTTTACCAAATCCAATGAGTATTGAAAAATCAGTAGTTCGTACGAGTATTATTCCAAGCTTATTAAATGTTTATCAATATAATAAAGTTCGTAAGGTTAATGATGTATTTATTTATGAGATTAGTAAAACATATGATGCTAACTATGAAGAAGAAAGTAAAATTGCTATTTTGATAAAAGGAAATTATTTATTAAATGCTAGTAATAATACTAGAGTAGGTGCTGATTTTTACTTACTTAAAGGTATGATTGAAAATATTTTAGACTATTTAGGTTTGAAAAATAGATATAGTTTTGTAAAGGATAGTATTGATGATTTACATCCTAATAAATGCGCTAGAATTTTACTGGACCGTAAAGAAATTGGTGTAATTGGCGCTGTTCATCCAAGCATAAATAAAGATGATATTTATGTAGCTGAGTTGTCTTTAAATAAATTGATGATAGATATTAAGCCACTAAAATTCAAGGCTGCTTCTGTATATCCAGAAATTGTTAAAGATGTTGCTTTTGTTGTTTTAAAAGAAGTTAGTGCGGAAGAAATAATGAGAGAAATTAGACGTAGTGCGGGTCGGCTTTTAACTAATATAGATATCTTTGATATTTATACAGGGCCAAATGTTCTAGAAACAGAAAAATCAATTGCTTTTAAGCTTACTTTCCAATCTAATGAACGTACTTTAAATGAAGAAGAAGTTATGACTGCATTTACTAATGTTATAAATTCAGTTAAAACTAAATTGAATGCTAAAGTAAGAGATAATTAATAAAAAAATCTAAGTTTACCAATAATTACCTATTATAATGGGTAATAGAAAGTAAAAACTTAGATTTTTTTAAAATTTAGATTAAAAATCTTGTAAAATAAAGTTTAAATTGGTACTATATACCTTAGTTATAAATGGATGTGGTTACATGAATAGTTATCTTCCGGTGTTACTTTTAAAAGACTTGATTATTCTTCCTAATCAAGAAATAAAAATTGAAACTACAAAAAATGATGTTCTTATTGATATTAGTGAAAAACATCATAATAATAATATCCTTTTAGTTTGTCCAAATGATACTTTAGAAGAAGAACCTAGTATAAGTGATTTACCAACCATAGGGGTAATAGGAATTATTAAAAATAGTATTGATTTACCAAATGGTAATGTTCGTATTACTATTTTAGGAACAACAAGAGTTCAGATAATTAAATATGAACCGTTGGCAGATAATAAAGCAATTTTAATGGCTAATGTTCAAGCTAGTGAGCTTCCTAAATGTGATATTGTAACCGAAACTGCCTTGCGAAGAAAATTAATAAAAACCTTAACTAATTATATTAATATTTCTCATAGTATTTCCAATAGTGTCCTTTCCCAAATAACTCAGATAAATGATTTAAATAAATTAACAGATATAGTTGCTACTTTTATTCCTTTAAGTAATGAAAAAAAGATTGGCTATATGAACGAGGTTGATCCGCTTAAAAGAGCTAATAGTTTAATTTATGATATATCTGTTGAAATAGAAGTATGTGAACTTGATTATAAAATTGAAGATACGCTTAGAGAAGAGATGGAATCTAATCAAAGAGAGTTTATATTAAGAGAAAAAATAAAATATATAAAAAAAGAGCTAGGGGAAGATAATGATTCTAAAAAATTAAGTAATGACTATTTGAATGCTTTAGATGATTTAGTAGTAGCTCCAAAGATTAAAACAAAAATTTTACAAGAGATTAAAAGATTAGATTATTTACCAGAAGGACATCCAGAACGGGCTGTGGTTCAAAGTTACCTTGATACTATCCTATCTTTGCCATGGAATAATGTGAGTAATGAAGAACTAGATATTGAAACGGTTAAGAAGAGTTTAGCTAAAAGCCATTATGGCTTAGAGGCAATCAAAAATCGAATTTTAGAATATGTTGCTGTTAAAAGGAGAAATCCTAAAGTTAAAAATCCCGTTCTTTGTTTAGTTGGGGCTCCTGGTGTTGGTAAGACTTCAATTTCTATTGCTATTGCCAAAGCTTTAAATCGTGAATTTTATAAGTTAAGTGTTGGTGGCTTAAATGATGTGGCAGAATTAATGGGCAATCGAAGAACTTATTTAGGTAGTAATATGGGCAAAATAATGCAAGCCATTAAGAAAAGTCAAGTAAAGAATCCCGTTATTTTAATAGATGAAGTTGATAAAATGGTTAAAAGTTACAATGGCGATCCAGCCTCAGCTTTGTTAGAAATAGTTGATCCAGAGCAAAACTATTTATTTACAGATAACTATTTGGAAGAACCTTTTGATTTATCACAAGTTATGTTTATTATGAGTGCTAATGATATTGAAAATATTCCTCCAGCCTTATTTGACCGTTTAGAAATTTTAGAAATGGCTAGTTATACTACTGAAGAAAAAATAGATATAGCTAAAAAATATTTATTACCAAGTATTTATAAAAATTTTATGATTAATCAAAGAGACATTAAGTTCTCTGATGAAGTATTAAGAGAAATAATATTAATGTATACTAAAGAAGCAGGCCTGCGTGAATTAAGACGTTTATTGGAAAAAATTATTCGTAAGATTATTTTGGATTATGATGATAAAGAGTTAAAATTAACAGTTGATGAGACAATGGTATCTAAATATTTGGGACCCAAAAAGTTTGAAGAACCACAAATTGCAATGGAAAGTAAAACCGGTTTGATTAATGGCCTTGCTTATACCGCTTATGGTGGGGTAGTGATGGAAATTGAATGTTGCCTTTTTGAAGGCAAGGGAGAAGTTATTACCACTGGTTCTTTGGGCAATGTCATTACAGAATCCGTATCCGTTGCTATTAGTTATATTAGAAGCAATCGTGATTATTTTAAAGTTAATGATTATTATTTTGATAATCGGGATATTCATATTCATTTTTTAGAAGGAGCTACACCAAAGGATGGGCCATCCGCCGGAGTAAGCATCACTAGTGCAATTTTAAGTTTACTATTAAATAAAGAAGTTTCTAGAGATATTGCTATGACTGGTGAAATTGGTTTAAATGGTGAAGTCTTAGAAGTTGGTGGTATTAAAGAAAAAATTATTGGGGCTTACAATAATGGCATTAAGACGGTATTTATTCCTAATACTAATATGAAAAACTTAGAAGAGATTCCTAATTATATATTAAATAAAATAAAGATTGTCGGCGTAAATAATTACAAAGAAATATTTAATAAAATTTTTGAATAAGAAAAAATCAAGGTTGCAAGCAAATAACTTGTTTATCCTTGATTTTTATATTGTTAGTATTTAGTACTTCATTTTATAGAAAGTTAGGTATATTTGGCTGATTAAAGCAAAAATTGTAAGTTTTAATTGAGATATTTATTTTTTATGATTTTTAAATCATTTTTATAATTTATAAATTCTTGATTTTTATTGTCTATTTGTAAAACGTATAAAACTTTCCCTAATAGAGAATTTAAATAATCAATTGGTGTATCATCGCATTTTATATATTTTAAGTGGTCATCAATGCCAAACTTTTTAATGTAATACATCTCTTGACGTATTTTTTGGCGGTAACTTTTAGCCGTTTGGATTTTTTTATTCACGACTAATCCCGTTACAACTTGAGCTTTATTTTGATAAATAATATGTATTTTTTGGTAATTTAGAGATAATCCTTCTTTTTTAAGAGCTTTTTTGACTAGGTTTATCATTATTTTGTGATCAAAATCACCAGAGAATGTCATGTCATCACAATAACGAGTATAAGAAATATTATTTTTTAAACAATAGTTACCGATTTCATAATCAAAACTTCTTAATACTAAATTAGAAATATAACTGGAGGTTGGGGCACCTTGAGGTAGAAAATTGTTGTATGTAACTAAGTTTGTTAAAATAGTGGCAATAGAGTTGGGATAAATGTTATCTGGAAAAGCTTTGGTATAGACTTTTATAAAATCAATGCTAGGAAAGAAATCTTTAATATCTAACTTTAAGATTTTTTTCTTGTTTAAGTGAGGATTAGCATTCTCTTTTAGAGAGATAGACTTTTGATATGCTGTTGCAAAAGGAGATATTTTTCTTTCACTTAAGACATTCTTTAAAATGTTTCTTTGAATATTTTTAAGGGTATAATCAGGTTCATAGATAGTACGGTATTTACCATTACGTTTGGGAATTTTAAAAACTTTATAATGAGACTCGACATGATTACTAATAGTATAGAGTTTTTTTAATATTTCTTTATCTGTTAAGTTGTTATCAGTTATTAATTGTAATGAGAGTAAAAATTCAATACTTTTTTCTTTAGATATTTGCCACATAGTTTTCTCCTTACTTATTTTTGATTATAGTATGTTTATGATTAAAAAACAATTAAAAAGAATGGTTAGATTTAGCCATTCTATGATTTTAAGCAATACTAAAATGATATTAATATCATGAAAGAGAGCTAGGATGCATTATGTGCACAATTCTCTCTTGAATAATTTTAATCATTGTTATAACTAAAATTAACTCCTTTGCGACTCGCAAAAGCTAATAAACACTATTGCTCTTCATAATTATATGATAGGTTATTTTGATTTGTAAATAGGGTATTGACTTTATTTTTAAATAATTTATACTAGTGATAGTTTTTATTGGGGAGGATTTTGTAATGAAAAATCAAAAAGCTAGTATGTATGATATAGTGAAAAAATATTATGGAAGTGTTTTGGCATATGAAGGATATACGGATGATGATACTTATTTAAAAGATTTCTTTGAACTCAATTTTCCAGATTGTACTTTAATGGGAGAAGATACTCTTTGTCATAATCCATATGTTAAAGATGAAAGCACTGGTAAAACTATGTTTGGTAATTATGAAGGAAACTTAATTTTACTACCTATTTCTGATGATGAGATAAGAGTTGGTAATCATTTATTTGGTTTAATTTTAGGTCGAAGATTAAAATGTATTAGAATTAATGATAAAGGTTTATTTATTGAGAAACATTTTTTTCAAGGTGGAACTGTGGGGATAGATACATTTTATTATGATAATGATGCTTTAGAAAGTATTGCTGCAAGAGGAGTAAATGTTTTGAGTCTTGAATGTTTAGAGTCTATGATTTCTGAATTAGAAGTTATGCCTACTGCGGTAATGACTGTTACTCGTAATAAAGATAACGGAGAAGTGTATGCGAATTATAGACCAACTTATGTTGAAAAATATAGTTTTCCAATAACACCAACAAACTCTTTATATAAAGGTTATTTTGAATATATGAAGAAGAGTAAATTGTTTGGCGAAGAATTTAATAAGAGTGGTGTTAAATTACAACAAGAAAAAGATGATCAAGAATAAGAATTAGTAAGGTGCAAATGGTTAAGAACTGTTTGCTCTTTTATTTTTGCAAAATAAGAACTAATTACTATCTAAATATCTAAAAATTTGTTAAAATACTATTTGGATGTGAATTTTATGAAACAACAAAACATAAGAAATTTTTCAATTATTGCGCATATTGATCATGGTAAATCAACCCTAGCAGATCGTATTTTAGAACTTACAGGAGCTGTTGATAAAAGACAAATGAAAGATCAACTCTTAGATAATATGGATTTAGAACGTGAACGTGGCATTACAATAAAATTAAATGCTGTTCAATTAAATTATAAATATAAGGGTGAAGATTACACTTTTCATTTAATAGATACTCCAGGTCATGTTGACTTTTCCTATGAAGTTTCTCGTAGTTTAGCGGCTTGTGAAGGGGCTATTTTAGTTGTAGATGCAGCTCAAGGAATAGAGGCACAGACGTTGGCTAATTTATATTTAGCTATGGAATGTGATTTAAAGATTATTCCTGTAATAAATAAGATAGACTTACCAAATGCAGATATTCCTAAAGTAACAAAAGAATTGTGTGATGTTTTAGGCTTTAAGGAAGATGAAATAATTTTGTGTTCAGGAAAAACTGGTGTTGGTGTGCCGGAACTACTAGATGCCATTGTAGAAAGAATTCCCGCACCTAAAATTAATAATGCAAGTGCTACGAGAGCTTTAATCTTTGATAGTGCTTTTGATGCCTACCGCGGTGTTGTTGCTCATGTTAGAGTGGTTGATGGTTCAATTAAGGTAAAAGATAAAATAAAGATGATGGCTTCTGGTCATACTTATGAAGTAGTAGAGCTGGGTATTAATAATCCGAAAGAAGTAAAGAAAAATGAGTTAGTATCTGGCGAAGTTGGTTGGCTTTGCGCGGCGATTAAAGATATTTCCACTGTTGAGGTTGGTGATACAATCACTTTAGAAGAGGATCCAGCTAGTTTCCCGCTACCTGGTTATAAACCAATGAAACCAATGGTATATTCCGGAATATTTCCTATTGAATCTAGTAAATTTCCAGCTTTAAGGGAGGCTTTAGAAAAATTAAAATTATCAGACGCCTCATTAATATTTGAACCAGAAACTTCAGCGGCTTTAGGGTTTGGTTTTCGTTGTGGTTTTTTGGGTCTTTTACATATGGATATTATAATAGAAAGAATTACCAGAGAATTTAATATAGATTGTATTGCTACTTCAC
>CAKOKU010000024.1 GCA_934095865.1 uncultured Bacilli bacterium
GATATTGATAAAGATGGTATTGCCGATGTAAATGTTGACAAAGATGGTGATGGCAAAGGCGATTGGAATAAAATGAACCAAGATACCGACGGTGATGGCAAGTGCGACTTAAACTGTGATACTAATGATGATGAATGGCCAGACGTTAATGTTGATATAGATGGCGATGGCATTCCAGACATAAATGTTGATACCAATGGTAATGGCAAAGCAGATACAAATCTAGATATTGATAAAGATGGTATTCCAGACATTAATGTAGATAAAGATGGCGATGGTAAAGGCGATTGGAATAAAATGAATCAAGATACCGACGGTGACGGCAAGTGCGACTTAAACTGTGATACTAATGATGATGAATGGCCAGATCGTAATATTGACATCGATGGCGATGGCATTCCTGATATAAACATTGATACAGACAACGATGGAAAATGCAATCTGAACTGTGATACAGATAATGATGGAAAATGTAACTATAATTGTGATACTAACAATGATGGTAAATGTGATACTAAATGTAATGAAACAGAAATTATTCTCGGCAGTAACTTCTTAATCAAAGATATAGTTGTTCTTGACCAAAATAAATCAACAGATATTGGTCCTGGTTGGAGTGGTAGTCAAATATTTAGAGTAATTAATAAAACTAATGAAGATGTTTTATACAGCCTATATTGGAAAAATGTTATTAATACATTCAGTACAATTAATAATCTTGACTATACTTTAAAGAAAAATGGTATTATAATAGGTACTTCCAAAGTTCCATATATAGAATCGCCATTAATTGAACGTACAAATATTACTGCTAATAGTGAAGATGAATACGAATTAATCTACGAATTTAAAGAAACAAATCAAAATCAAAACATCGATCAAGGTAAAAAATTCAGTTCAAATTTAGAAGTTAGAATAAATTAATAAAATAGAAAGGGGCTTCAAATGAAAAATAAAAAAAGTGGAAAAAAATCAATTTTCCGTCTAATAATCGACATAATAACTTGGACAATATTTGCCCTTTTAATGATTGTTGCTTTCTTTCTAATTTATTATGTTATAGCAACAAATATTTATGCCAGAAAAGGAGAAAAGTTTAAACCAATTGTTTCTCTTTACAGTATCATGTCCGGTTCAATGTTACCAACAATTGAAGTTTACGATGTAGTTATGAATTTACGAATTGATGATGCATCATCTTTAAAAGAAGGCGACATAATAACATTTATTTCTCCAAGTAAAATCAACTATGGTATGACAGTAACCCATCGTATTGACAAGATAACTTATGAAGATGGCACTTACTACTTTACAACTAAAGGGGATAATAATCCGGTTCCGGATTCAACACCAGTAACAATAGACAGCATTATTGGTAAAGTAATTTTAAAATTTCCTAGTTTAGGTAAAGCTCAATTTTTCTTACTTAAATTAGGCCCAGGTTTATTCTTAGTATTAATTCCTGCTATTGGTGTTTTAATATATGACATCTTAAAGGCCATGAACCTTTTTGGAACAAAACAAAAAGTATCAAAGTCGCTAGAAACTAAAGAATATAAACTTTCTTCTGAAGAACAAGAAAAGCTAAAGAATGAAATAAAAACTAGATTGATAGCTAAAGAACAAGAAGAAAATGAAGACACCGAACAACCTGAAGAAGAAACTAAAGCATTACAAGAATCTAAAGATGTAGAAGAAGTAGAAAATGATAATATTGACATGCAAGAATCAACAAGACAAATACCTATATCAACAGTTCAAGAAGATAAGCCTAAAAATATAACTAGTTCAAAACAATCTAACAAAAATACCACAGCTAAGAAAACTAATAGTCAATCAAAATCTAAAACTGTACCTTCTAAGAATGGCAAAAAAAATTATAATAATTCAAATAATAAAAATAATCAAAACAAAAAAAATCTCAAACCAAAAAAAGTAGAAGAAGAAAATATTGATGTTGACAAAGTACTTCAAAAAATAAAAGAAAAGAAATACTAAAAGATAAGACTTATGTTAGAAATACGTAAGTCTTAATTTTTTTGTCACAAGATATTAAATGGGCATATATTATACTAGGTGATAAAAGTGAATTTTAATGATGAATTTTTTAAGAAAGTTGAAAAAAGGACAAATGTTAATAAAAAAACAATTTTAGATTTAGCAGAAAAATTAAATAACGGCAACATGAAAGATGAAAGAACAATAAGAGAGGTTATAAGTACCTTATCAACAATGACAGGCAAAAAAATAACCAAGGAAAAAGAGGATAAAATCATTGATACAATAGTTAAAGACAAAGTACCAAAAAGTATAGATAAAATGTTTTAAAAGTTTACTCTTTGTGCTATAATTGGGCAATAGGTGAGTGAGAGTTTATGGATTTCGGAAAAATAGGAAGATTTTTAAGACAATTAAGAAGAGAAAAAGGAATAACACAAGAGGAACTATCTACAATAATTAATATTGATAGATCAGCTATTTCTAAATGGGAACGTGGTATTTATCCACCAAGTACAGAAATGTTAAATACTTTAGCCAAACTTTATAACATTACAGTAAATGAAATAATATTAGCAGAAAAGAAAAATGATAAAAATGAAGAAGACCTTAGTGATTTACCAATAGCATTGGTTAAGAAAAATACCAAAATGATAAGATTATATCATATTATTTTTGGATTAGGTTCTTTTGTAGCACTTTTTATTATTTTATTAGTATATTTTATTTCTAATTATAATTCGACTAGGGTTTACCGTGCCGGTGGTAGTAGTGAAAATTATGAAGTAAAAAATGTTTTGATTGTTGTTTCTAAACACCGTTCATATTTACGTTTTGGAGATATTATTGATTATCATGACGACGATTATACTAATTATGAGCTGTATGTTAAAAATGGCGATGAAAGAATCATTCTAACAAATGAAAATACGAGTGATTTGATAAAAAATATGGAACGATTAAATGATTATTTACAATTTAATAATCAAGATGAATATCTAAATGAATTGTATGTTGATATTTTTGATGGGATAAACGTTGAAACAATAAAATTAAATGTTAAATTAGAAATGACAAATAATAAAATATTCTACGTAAGTGATGATGAACCTGATGATTTAGAAGATGACTTAGAATTTGTTAGTAAACTAAATATTATAAATGATGAATCATTGCCAACATTTGTTAGAGAAAATTTTAATTATGATTATAAGAAAGAAGCTTATGTTTTTACAAAAAATGTTAATGATGTAAAAACTAATTTCAAGTATTATAAAGATTTAAACGTAATGATTATAAATATAAAAATAGACAATGAAACAGTATCATTTAAATATAATTATAGTTTAGAACAACTTGAAATATTTGATAATGATTCTAATGAAAGAAAAAGAATTTTAGGGATACAGTTAGAATCTAATATGTGCACATATGGCAATTGTAAACAGAATAAAGAATACATTGATTATTTCAAGAAAAATTACTATAAGATGATAAAAAAATAGAATGGGCGAAACTCGCTCTTTATTTTTTGCCAAAAAATGGTTACGATTGAAGAGTAGAAAGGAGAAAGAACAACGGTGAAAAGAATATCAATATGTTTATTACTTGTTACACTATTTACAGTTAATACAGCAACAGTTAAAGCTGCTGAAAATGAATTTTATTACACTACTAAAAATGGAATTAATTTAACTGAGAAAGAATACAACTATATAATAACTATGTTTGATGAACATTTTCTTGATATTATGAATGAACAAGATTACGATGCCATGCAAAAAATGAATGTTAATACTAATGATATTGAATATAAAGTATATGAACCATCATATATAGAATCAAGATCAACAATTGTTGAAACAAATTCAAAAAAATTGGTAATTGGTAAATCTTGTGCAAGTAACATGTGTGACATGACAGTTACTAATACTTGGAAAGGTGTTCCAAAAGTTAAAAGTTATGATGTTTTAGGTGCTAGAATTGGTGGAACAACATTTTACGGCGACGCATTCACTACAATATTTAAATTTGACTCTGGTAATAAAATATGTACAGAATACGTTAAAGCATCAAATGGCTTTGGTTGTTCATATAAACTAGAATCTGGTTCTACAACTTACTATTCTTATGCAAGTTTTGATGTTGTCCCTAGTGGATTAGTAACGGCTTCATATCAACATGCAAGCAAATCAGTTACTTTAAGTGTAAGTAAAAATTATACATTTAGTGTAAACGGTGAGGGAAATGTATTCTTATTCAACACAACTAAAGGACAAGATGCTTACGACGGAATGAGCGGCGTAAGTATAAATGTATAAGATGAACGTCTTGATAATAACTAACGCCTTCAAAACCTTTTTTGACAAGTCAAGTAATCTTAACATATTTAAAAAAATATTAAAATCTAACAAAAGTATTATTTATTTCAGACAAATAGAAAGGAGTTCCTTACTTTGCGCCTCAAATTAATTAAAAATTAATAATAAATAAATAATGCATACTACGAAAAACGAAAAAACAAGGGTGCGCTCTCTTGTTTTTTTAATGAGCAGATTTATATATAATATTATTCAAACCAAAAACTATAAAAATTAATATGTTAATTAAAAAAGTTTTCAATAAAATAATAAAATTAAAAGCACAAACGCCTTTTTGTATGTTATTATCTGATTATAAAAAACATGATGTTATAACATAACAAGTAAAAAGAGAGAGTATATTCATATGAAAAAATATATTTTAAATCCCTTTAGTCTATTTTTAGTTGGCTTAGCTTTAGGCGTAGTTAGTAGATTACTAGACATTTATACAACAAATTTAGGAAACATTTTTTCTCAGATGGCCATATGGATATTATTTGGAACCATAATTTCTATTTATAGTAAAAGCCAAAAACAAGCAATGTTAAATATCTTACCGTTTTGCTTAGGTATGCTTATCACGTACTATTTTGTAGCATTTATTACTAAAGGCGTTTATAGTAAAATTTTCATTACAGGTTGGACAGCATTTGCTTTTTTATCACCGTTATTAGCATACTTTACTTGGCTAACTAAAGAACAGGGAGTATTTTCTAAAATTATAAGTATAGGAATACTTTTAGTATCAATATTGTCTTCAATCATTTTATTTGATAGATTAAGAGTTTATGATTTTATTATAGATGGTATCCTAATATATTATTTATTTTTAAAAAAAATAGAAAGATAAATATCAATTAAGGTAGAACATCTTTTAACAAACTATATTTCTTATGAAGATTTAAAAAACTATATTATAACTTTTCAAAATTTAACAATATGTTAAAAAACATTGCTTGTAAGAGTTAATTATTTGTAATAAACTACATTTAACGAAAGAAGAAATTATAATATGTTAAAAGATAATTTAAAAGCTTTAAGAAAAGCTAAAGGACTTTCTCAAGAGGAATTAAGTGCTAAATTACACGTAGTTAGACAAACTGTCTCAAAGTGGGAATCTGGATTATCTATGCCAGATGCCCAAATGCTGATGAGAATATCAAAAATTTTTGAAACACCAGTTAATGAAATCCTTGAGGAAAAATTTGATGCGAAAGAAAATAATGATTTAAAAACAATTCAAGAAAAAATAGATATTATAAATAATCAATTATCTATGTACCAACAACATAAAAGAAATAGATTAATAAAATGCATAATAATAGTAGATTTTATTTTAATATTTTTATTTATTTTATTAGCCATATTAGGCAGTCCATATTTATCATGGAACTTTAACAATCCAGAATGGGCCGTCATTGGAACATCTTGGCATGTATTTGAATGGCTATATTTTAAAATTGCCCCATTTATAATAATTATTATCACTTTAATATTAATGGTAATGCTTATTAAGAAAAATAAACAATAAAGAATTTTTTTGATTGATAAATGTGTGAAATCAAATTTCCACATTTTTTTGTATATTGAAAACCCCCAGATAGTCTGGGGGTTCCGTTTAGCTTTAGCGATGAGTATTCAATATTAAAATCT
>CAKOKU010000025.1 GCA_934095865.1 uncultured Bacilli bacterium
AAGATGATGAAATGGTATATCTATATACAGACTTATCGAATGAAGAGATGTTAAGAAATACGGCATATGAAGATGGCAAATCAAAAGGAAGATTAGAAGGAAAGGCCGAAGGAAAATTAGAAGGTAAGATAGAGATAGTCAAGAATGCTTTAGCCTTAAATCTAGACATAGAAACAATAATGAAAATAACAGGGTTAAGCAAAGAAGAAATAGAAAAATTAAAATAAAAATTTAATTAGTATTAAGTGATATAATGAAATCGGAGATAAAATCTCTAGGAAAATCCTAATACTATGTGGGCTTGTTGTCGCCTTCTAATTTCAGCGCTACTTGGGGCAATGCTAATGAGTGGATTCAGCACAGCGGCGGCTATCTCAACAACGGTTGGAACGTTACTAACAGCCTTGGTGCCCGCCCAGATTCCTGCTACGATTAAAGATAGTTTAATGTCACTAAAAATTAAAGGTCAAGGCTTTTAATATAAGAAGCAACTTTTTTATAAAGTAATCTATAAAGTAGATTGGAAACAAGGATTTTTTCTTGGAATATTATTCCTAAACAGAAGGTATAGATATTTTTAGTTGATTAATTAAAAGTTAGAAACTATATCAACTGGTTATTGGCTTTAATAAAGTCTAATAACCCCTAAAAAAGTTAACTATAAAATATAGATTAGTTCAAATCAAAATATGATATAATTTTAGTCGGAGATAACTAATTTCTCCAGAGAAATCCTATTAACTTGTTAAGGCTCACCGTCGCCTTCTAATTTCAACGCGACTAACGGCAATGCTAATGAGTGGAATCAGAATAGCGCTGGCTATCTCAACCCATGGTGGAACGTCACAGCCAGTATTGGTGCCCGCCCAGATTCCTACTACGATTAGAAATAATTTAATGTCACTAGTGATTAAAGGTTAAGGCTTTTAATATAAGAAGTAACTTTTTTATAAAGTAATCTATAAAGTAGATTGGAAACAAGGATTTTTCTAGGAATATATTAATAATCCTAAATAGAAGATGTAGATATTATTAAACAAGTTTAGATTAATGATTAATAACTATATCATATTAGCAGAGCTATGCTTCTGCTTTTTAATTACGGAGGTCCTAATGCAAGTAAAAATAGAAAGATTAAATGATCAAGGTCAAGGTATTTGTTATATTGATAATAAAATATCATTTGTTAATTTTGCTTTACCTGACGAAATCGTAGACGTTACAGTAATCAAATCGTTAAATAAATACAACATTTGTCAATTAAATGAAATCGTAAAAAAAAGCTCCAAAAGAAAAGAATCCTATTGTCCTTTTGCAAATACTTGCGGTGGTTGTCATTTAAGTCACTTATCTTACGAAGAAACAATAGAGTTTAAAAAACTTAAATTGGAAAGAATTTTCTATAAATATTGCCATCTTGAAGTTAGTATTCCTATAATTGAATCTAGCAATCAACTCTATTATAGAAACAAATTAACACTTCATATAAAAAATAGTCAGATAGGCTTGTATATGCCAGAAACTAATAGTATTGTTAGTATTAACAAATGCTTCCTTGTTAAAGAGAGTATTAATAATATTTTAAAAGAAATTTCTAAATTTAATATAAAAAATGGTCAAGTTGTTATAAGAACAAACTACAATTCAGAAATATTGTTAAATTTTATAACCGATGACTCTATAACTATTCCTAATTTGTCTTCTTATAAAATTGCTGGTATTTTACAAAATGGTAAAATTATAAAGGGTGATAACTTTCTTATTGAAAAATTAAATGGGTTGTTTTTTAAAGTGTCTTATGATGCCTTTTTTCAAGTAAACTTAGATATTTGTCAAAAACTTTTTTCTTTAATACAAGAATTTGTTCCCAAAAATGGTATATTACTAGATATGTTTTGCGGAACAGGAACCCTAGGTCTTAACGTTGCACCATATTTAAAAAAAGTTTATGGTATTGAAATAAATGAAAATGCCACTATTAACGCAACTTATAATGCCAAAATAAATGGAATCAATAACGCTTATTATTTATGCGGTGATGCTAATAAACTGATATCTAAAATAGATGATAAAATAGATACAATAATAATTGATCCTCCGAGAAGTGGAATGACTAAAAATGGTATTGATTTACTTTTGAAAATCAATGCTCAAAACATAATTTATATTGCCTGTGATCCATTTACACTTGCTCGTGATATAAATTTATTAAGCGAAAATTATGAAGTTGAAAAAATAATGGGACTGGATATGTTTTGCTTTACGTATCATATTGAGTGTCTTTCTATTTTAAAAAGAAAAGTAAATAAACAAGAAATATAAAATTGATCTTTTATTACTTTTAAAATATATGTATTTGTTAAAAATACTAATGCCATAATTAGCGCGCATTATTACAAATTTGTAATATTCTGTAATATTAGAATGACGACTGACTTTATCTTTTGTATTACAATGGAAAAAGAAAGGAAAAAATTATGGAAAATATCTTAAAAATTGATAAAATTGAAAAATATTATGGTAGTAAATCTAGTCTTAATAAGGCTTTAGATAATTTATCATTTGATGTTGACAAAGGAGAAATAGTCGCCATAATGGGTGCCAGTGGTTCTGGTAAAACGACTCTTTTAAACTGTATTTCTACGATTGATAAAGTTACATCAGGTCATATCTACGTAGCTGGTAATGATATTACTAAATTAAAAGGAAATAGCTTAAATAAATTTAGACGAGAAGAATTAGGATTTATATTTCAAGATTTTAACCTCCTTGATACTTTAACTGCTTACGAAAATATTGCCTTGGCTCTTTCAATTCAAAATGTATCATCAAAAGAAATAGATACTAAAGTAAAACAAGTGGCTAAGGAGTTAGACATTAGTAATGTTTTAAATAAATATCCTTATCAAATGAGTGGTGGTCAAAAGCAAAGAGTTGCAAGTGCCCGAGCAATTATTACTAATCCAAAATTGATACTTGCTGATGAACCAACGGGGGCTCTAGATTCAAAATCTGCTAAAATGCTTTTAGAAAAATTTGATTATTTAAATAAAGAAATTCAAGCTACTATTCTTATGGTAACTCATGATGCTTTTACCGCAAGCTATGCAACTCGTGTTATCTTTATCAAAGATGGTAAAGTATTTAATGAAATAAATAAAGGTGACAGTTCTCGAAAAGAATTTTTTAATAAAATTATTGATGTTGTATCCTTACTTGGTGGGGATTTAAATGATGCTCTTTAAATTAGCTCTAAAAAATATAAGCAAAAGTATAAAAGACTATGCTATATATTTTTGCACATTAATTCTTGGAGTAGCAATCTTTTATGTATTTAATGCCATTGACGATCAAACAGTAATGATGAGTGTATCATCTTCTACATATCAAATAATAAAACTTATGACTAATATACTTTCTGGCGTCAGTGTATTTGTATCTTTAATACTTGGTTTTTTAATTGTATATGCAAGTAGATTTTTAATAAAAAGAAGGAATAAAGAGTTCGGAATATATTTAACATTAGGTATGAGTAAAAGAAAAATCTCCTTAATACTTTTTATAGAGACTTTAATAATAGGTGTTATTTCTTTATTTGTTGGTTTAGGTCTTGGCTTTTTACTTTCTCAACTAATGAGTATAGTAGTTGCTAATATGTTTGAAGCCGACCTAACAAAATTTCATTTTATATTTTCTCTTAGCGCCTGCGTTAAAACATTAATTTATTTTAGTATTATGTATTTTGTTGTAATGATCTTTAATACTATCAATATTAATAGATGTAGATTAATTGATTTACTTCATTTCAATAAAAAATCAGAAAAAATAAGATTAAAGAATCCTTATGTATGTACAATAATATTTATTGTTTCTTGTTGTGCTTTAGGCTTTGCTTATTACGAGGTTACTGGTGGTATTGGTAAGCTTACTAATGTCAATAATATTTTCGAACCTATTATCATCGGTACTATTTCAACATTTTTAATTTTTTGGTCCCTATCTGGCTTGATCTTAAAGATATTTATGAATATAAAAAGCATATATTATAAAGGTCTAAACAGTTTTACTTTACGCCAATTTTCAAGTAAAATAAATACAATGACATTTTCTATGACTGTGATATGTCTTATGTTATTTATAACAATATGCGTATTATCAAGTGCGCTATCAATGAAAAATTCTATGTCAAATAATCTGAAAAAATTAGCGCCGACAGATATTGAATTTACTAAAAAAATAGATATTACTAATGATAGTAAATACTCTGTTGAACAAGTAGAAGATTCAAAAGTTAGTATTGAAGAAAGTTTAAAACGATTAAATTTTAACGTCGATTCAAATCTAAAAGATACAGTAAATTTCAACGTTTATGTAGATCAAAATTTAACAGTTAAAGATACATTAGGCAATTATTATGAAATTTCTAAAGAAAAATATCCATTGCTTATGTATAATAATATAGAAGAATTAATCACAATAAGTGATTATAATAAAATAGCTAAAATTTTTAATTTAAAAGAATATACTTTAGAAAATGATGAATATATAATAGTTTCTAATTATCAAGAATGGTCAAAAATAAGAAATGAAGGCCTAAAATTGGGTACAAATATAATAATTAATGGTAAACTTTATAAGCCTAAATTTTTAAATTGTATGGACGGATTCTATGAAATGAATGCTAGTTATGCTAATTTTGGTTTCTTTGTTGTTCCAGATACCTCAGTTACTGGCCTTATGAAGGAAGAAGAAGTAATGATTGCTAATTATAATGCTAAAACTACCGAACAAAAAAAGAAAATTGATAATATGATATCAAAACTTGATGAAGAGCCTTACATTAAAAATACAACCTTGGAGGCCAGAACTAAAACTGATATTGCCGAAGCTAGTTTAGGCTTGGGTGGAATGGCAACATTTATAGGTCTTTATTTAGGAATTATCTTTTTGATATCTTGTGCTGCCATATTAGCTCTTAAAGAATTATCTGAGTCGAGTGATAATTTAGAAAAATTTAAAATGCTTAGAAAAATTGGTGTTGATGAAAAAATGATTAACAAGGCATTGTTTCGACAAATTGGTATATTTTTTATGTTTCCGCTTTTAGTAGCAATAATTCATTCTATATTTGGCATTCAATTTTGTAATTTCATATTAAGTGCCTTTGGTAATGAAAAAATGTTACAATCAATCATTATCACCTCTATATTTATCATAGCAATTTATGGAGGGTACTTCTTAATTACTTATATTTGTAGTAAGAATATAATTAGAGAAAGATAAACAATAAAAAAATAGGGATTAGCCATATAACGCTAATCCTCAGACTGTTGACAAATAATTTCTTTGTTAATAGTCTTTTAATTTTAAGAAAAATGTTGTAAAATAAATATGTAAG
>CAKOKU010000026.1 GCA_934095865.1 uncultured Bacilli bacterium
CCTTCGCGTACGACTTGCATGTCTTAGGCATGCCGCCAGCGTTCATCCTGAGCCAGGATCAAACTCTCATATAAAATCAAGTTTATCCTAAGCTACTCAAATTGACTTTTTTACTTAGTTTTCAAAGATCATTTTTCTGCGCTCTTTTCGTTTGCGCATTAGTAATATATCAAATCTTCTTTTGAATGTCAACAACTTTTTTAATTTTTTTTGATTAAATTTTTAAGCTGTTTTCTAAAGAAAATCTAACATATTGAACTGTTTTTGATTTCTCTTTCGCAGTTCTTTTTCAGTATATAACATACGAAAATAAAAAGCAAGCAAAAGTTGCATTTTTTTTAATTTTTTTTCATAATTCTAAAAATTCCGGCAATTTCTGGGAAAAAACTGGCCTTAGCTAATAGTTTTAGTGGCTTTTATGGCTTCATAGCTATCTATTGATTAATAGTTATTTAAACAAAATTTTTTTCTACTCTTTTTAATTAAAACTTTTTTCTTGGCTTCATTAATAAATATATGGTTGGAAAGATAAAATTTTAAAACCTATTAAAATTAAATTGTTAAATTTAAATAAAAAAAAATTACCGAATCGGGTAATTAAAAATCAATCAAAATTATTATTTATTATATTTTTATATTGAGCATAGTAATTTTCAATCACGCCATGAGCAAATGGACCACTATTATTCTTTTTCATCTCAATTAATTTATTAAGTTCTTTTTTGATTATTTCATCTATAATCTCTGGATAATTCATTAGCTTTTTGTGATAATGATATTCATTACGATCCAAAATGCGGTAACCACCATCTGGAAAAACTCGTAAATCTAAATCATAATCAATATATTTTATTATTCCATTATCAATTAAGTATGGCGAGGCAATATTACAATAATAAAATAGTCCATATTCTTTTAACTGGCCAATAATATTAAACCAATGTTTCTTATAAAAAAATAAAATAGCTGGTTCATTGGTACGATGGCTATGACCATCACATTCTGTAACTAAAGTTTTATTATTAGCGCAGACTAAAATTTCTTCATCTTCGTATAAGATAGTTGCTTCATCCCAAATTCTATGCAAAGTACCATCATGTTTATAACAATGTATTAATAATCTTTCTCCTTTTTTTAATTTGTTATTTATCATATTTTTTCTCTTTCGATTTCATTATACCGCAAAATCATTATTATTGGAAAAAAATATCCTTTAACTATGATGCCTTTACTTACTTTAGACAAAAAAAGAATTAATATGAAGAACGATTAATAGGTTCCTATATTAATTTTCTAAGATTTCCACTTGTTTTAAATTTGCTTATTATTTTAGTTAGTAGCACTGTTTGGATTATCTTCACTGCTTTGTGTTAATAATTCTAAAGCCTTATTAAATTGTGTATCAGTAGCGCCAGTAACATTACCGGCTTCATCATATTGATAATCTAATTCAATATTATAATCAGGATTAATACCATAAGTATCAATACATTCATTATTAGGAGTTAACCAACGAGAAGTTGTATATTTAACTAGAGAACCATCTTTTAAATTTTTAGTTCTTTGGACTTTACCTTTACCATAAGTAGTAGTACCGACAATTGTAGCACCGTAAGAATCTTTTAGGGCAGATGTAAGAATTTCGCTAGCTGATGCAGTAGCGCCATTTACTAGTACTATAATTGGATAAGTTCTTTTTTCATCAGTTCTATCATAAACAGTTTTGTTTTCATCTTCTAAACTATAAATAACCTTTCCATTTTCTAAAAATAAGTTTGCAGTTTCTTCAGCAGCACTAAGAAGACCACCACCATTATTCCTTAAATCAAGGATAAGAGATTCGATTCCTTCTTGTTCCATTTCTTGTAAGGCCTCAGAAACCTGAGTTTGTAAAGTATTAGTAAAACTTTCTATTAAAAGATAACCGATTTTATGATCATTTACTTCTAAAACTTGATTTGATATGCAAGGTGTGTTTAACATACGAGGTGTCATTGTAACATTAAAGGTTTCTTCATCGCGCTTAATTGTTAGGGTTAGGGCATTTTCATCAGCTTCTTTTATTAACTTAGTTAATTCAGCACTGCTTAAACTAGTTGTATCTTGGTTATTTATACTAATAATTTTATCTTGAGCAAGTAAGCCAGCATCAGAAGCAGGACTATTTTTATAGACTTTAACAATAGTTCCTGGATCTGAACTACTAATACTAACGCCGATTCCCTTATAAGTTCCCTTTAATGACTCATTTAGAACTGAGGCATCGTCTTTATCCAAGTATGAAGTATAATTGTCACCAACATAATCCATTAAGCCAGAAATCGCCCCATCAATGGCACTTTTTTTATCTATATTTTCATAATAATCATTAGATATAGTAGCATAAACATTTAAAAACTCTTTTAAATTATCATCTTCTAATAATTTTTTATAGCTGATACCATTATCAGTAATATTCTTTCTTTCAACAATAACACCGCTAGCAACGGCACTCATAATACCTGTTATTATAACTAGTACACACATTTCCACGAAGTTAAAAGTAGGATGTTGTTTGACTGGCTTTTCGCTTTCATCTTTCTTTAAGACACCAGATTCATTTTTTAAAAGTGGCAAGCTAACATCTGATATTTGTATTTTTTTATTATTATCATCTATGTTGTCAAAAGAAGATGGATTAATTATTGCTTTTGGAACATTGTCTAAAACATTTGATTTTGGTTTAACTTCCGAATTATTTGGTAACTCATTAGGTGTGATATTTTGATTTTTCGTATCTATTTCTTGAATATTCTTCTCTTCGTTATTTTTTATATTCATATTATCACTCTAATTAATCTTAGCATATTTAAATTTTAAAGAAAAGAAAAAACTAACGTTAATCTGTTAGTTTCCATTCTTTTTTAATTGCTTCTACGCTTTCAAAAGCTTTAACAATTTTATGATTTTTAATATGTAATAAAGTTATTTCACCAAAACGTAAATCTTTTAATTCACTAGCTGTTGGATTCGTTTTTTCATCGGCTGAAGCAACATAGCTTTCATTTAATTTGTTATTTAAATCAACTAAGTATGCTGGCAGAGCACCATCCTTATTAGAATATTGAGATAATAATCTAGCATAAGCAGAAGAATTATCACTATCAGTACTGTATAGTATGACATAATAATCATCAGATGTACGATTTAACATGGTCCCAACAATAGCTTTCGTAGGATCGATGTAGTTTACATTACTATTTGTACTAGAACTATCATCAGAACTACTTGTTTTATTAACTACCTTGGTTGTAATGAAATATGCTAATATAGCTACAATAATTACTACAACTAAGATTATTACTAATTGTTTAACTGTTTTAGTTTCTGTCTCATTAAAATTCATTTTTTACCACCTAACTACATTATAAACGAAATTTTAAGTATTTCAATAGTTTTTACAGTTTATTTACTTGTCACAATGCTGTTAGAAACTGAGTTGGCAACACTTAAGAGCTCTTCGCTGCTTAACGAACTACCGGCTAGATAATAATCGACGTTATTACTACTCCAGTATATAGCATTACCACTTAAAGCTCCAAAGGTACCATTCATCATCAAAGGCTCCCCATAAATAGGAATAACTTCTAATTCTGAATTAACTTTACTAGCTTCTTCTACTAAAACAAAGTCTTTTGCCCCGCCAAAGGTTAAAATAGCACGCGAACCATTATCAGTATTGATCGTTTCTTTAGCAGTAAGATATGTATCTTTTGGTATGTATAACGGATATAAAATATCATTGAAATTACTAGTTTCAGTATTTTCTCCACAACAGTTACTATCAATAGATTTAGAAAGGTCAAAATAATCTTCATCTAAATTGGCTTTATAATCAATAGTCGTAATATTAAATGTTACTCTTTTAGTATCAGTATTATCATATACTTCGACTTTTTTTAGTTGCATATCTTTGCTAAAGTATAGTTTCTGATATGTAAGTTTATTGTTATTAGGATAGTTAACATTGCTAGTTAAAATGTAATAGTCAGCATCTTCACTAAATTTTTTATCTTCGGTATTTAATAAATCATTTAAAACAGATGATAAAATATAACTTTGAGAGCTGTTGTCAGGCCAACTACTTTGAAATTTAAAACTTTTATTTAAACTTGGAGTAATTAGGTAAACGCCATCCTTATTTTTTAAGATAATTTGTTCATGACCACTTACTTGGTTGGTTAAAACAGTTTTATAATAATCACCTTTTTTATAGGCAACACTAATAGTGTAATTAAACGTATCTTCATCGTTAGTTATGTCTAAGGTTCCTGCTACACTATATGATTTACTACTATTTACATCATCTTTAAAGCTTTTAATAAGCTTATCCTCCATATTGTTACTACACCCTGTTAAAAATAGCAAACAAAAGAACAAGGCTATAAATTTTTTCATATCTAACTCCTTTTCTAATAAATTATATTGTTGGTGAGGAATAATATTCTAATTATTGGCAATACTACTAGCTAGAAAGGATTTATTATGAAAACAATACAAAAAATTTGCCTAGTTTTAACTATTATTGGTGCTGTTAACTGGGGATTAATTGGCTTATTTGACTTTAATTTAGTTAGTACTTTATTTAAAGGAAGCACTGTCATTCAAAATATAATTTATATTATAGTTGGTATTTGTGGTCTTATTAATATTGGTATTTTATTTGCTGATATTCACTATGATGCAGACTAGTTTAATAATGAAGACTTGTTAAGGCCAAAAGAAAAAGCTCTAAATAACTTAAGCTTGAACTGAACCCCAAAAATTGGACAGTTTATAAATAGCTTCTAATTAGAGGATTGTAACCTGTAATTTACAGGAGACAGTCCTTTTAATTTTTCTTTAATTCTATCATAATTATAATAATATACTGATTTAGCTAAACCAGATACTTTTAGAAGAATCATTAATGGATATTTTAGCCGTAGTTCACTA
>CAKOKU010000027.1 GCA_934095865.1 uncultured Bacilli bacterium
AAATCAAACGGATTCTTAACAAGAGATTCTCGTATGAAAGAAAGAAAGAAATATGGTCTTAAAAAAGCAAGAAAAGCTCCTCAATTCTCAAAAAGATAATTACAAGACTATTTCGAATACAAACAAAATACCTTACAGAAAACCTACATTGCTTGGAAATGTAGGCTTTCTTTTATTTTTGTAACTTTTTTATTGCTGCTATTAATTCCTCTATTGTTTTATGTGTATATACATCATCTGTAATATCTTGACTACTATGTCCCATAATTCTTTTTATACATAATTTATTTGCATTAGCTGAATTCATTAAACTTGCAAAAGTATGTCGGCACTCGTGAGGAACATGTTTCATTTTTAACTGTTCCATTATATTATCAAATTTATGTCTCCTTGCTCTCTGTAGTTTTTTTGTCCTTATATACGAAGATTACACAATATTTATTGTGTTAACTTGATATATTTTTATTTTAAACTGTTTTTTTGAAAGTGTACATATTTGTATTTATTTTTCTGAAATTTACTTTTCAAAGCATAAAAAATACCAACCTATTATAGGCTAGTATTTTATCAATATTTTAATCTCCAAAATTTAGTGTTAAAGGAGTATCCAAAGTCCACCGACTTTGTCAAGTAAAGTGTGTAATTTTTTTTTTAACTTTAATTTTAGAAAAACGATGACTTAATAGGTAAGCCATCGTTTTTCTAGTAATATATATATATGCTATTGAACACTTTTAATAAAAGTTAGTCGCAACACTAACTTGACATAATACTATGTATACTTCCTATTTATAAATGCTCATATAATGCCGCTCTAGATTGCATTTCAGAGTTTATAGAAAGCTGATTTCTAACCATTGCACAATTTCCAACTGGTCTGTTTTTCACTTTTTATAAAGCTCTGTTACTCTCAAATATAGTAATTTAAACAATGCATTTTCATTAGGAAATGACCTTCTTTTAGTAACTTTTCTAAAGCTTGAATTTACACTTTCTATTGCATTTGTTGTATACAACATTACTTTTCTTGCTGCACTTCCATAATTAAATAATTGCTCAACATGTTTCCAGTTTCTTGTCCAAACATCAACTGCACCTGGATATTCATTCCATGTCTGTTTGAATTTCTCAAATTCGGCTTCTGCAGCCTTTAAACTTGGCGCTCCATATACTTATTCTATTAACAATTTTCCACAATCAGTATATCCCAAATAAACTTTATATTGCAACATCAATTTTATAACTCTAAATCATCATCATTCTGCCTTTGTGGATTTAAATTACTTAGTCTATCATTTTCTTGTTTCATACCATTTCTTATAGTTCTTCTTATAGGAGCTGGATTTGAAGCTCTTGACTGTAAATCTTCGACAAAACTTTCTCTTTGACTTTTATTTGTTGATGTAACATTATCCATAGTTTGTTTCATTTCTGAGCTCTCTGGCAACATTTTTGTTTTATTTCTTCCAAAAATCTTCTTAACTCTATCAAACAACTTTATAAAAAAGTTTCCTTGTTTTTGATTGTTTGACTGTGTCATGGACTTTTCTTCTTTTGATTTTTCTTTTTGAATTTCAAAATCATTATACATAGTATTAACTTTCTCTATACTGCTTCTTAATTCATCCCTTCCAAATAAATATATATCGTTTTGCAATAAACTATTTAAAATTTGTTTTACATCACAACCTGTATCATCTAATTGTTGAATTAAATTACCGTCTATTTCTTCTGGTCTTATTTGCTTTAGTATTTTGGCTAATGCTTGAGATTTTACTCCATCAATATACTTATTTTTTGTATATCTTATCCTCCTTAGAATAAAATATTTATGATCTGAGTTTTCTTCAAAAGCTCTTCTTCCTTCTTCTGTATATCTTTCATCCTGTGCTTTTTTCATTTCTTTGTAATTTTGTATAACTTCCTCTGCTTGTCCATCTGTAAAGCCATATTCATCTGCAAATATTGCTCTACCAGATACTGTTGAATCATAGTTGTTTACTTCCGTAGTTGCTTTTCCTATTTTTTCATACATTTCTTCTAATCTTTTGTTGATATCCATAATTTTTTCCCTTTCAAACTTTTCGTTAAGTTGTGTATTAAGTAATAAGTTTTCACTTAATATACTTTTTAAATATCATATTATTTAGAACATATTTCATTTAAGACTATTAATGTTTTTAGCATCAATTTTCATTTCTATCTCTTTTTGCCAGTACTATCTTTGGTTTTCCATTATGAATTTCTATCGTACAATTAAATAAATATTCCTTTTTCAGTCCCCTCTTCACAGCTTTCAATCTATTTAATTTATATTTTGGTTTAATAAACATATTAAATCCATGATAATTAAATATTGGTAAGTCATTAATATCTATAAAAGGTGTTTTTCTTTTCGTTCTTACGAGATAATCCGAATAAAACATTGTCTGTTCTGCATATAAGACATTTCTTCATTTTATATATATAAGTACTAACTGTTAGAATTATACATAATAAGATTTCGAATACTGTTGAACTAAAATCATCTAATTGGAAAATCCAGTATGTATTCTACTTTTTCATCATGTTGAAAAATCACTCCGACTTCTTTAAATAATTTAAAACCTCATCCTTTTTATTCTTTTGAATATAATTATGCATACTATACATATTATTACTATTGCACAAATTATAACTGTTGACATATTTCCTGTTTGTGGCAATTTATTTTTTGATTGACTGTTATCTTGTTGTGCTATTAGTTCACTTTTATTTGAATTATTGCTACCTTTTTTTTCATCACCAACAACAACTAATTTGTTTGCTATGTTTCCTGATTTATCTTTTACATATACCATATATCTTCCAGTTTTTGTAACTACAATTTCATTACTTGATTGCCAATTTTCTTTATCAAGTGAATAGGCTTTATCTGCTAAACCTACATTATCTGTTGCTGTTACTTCTATTGTATAGCCTTCTACTGATATATTTGTTATGTTTGGGGCTGTTGTATCTTTATTTTCACTTTCGTCTTGGTTTGTATTATGAGATTTGTCATCATTTTCGTTATCTTTATCATTTATATCATGGTCACCATCATTTACTTTGGTAACTAATGCTGATTTTGTTGCAACATTACCTTGTGCATCTTTTACATATATTGTATAGGTTCCCTCTTTCATTACAGTAAATTCATTGCTTGATTGATAATTTGTTCCATCTATTGAATATGGTTTATCTGCTAAAGCTACATTATCTGTTGCTGTTACTTTTATTGTGTAACCTTCTACTGATATATTTGTTATTTCTGGTTGTGTTATGTCTATTTGTATATCTTTTGTTGCTATATTTCCTAGTTTATCTTTTACATATACTGTATATGTCTTACTTTCATCTATTGCTATACTATTATTTTCATACCAATTTTTTCCATCTATTGAATATGCCTTATTGTCTAATCCAACACCATCATCTGTTGCTTCTACTTTTATGTATGCTCCTTTTTGAATCAAGCTTATTATTCTAGGTACATTATCATCTGTCTGGTATGTTATTTCTTTATCAACCGCATATTCTAATGCTGTGCTATTTGATTTGCAATATATTGTTAAATTATCGCAATTCCTAAATGCATAAATACCTATGCTTGTTACACTGTTTGGTATTGTTATACTTGTCAAATTATCGCAACCACTAAATGCATAACCACCTATGCTTGTTACACTGTTTGGTATTGTTACACTTGTCAAATTATAGCAATCACTAAATGCATAACTACCTATGTTTGTTACACTGTTTGGTATTGTGTATGAACTATCGTTCTTACCTGGGGAATAGCGTATTATTTCAGTTTTATCTTTATTAAATAAAATTCCATTTTCACTGCTATAACTTTTATTCTCAATATCTACTGTTATACTTGTCAAATTTGTGCACCTATAAAATGCATCATAATCTATGCTTGTTACACTATTTGGTATTGTTATACTTGTCAAATTGTAGCAATCACTAAATGCATAACTACCTATGCTTGTTACACTGTTTGGTATTGTTATACTTGTCAAATTATCGCAACCACTAAATGCATAACTACCTATGCTTGTTACACTATTTGGTATTGTTATACTTGTCAAATTATTGCAACCACTAAATGCATAACTACCTATGCTTGTTACACTGTTTGGTATTGTGTATGAACTATCACTCTTGGCTGAAAGAAAACATATTAGTTCAGTTTTATCTTTATTAAATAAAATTCCATTTTCACTGCTATAATTTTCATTTTCAATATCTACTGTTATATTTGTCAAATTATTGCATCCATCAAATGCCCAATCACCTATGCTTGTTACACTGTTTGGTATTGTTACACTTGTCAAATTATTACAATACCTAAATGCATCCCTATATATGTATGTTACACTATTTGGTATTGTTATGCTAGTTAAATTATTGCAACACTCAAATGCACCAAAATCTATGGTTGTTACACTGTTTGGTATTGTGTATGAACTATCGTTCTTACCTGGGGAATAGCGTATTATTTTAGTCTTATCTTTATTAAATAAA
>CAKOKU010000028.1 GCA_934095865.1 uncultured Bacilli bacterium
TATTGAAAATTTTTATTATTTTTACAAAATAAAAGACAAATAAGTAAAAATTCTACCTATTTGTCAACAGTCTGAAACTATTAACAATTAAGTCTGTTAATAGTTTTTTAATACTTTAAATAATTAAACGTCAAAATTCGACATTCTTCTAAAACTTAATAATATATAATGCTATTAGGAGATAAGAAATGAGAAAATTTTATATATTTAATATTAATAATGAATTTAAAACCCTAACCAAAACAAGTCCATACAATTTATTTAAATCTTTTCAAAATATTTATATGTTAAATAGTAGAGAACAAGAATATGGAATAAATATGTATGAAAAAATGGTCAATCCCATTAACAAATTAGAACTTAATAACTATCTATTTACAAGTTACCGTAATAATGATCATTATACTAAATTTATGAATACTCATATTTATAATAACTATTATAATGATGAAGAAACAAAATTAAAAATAGGCAATGCTTACCTAATTATGGAAACAACTTCACCAAAACCAGAGTTTTTCAATAAATTAAGAATTAATAGCAATTTGTTTGCTTGTGATTTTCAAAATCAAGATTATTTTTGGGTAGAAAGTATTGCCTAAAAATATTTTTTTTAGTAAAATCAGTTAAGGAGATGAATATTATGTTACATGATATATTATTAATTTTATTAGGCTTAATAGTTGGCTTTTTTATAGGTATGTTTGTTACGCGAAAATTAGTACAAAAAGAAATTAAAAAGAATCCTCCAATCAATGAAAAAATGATTGAAGTAATGTTTAGCAGTATGGGAAGAAAACCATCTCAAAAACAAATTAAAGAAACTATGCGTCAAATGAATAAGTTTATGTAAGGCGCATAGCTTTTTAAATTAAAAAAGATATGACTTTAAAACATTAGACATCATAAGTCATATTTGATAAAATGTTTAGTAGCGAAGGTGATTATTTATGTTTGTAGATGAGATTACAATAAAATTAATAGCAGGTAAGGGCGGCGATGGTTGTTGTTCCTTCCATCATGAAAAATGTATGCCTAATTTAGGCCCGGATGGTGCTAATGGTGGTCATGGGGCTAGTATCATTTTTGAAGTTGATAAAGGTCTTAGAACTTTAGTTGATTTACGTTACAATAAAATAATTAAGGGTTCAAAAGGAGAAAATGGTAAGGGCTCTAATCGTACCGGGGCGGATGCCGAAGATATCATTATAAAGGTTCCTGAAGGCACAACAATTTATGATAATGAAACAGGTCTTGTTATTGTTGATTTAATTCATGATAAAGAGCGTTTTACCGTCTGTAAAGGTGGCCGTGGTGGCCGTGGCAATAAAGCATTTGCTACTCATGATAATCCTGCTCCTAAAACCAGTGAATACGGAGAACCAGGCGAAGAAAAAGTTATTAAGTGTGAACTAAAAGTTCTAGCTGATGTTGGCCTTGTTGGTTTCCCTAGTGTTGGTAAATCAACGCTTCTCTCTGTTATCAGTGCTTCCAAGCCAAAGATAGCAGCTTATCATTTTACAACTTTATCACCTAATTTAGGCGTTGTAAAATTAAAAGACAACCGTTCTTTTGTTATGGCCGATTTACCAGGCTTAATTGAAGGAGCATCCGAAGGCGTTGGGCTAGGTTTGAAGTTTTTAAAACACACTATGCGTTGTCGCATAATTGCTCATGTCATTGATATGGGTAGCAGTGAAGGCCGTAATCCAATCGAAGACTACGAAATAATTAATAAAGAAATTGCTAAATATAGTTCGAAGCTGTTAAAAAAAGCCATGATTGTTTTAGCTAATAAAATGGATATGCCAGGGGCAGATAAAAATCTTGAAGCCTTCAAACAAGCTTATCCGGATATTGATATTATTCCAATCAGTGCCATTAACGGTGACGGTATTGAAGAAGCCATGCAAAGAATTGCGGATATTCTTGATAACACTAGCAGTGACAATTTATTTAAAGAAGAAGATTATGCTTCATCCGTAGTCTATAAATACGAAAACAAAGCACCATTTACTATTCAAAAAATAAATGGCATTTGGACCGTATCTGGTGCTGAAATCACTAAATTATTTAAAATGACTAAATTTACTGAAGACGAATCCGTAGCTAGATTTTCTCGTAAATTAAAAGGCATGGGTGTTGAAGAAGCCTTACTTAATGCTGGGGCTACACTTAATGATGATATTGAAATAGAAGGGTATATCTTTAAATTTAAAGATTAAAAAATAGGAAGTAACTATGAAGAAAGTATTAAGAGGAATGATTTATTTAATCCTTTTTGCTATTTTAATTTGGGGTTTCATATATTTAGGAAAAAAGGACTTTAGCACTAATATTAGTGATGCTGAATTATTTAGCAAAGAATATAAAGCCGTTTCCAGTGACAATCCATTCGTTTATGTAACATCATCAGATGTCTTGGATATTTTAAAAAATAAGACCGGAATTATTTTAGTTGGCTTTCAAAGCAATGCTTGGATGCAAGAATATGTAAAACAATTATATCCAATTCTAAGAGATAATAATATTAAAAAAGTTTATTATTATGATGTTTTAGAAGACCGTACCAAAAAAACAAAAAATTTCCGAGAAATAGAAGATTTATTAAGTAATTACCTAAAAATAACCGATATGGGAGTGGAATATTTATTTACTCCAGCTTTAATTTTCGTAAAAAATGGTGAAGTCGTAAATTATGATGATGAAACCTCGCTAGTATCTATAAATATGCAACCTAATACTTACTGGGATAATGATACAATCAGTGCTTTTAGAGATAAAATAAATATCTATTTAAGCGAGGTTGACTATAACGAATGAGAGAAAAAGAATATTTAAGTATTTTCTTATTTATTTTACTGATTGCTTTTCTTATTCTTGGTGGTAATTATTTAATTAATTTAAAACCTGCTTCAACTAATGATACTAGTTCCACTACTAAAACGGATGCTACAAAAGAATACGTTTATTTTTCTAATGAAGAAGTTGTTTCTTTAGCTCTTGATATTACTTTCAAAGATATCCATATAAATTTAAAAAGCGAAGCTGCCCAAAAATTAGCCGAAGAGTTAAATAACCAGATGGCCTCAGCTAAAGCAAGTTATGTTAAATTAAGTAGTGTAAATGTAGATAAAAGTAAAATAATTTATGATCTTGATGAAGATAATATTTATGAAACTGATTTTGTTAAATATGATGTTAAAGAATCTAAAAATTATTTAACAATCGAAGTTAGTACTGGTCATATTAATGTAACTCAAGAAGAAAGTACTTCTTATTTAAATTACTATGTCTTTGATAAGAATAGCGGTGAGTTACTTAGCAATAATGACATAAAAAGAAGTGCTAAAATAAGTGATAAGGATATAGCTAAAATAGAAAATGATTACTTGGAAGCAAAAGAAAATAATCAAATAATAGATTATCAACTTTTCTATGATAAGTATGAGAATATCTATGTTAATTTGCTTGTCAAATCAGATGATATCACTTATAATGATGTTGTAAAAGTTAATTAGAGAAAGGAAAATCAAGATAAAATAAATATCTTGAAATAAATAAAAAACGTATGAATTTAGATGAATTAGAATTAAAAATGATGAAATGTATTGACACCTTAGAAGAAAGATATGTCAATATTAGAGCTGGAAGAGCTAATCCAAATATGTTAAATGGCGTAATGGTTGATTTTTACGGAACCCCAACCCCAATCAGTAGTATTGCCAATATCACTGTTCCTGAGGCTAGACAATTATTTATTAAGCCATTTGATAGAAGTACATTAAAAAATATTGAACATGCCATAATAGCTGCTAATTTAGGTTTAAATCCAACTAATAATGGTGAAATGATAATCATTACTATTCCTGCCCTAACAGAGGACAAGAGAAGAGAATATGTAAAACAAGCTAAAGCTTTAAGTGAGGATGCAAAAGTAGCTTTAAGAAATGTTCGCCAAGATGCTAACAATGAAATTAAAAAAGCTGAACTTCCAGAAGACCAAGAGAAGAGCTGTCTTAATGACGTTCAAGAATTAATAAATAAATATAATAAAATTGTAGATGAGAAACAAAAGGAAAAAGAAGAAGAACTAATGCGTGTTTAGTTCTTCTTCTCAGACTGTTGACAAATAATTTCTTTGTTAATAGTCTTTTAATTTTAAGAAAAATGTTGTAAAATAAATATGTAAG
>CAKOKU010000029.1 GCA_934095865.1 uncultured Bacilli bacterium
AAATTAGATATATTTAGTAAATATTTTTTTACAACCTCAAAATCTTTATAGCTATCAAAATAAGCAGGATAAGCTTTTTTTACACGATAACAACAACTATCTATAATTTTACTATCTATCAAATTCATTTTTCTTAACTCAGATTCTGCTAAATGTTTTATTTCCTTATCACTTAAGTTCCAAAAGTCATCGCCTTCACTGCAAAAATACTCAAGTCCAAGAAAAACCTTATTATCTACATCTTTTACCATATAAGGTGACCAATTATTGAATATTTGAATTCTTCCTAATTTTACTCTAGGATCTTGTATATATAACCAACAATCAGGAATATTATCATTAATTGTTTTGATATTAGTCTTATTTTTTATCGCAAGAGAATCTACTAAGACTCCAACTGTAATAAAATCTCTATATGGTAAATTATCAGAAACGGCTTTTACATCTTTAGAAACATTATTTAAACTTGAAACTAAGTCTTTGATAGGCATAGATGAAATTAAATAGTCAACGTCTAAAGTATACTCTTTATCATTATCTATATATTTTACACTAGTAATCTTATTTTTAGTCTTTCTTATGGATATAACTTTAGAATTTTTCTTAATAACTCCACCCATCTTTACAATTTTTTTAGCCATTTGTTCATATAACTCTCCAGGACCATATTTAGGATAATAGAATTGTTCTATTAATGATGCCTCTTTATTCTTATTTTTGATTTTAAATACTCTTAAGAAATAATCCTTTAAGACAGCTGTAATAGAAATTCCTTTTACTCTTTGATATCCCCACTCTTTAGAAATATTTTTAGGACTTCTTCCCCAAACTTTTTCTGTATATCCTTCAAAAAACATTGAATAAAGTTTCTTACCAAAACGATTAATATAAAAATCCTCCAAGTTATTTTCTTTTCTTTTGAAAATTTTATATCTTAAATAACTAAATCCACAAATAATTGTATTAATGAAACCTAAGTTTTTTATTGTTTTAAAGTTGAACGTTACTGGATAGTCAAAAAATTTATCATGATAAAAGATTCTAGATACTCTATTTCTTATTAACATTACATTATCTTCTTTTTCAGGATCTGGTCCATTTTTTACTAATTCTTTATGCTTCTTTAGTTTTTTATCATCATAAGAATCTTTTCCCTGAATAGGTAATATTTCTAGCCATAAATCTTTTATTCTTTGATTTTTAGTAAAGAATCTATGTCCTCCAAGATCCATTCTATTGCCTTTATAATTAATAGTCTTTGAAATTCCACCTACACTTTTATCTTCTTCTAAAATAATTACTTCATAATCATTACACTTCTTTAATAATTCATATGCCGCTGTAAGTCCTGCTGGACCTGCTCCTATTATAACTACTTTTTTCATACATCCACTACTTTCTATCGATAGTACGTTCAAACACTATACTTATATTTTTTACTATGATAAATTAATCTATAATTTTTATCTTTTAATGCTTTATCATAAATTCTTTCATTTTCCATAATAATCATATAATCAAATTTATACTTGTTAACAAATTCATCATAACTTATATACCCATTATAAACTAGATAATACTCTTTCATTATATCTTCTTTATGATTATTTTTCTTTAAGAACACTTCTGCTCTTGTATCAATATAAGGTTTTAGGCCTCTATATAATACATAAGAACCATTATCAAAATTTACATATATGGATGCATTTTTTTCTAGATTTGTTTCATATATTTTATCTATTCCACCTTTTAGTTTATTAGTGAAGTTACCATTAGCAACAAAACCACAAATAATACTATAACTGACTAATAAAAATATTAATAAGTAATACTTTTTTCTAGTATTCTTGTCCAAATTTAGTTCTTTTTCTTTTTGTGTTAACTTGCAAAAATATGGACTCAAGTATGCAGCTAAAAATGGAATACTTCCTATTATAAATAACCAAATACTTCTTAAGTTCTTCAATCCAAGTATTGCAGTACCTAAAAATAAAAATAAATGTCTAAGTTCAAATTTTCCTTTTTTACAAAAAATATATATTAGTACTTCTGATATAAATATAAAGTAAAATAACAAGCTATAAGCTAAGACTGTTAGGTCTGATGATAATGATACCATGTTCATTTCCATTACATAGTTATTTATATAATAATCACCATAGGAATTAAATACGTACAAAAGATTATTTATACCATATGGATTAATAAATCCACAAAGAAACATTATAAATATTACTATCAATAACTGCAAGTATCTATTATCAGTTCTATTTTTATTTTTTTCTATTAAAAAGCAGACAAAATACGGTAACATGAACAGATACTGAATATACCACATAGGGGACTGAATGTTTATTTGCAGTAAAGAAATAAAAGGTAAAATATATAATGCCCTTTTTTTGTTTTTTTTATAAAATAATTCCATTATATATAAAATCAGTACTAAATTAAGCATAGTAAAAATCCATGGTCTAGCTTCTACAAACACTAATAAAAATATATCTGTAATTATACTTGTAACAATAGATAATCTGAATTTATTATCCGACAAAAGCATACAAAGTTTATATAAAATAAATAAAGTCAGCATATTAACAAAAACTATTAATAATAATAAACCATATTGTTTTGAGATAACGTAAACTAAATAAAATATTACTGAAGATAACCATTGTTGCATAACAAAAGAAAAATTACTATGCATTGTAAATGGCTCTATTCTAGGAATACCATATTCTAAAACATATTTACCATGTTTTAATAAGAACCATATATCATTTCCTCTAAATACATTACATACACAACAAACAAAAAACGGAACAAAAAAGTAAAGAAAACAGATATACTTGGTTGGTTTATATTTTTTTATCTTGCTAATTACATTTTTCATATAAAATGACTCCTTATCTACTTATATATTATCATATTTAAATTCATTTTGAAATAAGAAGTAATTAATGCTATAATTGAATAAATATATTGGAGGTTAAATCAATGAAAAAAAGCAGAAAAATCATTATATTTTCCTACTTTATTTTATTCTTTACATTATGCTGTTTTATGTTTTCTTATGGTTGTGATTACTATTGGCATGTAAAAGTTGGAGAATGGATATTTAATAATAAAGCGATACCATACACAGATATATTTGGTTGGTATGGAAGTATAAATAAATTACATTGGATTAGTCATGAGTGGTTATCAGAAGTAATAATTTTCTTATTTTCTTCACTATTTAAAAATGGAGCTTTTATATATACTTACACATGTGTTTTTATATTAGGTACAATTATTTTTCTTTATAATAAAAATATCTTTTACAAAAACTCATTTATAGCATGTATTTGGAGTATATGTGGT
>CAKOKU010000030.1 GCA_934095865.1 uncultured Bacilli bacterium
AATAATATTAAGTATTTTAGCTTTAGCAGCTATTAACTTAATTAGTAACTATTCTTCAGGTAATGAATTAGATTATTATCTATTAAAAGAAACAACTCAAGCAGCTATGATGGATTCATTAGATACAGCTTATTGGGGTGGTGCTAGAGGAGTATATAGAATCGATAAGGAGAAGTTTGTTGAAAACTTCGTCCTTAGATTTGCTTCTAATGTAGATAATTCAAGAGAATATGATATTAAATTCTATGATATAAATGAAGTTCCACCAAAAGTAACTGTTCAAATAGACTCTCTTAACTCAAGTTTATCAGTAGACGGAAAATCAAATATAAACATATCTACACGTTTAGAGGGTATATTAGAAACAAATAATAAAAAAGATCCAATATTAACTACTAAATATTTAAAAGGTGATTATTAGGATTAAGAAAGGAAGAATAAAATGGGAAATATTAGTGTAACAATCAAAAGAATTTTATCAAATAAAAATACAGTTACTGTACTTGGTGTTATTGCAGCTGTATTAGTATTATATTTTGGTTATAATTCAAGAGTAAAAAAGGCAATTACTCCAATTAATGTACCTTATGCTAAAGAAACAATTAAACCAGGTACACAAATAACAGAAGATATGATAGGTTATAAAAATGTATCAAGTGAAACTGTTAATGATGGTATGGCATATACAAATGTAAATGATGTTAAAAACAAGTATGCAAATGCCGATAGTGTAATACCACAAGGAAGTTTATTCTATAAAAGATCAGTTGTAGAAAAAAGTCAATTACCTGATGAAATTATTTATGACTATCCTGATGGATATGTATTATATTATATGAATGTAGACACAGAATCAACTTATGGTAATGCAATTTATCCAGGTAACTATATAGATATTTATTTAAAAGCTCAAAATGCTCAAGCAGAAGGTGAAAATATCGTTACAAGTGATAAAATTATGGTTGGTAAATTATTAGAAAATGTAAAAGTAATTGCGGTTAATGATGCAAATGGTAATAATGTATTTGCCGATGTTGATGAAAATAGAACTCCTGCAACGTTAATCTTTGCAGTTCCTCAAGAGTATTATATCTTGCTTAATAAGGCTAAGTACTTAAGATCAGTTTCAACTACTTTAATTCCAGTTCCAACAGCTGAGAGTTTAAAAGATGATCCAGGAGATTTAAAATTAAGTAGTGAAGAGTTAAAGAATTATATTAACAGTATTACTGTTTGGACAGAATAAAAAGAAGAATAAAAAAGAAAAAAGTGATGTGGTTAGATGAACGAAAGTATCTTTGATAAATTAGATTTTGGACCATTAAAACCATTACTAGATGATGATGATATTACCGATATTTCATTTTGTAATAAAGGACAGATTTGGGTTCGTTCTCTAACTCAAGGTTCAAAAAGAATTGAAGTAGAAGGCGTTACTCAAGAATTCATGGAAAAGTTAGCATTTCAGTGTTCAAATGTAATGGGAACAACATTTAATAATGCAAAACCATTTTTGGATGCTGAATCTGCTGAATTGCGTTTTAACTTTGTTCATGAATCTATTGCTACTAATGGTATAGCTTGTGTTATTCGTAAAACACCTGCTAAAATCCGTTTGGAAAAGCAAAAATTATTACAAGAAGATTATTTTACAGCTGATATTCATGATATTTTGATTAAATGTGTTGAAGGACATTGTAATATCTTAGTTGCTGGAGAAACTGGTTCAGGTAAAACTGAGTTTGTTAAATATCTAGCAAGTCATACAAAAGAAAATGAAAAAATAATTACTATTGAAGATACACTGGAACTTCACTTGGATAGAATATTTCCTGAAAGAGATATCGTTGCAATGAAAACAAATAATGTTGCAAGTTACACAGATGTTTTAGTTACTTGTATGCGTCAGAATCCTAAGTGGATTTTACTTTCAGAAGTTCGTAGTGCTGAAGCTGTTAGTGCCGTACGTAACTCAATATCTTCAGGACATAATATTTTATCAACAATCCATGCTGATAAAGCAAGTGCTATTCCTTATCGTTTATACAGTTTGATGGAAACCGATTTGGAAGTTGATCAATTCTTAAATACAATCTATCGTTATATTCAATTAGGTGTACATATTAAAGCATACTATAGTAAGCAATATGGTAAATTTCATCGTGAACTTGATGAAGTTGTTGAGTTTTATGTAGATGATGATAATAAACCACAATCACATATAATTTATCAAAAATTATTTGGAAAAGCTCCAATTACCCATAAACCTAGTAAGCATTTAATAGAGTATTTGGAAAATCAAAATATCGATATTTCCTCACTTGTTGAGCATATGGCAAAAGAATCAGGTGAAAGTGTAGCACAACAAAATGCTGAAGCTTTAAATAATAAAAATATAAATAATAATCCACAAAAGACAACTCCAAATCAAGTAAATACATCAACAATAGTAAATAAACCAGCTCAGGTTCAAACTATTCCAGTTCAAAATGTTCCAAAACCAGAGGTAAAACAAGTTATAGTAAATCAACAAGCAACTACACAAGTTCCAAGACCACAGGTTGTAACTGTGCCACCTGTAGGAAGTAATTAAGGGGTGATGAAAGATGGTACTGTTTTTATTACTACTAATTGCATTTATTATCTTAATAAGTCGTAATTATAATGGTGATAATTTAGGAAAATATGTTGTGCAGCAAGCATCAAATATATACAGTAAATATGCTCCATACTCATTTAAAGTTGTACGTGAAAAAACAAAACAATTAGGTAAGGAGTTTACTCCTAGAGATTACCTAATTCAAGTAATCGTCTTTTCAGTAGCAACTGGTGTTATTACATATATGTATTTCTATAGTGTCGCAACAACAATATTTTATATATTTGTAGTAATTGCATTTATCCCATATTTGTCATACTTAAGATGTAAAAAAGTTTATAGTGAGTTCATTTTTGAACAAATTCAAACATATACATCAAATACTATTATGGAGTTTGCAACTACTCAATCATTTGTTAAATCACTTGAAGGTGTAAGAGATTCTGGAATATTAGAAGATCCTGTAAAAACAGATGTTGAACATATGATAGAACTTGCTTATCAAAATGGTACAATTGATGAATCTGTTAATTATATGTCAAACCTATATCCATATTTTATAGTTAAAAATATGCATCAGTTATTTTTACAAATAACAAAAGAAGGTGCTAGAAACTCTATGGATAGTTTGGAAAATATGCAGATGGATATCGATATGCTTGTTGAAAGTGTTTACCGTGACCGTATTGATAGAGCAACATTCCATAAACAATTTCTACAATTTGGAATTATGCTTTACTTGATGGTTATGCT
>CAKOKU010000031.1 GCA_934095865.1 uncultured Bacilli bacterium
ACCTTCTACTGCAGAAACTGCTGATATTTTTCCATTTGAATCATATGTAACTTTTATTACAATATCTTCGTCTATCCAGTTATATCCAGCTGATTTTTGTACTTCTTTAATTGTATAATACATATCTTGATTATCTAATGTTCTATCTAAGTATGATGCTGTGTATCCATTAACATCTGTATAAGATGTTTCTGGTATATCTGTTTGATTTACTTTATTTGTTGCTGATGAATTTGAATATACTGTGTCATTGTATTTGCTTACAATTGTAAATCCTAAATCTTTTATTTTTGTTTCATTATTAACTTTATCTTCTGCTGTTAAATTAAATTTTAATATTGGATTATTCTTTAATTGTACATTTACAATAAAGTTATCTTCTGGTTTTTCAACAGGTTCTACTTTGCTTGCACTTTCTATCTTGCTTAAATTATCTTCATCTTCTACGACAACATTGCTTACATATCCATTTGAATCATATGTTACTTTTACTTTAATTTCTGTTCCTAAAGATTGATATCCTGTTGCAGGTTTATCTTCTGTAATTGTATATGTTACTATAGTACTATCTTTTGTTTTGTCTAAATGTGCAACTCCTAATCCATTATCATTTGTGATAACTCCATTTGTACTTATAAAGTCAACTTCTTTATTATCACTTAAAGTATATTTTGAAGAAACACTATATTCTGTTCCAGCAATTTTCGTTGTTCCATCTCTTCTATCTACATTTTCAATGTTCATTTTGAATTCAGGGTAATTTAGTACTTGTATTGTTACAATTCCTTTATTATTTGAATTGTATGTAGAGAATGTTGATGTCTTTTCAAATCCTACTGTTACAAATCTATTATCTGTAACTTCATTACCATTTTTGTCAACTAATTTTGCAGCTGTTATTTCTCTATCACTATTATAAGTTGCTTTAATATAGAAATCTTCTACTGTTGCATATCCTGTTGCACCTAATGTTTGTCTTACTTGATACATTACATCTTTGTTAGTTCCTAATATTCCAGCGTAAATTCCTGAAATTCCATTTGTATTTGTTGTTCCTGTTCCTACATCTTCACTTTCGATTTCTGTAATTTCAAAATTTGAACCTTGTAAAGCTTTATTATGGTCAAAGTAATATAAATTTGTTACTTCAAATGGTACTTTTGGCTCTACAATTAATTTTATTGTTACTTCTTTATCTCCAGTTTTTGTTATAGTTGCATTATCACTTGTCATTTCTACTTCTGTTATATTTTCATCTTTATATGTTACTTTAAATGTTTCATCTTTTGCTTTAGCATAAGAATTTTTAATTGAAGTTTGTTCTAATTTGTAATCTTGCATTCCAGCTTCTTTTACATATCCAACTTCTATTCTGTCAGATCCTGTTCCTGGTAATACAACTGATTCTGATACTTTATATTCAACATCTGTAACTTTTGCATTTGTTATTTTGTCAATTGTTTCAACTCTTACTACTAATGGAGCTTGATGGTCTATTAATATTCTTATCTTAATTTTTCCTTCTGTGTCTAAGCTTTCAATTGTCCATAATGTTCCATAGTTAGAGTCTATTTGAGATGTTTTTGTTTTATCTATATCTACTTTTCCTGCAGCATCAAATACAACATTTACTTTTATTAAACTATTTAATGGTTTATAATAATCAGCTACTTTATTTGTTGTAATTGTATATGTTATTGTTTTGTCTTCTGCATTTCCTCCAACTTTTACAAGACCTGTTCCTTCTCCTGCTGTCATTAATGTTTTTTGTGCTCCTAAAGATGTGCTAATGTTAAATTGATATCCATCTATTCCTTCGTTTGTACTGCTATCCACTGCTGTAATTCCAAATTCAAATGTGTCTAATTGATAGTCAATCAATGTTACTTCATAATTAGATTTTACTGTTCCTGCTGTAGTAACACTAGAAGCTAATTTACTTAATGATAATCTATTTTCACTATAAGCTTGGTCAATTTGTTCTAATATAATATCTCCATCATCTGATATTTCTTTTACTTCTAATGTTTCAGAATTTCCATTTATTCCATATCCAATTGGAGCTTTTGTTTCTGTTATATATATATAACTTCCTACATTTACTGTTGTTCCTGCTAATTCAATATCTGAACTATCATCTCCATTACTTATTGTTACATGTTTTTTTACTACTGTTGCATCTGGATTTACAATTCTAATGTCGTATTCTGCTCCTTTTAATTCGTTTCCTTCTTTATCTTGTTTCTTTAAGTCTAATGATAAATTTCCAACCTCATCATAATTTGTATATAAATCTAATGTAATATTTGATAAGTATACTCCTAATGAATCTTCTAATTCTAATCCTTCACTATTATCTGAAGAACTTGAGAATTCTTTATTTTTTACTAATCTATTTCCATAAATTGTTTCTACGTTTGTTAATCTAATTCTTCCATCTGTTTGTCTAAATATTAATCTTAATTTTACTGTTGTTCCAGGTTTTTCAGAATATCCAGTTTTACTTTCTTTATCTACTTTCATTTCTGTTAAACTTAAATCATATACAAATTCTTCTGCTTTTTCTCCAATTCCTGGTGCTCTAATAATATGTCCAATTGAATTTGCTAAATATTCTTTATAGTCAAATGTAATTGTTCCCTCAGAACCGCTTTTTTCTGTTTCCATTATTAAGTCTAATTTATTTCCATTTTCATCAACTAATGTAGATGATTTAATGTTTACTAGAACGCCACCTACATGTGATCCATTTGTATCCATCTTGTTTACTGTTAAATTAACATATGTATCTTCTGCACTTCTCTTTTTATTTAAATGTTGATAAATAACGTTTCCTTTGCTTTCGTAGGCTCCTTGGTCTGGTTCTTCTGCATTCGTTGCTCCTCTATCATATGGTGTTTGTGTAATTG
>CAKOKU010000032.1 GCA_934095865.1 uncultured Bacilli bacterium
CTTTAGCAATTGCTGCTTTTTCATCCCATAAGATACATGATACAAAGTCAGTTTCATATAACCCGTCCATATTCTTAAAACTTCTTGGAACAGCTAGAGTTAAATTACCAATCTTTTTGCCAGTTTCGGTCTTGTTAATTCTAATTTCATTAGCAAGTCTACCTACTAAAACTAGTTCATTAAGCATATGATTCCTCCTTTCTTGTTTGGTACTCTAACATAGATGAAAAGTAAAAAGCAAACAGGAAATTTTGCAAATTCGTCCCTATTTTTGGCCGAATTTAACGTTTTCAATAACTGAAAATGCAAAATTCAGGAAAATTTATGTCCGAAAATACAAAAAAAGGAAATCTTCAAAAAAATTTAAAGATTTCTCTTAATTAACTGATTGAGTTCTACAGCATATTCCATTGGTAACTCTTCTCTAAATTCTTCTAGGAATCCTAAAACAATTAGTTCTTCACATTTTTCCTTTGGAATACCTTTACTCATTAGATAAAATAAGTTATCATCACTTATTTTAGAAACGGTCGCTTCATGTTCTAAAACTGACTCATTATTTTCCAAAATATTAGTAGGAATAGTATCACTTTTACTTAACTCATCAAGGATTAAAGTATCACATTTAATCATAGCATCAGCATTAAGTGCTTCTTTAGAAACTCTAACCTTACCACGGTAAGTAGCATTTCCACCATTTCTTGCAATACTTTTAGAAATGATATTACTCTTAGTATTTTTTCCTAGATGAATCATTCTTGCTCCTGTATCCTGTTCTTGATTAGAGCTTGCTAGAGAAATAGTAATACAAGTACCTCTACTATTATCACCTTTTAAGATACAACAAGGATATTTCATTGTAAGTTTACTACCAATATTACCATCAATCCATTCCATTGTTCCATTAGTATCAACTAAAGCTCTTTTAGTAACTAGGTTATAAACATTAGGAGCCCAGTTTTGAATAGTTGTATAACGACATTTACTATTTTTTCCGACATAAATTTCTACAACAGCTGCATGAAGTGAATCTTCACTATAAGTAGGAGCGGTACACCCTTCAATATAGTGCAACTCGCTGTCATCTTCAACAATGATTAAGGTTCGTTCAAATTGTCCCATATTTTTACTATTTATACGAAAGTAACTTTGAAGAGGTCTATCTAGTTTAGTATGGGGAGGAATATAGATAAAACTTCCACCTGAGAAAACACTACCATTTAAAGCTGCATATTTATTTTCTTTAAAAGATACTATCTTACCAAAATACTTTAAAGCTATATCTTTATGGTTCTTTAAAGCATCCTCAATGGAGGTAAAGATAATATGTTTAGACTCTAATTCATCTAACATCTTATGATAAATAACTTCACTTTCATATTGAACACCCATCCCACCCATATGTTGTTCACTCTCAAGAACTCCTAAATTTTCAAGTTCTTCTTTAACAGGTTTTAACACTTGATTCCAATCATTTCTTAAAGTATCATCTTGTGATTTATAATAAGTTATTTTATCAAAGTCAAGTTTAAATTTTGGTCCAAATAGAAGTTTATCACTCATATTTTTAAACTGTTCAAAAGACTTCAAGCGGTATTCTCTTATAGAGTCTTCTTCTCCTTTATAGTTGGAGATAGTAATAATATTTTCTTTAGATAAACCCTTTACTTCCATTTTTTCACCTTCTGTTTATTAATTGTGTTTTCTCCTAAATAAGCATTTATCTCTTCTTTTTGACTATTTTCTCTTTTAATGATACCTATCATTTTAAATGGATGTTTAAAGTCCATTAGTCTTTTGATGGCTATATCAACTCTATCTTTAAAGAAGTAAGAAGAGTTTAAGATATAATCTTCTATTTCTTTTAAATCTACACTATCTTCATCAAATAGCTCTTCACATTTAATATTAGTTAATAAATAACAAGGACCACTAACATCAACATTATTGAGTAATTTAACTTTAGTACCATAAGCTTCTCCAGTAGTTGTGTTATTAGAATAAGGAACTCTACCATAAGTAGGATACTCTTCTTTTGTAAACACATTATAGAAAGAATCATTTTGTTGAAAAACAAATACATAGGAAAGGGGATCCATTAGTTCTACTCCTTTATCTTTATCACATCTTTTTAGTTCTGCTAAATATAAGTTTTTAGTATCAATTCGTTCTTCCATTATAATCTCTCCAATATTTTTTCAATAGTATCTTTTGGTAATAGTGCACATTTTTTTCTATTAGGTTGCATTGCAACAGAGTCATAGATAACTAATTCTCCTAATAGTTCTTTATCATATACTTCTTCATTAATCATCTTTTGATAATTTTCTAATATTTTTCTTACTTCTTCCACACTTTTTCCTTCTATCTTCTGTAAGAATAATGATGTTGCGGAAGTGGAAATTGCACAAGCTTCGCCATCAAAATTAGCTTCTTTTATTTTATCATCTTCTATTTTTAGTTCGATATCAATATTATCAATACAACTTTCATTATTAGTATTTGCTACTAAATAACCATCTTCTTTTTTAAGTCCCTTATGATAAGGATGTTCATAATTTTCTACAATCATTTCTCTTCGTAATTCTTGATCTATTTCCATATTTTCACCTACAATACTATTTTATATAAATCTTCACTATTTTTTAAAGCTTCAATTAGTTTATCTATTTCTTCTTTGGTATTATAAAAATACAAACTTACAATACATGTATTTTTAATATTAATTTCTTATTTTAAT
>CAKOKU010000033.1 GCA_934095865.1 uncultured Bacilli bacterium
ACACCTAATTCTATACATTTACTAGCAATCAAACTACCTTTACCACTAAGATAGCCTGTTCCTAAATTTCTATTAATCTTTTCACCTAACTCTTCCAAAGTCATTCCTTCATATACTTCAACTCTTGGTGGGATATAAACAGATTGAGGAGCTTGCTCCATATTTAGTTCAACAACATTATCATCTGAATCCACACTATTATCAGAAATAATTTCAGCCTTTTTCATACGATTAGATGAAGACATATTTATAACACTAACAATATCCATTGCGTTATTATTAACACTTTTTTTAATATCAAATGAATCGTTTTCCTCTATAATAGAAGCAATACTAACCATTAGTATCCCAACTATTGATAAGGTAATACCAACAACTCTTGATTTCATAAAATAAATTCACCTCAGTTTGTATTTAAAATACAATGCTACGTTTTTTCATAAACGTTAGGAGTATTTTAACATATTTTTATCGCAAAGTCAATTTACATGCTAGTTGTAAAGAAAAATGTCAAGTAGTATAATAACGTTAGGATGTGATTAAAATGGATAAAATAACTACTTTAATAAATTATATTAAAGACTCTAAAAATATAGTATTTTTTGGTGGTGCTGGAGTATCTACCGAATCTGGATTAAAAGATTTTAGAAGTAAAGATGGCCTATATAATGAAAAGTATAAATATAATCCTGAAGAAATACTATCTCATCATTTTTTTATGGAAAAACCAAGTGAATTTTATAAATTTTATAAAGATAAATTAAATAGTTTAAATTATAAACCTAATAAAACACATTACGTATTAAAGAAAATGGAAGATAAGAAAATTTTATCAGCTATTATAACTCAAAATATTGATGGTTTTCACAGTATGGTTGGTAATAAAAATGTCTATGAATTACATGGCTCTGTCTTAAGAAATTATTGTACTAGTTGTCATAAATTTTATGATGGTGATTATGTTTTTAATTCAAAAGAAATTCCTAGATGTAGTTGTGGAGCTATTATTAAGCCAGATGTTGTTTTATATGAAGAACCTCTTAATGAAGAAATATTAATTAATTCCATTAAAAAAATAGAAGAAGCTGATTTATTGATAATTGGTGGTACTTCTCTTACAGTCTATCCTGCTGCTGCCCTAATCAACTATTTTCATGGTAAACATATTATTTTAATTAATAAAGATAAAACAGAAAAAGATAATCTTGCTGATTTAGTTATAAATGAAAACATAACTGATATATTTAAATCAATAGAAAAAGAACTGCATTTATAAATATTATGCAGTTCTTTTATACATATAAACAACTGTATATGGTTGGATTGTGCTTGTTGTAAATGCTTTACCTTCACCTGTTGCTCCAGATTTTGTCGTAGATTGAGTTGCAGTTGATAAAGATGGAATCGTTCCTGTTACTGTATGTGCATGAGTATTAGTATACTTTACATTCCAGAAGTAATAATTACCCGTATTGTATAGTGCATCTGATAAACCTGAATTTCCAGTTGTTGTGTTAGTCCCTCCATATAATGTACCTGTTGAATCTGATGATTCTCTAACCAACCATGTTGATGTAGTATTAGAAGCAGTCCAATTGTTTACACTTTTAGTACTAGTAGTATGAGTATGACTAATATCATGTGTATGACTTGGTAAATTAGCAGTTGTAAGTGTTGTGGATACAGATGATGAACCACCAGTTGTTCCTGCTTTATATGTGGAACCATCACTTCCAATTAAAGTTTTTCCTGAGCCATATGTTACCCAAGTAGTAGTTTTCCCGAAAGTCTTAAATCTATTTTGTACAGCAGTAACTGATGAATCTGTTTCACTTATATAAATACTTCCTATTGGATAGATTGTATCTATAATATTAGCTTTTAAATTAGTAAGTTGGGTACTAAATTTAGTGCAGGTTCCATCGATTGCTGCTTGAACATCGGTTGCTCCTAAAGACGAATTATCTGTATAGCCAATTTTTGATGCGTTAATTGCATAATTTGTTGCTGCATAAGAAAAAGATAAAGAAAGAACACTTGTTATTATCGCAGTAAATATAATTGTTATAATTATTCTTTTCATCTTAGATACCACCTACTTTATTATATCTAAGACTATTATACCCCCCCCCGAATGAAAAAAATCAAGCGGGAGTTTATACTTTTTTTAGGTAAATTATTTATTTAACTTCCCGTTTTTTTTCTAACGGGATTTTAACTTTGGAATTCTATGGGGAAAAATCTTTTTATTAGTCAAGGGTGAATGTATGTGAACTTGTATAC
>CAKOKU010000034.1 GCA_934095865.1 uncultured Bacilli bacterium
CTTTAGTTCCATAGATTAAAAAGTCTATTCTTTTATATTTTTTTCTTAATTTCTTATTTGACTTTGTATTTTCTGTAATTAAACAAGAATTATATCTCGGAAATAAATTAGCTAGTTGTAATAATTCACTTAAATGTCCACCAGTACTTGCTATAAACATAACATTTTTCTTCATAGTTACCTCTTTATTTATTAATTATTTTTAACCATTGAGCAATTACTTTATCGCTACTATATTCTTTTACTTTGTTTCTGCCAGCACTTCCTAGTTCTTTGCGCTTTTCAGAGTCTTTTATTAAATCATTTATTTTATTAATCATCATTTTATTATTACGATGTCTAATTAAATAACCATCTCTTCCTGAAGTAATTATCTCCTTAGCCCCCTCTGCACTATCAAAAGCAATACAAGGAAGTCCATTACTCATCGCTTCTAGTAGAACTATACCAAAAGATTCTGTATAACTAGTCATAACATAGATTGATGACTTGTGCATTATGTTATTAATATAATCGCTATCTTGGAAACCATGAAGTGTAACAGAAGAAGTTAAATCATTATCTTTGATATATTTTTCTAACGTTTCTTTTTCTTTACCATCACCAATAATATCCAAAACCCAATCAGGATGTTTTTTTCTTACTTCTTTATATATTTCTAATAAAGATAGATATCCTTTTTCTTTTGCTAATCTTCCAACACTTACTATTCTTTTAGCTGTTAATGGACTTTTCGTCTTTGGAATATTTTCTAAAGTATTAGGTATATAAACACATTTAACTTTATATTCAAGTAGCTTTCTACGATAAAATTTTTGTAAATCTTTTGATACTAAAATGAAATAATCCAAATTCTTTGCACTAGTTACAACTTCAGTGGCATATTTCATATCATTGTGATGATGATTATGTTCCCAACCTATCTTTAAGACATTTTCTTTAGCATATAAACCTACTAATTCATTAAATATTGTTCTAGTAGAAATTATAACATCAGAATCTGTTTCTTTTACGTAGTTAATTACTTCCTTTCTTCTTAAATGTAGTATTTTAAAACTCTTAAAGCTTTCTTTAATAAACTTTATAGGTCTTAATCCATGAAGGGCTTCACGCCACTCTTTTTCATTACTTTTAACTCCTTTTTCTAGGAGGTATTTTACTTTTATTCTATCATCTAAAGGAAATACTGGCTTATCATACAATTCATAAACAGATGCTATTTCTACTTCGATATCGCTATTAGCAACTAACAAGTTAGCAAGTGTAGAAATTGATTTTTCGATTCCACCATAACCTAGATGTAATGCTATTATTGATACTTTTTTCATCTTGTCACCTTCCTTACATCTATAGTATAAACTACTTTTTTTAAAAAGCAAAAGAAAAACTGATGAAATATCAGTTATTCTTAATTTTCTTTATGATTTTCTCTTTCAGCACGTTCTTGTTTTTTCTTATCACGGCAAGCTTTACAACGTTTAGGTTCATTGGTTAAACCTTTAGTTTGATAAAACTCTTGTTCACCAGCAGTAAAAACAAAATCTTGATGACAATCACAGCAAGTAATTGTTTTATCTTTAAATTCCATAACTCTTCCTC
>CAKOKU010000035.1 GCA_934095865.1 uncultured Bacilli bacterium
TTCTATGCTTGGCAATGATAAATTCGCTAACACTGGTAGCATCTTTCTTTGCTTCTTTATTATAATAATCATCTCGATATAAAAATCCTACCAAGTCTGCATCTTGTTCAATAGAACCAGACTCGCGTAAATCTGAAAGCATAGGCCTTTTATCTTCTCTTCCCTCAACGCTACGTGACAACTGAGCTAAAGCTATTATTGGAATATGAAGTTCCATAGCTAGAGTCTTTAAACTACGCGAAATATCTGCTACTTCTTGTTGTCTATTACTTCCATAATTCTTTCCACCAGAAATTAATTGTAAGTAGTCAATAATTACCAAATCTAGTCCGTCACTAGAACTTGCTAACCTTCTACATTTAGCTCTTATCTCTCCAATAGTTATTCCAGGAGTATCATCTATGTATAATTTAGCTTTTGATAATTGTGTCGTAGCTTCGTTAAACCTTTTCCAATCCTGATTTAACAATTTACCAGTTCGCATTTTATAACCTTCTATTTGACCAAGTGATGAAATAATACGATTAGCTAACTGACTAGCACCCATTTCTAAGTTGAATACTGCGACGGTATTATCAGAATGAGTAGTTACATAAGTAGCAAGATTTAGAGCAAAAGCAGTTTTCCCCATACCAGGACGTGCTGCTATTATTATCATTTCATTTTCATGCAAACCAGCGGTTAACTTATCAAAATCATACCAACCAGTGGCTATTCCAGTTATTTCTCCTTTAGATTCTGATAATTTTTCAAGATCTTCTTGTGTCTTAATTAGTACATCTTGAATACTTTGAAATTCACCACTTTTTCGATTCTTTGCTATATTTAATATTTGTTTTTCTGCTAAATCTAAAATATCATTAACATTTTCTTCTTGATTATAGCCCAGTGTTGCTATGTTGGTTGCAGTATCTATTAGTCCTCTTAAAAGTGAAGTCTTTTCTACTTCTTGAATATAATAATCTACATTACTAGCAGTTGGAACAAATTCAACTATTTCAGTTAAATAAGATACACCTCCTGCATCTGTTAAAGAATTCATCTTAGTTAGTTCTGTCGTAACTGTTGTTAAGTCTAATGGTATCTTCTCTTCATGTAAGTTTTGAAAAGCCTTAAAGATTTTTGCATTTCTTAAATCAAAAAAGCTTGATTCAGTTAAATTTTCTATTGCTAAAGTAGCAGCTGATGATGATAGAAAACAAGAACCTAAAACACTCATTTCTGCTTCTTTATTATTAGGTAACTCTCTTAAGGCCATTTTGCCCTCCTTACTTTACTAAATGAATTTTAATGATTGCGCTAACTTCCTTATGTAGTTCTATTACCACTTTATGAAATCCTAAAGAAGCTAAGGAATCTTCTAATTTAATTTGATTTTTTTCATTAATTTTTCCTGAATTTTCTTTTTTATATGGAGGATTCGTTACAATTGCATCATAATAATCAATTTTTAGTTTTTTATCTAAATTTTTAATATTATCATTTAATATTTCAAATCTATTTTCTAAATTATTTAGCTTAATTGTTCTTCTAGCCATATCTGCAATTTCTTCTTGAATTTCTACCCCAATTA
>CAKOKU010000036.1 GCA_934095865.1 uncultured Bacilli bacterium
TTAATTTCATAATTAAATTAGATAGGGTTGATTTGCCATTAGCACCTCTACTACCATAGAAAATAAAACTTTTTTGTAAATCCACTCTTGCTGTTTGACAATAACCAATAATTATTAATATTGTTTGCTTTCTATTAGCATTATTACAAGTAATACTATCTAAGAAATCATCTACAACAGCACAAGATGATATATTAGGATTATAACTACAGTTAAGTTGATTTATTGTGAATATATCAGGTGTATGTTGATATAACTGGTTATCCTCTAAATTATATAATCCATTTTTATAATTAATATAATTAACATCAGGTTTTATAGTACTTTCGTTATATAAAAATGCAGTTATATAGTTAATTACAGTATTACCAAAATTCTTTTTCGCACTTTTATTTATAGTTTTTACTATACAACTATATAAAAAATCATTTGTTGCATATTTATATACGCCGTCTTTGTAATAATATAAATTACCATTATAATACTTTAATTTATATGTATCTATTAACTTGTTACCTACTATAACGTGTTCTTCCTCTTTTTCAAAAATTGGTACAGTTGCTAATTCTTCTGCAGTCTTAAGTAGTTCATTTATATTAAGTTTACCATTTATATGAAGTTCACTAATATCTTTACAACCTAAAGCTTTACTATTTATTTTGTAAAGTTTTTTATTAGGGAGTGCAGCCTGAATGCTCCTTACAAAATTTTGGGAGGCATTATCTTCATCTGAATGAATGTAGATTGTCTTAAATTTATCGAAAAAGCTAGCATATTCTGTTTTAAAAGATTTTGCACCAGGAGAACCGATAGCTTGTACACCATACTTCCATAATGTCATACAATCAGTTTCTCCTTCTGTAATTACTATATATTCGTTAGAAAAACTGTTTAAATTCCACAAGCCATATAATGGTATATCCGCATTACTTTTATCCCAATAAAATCTTACAGGGTTTTTTGGATTGTTTCTATATTTAGTTCTAATATAGTTACCATTAATATCAAAGTATGGAATTTCTATGCAATTTGCTTTCTTAGCAGATGTTATTATTCTTAGATTATTTAAGAACTCAATATCCAATTTTTTTTCGTTTGCAAAATTTTCTAATGAATAAGGGTAAGTATTGCTTTCAAAATAATTATCACCTGTATATTCATAAATTTCTTGTAAAGCCTCTTTTTTATCAATATTTTGCATATTAGTTAAAAAGTCTAATATACTACCTTTAGCTTCGCAAGCGTGACAAAAATATGCTCCCGAATTTAAATTTATACTGAAACTGGGATGTCGTTCATCGTGAAAAGGACAACAAGCTCGTAATTCGTCTCCATTTATTGATTGCTTTTCGGTATGCAAAATACTTTTAATTAAATCTTCGTATTTATGATATGAAGTTGAAAATCTGATTTCTTCATTTGGATCCTTCATTTTTCGTCTTCCTTTCTTATTAATTTTTTTATTAGAAAGGCACTTGTTTTTACTTATGGTATATTATATAATAATAATATGTAGGTATAGTGCCT